>NZ_JCACEU010000017.1:0-114037 GCF_059502505.1 Allosphingosinicella sp.
TGGCGACGGTGACGCCGTCCTTGGTGATGCGCGGCGCGCCGAAGCTCTTGTCGAGGACGACGTTGCGGCCCTTGGGACCGAGGGTCACCTTCACCGCATCGGCGAGGGTGTCGACGCCGCGGAGGATCCGCTCACGGGCGTCACGCGAAAAGCGTACGTCTTTCGCTGCCATGTTGTTTGCTTCCTTATTCTAGAGTGTGCGCGGAATTCAGCCGACGATCCCGAGGATGTCGCTTTCCTTCATGATCAGCAGGTCCTCGCCGTTGACGCGAACCTCGGTGCCCGACCACTTGCCGAACAGCACCTTGTCGCCGGCCTTCACCTCGAGCGGGTGAACCTCGCCGGATTCGTTGCGAGCGCCGGTGCCGACGGAGACGACTTCGCCTTCCTGCGGCTTTTCCTTGGCGGTGTCGGGGATGATGATGCCACCGGCCGTCTTCTCTTCGGCCTCGACGCGGCGCACGAGCACCCGATCATGAAGCGGACGAAAATTCATGCGCGTTCCTTTCTGACTGTTGCAAGCGGCCGCCGAGCCATCTTGGCCGGAGGAACCGATCGCGAGGTTGAACCATTGTTGGCACTCACCCGCGGGGAGTGCCAGCAGCCCCGCATGTAGGCCATGTTCATCTGAGGTCAAGGCCTCGCAAGGCCTGTCGCGGCGGGCGCTTCCATTTACACTCGTGCCCCGGTCCGGTAGCGGCCAGCCCAGGAAAAGGACGAGAACTCATGCGGTTTGTGGGCAAGGTTTGGCGGCTCCTGGTGGGCATCAAGGACGGCCTGGTGCTGCTGTTCATGCTGCTCTTCTTCGGCCTGCTCTATGCCGCCTTGTCCGCCCGGCCGACGATCGGCAGCGCCGACGAAGGCGCGCTGGTCATGGCCATTGGCGGCACCGTCGTGGAGCAGCCGGTGGAGGCCGACCCGCTCGACGTGCTGAGCGGCGGCTCCGCGCTGACGCGGGAGCATCGGCTGCGCGACCTCGTCCACGCGCTCGACAGGGCCGCGACCGACGGCCGCGTGAAGGCGGTGGCGCTCGACCTGGACGCCTTCCTCGGCGGCGGCCAGGCCGCGCTCTCGGATGTCAGCGAGGCGCTCGACCGGGTCCGGCGGGCGAAGAAGCCGGTCATCGCCTATGCGACCGGCTATAGCGACGACGGCTATCTGCTCGCCGCCCATGCCAGCGAAGTGTGGCTCAATCCGCTCGGCGCGGTGCTGATCGCCGGCCCGGGCGGCTCGAACCTTTATTACAAGGGCCTGCTCGACAAGATCGGCGTGACCGCCAACGTCTACCGCGCCGGCACCTACAAGGCGGCGGTCGAACCGTTCATCCGTGAGGACATGTCGCCGGAGGCCAGGGCGGCGAACGAGGCGCTGGCGGGGGCGCTCTGGGAAACCTGGCAGGACGAGGTCCGGCGGGCGCGGCCGAAGGCGCAGGTTGCCGCCTATGCGACATCGCCAACCGAGCGCATCGCAGCCTCTCGCGGCGACATGGCGCAGGCGGCGCTGGCGGCGGGCCTCGTCGACCGGCTCGGCGACCGCACCGCCTTCGGCAAGCGCCTCGCCGAGATCGTCGGCGCCGAGGACGAGAAGGTGCCCGGCAGCTTCAAGGGGATCCAGCTCGACCAGTGGATCGCCGCCTATCCGGCGAGCGATGCCGGCGGCGAGATCGGCGTGGTGACGGTGGCGGGCAATATCGTCGACGGCCAGGCGGGCCCGGGCACCGCCGGCGGCGAGACGATCGCGCAGCATATCGAGAAGGGCCTCAGGGAGAAGAACCTCAAGGCCCTGGTGGTGCGGGTCGACTCGCCCGGCGGGTCGACGCTCGCGTCCGAGCGGATCCGCCAGGCGGTGCTCAACGCGAAGGCGCGGGGGCTGCCGGTGGTGGTTTCGATGGGATCGGTGGCGGCGAGCGGCGGCTACTGGATCGCGACCGCGGGCGACCGCATCCTCGCCGAGCCCGAAACGATTACCGGGTCGATCGGCGTGTTCGGCATCCTGCCAAGCTTCGAGGGCGCGCTCGCCAAGCTTGGCCTCGGCGTCGACGGCATCAAGACGACGCCGCTGTCGGGCGAGCCGGACTTGCTGCAAGGCCCGTCGCCGGTGGCGGACCAGCTGATCCAGAGCGGCGTCGAGAGCACCTATCGCCGCTTCCTCGCCCTGGTGTCCGAATCCCGCAAGATGCCGGTCGCGCGGGTCGACCAGATCGCGCAGGGGCGGGTCTGGGACGGCGGCACCGCCCGGCAGCTCGGGCTGGTCGACGGCTTCGGCTCGCTCGACGACGCGATCGCCGAAGCGGCGCGGCGGGCAAAGCTCGATCCCAATGAGGCGGAGGCGGTCTGGCTGGAGAAGGAGCCGAGCTGGTTCGACCAGCTGTTCCGCACGATGGAGGAGGGCGAGCAGGCTTCGCCCGACGCCTTCAGCCGGATGGCGGCTGAGCCGCAGCAGCTGCTGGCGCGGGCGCTCGCCGATGCGGGGCAGATCCTCGCCGGCCCGGCGATCCAGGCGCGCTGCCTCGAATGCCCGGCAACGCGGACGGCGCTCAGGCGAAGCGAGCGGGTATCGCTCGGCACTTGGCTCGCGAGCCTGATCGGACGGTGAGGCTGCGCCGCGCGTCGCCGGCCGATGCGGCCGCGGTCGCGGCCATCTACGCGCCGTACGTCGAGGGCAGCGCCGTCTCCTTCGAGACCGAGCCGCCCGGCGCCGACCTGATGCGGGAGCGGATCGAGGCGGGCGGCGAACTCTATCCCTGGCTGCTGGCGGAGGGGGAGGAGGTGCTAGGCTATGCCTATGCGAGCGCCTTCCGCGCACGGCCGGCCTATCGCTATGCGGTAGAGACGTCAGTCTATCTCGCGGCGGCGGCGCATGGGCGCGGCATCGGCAAGGCGCTCTACGAGGCGCTGATCCGGACGCTGGAGGCGCAGGGCTTCGCGCAGGCAATCGGAGCGATCACGCTGCCGAATGCAGCGAGCGTGCGGCTGCATGAGAGCTTGGGCTTCGTCCAGGCCGGCGCCTACCGGCAGGTCGGCTACAAGATGGGTCGCTGGCACGATGTCGGTCTTTGGCAGCGTGCGCTCGGGCCGGAGACGAACCCGCCACGGGAGCCGTTACCCTTTGCGGACGTGGGCATCCGCTGAGCTTGGCCCTCTCCCCGCTCGGAGAGGGGGGCTAAGCCTAAAGCAGCCCGTGGATGAGGCCGAAGAGGGTGAACTGGATGGCGTGGTAGCCGCCATTGATCGCCCAGTGGACGAAGCTACGGCGCTCGAACAGATAGGAGATGCCGAAGGCGGCGGCGATCCAGAACAGGCCTGCGGCGGCTCCGGCGCCGGTCGCTGGCCCGACGCCCATTTCCGGGCCGAGGAACATGCCGAACACATACGCGGCGATCATGCTCGACAGGAAGGCGAGGCCGTAGATGAGCGGCATGTTTCCCTTGCCGAGTTCCGCGTCGGAGAGGCCGGTCTCGGTCTGCCAGCGCCGTCCGAAGAGCAAGGGCGAATACCAGAGGGCGCCGAGGACCATCGAGGCGATGCCGCAGAGCAGGACCGCAAGCAGACTGACTTCGGGCATGGTCAGTTCCCCTTCTTCGCGGCGGTGCGCATCCTGGCCCAGTTGATCGGGCCGCTGACGAAGCGGGTGCGGAGCTGGTCGAGCGAAACCTTGTTGCCCTGCTCGAAGAAGCCGAGCAGCTGGCGCCCCGCATCACTGTCGGCATAGCCGCTGCCGGTGAGGCGGACGCGGGTGCGGCGGGCGTCGACCGGCTCCAGCTCGAAGATGCTCGTCACCTTTGCGAAGGTGTCAAAATGGGGGAAGCCGTCGGGCGCCTTGACGCTGCTGAACACGAGCATGCGGCCGGGCACCTGCGCGAGCAGGCGCTGGCGGATCGTGCTCTTGTCGCCCGGTTTGGCAGCGGGATCGTAGCTGGTCTCGATCAGGTTCGGCTCGGTCGCCCAGGCGACCGGCACGGCCCAGCTCTTCCACCCCTCGACGCTGGAGATGGCGGCCCAGACATCGGCCACAGGCGCCTCGACAATCGTCTCGTGGGTGAGCGAATGGCTCCCGTCGATGCCGCGGGACTTGGTGACGGCGATGGCGTCCTTCACGCGCTCGTAGCGCACCGTGCGGTTCATCGTCGGCAGCTCGGGAGAGACGGTCACCGCCTCATAGGCATCGTCGCCGACGCGGCGCCAATGAGTGGATAGGGAGATGCGGCGGCCGTTCGGGCTGGTGTAGCTCTCGTCGCCGAAATTCAGCCGGTCTGCTTCCGGCCGCATGGTGCCGCGGCTGACGCCGCCCTGGCTGTTCCAGTAAGTGTAGGTCGCCGCCTTGCCGTCGAAGGAGTAAATGGTCTCGCCCTTGTAGACGCCCTTGCCTCCGGTCACCTCGTGGCGGTCGCGGATATGCTGCCCGTCATAGACGGCGTCGAAGCAGTGCGTGTCCTGCTCGCCGCCCTTGAACTCGCCGCGCCAGCAATGGCCGACGAGGAAGCCGAGCGGCTCGAGGCCCTGTCTCACTTGCGGTGCATCCGCCGCGGCGGCGAGCGCGATCATCATCGTCAGCATCACAGGACCTCCCCTTCAGGCTGTGGAACGCGTGCACGGGCGGCAAGCGCGTCGAAATAGGCGCGCAGCTGCGATATGATGCGATCGAAATAGGCGACGTCGCGATAGGTGCGGGCCTGCATCACGCCACCCTCCATCGCGGTCAGCACGAACTCGGCGATCCCCTGCAGGTCGGCATCGGCCGGCAGTCGCTCCGGCGCCTGTTCGAGGCAGGTGCGGATCGCGGCGGCCCAATTGGTGAAATTCTCCGCCATGCGCTGGCGGACGATCGGATCGGCTTCGTGCAGCTCCAGCGCGAGGCTGCCGATCGGGCAGCCATATTCGCAGTCGGTGTCAACGATCAGCTGGCGGTATTTGGCGAGCAGGGCAAAGATGCGTTCGATCGGATCGTCGACGCCGGCCCAGGCCGGCTCCAGCAGCATCGGGCCGATGCCGTCGCGATAGGCCTCCAGCACCGCCACCAGCACGTCCTGCTTGCCGGGAAAATAATGGTAGAGGCTGCCGCTGTTGACCTGGCTGCGGCTGAGGATGTCGGCGATCGAGGTCGAGCCGTATCCCTTGAGCCAGAACAGCTCCATCGCCGCTTCGATGATCTTGCCCCTGGTGTCCCGCGCCGCCATGTCTCCATACTTGATTGATCATTCAATCAAGTCAAGCTGCAATCGTTTAGCGGCTGTAGGAGGGGATCTTCCAGCCGTAGCGGATGGCGCCGGCGCGGAGGAGAAAGCCCGACAGGGCTGCGACCGCTCCTGCGATCAGGATCGGCAGGCCGAGCAGAAGCAGGCCCACCACCAGAGCCGCAGAGAGGGCGGCGGCGGTCACGTAGAGCTCGGCGCGCAGCAGGATGCTGGGCTCGCCGGCCAGGACGTCGCGGATGATGCCGCCGGCGCAGGCGGTGAGCACGCCCATGCCGATCGCCGGGATGGGCGCGACTCCGAAGGCGAGGCCCTTGGCGGCACCATAGGTCGCGTAGGCGGCGAGGCCGACGGCGTCGAACCAGAGCAGGGCGCGACCCTTCCACAGCCTCGCCGGCAGCAGCCAGACCAGCAAGGCGGCGGTGAGGCAGATGAGCAGGGTGGCATTGTCCTCGATCCAGAAGACCGGCGCGCCGATCAGCAGATCGCGCAAGGTGCCGCCGCCGACGCCGGTCACCACGGCGAAGAAGATGAAGGTGACGAGGGTCTGGCGCTTGGCCGCGGCGAGCAGCGCGCCGGACGCGGCGAAGACCGCGACGCCGGCGAGGTCGAACCATTCGACGAGCGAGCCCATCGGTCAGCTCCTCGGGCTTGAGCGGCGGCGCCGCAGCGTCATCGGCAGCAGGACGATCGCCATCAGGACGGATGCGAGGCTGATCAGCGCGAAGCCGAACAGCCAGACATTGTCCGTGTCCTCGCGGCCCCCGAGGTCGAGGATGTGGAGGCCCCACATGAAATCGTAGACGCGCCAGAGGGCGGTGCGGCGGGCGAGGATCTCGCCGGTCTCGGCATGGACGTAGAAGCGGGCGCCGTCGTCATAGACCACCCGCCAAGCCGGGACGTTGCGCCTGAGCTCGATCGGGGGCGCATCTGCCGAGGTGCGTTCCACGGCGGCGATCCTGGCGGCGCCGGTGTAGCGCGCCTCTACAATGGCACGGGCGTCGGCCGCGGAGAGCGGCGGGAGCAGCCGGCCCGTGGCTGGATCGGCGAGGCGGGCGCCCCCATCCTTGTAGCGGACGATCCAGCGCGCGCCGCCCGGCCGCGGCTCCAGGCTAATTGAGGCGAGGGGGCGGGCGCCGACTGTGGGGACGATTGGCGGGGCCTCGAGGGTCAGCGTCGGCGCGTCGCCGATCAGATGCTCGCCGCGGACGCGCTCGATCGGGAAGGTCGCCATGAACAGGCCGGTGGCGGTCCAAAGGAGCAAAGGCAGGGCGACGATCCAGCCGAGCCAGACATGCCAGCGCCTCAGCGTCTCGCGAATTCTCACGCGCCCTCCTTGGCCCCGAATGGGGCGACGCCGCGCGTCAGATGTGGATGGGGAGGCCCGTCACCGCCATTGCCGCTTCCTTGATCGCTTCCGAATGGGTCGGATGGGCGTGGCAGGTGTAGGCGATGTCCTCCGACGTGGCGCCGAACTCCATCGCCTGGGCGGCCTGGGCGATCATCGTGCCGGCGAGGCTGGAGATGATGTGGACGCCGAGCACGCGATCCGTCTTCGCGTCGGCGATCACCTTGACGAAGCCGTCGGTGTCGCGGTTGGTCTTGGCGCGGCTGTTGCCGATGAAGGGGAACTTGCCGACCTTGACCGCGACGCCGGCCGCCTCAAGCTCGTCCTGGGTCCTGCCGACCGAGGCGATCTCGGGATGGGTGTAGACGACCGAGGGGATGACCTCGTGGTTCACGATGCCGGTCTGGCCGGCGATATTCTCGGCGACGGCGATGCCCTCGTCCTCCGCTTTGTGGGCGAGCATCGGGCCGGGGGTCACGTCGCCGATCGCCCAGATGCCGGGCACCTTTGTGGCGAAGCTGTGATCGACCTCGATCACGCCGCGATTGTTGACCTGCACGCCGGCTTCTTCGAGCGCGAGGCCTTCGGTGTTGGGGCGGCGGCCGATCGAGACCAGCACCACGTCCGCCTCGAGCGTCTCTGCAGCGCCGCCGGCGGCGGGCTCGAGGGTGACGGTCACACCCGCGCCGTTACGCGTCGCCTTGGTGACCTTGGTCGAGGTGCGGATGTCGAAGCCCTGCTTCTTGAAGATCTTGCGCGCTTCCTTGCGGACCTCGGCGTCCATGCCGGGCAGGATCTCGTCGAGATATTCGACCACGGTGACCTTGGCGCCGAGGCGCCGCCAGACGGAGCCGAGCTCCAGGCCGATCACGCCGCCGCCGATCACGACCAAGTGACCTGGAACTTTCGGAAGAGCGAGCGCGCCCGTGGAATCAATCACCGCTTCGTTGTCGATCTGGACACCGGGCAAGGGCGTGACCGAGGAGCCGGTGGCGATGACGATGTTCTTCGCGGTGTAGCTCTTGCCGGCGACATCGATGCTGTTCTTGCCGGTGAAGGCGGCGTGGCCCTTCAGCCATTCGACCTTGTTCTTCTTGAACAGGAAGGCGATGCCGCCGGTCAGCTCCTTGACCGCCTTGGCCTTCTCGGCGTGCATCGTGTCGAGGTCGAGCTCGACCTGGCCCACCTTGACGCCGAACTTGGCCAGCGCGCCTTCGCTCGCCTCGGCGAAAAGCTCGGACGCGTGCAGCAGCGCCTTGGACGGGATGCAGCCGACGTTGAGGCAGGTGCCGCCGAGCGTCTCGCGGCTCTCGACGCATGCGGTCTTGAGGCCGAGCTGCGCCGCCCGGATCGCGGCCACATAGCCGCCGGGGCCGGAGCCGATCACGATCACGTCAAAGTCAGTGTCTGCCATTCCATTGTTCCTTCGTGCCCCGGGCGGGGACTCACAGGTCGATCAGAAGCCGCGTCGGGTCCTCGATCGCTTCCTTCATGCGCACCAGGAAGGTGACCGCCTCGCGGCCGTCGACCAGGCGGTGGTCGTAGGAGAGAGCGAGATACATCATCGGGCGGGCGACGATCTGGCCGTCCTTGACGACCGGCCGCTCCTCGATGCGGTGCATGCCGAGCACGGCCGATTGCGGCGGGTTGATGATCGGCGTGGAGAGCAGCGAGCCGAACACGCCGCCGTTGGAGATGGTGAAGGTGCCGCCCTGCATCTCCTCCATCTTGAGGGTGCCGTCCTTGGCGCGCTTGCCGAAGTCGGCGATCGTCTTCTCGATCTCGGCGAAGCTCAGCGTGTCGGCGTTGCGGATGATCGGGACGACGAGGCCGTTGGGGGCGCTCACCGCGACCGAGACGTCGAGATAGTCGTGATAGACGATCTCGTCGCCCTCAATATAGGCGTTGACCGACGGCACGTCGCGCGCGGCCAGCGCCGCGGCCTTCACGAAGAAGCCCATGAAGCCCAGGCGGATGCCGTGCTTCTTCTCGAACAGGTCCTTATACTTGGCCCGCGCGGCGATCACTTCTGTCATGTCGACGTCGTTGAACGTCGTCAGCAGGGCGGCCGTGTTCTGCGCATCCTTCAATCGCTTGGCGATCGTCTGACGGATGCGGGTCATCCGCACCCGCTCCTCGCGTCGCTCGCCCGTGAGGGGCGCCGCGGTGGGAGCCGGAGCCGGGGCTTGGGCGGCAGTTGACGGCGCGGCCGGAACGGGCGCTGCCTGGCCCTGCGCCTTGGCGGCGGCGAGGACGTCGTCCTTGGTCAGGCGGCCGTCCTTGCCGGTGCCCTTGATCTTGGAGGGGTCGAGGCCGTGCTCCAGCACCACGCGGCGCACCGCGGGCGAGAGGGTCAGGCCCATGTCGCTGCTGCTGTCGTGGCCCTGGCCTGGCATGGGTGCGTGCGCATCCTCGGCGAGCGTCGGGTTCTCGCCGGGCCCGCCGGGATTGACCGCATGCGCCAGGTTCGGCGCGGGCGCTTCGGCCTTGGTACCGTTCGCGGGCGCCGGCGCGGACACACCTTCGTTGATCCGGGCAATAAGAGCGCCCACGGCGACCGTGTCACCTTCCTGGACCACATAGTCGCCCATCGTCCCCGCGACCGGCGAGGGCACTTCCACTGCCACCTTGTCGGTTTCGAGGCTGGCGATCGGCTCGTCGACCTTCACCGGCTCGCCGGGCTTCTTGATCCATTGGCCAAGCGTCGCCTCGGTGATCGATTCCCCCAGCGTCGGGACCAGAACGTCGGTTGCCATGTCTTTCCTTTAGCTCGCCTTGCGCTGCGGTGCCGCCTGGGCGGCATGGCCGAGCGCCTGCTCGATGAGTGAGGCCTGTTCGGACGCATGCCGTTTGGCAAGACCCGTCGCCGGCGAGGCCGATGACGGCCGCCCGGCATAGAGGGGCCGCTGCGGCCGCACGCCAGCCTGGACCAGGCATTGCTCGACGAAGGGCTCGACGAAGGTCCAGTAGCCCTGGTTCTTCGGCTCCTCCTGCGCCCAGACCACCTCTTCGAGATTGGTCATGCGCTTCAGGCGCACCACCAAAGGCTCGGAGGGGAAGGGGTAGAGCTGTTCGATGCGGACGATCGACGTCGAGCTGTCCTTGGCCGCGTCGCGTGCCTGGAGGAGATCATAGGCGACCTTGCCCGAGCAGAGGACGAGCCGCTTCACATCCTCGTCGCGCGGTGCGGCGGGATCGGAGAGGATGCGTTTGAAATGGCTGTCGCCGGTGAACTCCTCGGCGCTGGAGACGGCGAGCTTGTGCCGGAGCAGCGACTTGGGCGTCATCATGATCAGCGGCTTGCGGAAGTCCCGCAGCATCTGGCGCCTCAGGATGTGGAAGTAATTGGCCGGCGTGGTGCAATTGGCGACCTGGATATTGTCCTCGGCGCAAAGCTGCAGGAAGCGCTCCGGCCGCGCCGAGCTGTGCTCCGGACCCTGGCCCTCGTAGCCGTGGGGGAGCAGCATCACGAGGCCGCTGGCGCGCAGCCACTTGGCCTCGCCGGCGGCGATGAACTGGTCGATCATCACCTGCGCGCCGTTGACGAAGTCGCCGAACTGCGCCTCCCAGAGCACCAGGGTGCGCGGGTCGGCGATCGCATAGCCATATTCGAAGCCGAGCACGCCGAACTCGGAGAGCGGGCTGTCGCGCACCTCGAAACGGCCGCCCTTCACCGTGGTGAGCGGGATATATTTGTGGCCGTCCTTCTGGTCGACCCAGACGGCGTGGCGGTGGCTGAACGTGCCGCGGCCGCTGTCCTGGCCGGAGAGGCGGACGCCATAGCCGTCGGCGACGAGCGTGCCGAAGGCGAGCGCTTCCGCCGTCGCCCAGTCGAAGCCCTGGCCGCTGGCGAACATCTCGCGCTTGGCCTCGAGGATGCGCAGCAGGGTCTTGTGCGGCTCGAGATCGGCCGGAACCGTGGTCAGCGTCTCGCCGATCGCCTTGAGCTGCGCTTCGTCCACCGAGGTCGCTACGTTGCGGCGTTCCGTTTCGGGCGTGTCCGGCCGGCCCAGGCCCGCCCAGCGACCCTCGAACCAGTCGGCCTTGTTCGGGAGGTATGACTTGGCCGCCTCGAACTCGCCTTCGAGCAATTTGGTGAACTGGTCGACGAGGCGGTCGATGCCGGCCTGGTCGATCACGCCCTCTTCGACGAGCCGCGCGCCGTAGAGCCTGCTGACCGGCGGATGCTGGCGGATCTTCGCGTACATGAGCGGCTGGGTGAAGCTCGGCTCGTCGCCCTCATTGTGGCCGAAGCGGCGGTAGCACCACATGTCGATGACGATGTCGCGGTTGAACTTTTGCCGGTATTCGATCGCCAGCTTGCAGGCGAAGGTGACCGCCTCCGGATCGTCGCCGTTGACGTGCAGGATCGGGGCCTGGACGATCTTGGCGACGTCCGACGGGTAGGGCGACGACCGCGCAAATTGCGGCGAAGTGGTGAAGCCGACCTGGTTGTTGATGACGAAGTGCAGGCAGCCGCCGGTGCCGTAGCCGGGCAGGCCGGAGAAACCGAAGCATTCGGCGACGATCCCCTGGCCCGCAAAGGCTGCGTCGCCGTGGAGCAGCACCGGCAGCACCTCGTCGCCCTCGACGTCGCCGCGCTGGACCTGCTGGGCGCGCACCTTGCCGAGCACGACCGGATCGACCGCCTCGAGGTGGCTCGGATTAGGGACCAGCGAGAGGTGGACGCTAATGTCGTCGAAGGTGCGGTCCGACGAGGTGCCGAGATGATATTTGACGTCGCCGGAGCCGCCGACATCCTCCGGGTTGGCGGAGCCGCCGGCGAACTCGCTGAAGATGACGCGATAGGGCTTGCCCATCACGTTCGACAGCACGTTGAGGCGGCCGCGATGGGCCATCCCCAGCACGATCTCGCGCACGCCGTACTGGCCGCCATATTTGATGACGCTTTCGAGCGCCGGGATCATCGATTCGCCGCCGTCCAGGCCGAAGCGCTTGGTGCCGACATATTTGCGGGCGAGGAACTTCTCCCACTCCTCGCCTTCGATCACCTTGGAGAGGATCGCGATCTTGCCCTCGGGCGTGAAGCTGATCGCGGCGTCCTTGCCCTCCATCCGCTCCTGGAGGAAGCGGCGCTCCTCCAGGTCGTTGATGTGCATATATTCGAGGCCGATCTTGCCGCAGTAATTGCGGCGCAGGCACTCTACGAGCTCGCGCACGGTCGCGGTCTCGAAGCCCATGGTGCCGCCGAGATAGACTTCGCGATCAAGCGCAGCGCCGGTGAAGCCGTGGAATTCCGGGGTGAGATCGGCCGGCAGCTCGCGCTTGACGAGGCCGAGTGGGTCGAGATCGGCGGCGAGATGGCCGCGCACGCGATAGGTGCGGATCAGCATCATCGCGCGGATGGAATCCTGCGCCGCCTGCTGGATCTCGGCCTCGGACCGGCCGCTCGCGACGGCGGCTTCCTTGGCCTTGGCGGCGACCTTCTCGATCGTCATGCGGGTCGGGTCGAGCCCCGCATTGAGCTCGTCGAGGTCGCTCAGCGGCCAGTTGTCGCGAGCCCAGCTTGGGCCCTGCTCCCGTTCGATGTCGCCGAAGCTGTCCACTTTGCGTCTGCCTTACTCGTCGCGCGCCGTCACAACCAACGCGCCGATGCTTTCGTCTTTCCCTGTTCAGCCTTTCAAAAGCTGTGCGAGGGTGCTGCCCAGCTCAGATGGGCTCGGCGACACCTTAATTCCAGCCGCTTCCATCGCCGCGATCTTGTCCTCGGCGCCGCCCTTGCCGCCGGAGACGATCGCGCCGGCATGGCCCATGCGGCGGCCCGGAGGGGCGGTCAGGCCGGCAATGAAGCCGACCATCGGCTTCTTGCGCCCGCGCTTCGCCTCGTCGGCGATGAACTGCGCCGCATCCTCTTCGGCCGAGCCGCCGATCTCGCCGATCATGATGATCGACTGGGTGGCCTCGTCGGCCATGAACAATTCGAGCACGTCGATGAAATTGGTGCCGTTGACCGGATCGCCGCCGATGCCGACCGCAGTGGTCTGACCGAGGCCGGCATTGGAGGTCTGGAACACCGCCTCATAGGTGAGCGTGCCGGAACGGCTGACCACGCCGACGGAGCCCTTCTTGAAGATGTTGCCCGGCATGATGCCGATCTTGCACTCGTTCGGCGTCAGCACGCCCGGGCAGTTCGGCCCGATGAGGCGCGACTTGGAGCCGCTGAGCGCCCGCTTCACCCGCACCATGTCCAGCACCGGAATGCCTTCGGTGATGCAGACGATCAGCGGCACCTCGGCATCAATCGCCTCAAGGATCGAGTCTGCGGCGAAGGGCGGCGGCACATAGACGACGCTGGCATCGGCGCCGGTCTTCTCGACCGCCTCGGCGACGGTGTTGAACACCGGCAGCCCGATATGCTCGGTGCCGCCCTTTCCGGGCGTCACGCCGCCGACCATCTTGGTACCGTAGGCGAGCGCCTGCTGCGTGTGGAAAGTGCCGGTCTCACCCGTCATGCCCTGGGTGATGACCTTGGTGTTCGAATTAACGAGAATACTCATTTCTATCCTTCTTCGTCACCCCGGCGGCAAGCCCGGGTCTCGTCGGGTGAAAAGCTCAGAACCCTTTCCGGCCTGAGACCCCGGCGTTCGCCGGGGTGACGCTATTTTCCTTATGCGAGGCTCTCGTCGATTCCCTTGCACGCATCGAGCAGCTCCTTCACGGCGTCGACTGAGACCTGCAGGTTGGCCTTGGCTTCGTCGTCCAGCTCGATCTCGACGATCTGCTCGACGCCGCCCGCGCCGATGATCACCGGCACGCCGACATAGAGGCCGTCGAGGCCGTATTTGCCTTCGACATAGGCGGCGCAGGGCAGCAGGCGCTTCTGGTCCTTGAGATGGGATTCGGCCATCGCGATGCCGCTCGTCGCCGGAGCGTAGAAAGCCGATCCGGTCTTCAGGAGGCCGACGATCTCGCCGCCGCCGCCGCGGGTACGCTTGACGATCGCGTCGATGCGCTCCTGGGTCGAGCGGCCCTGCTTGATGAGGTCGGGCACGGGGATCCCGGCGACCGTCGAATATTGGACCACCGGCACCATCGTGTCGCCATGGCCGCCGAGCACGAAACTGTTCACGTCGCGCACCGAGACCTTGAACTCCTCGGCGAGGAAGTGGCTGAAGCGCGCGCTGTCGAGCACGCCGGCCATGCCGACCACGCGCTCATGCGGCAGGCCGGAAAATTCGCGCAGCGCCCACACCATCGCATCGAGCGGGTTGGTGATGCAGATGACGAAAGCGTCGGGAGCGTTGTTCTTGATGCCTTCGCCGACCGCCTTCATCACCTTGAGGTTGATGCCGAGCAGGTCGTCGCGGCTCATGCCGGGCTTGCGGGCGACGCCGGCGGTGACGATGATCACGTCGGCGCCGGCGATGTCGGCATAGTCGTTCGAGCCGGTGATCCTGGCGTCGAAGCCCTCGATCGGACCGCACTGGCTGAGGTCGAGCGCCTTGCCCTGCGGCACGCCTTCAACGACGTCGAAGAGGACGATGTCGCCGAGTTCGCGGATCGCCGCGAGATGGGCGAGCGTGCCGCCGATATTGCCTGCACCGATGAGCGCGATTTTCTTGCGAGCCATGTGACCCCCACCTCTTTGAGATTTGCCAAGCGGGACCAGGCTGCGGAGAGCAGCCGTTCGGAATGGCGCCCGCTTAGACCCGCCGCGCGGGCGGGGCAACCGGAAGAAGCAGATTGGGTGGACTCCCAAGCCCTCTCCCGCCGGGAGAGGGGCGGGTTAGGGGGCCAGGCCAGTCCTCATGCCGCACCGCCCTTCGGCTCTTCGTAGAACATCAGGGCATTGTCGTCGGGATCGAAGAAGGTGAGCAGGCGGACGAGGCCGGGGATCTCGACGATGTCGCCGTCCTGGCGGACGTCCTCGGCGTCGAGCGCGGCCTTGGCCGCGTTGAGGTCGGTGACGCCGAAGGTGAGAGTCGCGCCGCCGGAGCCGCCCGCCTCGCGCCGCTCGGAGAGGCCGACATTGACCCGCGCGACGCCGGTGCTGAGCTCGCACCAGGCGATATCCTCCTGCTGGTAGAGCAAAGTGAAGCCGAGCACGCGCTGATACCAGTCGAGCGATCGCGTCAAATCAATGACGCCCATCGAGCAGGTCAGCCCGCCATCATAAACTATCGCCATAGCCGTTCCTCCGTTTGGTTCTATTTTTATAGCTTCTATAAATCTGCTGCGGCGGCTAAGTAAAGACATGATCCCGCGCGACGACATTCGCCGTCTCTCCTCAGGACGCTGGGCGATCCCGCTGCTCGCGTTCATGAGCCGCGAGGGCGGCGCCCGCTTCGGCGTGCTGGTGCGACAGCTCGGCGTCTCGCGGAGCATGCTCAGCCGCCAGATCGACGCGCTGGAGAAAGAAGGCTGGCTCTGCCGCAATCCCGGGCACGGCCACCCGCTGCGCCCCGAATATCTGCTGACGGAGGCCGGGCGGCCGATTGCCGCATGGTGCGAGCGGGTGATGGAGCAGCGCGGCCGGTTGCAGCTGGAACCCGATGCGCTCGGCCGCTGGTCGCTTCCTTTGCTGATCGACCTCGATCGAAGCTGGAAGCGCTTCTCGACGCTACAGGCGGAGCTGCGGCCGATTACCCCGCGCGCGCTTTCGATGACGCTGAAGCAGATGCTCGAGGTGAGGCTGGTCGAGCGCCGGCTCGAGGACCGGTTCCCGCCTTTGCCTCTCTACGGGCTGACCGGGCGCGGCCAGAGCCTCGCCCGCGCGCTCGTCTAGCCGGCGAGCCGGCGGAGCAGGTCTTCCCAGATCGGCACCTGGCCATGGAAGCCGTCGGCGAGGACCCGCTCATTGAGGCCGTGCGCCCCGGAAGGCTGGGCAAGATAGCCCCAGAGGCCGCCCACGCCGTAGACGGGGATGCCGGCGGCGCGGATATAATTGCCGTCTGTGGCGCCGGCCGACATCCAGGGGAGGATCGGCGCGTCCCTGAACTTGACGCCGATCGCCGCGCGATAGGCGTCGACGATGTCCTGTCGCAGCGGGCTCGGAGCCGAGGCGGTGGGCGAGCCGACTAGCTCGACCTTCACATCCTGTCCGGCGATCGCCTGAAGCTCCGCGCGAACCTCTTCGGGCTTCACGCCCGGGAAGATGCGGCAATTGACGTTGGCCTCCGCCCGCTGCGGCAGCGCATTCGGCGCATGGCCGCCGGAGAGCTGGGTCGCGACGCAGCGCGTGCGGGTGTAGCCCGGCTCCATCACCTCCAGCATGTCGCCGGCGACCTGATCGTTCGGGTCCTTGAGCCAGGTGCGGACGAGCTCCCCGTACATGCCCGTGTCGGTCCTGGCGATGTGATCGAACAGGCCGCGGCTGGCGTCGTTGAGCATCGGCTTGAAGCGATATTCCTCGAGCGCCTTCAGCGCCCCTGCCAGCTGGTAGATGGCGTTGTCGGGGCGCGGCTGCGAGCTGTGGCCGCCGCGGTTGATCGCGGTCAGCTTGTAGTCCGCATAGGTCTTCTCGGCGAGCTGCAGCACCCAGGAGTCGACCCGCCCGTCCTCGAAGAGGGCGCCGCCGCCAGCGTCGCCGTTGAGGGCATATTCCGAGTCGATGAGCGCGCGCCATTCGGTCGCCGCGCGGCGCGCGCCGTTGGCCGCCGTCTCCTCGTCACCCGTGAAGAGGACGATGATGTCGCGCGTCGGCTGGAAGCCGGCCTGCCGGAGATTCTGCAGGGCGAGCACGATGCCGGTCAGCGCGGCTTTGTTGTCGACCGCCCCGCGCCCCAGGTAGTAGCCGTCCTCCTCGCGGAAGGTGAACGGGTCGTGCTTCCAGTCAGCAGGCTTGGCGTCGACCACGTCCATATGCGCCATCAGCAGGATCGGCTTCTTTCCCGACGGCCGCGCGGCGGGCCAGCGGGCGATCAGGGTCTGCGTGTTGTCATGGTCCTTGACGACGACGTTGGTGATCCCGGCCTTGCGGAACTCGGACGTGAGCAGGGCGGTGAGCTTCGGCATCTGGCCGCGGCCCTCGACCGTCGGGATCTCGACCACCTTCTCGAACAAGGCGCGCTCGGCGGCGCGGCGGGCGTCGGTCTGCGCTGCTGCGGGCGCGGCGAGAACGGCAGCGGCGAGCAATAGGCTTCTCAGGTGCATGGCGGGTCCCCCTTCGGAAAAAGGAGGCTATGCCGCGCCGTGCCCCTCGGCAAGATAGTCGGCGCTGCGCATCTCTTCGAGCCGGCTGACCGTGCGCTCGAACTCGAAGGCGCCGGTGCCCTGCGTGTAGAGCTCCGACGGCTGGGCGTCGGCGGAGGCGAGCAGCTTCACCTTATGCTCGTAGAGCGCGTCGACGAGGGTCACGAAGCGCGCCGCCTCGTTGCGATTCTCGGGTCCGAGCTTGGGGATGCCGACCAGGATGACCGTGTGGTAACGCCGGGCGATCGCGAGGTAATCGGGCGCACCACGCGCTTCGCCGCACAGGCGCTTGAAGGAGAAGACGGCGACGCCCTTCAGGCTCTTGGGGACGTGCAGGGTGCGGCCGCCCTGAACCTGGAGCTCCTCGGTCGGAACCTTAGCGCGGTCCTCGACGGAAAAGTCGGTCAGGCGGAAGAAGGCGTCGCTCAGCGCCCGCGTCGCCTCCGGCCCGTTCGGCACATACCAGGTTGGCATCCCGCCAAGCCGCTCGAGCCGATAGTCGGTCGGACCGTTCAGCGGCACCACATCCAGCTCCTTCTCGATCAGGTCGATGAAGGGCAGGAACAGCTCGCGGTTGAGCCCGTCCTTGTAGAGGTCGCGCGGCGGGCGATTCGAGGTCGTGACCACCGTCACGCCGGCGGCAAGGATCTGCGAGAAGAGCCGCGAGAGGATCATCGCGTCGGCGCTGTTGTTGATCACCATCTCGTCGAAGGCGAGCAGTTTCGCCTCGGCGGCGATGGCTTGGGCGACTGGCGGGATCGGGTCGCCGGTCTGGCCCTGCCGCTCCACGCGGAGCCGCTGGTGCACCTCCAGCATGAATTCGTGAAAGTGGACCCGGCGTTTCGGCGCCACGTCGATGCACTCGAAGGCCAGGTCCATCAGCATCGATTTGCCACGGCCGACGCCGCCCCACATGTAGACGCCGGGCGGCGTCCGCGCCGCCTGTCCGGTGAGCCGCGACCAGAAACCCGCCTTGCCCGACCTGACGAGATCGCGGGCCAGCCTGTCCAGCACGGCAACGGCACGCTTCTGATCCTCGTCTGGGTTGAGCTCGCCCGCCGCGACCAGCGCCTGATAGCGGTCGGAAACGGCGGTCACCGCCGCTCTCCGCCCTTCCGGAGCGTGCCCGACCAGGCGGCGACGATGGTCTCCTCCTGCTCGACGAGGCCACGCATGAAGGCGAGCCGCTTGGTCTCGCGCAGCAACTCGACCGAGCAGTCGAGCGGCCGCCCAGGCTGGCCGGGTGCGAGGAACTGGGCAGAGAGGTCCAGCGTGACCGAATGCGAGATGTCGAGTCCGGCAAGCGTGCCGCCGGCGAACAGGGCCATGTCGATGAAGGTCAGGATCGCCCCGCCATGGACGACGTTGCCGAGGTTGGTCTGCAGCGTGTCCGGGAAGATCCGGCACCGCCCGCGACCCGGCCCTTCCGCCCGGACGAGGAGCTTGCCGATCGTGCTGTTGTAACGCTCCGGTCCGGTGACGTCCCAGGTTAACCAGCCGGGATGGTCGGGATCGGGCTGGTGTCGAATCAGGGGATGCAAGCTCGGCCTCTGCTTAGAAGAGATCAGGTCTCCCGGTCGACCGTGTCGGCGGCAGACTGCAGGTCCTCGCCCGCGCCGCGAACCATGTTGCAAGCCGGCAGTGCGGTCAAAGCCGCAACGACCAGAAGCCCGGACAGAAACTTACGCATACAAACCTTTCTTGGGGTCAAACCGCTCGCTCGACGAGCATCTTCTTGGTTTCCGCGATCGCCTTGGCCGGGTTGAGGCCCTTGGGGCAGACGTTCGCGCAGTTCATGATGGTGTGGCAGCGGTAGAGGCGGAATGGGTCCTCGAGCTCGTCGAGGCGCTCGCCGGTCATCTCGTCGCGGCTGTCGGCGAGCCAGCGATAAGCCTGGAGCAGGATGGCGGGACCGAGGAAGCGGTCGCTGTTCCACCAGTAGCTTGGGCAGGAGGAGGAGCAGCAGGCGCACAGGATGCACTCGTAGAGGCCGTCGAGCTTGGCGCGGTCCTCCGGCGACTGCAGGCGCTCCTTGCCGGACGGATCCGGCGTCACCGTCTTCAGCCACGGCTCGATCGACGCATATTGCGCGAAGAAGTGGGTGAAGTCCGGCACCAGGTCCTTGATCACGTCCATGTGCGGCAGCGGCGTAATGCGGATCTCGCCCTTATAATCCTCGATCGCGGTCGTGCAGGCGAGACCGTTGCGGCCGTTGATGTTCATCGAGCAGGAGCCGCAAATGCCCTCGCGGCAGGAGCGGCGGAAGGTGAGGCTGGGGTCGGCCTCGCTCTTCATCTTGATGAGCGCGTCGAGCACCATCGGCCCGGTCTCGTCGAGGTTCAGCTCGAACGTATCGTAGCGGGGATTCTCGCCGCTGTCGGGATCGTAGCGGTAGATCTTGAACTTCCTGATCCGCCCGCCGCCGTTCGCAGCCTTGTGGGTGCGGCCCTTGCCGGTGATCTTGCTGTTCTTGGGAAGCGTGAATTCGGCCATGGCAAGTCCCCCTTCGCTACGCCCGGATAGCTGGAAGCGCGGCGCTGCTCAATGGTCGAGGAGCCCGTGACGGCGGAGGCTCTCGCAGAGGATCGTCTCGATCAGCTGCGACTGAGTGAGACCGGCCAGCGCGGCGGAGCGGCCATAGACTTTTTCCGACCAGAGATTGGCGTTGAGATTGACCTCGAGGAAATTGACGGTGCCGGTGTCGCGGTCGACGCGGAACTCGTAGCGGCCATAGTCGAAGGGCTGGAATTCCTTCAGCATCTCGCGGGTCTGGGCGTGGATGGTGGCGTAGAGCGGATCGTCCGACCCGAACGGCACGAGCTGATATTTGTGAGCGCGTTCGACGAGGTCGCGCTTCTCGTAATAGGTGCGCAGGTGCGACGGATCGGCCTGCTCGAACATCAGCATCGGCATGATGGTGGGTTCGCCGTCGATGGTGATGACCGGCACCTCGACGTCGCTGCCGTTGAGGAACGGCTCGACGATCGCATCGTGGCCCTCGCTGTGGATGCTGCGGATCGCGGCTTCGACCCCGCCCCAATCGCGCGCGTCCTGCACGCCCCACGAGGCGGAGGAGGCGTTGGGCTTGATCACCAGCCGCTCGCCGGCCGGGCAGCGCGACTGTTCGACCGGCGCGCCGCGGCGATAGATCGCCCAGGGTGCGGTCGGGATGCCGCGGGCGGCGCACGCCATTTTGGTCAGATGCTTGTCGTCGCCGAGGCCGCGCAGGATCGGGCTGGCGCCGAGGAAGGGGATGCCGTGGCGCTTACAGAGTAGGGGCAGCAGCATCTCGCTGTTGAGGAAGCCGCCGCGGTTGAGGAGCGGGAAGACGAAATCGACGTCGGGCTTGTCGAACAAGGCCTCGTAACGGTTCTCCAGGACGAGGTTGAGCCCGAGGCCCTTGAGGATCTCGCGCACCTCGACATGATAGAGGGCATGATTGCCGTCCTCCGGGTGCAGCCCACCCTCCCATCTCGCATGCTTGGCGATGAACATGATGCGGAGGCGGCTTTTCGCCTCCTCCGGAATGGTGAGCGGGGTGACCTGGGGTTGCACTTGATGCCCTTCAGCTTGGCGGAACGACGCGCGCCGCCCCTCGGGCGCGGCCATAATCCGGCCACGCTATACGGCCAAGTGGGGCCGCAATATGGCTGAACCCACCGACGCGCCCGCGACTCTCCTCATGACGACGGGCGGCGATGCCCGTATCGTGCTGAACCCGGAGACCGGGCTCAACAAATACTTCTCCGCGCCTCGGCCGAGCGACGTGCTCGCCTACGCCTCCTCGACCGCCAACGACATTTCGCCGGCGGCCTTCGCCCATGTCGAAGCGCGGCTGCGGGAGATCGCGGCCGAAGGCGAGCTGTCCGCGCAAGGCTATGCGGGGGCGCTGGAGGCGCTGCGCGGCCGCATCCGCGGCGCCTACGCCATCCCGGACGACGTGGCGGTGGTGTTCGCGCCTTCGGGCACCGACCTCGAATATGTCGCGCTCGCCTGCACCGGCGGCAAGGCGGCGGCGGGCACGCACAACATCCTGCTCGGCGCCGACGAGGTGGGGAGCGGCTGCATCTACTCCGCCTACGGCCAGTATTTTGCCGAAAGCACCGCCGTTGTGATGGCGACACAGCCGGGCGTGCCGGTGCCCGGCCTGGGGGAGACCCATGTCGAGTTGATCGACATCCCGGTCCGCGATGCTGCCGGCTACGGCCGCCGCTCGTCGGAGATCAGCGAGGCGATCGAGGAGGCGATCGGCAACGCGCAGGCGGCCGAGCGGCATCCGCTGGTGCATGTCGTCCACGGCTCCAAGACCGGGCTGATCCTGCCGACGATAGGCGACATCGATCGGCTGCAGGCGGCGCATGAAGCGACGTTCGTGGTCGATGCGTGCCAGGCGCGGATCACGTCGGCGGCGATCTCGGACTATCTGCAACGCGGTGCGATCGTCTTCGTGACCGGCTCCAAGTTCATGGGCGGGCCGCCGTTCAGCGGGTTCGCGCTGGTGCCACGCGGGCTGGCTGAGGGTGCTCAGCCGCTGCCGGTGGGCTTCGCGACCATCTTCCGCCGCGCCGAATGGCCGAATGCGTGGCCCGGCGCCGAGCAGCTTCCCGACAGCGCCAATCTCGGCCTGCTGCTGCGCCTCGAGGCTTCCATTTTCGAGCTGGAGCGGTTCCAGAAGCTGTCGCTGGAACAGGTCACGCGAGTCATCCTCGCCTTTCATGCTGCCGTCCGCCGCGAGATCGTGGAGACGCTCGGCGCCCGGCGGGTCGCGCCTTATCCGCCAGGGGACAAGTTCGAGGCCGACAGCCACCCGATCGAGATGCGCACCCTTTCGACACTCGATTTGTCGGGCCTCGGCGGCGGCGCCTGGAGCTTCGAGGACGCGCAAAGCTGGCACAAGCAACTGCTTGGCCACGGTATCCGGCTCGGGCAGCCGGTCAAATGCGTGAAGCTCGACGACGGCCGCTGGGGGGCGACGCTGCGCATCGGCCTCACCATGTGGCAGCTGGCCGAACGCGCCGCGCTGGACGATGCGGCGCTGGCGCGGGCCTTCGAGAGGGACATGGCCAGGGTCGCGGATGCCTTGCGAGCGGTCGCGGCTCAGCCCAGCGGCCGGCAGTAACGCTCGCGTTCCTCCGGCTTCGCCCTGAGGCGCATCTCGAGATAATATTTGGTCATTGCTTCGATGCGTCCGGGGTCCTCGCCGGCGACGAACTCCGCCGCGTCCCGCCGCCAACCCATCGCGCAGGCATCGCTACTTTGGCTGCCGGCGGCGCAGTCGAGCAGATTGTCGTAGGCCGTTCGCCAGGTCTGGAACTGGACGCGGGTCATCGGCTTGCCGTGGCCGGGAACCAGCGTGACGAAAGGCGTCGCTGCGATGGCATCCAGTGCCGTGCGCCACCCTTCGGGGCAGGCGGTATCCATGAACGGCACGACATCGACCACCAGATCGCCGACGATCGCGACCTTGGTCGCCGGATCATAGATCCAGAGATCGGCCTCGGTGGCGGCGAACGGCGCGACGTTCAGGTGCAGCGCCTTGCCGGCGATCGTGACGGTGCTTGACGTGGCGAACGGGTGGTCCGGGCGCAGCGGTGCCGGGTCTGCCATCACCGCCAAGAAGCGCCGGACCTCGGCCTGGCGCTCCGGCGGGATCTGGCCAGCGGCGAGCCCCGCCTCGGTCCGTTCGCGGCTGTCGCGCAGGAAGGTCTTCAGCGCCCCCTCCACGGCCGGGGTCGCGTAGATCTCCGCCTTCGGGTGCGCGGCGCGGATGTCGCCATTGCCGGTCGCATGGTCCAGATGCCAGTGGGTGTTGACGATCGCCGCGATCGGCCGCTTCCGCTCCCGCGCGAAAGCGAGCAGCCGGTCGCGATGCTCCGGATGCCGCCCGGTATCGACCAGGATCAGGCCCTCCGGCGCCTCGATGAAGATGCTGTTCCCGTCCGGACCCTTGTGGGCGGTGACCTGGCCTTCGATCAGCGTGATCCCGGGCGCAACTTGCACCGGCTGGGTGGCCGCCGCCGCGGCCAGAAGGATCGTCAGCATCGTCGCTTCACCCGCCTTTCATTGCGAGGCGAAGGTGGATCGAAGCAGCAACCTCTCCAACCGCTCGACTGCGAACGCGCGCAAGCGTTCGACGAGCGGCTGGCTCAGTAAACCCGCGCCTTGGGCTTGATGTAGGCGATCTCGTCGGTGAGCGTGTATTCGTGGACCGGGCGGTAATCGATCCGCACCGTGCCGCCCTTGCCGCCCCAGCCGTCGAACCAGGCGCAGGTGTGCTTCATCCAGTTGGCGTCGTCGCGGTCCGGATAGTCCTCGTGCGCGTGGGCGCCGCGGCTTTCCTGGCGGTTGACGGCGCCGGCGATGGTGACGCTCGCCTGGGCGATGAGGTTGTCGAGCTCCAGCGTCTCGATGAGGTCGCTGTTCCAGATCAGGCTGCGGTCGGTGACGTGGATGTCGTTCATCCGCTGGTAGACGGCGGCGAGCTTGTCGACGCCCTCGCGCAGCAGCTCGTCGTTGCGGAACACGGCGCAATGCGCCTGCATTACGCGCTGCATGTCGGTCCGGATCTGCGCCGTCGGCGAACCGCCCGACGCATTGCGGAAGTGGTCGAGCCGGCCGAGCGAAAGGTCCGAGCCGTCCTTGGGCAAAGGCGCCTGGGCAGCGCCCGCCTTGAGGGTTTCCGAGAGGCGGAGGCCGGTGGCGCGGCCGAACACGACGAGGTCGATCAGGCTGTTGGAGCCGAGGCGGTTGGCGCCGTGCACCGACACGCAGGCCGCCTCGCCGACTGCGAACAGACCCGGCACGACACTGTCCGGATTGCCGTCCTTCAGCGTCACTACCTCGCCGTGGAAGTTGGTCGGGATGCCGCCCATATTGTAGTGCACGGTCGGCGTAACCGGCAGCGGCTGGCGCGTCAGGTCCACACCCGCGAACACCTTGCCGGACTCGGTGATGCCGGGCAGTCGCTCGGCCAGCACCTTCGGATCGATATGATCGAGGTGGAGGTAGATATGATCCTTGTGCGGACCGACGCCGCGGCCTTCGCGGATCTCGATCGCCATCGAACGTGACACGACGTCGCGCGACGCCAGGTCCTTGGCGGAGGGGGCGTAGCGCTCCATGAAGCGCTCGCCCTCGCTGTTGGTGAGGTAGCCGCCCTCGCCGCGCGCGCCCTCGGTGATGAGGACCCCGGCGCCGTAGATGCCGGTCGGGTGGAACTGGACGAACTCGCAATCCTGCAGGGGAAGCCCCGCCCGCAGCACCATCGCGCCGCCGTCGCCGGTGCAGGTATGGGCGGAGGTGGCGGTGAAATATGCCCGGCCGTAGCCGCCGGTCGCGAGCACCACGGCCTGGGCGCGGAAGCGGTGGATCGAACCATCGTCCATGCACAGAGCGATCACGCCCCGGCAGACGCCATTCTCCATGATCAGATCGATCGCGAAATATTCGATGAAGAAGTCCGCGTCGTATTTCAGGCTCTGCTGGTAGAGCGCGTGCAGCATCGCGTGGCCGGTGCGGTCGGCGGCGGCGCAGGTGCGCTGGGCCGGCGGTCCCTCACCCATATTCTGCATCATGCCGCCGAACGGGCGCTGGTAGATCTTGCCCTCGGCGGTGCGGCTGAACGGCACGCCGGCATGTTCCAACTCGTAGACAGCCGCGGGCGCCTCGCGCACCAGATATTCGATCGCGTCCTGGTCGCCGAGCCAGTCGGAGCCCTTGACGGTGTCGTACATGTGCCACGTCCAATGGTCAGGGCTCATGTTGCCGAGGCTGGCCGAGATGCCGCCCTGCGCGGCGACGGTGTGGCTGCGGGTCGGGAACACTTTGGTGATGCAGGCGGTCTTGAGGCCGCCCTGCGCCGAACCCATGGTCGCCCGGAGGCCCGCGCCGCCGGCGCCGACGACGACCACGTCATAGATATGGTCGATGATCTTATAGGCTTCGGCCATCAGTTGTCCCCCCCGGTGAAGGCAATCTTCAGGACCGAGAAGAAGGCGAGCGCCCCAAGCGCGATCGCGATGAAGTTGGTGATCGTGATGGTGAAGAGCTTCATGCCCTCCTCATGCACATAATCCTCGACGATCACCTGCATGCCGAGCTTGGCGTGCCAGAAGGTCGAGACGATCAGGAGCAGCATTGGCACCGCCGCCAAGGGCGAGGCCAGCCACTGCGTCACCATGTCGTAATCGAGCCGCGGCAGCCGCAGCAGCGCGACCAGCAGCCAGATGAACAGGATCAGGGTGGAGACGGAGGTCAGCCGCTCCAGCCACCAGTGATGCGCGCCCGACTTGGCCGAGCCGAGGCCGCGGACGCGGCCGATCGCACTTCCCTGTTTCATGCGCGCACCCCCAGAATGTAGAGCCACAGCAGCACCGTCAGCACCGCCGCGCCGACGACCGTCATCGTCGCCCAGAATTTGTTGGTCGACAACTCGTAGCCGGCGCCCATGTCCATGACGAAATGGCGGACGCCGGAAAGCGTGTGCTGGAACAGCGCCCAGGTGAGGCCGATGCCGATGACGACGCCGTACCAGCTCGTCGCATGACCTAGGAAATAATCGTAATATTCCTCGCTGGTCGCGGCCGCCGCCAGCCACCAGACGAGGGCGAGGATGCCGACCGTGGCGAGGCCGCCGCCGGTGACGCGGTGCAGGATCGAGACCAGCATGTGCGGGCCCCATTTCCAGATCGTCAGATGCGGCGACATCGGGCGCGAGGGATTGCGGTGCATGTTCTGTGTCCCCCTTAGAGGGATCCCCAAGATCATGCTTCGCGGGGACCCGGGACCGCTTTTAGGCCTTGGACGGCAGGTTGCAAGGGTGGGCGAGGAGCGGTGTGCTAATGCGAGAGGAAGGAGGTGACGGTCTCGACGAAGGCTAGCTCGCTGCTCTGTCGCAGTATCACAGCGGGAGCCACGGGCGAAATGCCTGCTCTCGTCAGGCTCTGGAGATTGGGAGGACCCCGCTCGGTATCCAGGGAGGAGATCCGGGCGGGGCCAGCTCACCACATGGGGGACGGTGAGCCGATCCCGATATAGGAAGTTTCAGTTTCATTTCGAGACCTAAGCGCACACTTTGTGCGCTCACCCCGAAGGCATGACTAACGCCATCTTAACCACTGGCTCCCTAACTGGCAGCGACACCGATTGGGGAAGTGGCAGGACCGATGGCAGGCGCGGACGAGCTGATGGGGCCGGTGATGAACGCGCAGCGTTTCGCGATGTTCGATGGTAAAGGCGATCTCGTCGAGAATGCGCGCGAGCTGTGGAGCATCATCGAGGACGACGTGCATCGCGTCGCCCGGTCCTTCTGGATCCGCTACCTCCGCTCGCCGGAGGTCAACACCCGGGTGGACGAGGCCAAGCTCGAGAGCCTGACGCGTCGGATCTTCCCCTTCCTGAAGCGGATGCTCACCGATCCCGCCAGTGAGGCCTGGGTCGAGACGGCGGGCGAATATGTATCGATGGCGTTCAGCGCCAAGATCTCGATGACGAGCATCTTCTCAGGCATCGCCGGCCAGGGCGAGGCGATGCACGAGATCCTGGTCGACCGGCTGTCGGACGAGCCCGCAAAGCTCGCCCGCATGATCAAGGCGGTGACGCAGGTCACCATCCTCGAGATGGACGTGTTCGCCTCGCATTTCGATCGCCTGCGCCAGCGCGACGAGCGGGAGCGGCGGCAGTCGCGGGGGAATGAGTTCAACAAGGAGATGCTGGGCGTCGTCGAGCGCACCGCGGCGGAGAGCCAGAAATTGCGGGCGCAGGCCTGCGACGCATCGGCGGCGACGCGAGGAATGCTCGGCAAGACTTCGGAAGTCGCCGCGGCGGCCGAGCAGTCCGCGGTGGCGATGCGCGAGGCGGCGCAGACCGCAGCGGGCCTCATCCGCGCGATCGAGGATGCCAGGAACGAAGTGGAGACCGCGGCCGACGTCGCGACCCGCGCCGGCGGCCAGGCCTCCGAGGCGGTCAAGGTCAGCCAGGCGCTCAGCGGCCATGTCGAGGCGATCGAATCGATCCTGTCGCTGATCCGGGAGATTGCGGGGCAGACGAATCTGCTCGCGCTCAATGCGACGATCGAGGCGGCGCGGGCCGGCGATGCCGGGCGCGGCTTCGCGGTGGTGGCGCAGGAGGTGAAGTCGCTCGCCAGCCAGACGGCGCGGGCGACCGATGACATTACGGCTAAGATAACCGCTATCCAGCAGGCGACGCACCACACTGTCGATGCGAACAGCGCGATCCTGATGACGGTGGAGGAAGTGCAGCTTTCGGCCGACCGCATCCGCCAGGCGATGGAGACGCAGGCGCAGACGGTGACGATGATCACCGCCGCGGTCGACGAGACCGCATTGGCCGCCGATTCGATGTCCTCGACGATCGCCTCGATCCGCGCCGACACAGACCGGGTGGCGAGCGAGATCGACGAGGTGGAGCGCGACTTCGGCCAGGTGGACGAGCAGCTCGCCCGGTTCAAGGACGCGACCAGCCGCTTCCTGAGGAGCTACGCGGCCTAAGCTTTGCTTTACCGGCGGGCGTGTATCCTCGCGCCCAAGGGCAGGGGGACATCGACATGGCCGCCGAATTTCACGTGAACGAGGACGGTACCAAGTTGCAGAAGCTGACCGGGGGCCAGATCGAGGCCCGTCTTGCCGCCTATAATCCCGATGGCGCCTTTGAGCGCGACCTTGCCTGGCTGTGGCGGGAGGCCGGCGAGGCAATCGACTGGGCAGTGCGCACCGATGCCGGCGACGATGCCGCGGCGCAGATGCGTGAGCGCTTCACGCGACCGGTTGACGCCAAGTGGATCGAGAACGTCGCCGCCTTCGGTATCGAGATCTACACCAGCAAGCGCTCGGTACCGTCGGTGATGGAGCGGCGCGCGCGCGTCGCCGCCGCGATCAGCGAGAAACTGCGCGAGCATTTCGCCGACGATGCGGACAAGCTCGGCTCTGCCGACCTCATCATCCACCGGCTCTCGGCTTACGAGAGCGACATCATCCTGGCGCAGGTCGCCCTCCTTGAGGCGAACGAGGCTGCCGAGGCGCGCGGGCGCGAGAGCGAGCGGTTCGAGCAGACTGTCGCCTCGCTCGTCGCTGCCACCGCGTTGGAATCTCAGAGCCTGAGGGAGCGCACCGTCTCCACCTCCGGCGCGGCGCGCGGCATGCTCGGCAAGACCTCCGAGGTCGCCGCGGCTGCCGAGCAATCGGCGGTCGCCATGCGCGAGGCGGCGCAGACCGCTGCCGGCCTAATCCGCGCGATCGAGGACGCGAGGAGCGAAGTCGAGGTCGCCGCCGAAGTCGCCACCCGCGCCGGCAGCCAGGCCGCGGACGCGGTCAAGGTCAGCCACGCCCTTTCCGGCCACGTCGAGGCGATCGAATCGATTCTGAGCCTGATCCGCGACATTGCCGGCCAGACCAACCTGCTGGCCCTCAACGCCACGATCGAGGCCGCCCGCGCCGGCGATGCGGGCCGCGGCTTCGCGGTCGTGGCGCAGGAAGTGAAGTCGCTCGCCGCCCAGACGGCGCGGGCGACGGACGATATCACCGGCAAGATCACGGCCATCCAGCAGGCGACGAAGCAGACCGTCGATGCCAACGGCTCGATCCGGCAGACGGTCGAGGACGTGCAGAGCTCGGCCGATCGCATTCGCCGCGCCATGGAGACCCAGGCGCAGACGGTGACGATGATCACGGCTGCCGTCGACGAGACCGCGTTGGCGGCAGATTCGATGTCTTCCACGATCGCGGCGATCCGCGCCGACACCGACAAGGTGGCGAGCGAGATCGACCAGGTGGAAAGCGGCTTCGAGCGCGTCAGCGGCCAGCTCGCCCGCTTCCGCTCAACCACGAGCGAATTCGTCAGCAACTTCGCGGCCTAGACCTCACCCGTGCCGGTGCCTATCGGGCTCGGCATGGAAAAGCTGAACATCCTCGTCACCGGCACCAGCCGGGGCATCGGCAAGTCGATCCTCTCGGCCCTGGCTGCGCACAATGTGGTCGGCCACTCGACGCGCGGGGGAGAGGGGGCGGTGGCGGCCGACCTCTCCGATCCTGAGGCGGCGCGGGCGCTTTGGTGGGAGGCGATGGGGAGGCTCGACGGGAGCGTCGACGTGCTCGTCAACAATGCCGGCATCTTCGAGGCGGCGCCGATCGAGCAGGCGGATGAGGCCTGGGTCGCGGCCTGGGAGCGGACGATGCAGGTCAACCTCACCGCGTCGGCGGAGCTGTGCCGGCTGGCGGTGCTCCATTTCCGCGAAAAGGGTGGCGGCCGGATCGTCAATGTTGCGAGCCGCGCCGCCTATCGCGGCGACTCGCCCCAGCACTGGCATTATGCCGCGTCCAAGGCGGGCATGATCGGCATGACGAAGTCGATTGCGCGCGGATATGCCCGCGAGAACATCCTCGCCTTTGCGGTCTGCCCGGGCTTCACCATGACCGGCATGGCGGAGGATTATCTGGAGAGCCGCGGCGGCGCCAAGCTGCTCGCCGACATTCCCCTGGGCCGCGTCGCCTCGGCAGACGAGGTGGCGGAGACGGTGCGCTGGCTTGCGGTCGACGCGCCGCCATCGGCGACGGGGGCGGTGATCGACGTCAACGGGGCCAGTTTTGTCCGCTAGCTGGAAGATCAGCCTCCCCTGCACCAAGGGGGAAGCGGAGGCGATTGCCGGCGACATCAGCGAGCTTGTCGGGCTCGATCCGCCGCCGGTGCTGATGACGAGCGAACCCGATTCCGACGCCCCGGATGCATGGCGGCTCGATGCCTATGTCGAACGGGAGCCGGACGCTGCCTTCATCGCGTTGCTGAGATCGCTCGTGCCGAGCGCCGCCGGGGCCGAGCCGGTGATCGAGGCGGTCGAGGAGCAGGACTGGGTGACGCTGAGTCAGGAGGGGCTGGAGCCGATCCGCACCGGCCACTTCTTCGTCCATACGCCCGCCCATCGCGAGCATGTTCCCGCGGATGCGATGCCGATCGAGATCGACGCGGGCCGCGCGTTCGGCACCGGGCAGCATGAGACCACCACCGGCTGCCTGCTCGCGCTGGAGCGGATGAAGGGGGAGGGGCTGAGCTTCGGCAACATCCTCGACCTCGGCACCGGCACTGGTTTGCTCGCCTTCGCCGCACTGAAGCTGTGGCCGGCTGCCAAGGCGGCGGCTTCCGACATCGATCCGGTCTCGATCGAGGTCGCCGAGGAGAATGCGGCGATCAACGGCATCCGCCTCGGCCGCGCGCGCGGGCAGCTGGAGCTCGTCGTGGCGCCGGGGCTGGAGCACGGCCGCCTCAAGGCGCGAGCGCCGTACGATCTCATCATCGCCAATATCCTGGCGGGTCCGCTGATCGACCTCGCGCCGTCGATCGCGGCGGCACTGGAGGCGGGTGGGCGCCTGATCCTGGCCGGCCTGCTCGACAGCCAGGCCGACAGCGTCGCCGCCGCCTATCGGCGCCAGGGGCTGATGCTGAGCTTCACCATCCCGCGCGGCGACTGGCCGACCCTGGCGATGCGCAAGCGCAAGGCGCTCGGCTGGCGCTAGGGCCTCATTGCGCCGCGGCGACGAGACTGTTCCAGCCCGCTTCGTCGATGACCTCGATGCCGAGCTCTGCCGCTTTCTTGAGCTTCGAGCCGGCGCCGGGGCCGGCGATTACCAGGTCGGTCTTGGCCGAGACGGAGCCGGCCACCTTGGCCCCCAATGCCTCGGCCTGGGCCTTGGCTTCGTCGCGGGAGAGGGTTTCGAGGCTGCCGGTGAAGACGAGGGTCTTGCCGCTGACCGGCGACTCCCTCGTCTCCCAGATGACATCCTCGGGTTCGACGCCCGCGGTGAACAGGTCGGCGAGCACCTCGCGATTGTGCGGCTCCTCGAAGAAGTCGAGGATGGCGTTGGCGACTTCGGGCCCGATGCCGGGGGTCTCGATCGCGGCTACCACCCCCTTGTCGCGGCGCTGGAGGAACTTGCGCTCCTCCTCGCCTAAAGCGGGCTGCATCTCCTGCCGGACCTTCAGCGACTGATCGATCATCGCCTGGAGGTTGACCCAGCTGCGGAAGCGGCGGGCAAGGTCGCGGGCGGTGACTTCGCCGACATGGCGGATGCCGAGCGCGAAGAGGAAGCGGTCGAGCGGCGGGCGGCGCTTGGCATCGATCGCGGCGATCAGGTTGGCGGCGCTGATCTCGGCCCAGCGCTCGCGCTTCAGCAGCTCTTCCTTGCTGAGGCGGAAGATGTCGGCGGGCGACTGGAGCAGGCCGTCGCGGAAGAAGCTCTCGATATGGGTGATGCCGAGGCCTTCGATGTCGAGGGCGTGGCGGGAGACGAAATGGCGCAGGCGCTCGACGCGCTGGGCGGGGCAGATGAGGCCGCCGGTGCAGCGCACGTCGACCTCCCCCTCCTCGCGCACGGCTTCGGAGCCGCATTGGGGGCAGGTGTCGGGGAAGAGGTAGGGCGGCAGGTCGGCGTCGGGGGTCAGGTTCTCCAGCACCTGGGGGATGACGTCGCCGGCGCGCTGGATGCGGACGCGGTCGCCGGGGCGGACGCCGAGGCGTTCGATCTCGTCCTTGTTGTGGAGGGTCGCGTTGGTGACGGTGACGCCGCCGACGCTGACAGGAGTGAGCCGAGCTACCGGGGTGAGCTTGCCGGTGCGGCCGACCTGGATGTCGATCGCCTCCAGCAGGGTTTCCGCTTTCTCGGCCGGGAATTTGTGGGCGAGCGCCCAGCGCGGGGCGCGGGAGACGAAGCCCAAGCGCTCCTGCCAGTCGAGGCGGTCGACCTTGTAGACGACACCGTCGATGTCGAAGGCGAGGTCGGCGCGCTTGGCCTCGATCATGCGATAATGGGCGAGGAGAGCTTCGGCGTCGGTGAAGCGGCCGAGGTCCTGCGCGATCGGGACGCCCCAGGATGCGATCGCCTGCATGACCTCGAACTGGGTGCGGGCGGGGAGGGCGGAGACCTCGCCCCAGCCATGGGCGTAGAAGCGGAGCGGCCGCGAGGCGGTGACCGCCGGGTCCTTCTGGCGGAGCGAGCCGGCTGCCGCGTTGCGCGGGTTGGCGAACTGGCGCGCCTTGTCGGGATCCTCGGCTTCGGCGCGGAGGCGGGCGTTGAGGGCGGCGAAATCTGCCTTCGACATGTAGACCTCGCCGCGAATCTCGAACACGTCCGGCGCGCCCGCGAGCCGGTGGGGAATGTCCGCGATGGTGCGGGCGTTCGGCGTCACGTCCTCCCCGGTCGTGCCATCGCCGCGGGTGGCCGCGAGGACCAGCGCGCCATTTTCGTAGCGGAGCGAACAGGAGAGGCCGTCGATCTTCGGTTCTGCCGTGAGCGCGACTTCCTCGTCGACTGGAAGGCTCAGGAAGCGCCGCACACGGCCGAGGAACTCGGCGACCTCGCCATCCGAGAAGGCGTTTTCGAGGCTGAGCATCGGCAGCTTGTGCCGCACCTTGGCAAGGTGGGCCGCCGGCGCCGCGCCGACCTGCCGTGAAGGGCTGTCCTCGCGCACCAGATGCGGGAATTGCGCCTCCAGCTCGGCATTGCGCCGCACAAGCGCGTCATAATCCGCGTCGGAAATCTCCGGCGCGTCCTCGCTGTGGTAGAGCCGATTGTGGCGGGCGATCTCTGCGGCCAGGCGCTCCAGCTCGTCGGCGGCTTCGGTGTCGGTCGGGCTCCCGCTCATGGCCGGGTGCATAGAAGGGTCAGGCGGCTTCGAGCAACCGGCTCGCCTGCGCCCGCGCCTCGTCAGTCACCTGCGCGCCGGAGAGCATGCGGGCGATTTCCTCGCGACGCCTGCCCTCGTCGAGCGCTTGGACGCTGGTGCGGGTGACGGTGCCGGCGTGGCTCTTCTCGATGAGCAGGTGGCTCTTGCCGCGGGCGGCGACCTGGGGGCTGTGGGTGACGACGAGAAGCTGCGCGCTTTCGGCGAGGCGGTGGAGGCGCTCGCCGATCGCGCTGGCGACGGCGCCGCCGACGCCGCGGTCGATCTCGTCGAAGATCATGGTGGTGGCGCCGCCCTGCTGGGCCAGCGCGACCTTGAGGGCGAGGATGAAGCGGGAGAGCTCGCCGCCGCTGGCGATCTTCGCGAGCGGGGCGAAGGGCGCGCCGGGATTGGTCGAGATCTCGAACTCGACGCGGTCGCGGCCGGATTCGGCGCCTTCCTCCAGCCGCGTCACCATGGTGCGGAAGCGGGCGGCGTCGAGCTTGAGCGGGCGCAGCTCCGCCGCGACGGCCTGATCGAGGCGCGCCGCTGCCGTTTCGCGCTGGGCCGTGAGAGCGTTGGCGGCGGATGCGTAGGCTGCCGATGCCGAGGCGAGATCGGCTTCGAGGGCGGAGATGCGGCCGCCGCCGGACTGGAGCGCGTCGAGGCGGGCGGACAGCTCTTCCGACAATGCGGCGAGATCGTCGGGCGCGACGCGGTGCTTGCGGGCGGCGGCGCGGATCTCGAACAGGCGCGCTTCGGCCTCCTCGAGCCGGGCGGGCTCGAATGCGAGCTGCTCGACCGCGCGGGCGAGCTTGTCCTCGGCCTCGGCGGCTTCGATCACGGCGCGGTCGATCGCGCCTAAGGCCTGGCCGAGCAGCTCGTGCTCGGACGCGATGCGGTCGAGGCGGCGCGCGGCCTGGCGGAGGAGGGCGAGGGCGCCGTCGGACCCTTCGAGCTGCTCGCCGATGGTGGCAAGCTCGCCGCTGAGGCGCTGGCCGGTCTGCATAGAGGCGCGGAGGGTGGCGAGGCTTTCCTCCTCGCCCGGCTGGGGGGCGAGCGCGTGGAGCTCGGCCACGGCATGTTCCAGCCACTCGCGGTCGCGCTCGGCGGCGTCCTGTTCGGCCCGAGCGGACGCGAGCGCCGCTCTGGCTTTTTGGACCGCCTGCCAGGCGCGGGAGACGGGGCCGGTGTCGAGGCCGCCATAGGTGTCGAGGAGGGCGCGGTGGCCGCGCGGGTTGAGGAGGCCGCGATCGTCATGCTGACCGTGTATCTCCACCAGGGTGGCGCCGAGCTCGCGCAGCAGTCCGGCCGAGGCGGACTGGTCGTTGACGAGGGCGCGGCTGCCGCCGTCCGCCTTGACGATGCGGCGGATGACGAGCGGCTCGCCCGGCTCGCCGGCAAGGCCGTTCTCGTCGAGCAGCGACCAGGCGGCGTGACCGGACGGGATTTCGAAGGTGACGGTGACGACCGCCTGCGGCTGGCCGCTGCGGACGAGGCCGCTGTCGGCGCGGGCGCCGAGCGCGAGCCCGAGGGCATCAAGCAGGATCGACTTGCCGGCACCGGTTTCGCCAGTCAGCACGCCCAGGCCCGCCCCGAACTCGAGGTCGAGCGTCTCGATGAGGACGACATCGCGGATGGAGAGGGCGGTCAGCATGACGTGCCCATCAGCACGTCACACCGGCGAACGCCGGGGTCTCAGCGGGACTAGCTGTGACTTCTCGTCCTGAGATCCCAGCCTTCGCCGGGATGACGAGACACATGGATCAGCTCGAGGTGGCGGCGGCCGTTTGCGTCGGCGCGTGGCGCTGGACCAGCTCGTAGGCGCGCTGGTACCATTTGGTGCCGGGATAGTTCGCGCCGAGCACGGCCGCGGACTTGCGTGCTTCCTCCGGAATGCCGAGCGCCAGATAGGATTCGGTGAGGCGCATCAGCGCTTCCGGCGTGTGGGTGGTCGTCTGATATTCATCGACCACGTTGCGGAAACGGACGACCGAGGCGAGCCACTCGTTGCGGCGCTGGTAGAAGCGGCCGATCTCCATCTCCTTGCCGGCGAGGTGATCGCGGACGAGGTCGACCTTGAGACGCGAATCGGAGGCATAGTCGGTGTTCGGATAGCGCCGCACCACCTCGCCGAGCGCGTCGAGCGCCTGCTTGGTGATCGACTGATCGCGGTTCACGTCCTCGATCTGCTCGTAATAATTGAGCGCGACGAGATAGGTCGCGTAGGGCGCGTCCTTGTTGCCCGGGTGGATGGCGAGGAAGCGGCGGGCGCTGTCGACCGACTTCTGGTGATCCTTGGCGAGATAATAGCTGAACGCGCTCATCAGCTGCGCACGGCGCGCCCACACCGAATAGGGATGCTGGCGCTCGACCTCGTCGAACAGGGCTGCCGCGACATTATACTGGCGCGCGTCCAGCTTCTGCTTGGCCGCATTGTAGAGCGTGTTGACGTCGCTCGCGACATATTGGGTGTCGGCGCGGCTGCGATTGCCGCCGCCGCCGAGGCCCGCGCAGGCGGTAAGAGGAGCGAGGGCGGCCACGATCAGGAACGCGGCAAGGGAACGCGAATACTTGTGCATGACGGGCTTCTTAGCGGAGCCGTTAAGGAAGGCCAAGCGCCACATGGGGCCAGTGCGGCGGGCCGGACGAGGTTAGGGCCCGGCGCGATCTCTCGCACCGGGCCCCGCCCTCGTTACGCGACTCGAGGGGTCCCGTGAGGGCGCGGCCTCAGCCGCACCCGAAGCTTTCTGGCTTAGCGGCGGCAGCTGCTCTTGCCGACTTCGCGGCCGAGCAGGGCGCCGACCACGCCGCCGAGCACGGTGCCGGTGGTGCGGTTGCCGCGGCCGGCAATCTCACGGCCGAGCAAGGCGCCGCCCGCACCGCCGACGATCGTGCCGGTGGTGCCGCTGCAGCGGCGGTAGCTGTTCCGGTTGTAGCTGTTGCGGCCGTAATAACGGTCGCCGCGAGCGTAGCGGTCGCCGCGATAGCTCTGCGAATAATAACCGTTGCGATAGCCGTCGCGATAATAACCCTGCGCCTGGGCAGCGGCCGGCAGCGCGGTCAGAGCGGCGGCAGCGGCAGCGGCCGAAAGGGTGATCTTCTTAAGCATGGCACAAACTCCTTTGTCTCCGGTCGGCGGCGCCGGGGAAGGCATGCGCCGGCCGTCGTCGATTGAGCCCTTATGACCTGATTCGCTTGAGCCGGTCCTGAATGTCCCCGTCAGCGATTGTTCATCGATTTTAAGGGTGTAGCGGCGGTTCCTCGACCGCTAGGAGGTGCAGAGATGCGTAGCTTCCTGCTCCTCCTCGCCCTGCCGCTGCTGGCGACGTTCGCGCCGAAGAGCCTGACCAATTACGCCGACATTCCGGGCGATCCGCTGCTCTGGGTGGAGCGGGTGCCGCTCCGCGAGGAGGCGCAGGGAAACAGGCGGCTGGGCGCGCTGACGTTCATCGAAGGCTGGTCGCTGAGGAGCAACCATCCTTATTTCGGCGGGATCTCCGCCATTCATGTCGCGGGGCGGCGGGTGTTTGCGCTCAGCGACGGCGGCATCACGTCGCATTTCGACCTGCCGACGCGGCCCGGCCGCATTGCGATCCGGATGAGGGACCTCCCGGAGATGACCGGCCAGCGCAAGAAGGCGCGCGACAGCGAGGCGATGGCGGTGCACGGCGACCGCTTCTGGGTGGCGTTCGAGCGCGAGAATGCGGTGATCCGCTATGCGCGCGGCGGCTGGCGGCGCGAGGCCGCGGCCTATCCGGCGGAGATGCGCAAATGGCCGCTCAATTCGGGCAGCGAGGCGATGGTGCGGCTGCGCGACGGCCGCTTCCTGATCCTGTCGGAAGGCAAACGCCTGCCGGACGGCGCGACCGAGGCGTTGCTGTTCGCGGGCGATCCCGCGGAGAAGGGGACGAAGGTGGTTCGGCTCGGCTATCGTGCGCCGGAGGGTTTTCGGATCACCGACGCGGCGGAGCTGTCGGATGGCCGGCTGCTGTTCCTCAATCGTCGCATCTCGATCCTGGACGGCATCCAGGTCAAGCTGACGGTGGCGGAGAAGCCGGAGCTCGGGGAAAGGGCGGTGCTGAGCGGGCGCGAACTCGCGCATTTCGAGCCGCCGGTGACGACCGACAATTACGAAGCGCTGAGCATAGGCGAGGAAGATGGCCGCACGATCGTCTGGATCGCGTCGGACGATAATTTCATGGGGTTCCAGCGCACCCTTCTGATGAAGTTCGCGCTGGAGTGATTTTCTTCGTCCTGAAACCCGCTCTACCCAGGGTGACGGAGTTAGGCGGCAGCCTGCTCGGCGCCCTTCTTGGCGATCTCGCGCTTCAGGCGGCGGGCCTTGAGGCTGAGCTTCTCGTCCGAGGTCTTGGCGAGCCAGTTGTCGAGGCCGCCGACATGCTCGACCGAGCGGAGGCCGCTCATCGACACGCGAAGGCTGATGCCGCGGCCGAGGGAGTCCGAGATCAAGGTCACGTTCTGCAGATTCGGCAGGAAGGTGCGCTTGGTCTTGTTGTTGGCGTGGGAAACGTTGTGGCCCACCTGCCGGCCCTTGCCGGTCAGCTCGCAAATGCGCGACATAATGTCCTCTGAGATGCTATGCGGGGGCCACGAGGCCCCTGAAAGTGCGGCCAGATAGAGCGAAGGGCGGCTTTCGTCAACCGCTCTTGGCGAGCCGCCGCAGGAGGAGAACGGAAGAGTTCGTTGCGGGGGTGCAACCGAATCCGATAACCTGCGTTGGGGTGCCGACAAGCCGCTCAGGCTCTTCAGTGGAGGAACATATGTCACGTAAGCTTCTCGGCATCCTGGCGGTGATCGTCGTCATTGCCATCATCCTGTTCGCGACCGGCTTCTGGAGCGCGGACGTCAAGGAAGGCGCGCTTCCGGACGTCGACGTGAGCGCCGAGGGCGGCGCCCTGCCGGAAGTCGACGTCGATTCGAAGGAAGTCGTGGTTGGCACCACCGAGACCAACATCGAGGTGCCGAAGATTGAGACCGAGACCGAAACGGTCGACGTGCCGGCGGTCGGCGTCAAGGACAACGGCGAGGAATAATCGCCATGGGCCGCGGCGGCGATGTTTGGATCGCTGCCGCGGCATCTCCTGCTTTTCTTGCGGCGTAGCCGGAGCCCGGCTGCGCCGCTAATTCGTGCTCATGACCTTCCCGCTTCCCGATCCGATGCGGATCGCGCTCGACCGCGCCCGTGCCGCCGCTGCCGCGGGCGAGGTTCCGGTCGGTGCCGTCGTGATGCGGAACGGGGAGGTGCTCGCCGCCACCGCCAATGCGATGCGCAGCGGCCACGATCCCACCGCCCATGCCGAGATAATGGCGCTGCGCGAAGCGGCGCGGGCGATCGGCAGCTCCCGGCTGGACGGCTGCGACCTCTGGGTAACGCTGGAGCCCTGTGCGATGTGCGCCGGGGCGATCGCGCTAGCGCGGATCGAGCGCCTTTATTTCGCGGCTGCGGATCCCAAGGGCGGCGCGGTGCTGCACGGGCCGCGTCTCTTCTCGCAGCCCACGTGCCATCACGCGCCGCAAATCTATGGCGGGATCGGCGAAAGCGAGGCTGCTGCGCTGCTCCGGGAATTCTTCCAGCAGCGTCGCACCTGACGAAAAGGGCGCCGGAAGATCCGACGCCCCTCTTCATTGGCCAGTCGTTTGATCAGCCCGCTTCGGTCGCGGGGACGATGCGGATTTCGACGCGGCGATTCTGGGCGCGGCCGGTTTCGGTGCCGTTCTCGGCGATCGGACGCGACGAGCCGAAGCCCTGGGTCGCGATGCGGGCCGGGTTCACCCCGCGCTGCGACAGATAATCGGCGACCGACTGGGCACGGTTCTGCGATAGCGGGATGTTGATGCGGTCGCCGCCGCTCGGGTCGGTGTGGCCGTAGACGTCGACGAGCGTCTGCGGATAGGCGGCGAGGGTCTGCGACACCTGATCGAGCGTGGCATAAAATTGCGGCTGGATCTGATAGCTGTTGATCGGGAAGGTGATTCCGGCCGGCACGGTCAGCAGCAATTCGTCGCCGTCGCGCTCGATGACGACGCCGCTGCCCGCCGTGCGCTGGCGAAGCTCCCGCTCCTGCCGGTCCATATACTGGCCGGCCGCGGCGCCCGCGATGGTGCCGATGCCGGCGCCGACGATCCGCTCGGTGCGGTCGCGGCGGCCGCCGACCAGATCGCCCAGGAAGTATCCCGCGACGGCGCCGACGCCGGCGCCGATGGCGGTGCGGGTCTGGAACTCGCGCTCGCCCGTCTCCGGATTGGTGACGCAGGCGGTGGTGGTGAGGAGAGCCGCGGCGGCGGCACCCGCAAGGATACGCTTACTGAAGAACATAGGATTCCTTTCCCGTTGATCGGGTCATTTGGACTGCGGACTTAACCGCCGTTCGCGAATGCTTGTTCCATGGCCGGGCGGACCCATATGCAGCCTCCATATTGTCCAAGCCCAGGAAGAGCGGCTACACGATCAGCCGCAGCCCATGCCGCCTCCCCCTCCTCCCAGCCCGTTTCCGTGGTTCGACGTCGCGATCATTCTCGTGCTGATCGCGCTCAACGGCGTGTTCGCGATGTCGGAGCTGGCGATCGTCTCGGCGCGCGAGGCGCGGCTGAAGGGGCTGGTAAAGAACGGGCGCAAGGGCGCGCAGACGGCGCTGGACCTTGCCGCCGATCCCGGCCGCTTCCTCTCGACAGTGCAGATCGGGATCACCCTCATCGGCATTCTTGCCGGCGCCTATTCGGGCGCGAGCCTGGGCGGCCCGGTGGGGGAGCGGCTGGCCCTGCTCGGCCTCGAGCCGGACACGGCGCGCTCGGTCGGCTTCGGCGTGGTGATCGCGCTCACCACCTACGCCTCGCTGATCATCGGCGAGCTGGTGCCCAAGCAGTTCGCGTTGCGCGCCGCCGAGCCGATCGCGGTGGTGATGGCGCCGGTCATGCTGGTCCTCGCCAAGGTCACGGCGCCGCTCGTCTGGCTGCTCGACCGCACCAGCGCGCTGATCTTCCGGCTGCTCGGGCTGCAGCGGGAATCGGAAAATCGGGTGACGGCGGAGGAGCTTCACCTGGTGGTCGCGGAGGCGCATCATGCCGGCGTCATCGAGGAGAATGAGCGGGCGATCATCTCCGGCGTCGTCCGCCTCGCCGACCGGCCGACGCGTGAAGTCATGACGCCGCGTACCGACGTCGACTGGATCGACGTCGACGCAGATCCGGAGGCGATCCGGGAGCGGCTGCTCGAGACGCCGCACAGCCGCCTGCCGGTGGCGGAAGGCTCTGTCGATAAGCTGGTCGGCGTGGTCCAGCTTCGCGACATCGTCGTCGCTCAGATCGAGGGGCGGCCGCTCAACCTGCGCGAGCTGGTCAAGGAAGCGCCGATCGTGCCGGATCAGATGGATGCGATGGACGCGCTGGCGGTGCTGCGCGCGGCCGAGGTGCCGATGGCCTTCGTCCATGACGAATATGGCCATTTCGACGGGCTGCTGACGCCGAACGACCTGCTGCAGGCTCTGGCCGGGGTGTTCGCATCGGACCAGAATGGGGACAGCGATCCGCCGCTGGTCGAGCGCGAGGACGGGAGCTGGCTGATCTCCGGCTGGCTCGCCGCCGACACGCTCGCCGACACGCTCTGCATCACCCTGCCCGAGGACCGCGATTATGCGACTGCGGCGGGGCTCGCTCTTGCGGTGCTCAAGCACCTGCCGGTGGTCGGCGAGACCTTCGCCTTCGGCGGCTGGCGCTGGGAGATCGTCGACATGGACGGCCACAAGATCGACAAGCTGCTCGCCAGCCCGGAGCGGCGGCGGGACTGAGCAATCGGCTCAGTTCTCAGGCGCCGCCGAGTTTCCCGAAGCGAGCCTCGAAGCCGTCGGTGTCGCCGCGGGCGAGGTAGCTGGCCTGCTCGACCACGCGGTCCCGCGAGAGCCGGCCGCGGAAGGCGCCGAGCCGGTCGTCGAGCATCGACACCTCGGTGGCGCTGAGGCCGGCGAGCTGGTCGAAGCGGATGATGCCGTTCTCGTTCAGCTTCTGGGCGAGCTTGGGGCCCACTCCCTTGAGCATCTGGAGATTGTCGGGCGGGCCGCTCGCGGCGCCCGGCAGCTCCGAATGGGCGCGGACGCCGAGCAGCTGACCGGCGACGTCGGTCGCGGCGGCCGCGCCCTGATCGGCGACGCCGCGGCGTTCATGGGTGTCGATGCCGTCGCGGATCGGCCGGCTGCGCGGCGGATCGGCCGCGCGCGCCTTGGTGACGGGCGGCGGCTCGCGCGGGGTGTCGAGATGGGGACGGGCGGTGTTGTCGACATCGATGCGGATATCGCTGCCGGCGCGCGGGCGGCGGAACATCCACCAGCCGATCACGAGGCCCACGAGGAGGGCGATGATGATGGGAAGAAGATTGGCGTCGACGACGGTCATCATGACGAAGGCAGGTCCTCGGAAGTCACGCTTTTACAGATAGCTGTCCCGCTTCGGCCGACCGAAGAAGAACCAGGAGATGCCGACGCCCAGAAGATAGGCGGCGACGATGGGAATGAGGGTTTCGACGAGCAGCGGCATCATCGGGTCTCCACTGCCGGGGCGGGCGCGTCGGACCAGCGCATGTCGGCGACACCCTCGGTCTCGCGAACCAGGTCGTTGACGCCCTTGAGGCTGCCCTGGCCCTCGCGCTGGAACTCGTCGGCCTGGCCGGAGAGAATCGCGACGCGGGCCATCGGATCGCGCTGCATCCGCACCTCGACCGGCACTTCGGTCCGGGCGACGGCCGTCTGGGCTTCGGTCTCGATCTTGCGCAGGAGCGCCTCGCCATTGCCGAGCGGGCCGTGGTGGATCCAGCCCATCGCCACGACCGCCGCCAGGCCGATCAGGAACTTCACCGCAGGCGTCATAGGTTACGCTCTCCCAAGCCTCCCTTTACGCCAAGCTATGCACCTGTCCAGCGAGTCGGGGAACAGGCGCGGCGGCGGCGGCTCTGGTTTCGCCCTCCGCCACTCGGTAGGAGAGCCGCGGACATGGACTTCAGCTTCGCCGATCTTCTCCCCTTCCTGCTGATCGGCTTTGCCGCGCAGCTGGTCGACGGCGCGCTCGGCATGGCGTTCGGGGTCATCTCCAGCACCCTTCTGCTCAGCATGGGCGTGCCGCCGGCCGCAGCGTCGGCCGGGGTGCATACGGTGGAGAGCTTCACCACCGCCGTGTCCGGCATCAGCCACGCGCTTCATCGCAACATCGACGTCAGATTGTTCGCCCGGCTCGTCATACCCGGCGTGATCGGCGGCGTGATCGGCGCCTATGTGCTGACCGAGATCCATGCCGACGTCGCGCGACCGGTGGTGCTCACCTATTTGTCGCTGATCGGCCTGTTCCTGATCTGGCGCGCCTCCGGCCACCCGCCGCACGAGCGCGATCCGCGCGTCATCGCCCCGATCGGCCTCGTCGGCGGCTTCCTCGATGCGGCCGGCGGCGGCGGCTGGGGGCCGGTCGTGACCAGCAACCTGCTCATCCAGGGCGCTTCGCCACGCAAGGTGATCGGCACCGTCAGCGCGGCCGAGTTCTTCCTCACCGTCACCATTTCGGCGACCTTCATCGCCGCCCTCGGCGTCGAGGCGTTCACCAAGGCAACGCTCGGCCTCCTGATCGGCGGCGTACTGGCGGCGCCGATCGGCGCCTATATGGCCAAGCGCGTGCCGGCGCGGCCGCTGCTGATGATGGTTGGCATCGTCCTCACCCTCACCAGCGGCTACGGGGTCTGGAGAGCGCTCGCCTAAGACCGCCTCAGCGCGCCGAGGCGGTCGTGGTCGGAGATTGCGCGGCGGCGAGATCGACCAGCCTGGTGAACTCCTCGCGCCAATAGCCGCTGGGGCTCCCCGCGAGGCGCTTGACCTCGCCCCAGGTGAAGCGGCCGATTCTTTCGTCGCCTTTCAGCTTCTGGCCGAACGCCGCCACCGCTGCGGCGAACGCCATGTCGCCGCGCGGCGGCTCCGCGGAGCGGACGAGGGAGGCCGGGAGAGGCTCCTCGATCAGCCGCGAGGTGTCGCCGTTCGGGAGCTTGTAGCGCAGCTTGAGGAAAGCGAGCTCGTTGCCTCCAGCTTTCGCCGCCGCACGATTGGCGGCGTAGCGGCGGTCGGACAGCCAGCCTTTTGCTCCCACCGGCACGATTTCGTATAGTGCCGTTACCGTGTGCCCGGCGCCGATGTCGCCAGCATCGACCGCGTCATTGGCGAAATCCTCCTCCTTCAGCATCCGGTTCTCGTAGCCGATGAGGCGGTATTCGGAGACGAAGGCGGGATTGAACTCGACCTGAATCTTCACGTCCTTGGCGATCGTGAAGAGGGTGGAGGAGAGCTCCTCGTCGAGCACCTTCTGCGCTTCCATGGCGCTGTCGATGTAGGCGTAGTTGCCGTTTCCGACGTCGGCGATCTGCTCCATCATCGCTTCGTTGTAATTGCCCTGGCCGAAGCCGAGGGTGGTCAGCGTGATGCCGTCGTCGCGGTTGCGGCGGACGAGGTCCTTGAGCCTCTCCGTATCGGCGATGCCGACATTGAAGTCGCCGTCGGTGGCGAGCAGCACGCGATTGATGCCCTCGATAAGCTTGTGTGCGCGAGCGGTGGCGTAGGCGAGCTCGATGCCCTGTCCGCCCGCGGTCGAGCCGCCGGACTGAAGCTGCGCCAGCGCCGCCTTGATCCTGGCAGGGTCACCGGTCGGCTCCAGCACGAGTCCGGCGGAGCCTGCATAAGCGACGATCGAGACGCGGTCGCGCGGGCCGATGCGGTCCGCGAGCAGCGACAGGGCGCTCTTCACCAGCGGCAGCTTGTCCTGCTGGTTCATCGAACCTGAGGTGTCGACGAGGAACACCAGGTTGGCGCTGGGCCGCTCGCTTCGCGGCAGATCGTAGCCGCGGATGCCGATGCGCAGCAGCCGCGTCTCCGGGTTCCACGGCGTCGTCGTCACGTCGGTGGTGACGGAGAAGGGGCGGTTGCGGTCGCGCGGGAGCGGATAATCGTAGCGGAAGTAGTTGAGCATCTCCTCCACCCTCACCGCGTCGCTCGGGGGCATCTGGCCTTGGGCGAGGAAGCGGCGGACGTTGGAATAGCTGCCGGTGTCGACGTCGACCGAGAAGGTGCTGACCGGCGCCTCGGCAACCCGCCTGATCGGATTGGGCGGGACGTCCGCATAGCGCTCGCGATCCTGAGGGCTGCCGACCACGATCGTTGGACTCGGGCGCGTCAACGCGAAGCCCCGGGCGATCCGGTTGCCGGTCACGGCGACCTGACCCTGCACACCGGGCGGTGGGGGCGGCGGTGGCGGCGGCGGTGGAGGTGGAGGTGGAGGTGGAGGTGGAGGTGGGGGAGGAGGCGGCGGTGCCGAATAATCCGCCGAAACCGGTTCCGTTTGCTGTCCGGCACAAGAGGCCAGCATCAGAATCGAAAGGGCGAGCAGGAACCGCTTCATCGACAGCCTCCCTATTTCACCTCAACTGCTACCACATAGGGGCTGGCAGGCAAGCGTGACGCCTACCTGCCGGCCTAACTTCAGGGTGCCGGCCGGTCCGGCGTGGCGCGCTGGGAGGCGGCGAGCTCGACCAGCTTGCCGAACTCCTGCCGCCAATAGCCTTGCTGGCTGCCGGCGAGCTTCCGGATATCGTTCCAGCCGAAGGGGCCGATCCGGCTGTCCCCCTTCAGCTTCTGGCCGAAGGCGGCGACCGCGGCGGCAAACGCCATGTCGTTCGCCGGAGCGCGGGCGGAGGCGAGCAGGGAGGTGGGCAGCGGCTGCTGGAGCAGCATCGAGCGCTCGCCGTTCGGCAGCTTGTAGCGCAGCTTCACGAAGGCGAACTCGCCGGCTGGGCCGGGCTTCGCCGCCGGCTTGTTGGCGCCGTAGCGCCGTTCCGGGAGCCAGCCCTTCGCGCCGGCGGGCACGATCTCGTAGAGGGCAGTGACGGTGTGGCCGGCGCCGATATCGCCCGCATCGACCGCGTCGTCATCGAACTCCTCTTCCTTGAGAATGCGGTTCTCGTAGCCGATCAGGCGATATTCGGAGACGAGGGCCGGGTTGAACTCGACCTGGATCTTCACGTCCTTGGCGATGGTGAAGAGGGTGGAGGAGAGCTCCTCGTCCAGCACCTTCTGCGCTTCCATGGCGCTGTCTATGTAGGAATAGTTGCCGTTGCCGTGGTCGGCGATCGCTTCCATCATTGCATCATTGTAATTGCCCTGGCCGAAGCCGAGCGTCGTCAGGGTGATGCCGTCGTCGCGATTATTGCGGACGAGATCCTTCAATTGCTCGGTGTCGGAGATGCCGACGTTGAAGTCGCCGTCGGTGGCGAGGATCACGCGATTGATGCCGCCTTCGATCTTGTTGGCGCGGGCGGTGGCGTAAGCGAGCTGGATGCCCTCGCCGCCCGCGGTCGAGCCGCCCGCCTGGAAGTTCACAAGCGCCGCCTTGATCCTCGAGGGGCTGTTGGTCGGCTCCAGCACCAGGCCGGCCGCGCCGGCATAGGCGACGATCGAGACCCGATCCTGCGGGCCGAGGCGGCCGGCGAGGAGCGAGAGCGCGGTCTTCACCAGCGGCAGCTTGTCCGGCTCGTCCATCGATCCCGACGTGTCGACCAGGAAGACGAGATTGGCGGGCGGACGCCCGCGGTGCGGCACGTCATAGCCCTTGATGCCGATCCGCAGCAGGCGCGTGTTCGGGTTCCACGGCGTCAGCGCGACGTCGGTCGTGACCGAGAATGGGCGGCTGCGGTCGGCGGGCGGCGCGTAGGCGTAGCGGAAATAGTTCAGCATCTCCTCGACGCGGACGGCGTCGGAAGGGGGAAGCTGGCCCTGGTTCAGGAAGCGGCGGACATTGGCGTAGCTCGCCGTATCGACGTCGACCGAGAAGGTGCTGACCGGCTCCTCGGCGACTCGCTTGACCGGATTGGGCTCGAGATTGGCGTAGCGCTCCCGGTTCTCGGGGGGCGGCATGTAGGCGGCTATGCCGGGCGGCGGCTCCATGGCGATATCGGCCGAGGCCTCGACATCCATGACGCGAAGCGCCGGCGAATGTTGCGGAGGAGCAGCCTGTTCGTCCTTCGAGCAGGCGGCGGCGAGGGTAAGCAGCACAAGGAGGTGAATGCGCATCAGGTGCTCTCCTTCTCTACCATCGGGATAATATTACATTTGGGACGACGCGGCAAGCGGCTTCAGCGGCCGCGCTGCAACTCCCGCCAGCCGATGTCGCGGCGGTAGAAGCCGGTGGGGAAGTGGATCGCGTCGACACCCGCATAGGCGGCTGCGCGCGCGGCCGCGATGCCGGTGCCGCGCGCTGTCACGGTGAGGACGCGGCCGCCGCTCGCGACCAGCTCCCCCTCGATGTCCGCGGTGCCAGCCTGGAAAATCCGGGCGCCTGCCGCGGCTGCCAGGTCGAGGCCGGTGATGCGGGCGCCGTTCTGAGGCGTTCCGGGATAGCCCTTGGCCGCCATCACCACCGTCAGTGCCACGTCTTCGGAGAAATGCGGCGGCTCGGTGCGCGCCAGTCTGCCGCGAGCGGTTGCCAGCATCAGATCGAGCAGGTCGGTGTCGAGGCGCATCATCAGCACCTGGCATTCGGGATCGCCGAAGCGGGCATTATATTCGATCAGCTTCGGCCCCTCTGCGGTCAGCATCAGGCCCGCATAGAGGATGCCGGAATAAGGACTGCCCTGATCGGCGAGGGCGCGGACGGTGGGGCGGACGATTTCCGCCATCACCTGCTCCTCGAGCTCCGGCGTCAGGATCGAGGCGGGGCTGTAGGCGCCCATGCCGCCGGTATTGAGGCCGGTGTCGCCCTCGCCGACCCGCTTGTGATCCTGCGCGGAGCCGAAAGGGAGGACGGTCTCGCCGTCGGTGAGGGCGAAGAAGCTGGCTTCCTCACCTTGCAGGAATTCCTCGATCACCACCGACGAGCCGGCGGACCCGAAGCCTCCCCCGAAGATGTCGCCGATCGCCTGCTCGGCCTCCTCCCGCGTCTCCGCGATGATCACGCCCTTGCCGGCGGCCAGGCCGTCCGCCTTGATCACGAGCGGCAGGCTGAAGTCGCCCAGGGCGGCAAGCGCGGCGTCCTTGTCGAAGGCGCGCAGGTAGCGAGCGGTGGGAATGCCGACTCTCGCGCAAAGATCCTTGGTGAAGCCCTTGGAGCCCTCGAGCTGCGCCGGAATCCGATTTGGGCCGAAGACGCCGATGCCCATCGTCCTGAGCGCGTCCGGAAGGCCGTCCACGAGCGGTCCCTCCGGGCCGATCACGACCAAGGCGACTGTGTTTGCGTGGCAGAAATCGACGACGGCGCGGTGATCGGCGGGATCGACATCGACCAGCTCGGCATGCTCGGCTATGCCGGGATTTCCGGGCGCTGCGAACAGCCTGGTAAGCCTCGGCGATTGCGCGAGCTTCCAGGCGAGCGCATGTTCGCGTCCGCCCGATCCGATCAGCAGGACATTCATGAACGCTTTCCCTTCCGACGATGCCGGGCTGTTAGCGACCGAGGCGCCGGGCGACAACGCATCCGCGCAGAGCGTCTCCGAACTGTCGATGGCGCTGAAGCGGACGGTCGAGGACCGGTTCGGCCATGTCCGGGTGCGGGGCGAGATTTCGGGCTTCAAGCGCCACGCCTCCGGCCATTGCTATTTCACGCTGAAGGACGAGCGGGCGTGCATCGATGCGGTGATCTGGAAAGGTTGCGCGCAGATGCTGCGCTTCCGGCCCGAGGATGGCATCGAGGTGGTCGCGACCGGCAAGCTCACCACCTATCCGGGCCGCTCCAAATACCAGATCGTCGTCGACCGGCTGGAGCTGGCCGGGCAGGGGGCGCTGATGGCGCTGCTCGACAAGCGCCGGCGTGCGCTCGCCGCGGAGGGGCTGTTCGATGCCGAGCGGAAGAAGAAGCTGCCGTTCCTGCCGCGCACGATCGGCGTCGTCACGTCGCCGACCGGGGCGGTGATCCGGGACATCCTTCATCGCCTTGCCGATCGTTGCCCGACCCATGTGATCGTCTGGCCCGTTGCAGTGCAGGGCGAGGGCGCGGCGGCGCAGGTGGCAGCAGCCGTGCGCGGCTTCGATGCGATGGCGGAGAAGCCGAATCTCGTGATCGTCGCCCGCGGCGGCGGCTCGATCGAGGATCTGTGGGCCTTCAACGAGGAGGAGGTCGTGCGCGCCGTCGCCGGCTGCTCGATCCCGATCATCTCGGCGGTCGGGCACGAAACCGACACGTCGCTGTGCGATTTCGCCGCCGACTTGCGCGCGCCGACACCGACGGCGGCCGCCGAGATGGCGGTGCCGGTGCGGAGCGAACTGCTCGGCCAGTTGCGGGAGACGGGGCTGCGCATCGCGCGCTGCGCGATGCGTGCGCAGGAGCGCGGGGGCGAGCAGCTGGAGAACAGCCTGCGCCGCTTTCCTGCGCGAGACGCGCTGCTCGCACCGCAGCGGCAGCGGCTGGACGAGATGGGGGAGCGCCTCCCGCGCGCGCTTGGCGGCCGGCTCAGCCACGCGCGCGCCGATCTTGGCCATGCTGCCGGCGCGCTGCGGCCGCCGTTGCTGGGCGCAGCGCTGCGGCGTGGGCGGGAGCGGCTGGCGGCGGTGCGGCTCGATCCGCGGCAGGTGCTCCGCCGGGTGGAGGACGGCCGCCGGAGCCTCGACGCCTTGTGGCGGATCGCGGCCCAGGCCCATCCCGACAAACCGCTCGAGCGCGGCTATGCCCGCGTCGAGGATCGTGAGGGCAAGACCCTGATTTCCGCCGCCGCAGCGCGGGCGGCCGGGCGGCTGCGGCTGGTCTTCGCCGACGGCAGGCTCGACGTCTCCGCCGCCGACGGGGTTGAGCCGGCCCGCCGCCGTCCCTATTCCGGCGGCAAGAGCGAGCAGCCCAAGCTGCTCTGAGGACAATTATGTTGATGTCGAACAAGGGCCGCGCTGCGCGGCTCCATTATATGGCCGGGACCTTCCGGGTGCTGAGCCCCGGCGACCATGTCGTCTGCGCGGTGACGGGGGCGCGCATACCGCTGGACGAGCTGCGCTACTGGAGCGTGGCGCGCCAGGAAGCCTATGCCAATGTCGAAGCCTCCGTGCGGGCGGAGAAAAGCGCTTGAGGCACCGCCTCTGGGCCGCGGCTCTGGTGGTGAGCCTGGCGGCCGTCGCTCCCGCGCAGCAGCAGGCGGACATCGTGCTGGAGGGCGCCCTGGTGCAGGGCGGCCTCGTTCAGGGCACCGTCCCCGCCGAAACCGTTAGTCTGACCCTCGACGGCAAGCCGGTGGCGGTCGCGCCCGGCGGCCGCTTCGTAATCGGCTTCGACCGGGATCACGGCACCACATCGACTTTGGTAGCCAATCTTGCGGGCGGGACTGCCCTGACGCGGCAGCTGGATGTGCGGCCGCGCACCTGGCGCACCCAGCACATCAACATCGCCCGGCGTCCGGGTGGACCGACCGAGGAATATCTCCGCCTCCGCGAGCGCGAACTGGCGCGGATAGCGGCCGCGCGGGCGGTGAATTCGAACAGCGACGGCTGGCGCCAGCGCTTCGTCTGGCCAAGCAAGGGCCGGATCAGCGGTGTGTTCGGATCGCAACGCATCTATCGCGGCGAGCCGGCCTCCTTCCACAGCGGCGTCGACGTGGCGCCTGGCGCGGGCACACCCGTCGTCGCACCCGCCGACGGCGTGGTCGTGCTCGCCGGACCGCCCGCCTTCAGCCTGGAAGGCAACCTCCTCATCATCGACCACGGCATGGGCCTCAACAGCGCCTTTCTCCATCTTGCGACGCAGGCAGTGAAGGAGGGACAGCAGGTGCGCCAGGGCCAGCTGATCGGCACCGTCGGCGCGACCGGCAGGGCGACCGGCCCGCACCTCCACTGGAGCATGAAGTGGCGCGACGCGCGGATCGATCCGCAGCCGCTGGCGGGGGCGATGGGCGACTGAGCGCCACCCCTGTCCGCTGTGTGTCAAAAAAGTTACACCAAAGTCGCCGCAAGTAACCCGGCGCTGGTTTACTATTGCCGAAATCGGTTTCTCTCCCGTAACTGATCGGCGATTTGGCGGACCTGCGGGGATGATGGGTCGGTCGAAGCACTAAGCGGACGCGGGTCCGCGACAAGGGGAACAGATACAATGACTGCACGCTTTCGTCGTCAGCTTCTCGCGACCACGCTGCTCGTAAGCGCGGGTGCGATCGCCTCGCCCGCCTGGGCGCAGCAGGACGCCAATCAGGGGCCGCCGGTCCAGCCCGAGCAGGTCCAGGAGCCGGTTCTCGGCGACGAGCCGAACCAGGCCATCGACGATAGCGCAACGGAAACCCAGCAGGGTGAAATCGTGGTCACCGGCTCGCGTATTGCGCGTCCGAACCTCACCTCCAACAGCCCGATCCAGGTTTCGACCGGCGAAGAGGCGGTCGAGAATGCCGACATCACCCTCGACACCTTCCTCAACACCCTGCCGCAGGTGAACCCGGCCGGCACGACCAGCTCGAACAACCCGGGCAATAACGGCCAGTCCAACATCGATCTTCGTGGCCTCGGCGCCAACCGGAACCTCGTCCTGATCGACGGTCGCCGCCCGATGCCCTCGAGCTCGACCCAGATCGTCGACATCAACACCATACCGCAGGGTCTGATCGAGCGCATCGAGGTGGTGACCGGCGGCGCCGGTGCCGCCTACGGTGCAGACGCCGTCGCGGGTGTGGTCAACTTCATCCTCAAGGATGATTTCGAAGGCCTGGAGCTTAGCGCCAGCTACTCGAACACGTTGCCTGAAACCGATGCGCGCGAATATCGCCTCAGCGGACTCATCGGCGCCAACGTGGCCGACGGCCGCGGCAACGTCGCGATCGCGTTCGATTATGCCAATCGCCAGGCGCTGATCAAAGCTCAGCGCGACTTCGCGGCACAGGCGACCTCCACCACGCCGACGCCGCCTACCGGCCGCTATCTCGAGGGTGGAAATCCATTCTCTCAGGCGGCGCTGAACGCGTTGTTTGCCAGCTATGGCGTCCCCGCTGCTCAGGCTCCGGGCTCGGCGCTCAGTCAGGTGCACTTCAACTCTGATGGCACGCTGTTTGCCGGCGGCGCCTTCAACAATGCGAGGGACGTCGCCAACTTCCGTTATCCGCTCAGCACGACAGGCGCGAACCCGAACCTCAATTACTTCCCGGATTTCTATTCCTACAACTTCGACTCCATCAACCTGCTGGTCCTGCCGCTGAAGCGCAAATCCGCCTTCATGCGCGGCAATTTCGAGATCAGCGAAGCGTTCGATATCTTCACACAGGCCGGTTATACCGAATATTCCGCCTCCACTGCGCTCGCGCCGACGCCCGTCGGCGTGCGCATCTACAACCCGGCCAACGTCCCGAACCAGTCGTTCGCCACTTCCCCGCTGGTCTCGCCGGGCGGAGCCAGCACCTTCGTTACCGGCTTCGTCATCCCGCTGAGCAACCCGTTCATTCCAGCCGATCTGCGTCCGCTGCTTGCCAGCCGCACCGGCGACATCGCCAACCTGACCGGGTCGGGCGCGACCGAGCCGATCAACCTCGCCTACCGCTTCCTCGGCACTGGCCTTCGCGAGCAGGCCTTCGACAATGAAGTCATTCAGGGTCTGATCGGCTCCCGCGGCCGCATTGCCGATTGGCTCCGCTACGAAATCTATCACTCGCGCGGCCGCACGACGATCGACCAGGAAGCGCGCGGCAACGTCAACGTGCAGCAGGTGCAGCGTCTGCTCGAGGCGGCCGACGGTGGCGTCAGCCTCTGCGACGGCGGCTTCAATCCGTTCGGCATCCAGCCCATCTCTCAGGACTGCGTAGACTTCGTTGACGAGGTGGGTCGCACCAGCACGAAGTTCTCGCAAAAGATCACTCAGGGCTTCGTTCAGGCCGATCTCGGCGAGCTTCCGGGCGGCACGATTTCTGCAGTGGTCGGCGCCGAGAAGCGGGACTTCCGCTTCTCCTTCGATCCGGGCGCGCTGTTCGGACCGATCGCCGGCTTCAACACGCAGTTGCCGATCGAGGGCACTAACGAGTTCACCGACTATTTCGCCGAGTTGCTACTGCCGATCCTGCGCGATCAGCCTTGGGCTGAGTCGCTCGAGGTTACCCTCGGATATCGCAGCTCGAAGAGCGACAATGCCGACCTGGTGAACGGTATCGACGCCGATTCGGTTACTTCGGACGCCTATAAGGTCGAGGTATCCTACGCCCCGATCGACGAGGTGCGGTTCCGTGGCAGCTATCAGCGGGCGGTTCGTGCGCCGAACTTCGGCGAGCTGTTTGCAGGCGGCGGCTCTTTCCCGCAGATCTTCGACCCCTGCTCGGTCGGAACGTTCTTCAGGACGAGCACCGGCGCCGCAGGTAGGAACCTGTGCATCAACGCCGGTCCGCAGGGCATTCCGGCGGCGGCCGTCGACGCCTTCGTCGCCCTTCCGGGCTCCCAGGCCCCGCTTGGCGGCGCCCCCAATGTGAACCTCCAGCCTGAAAAAGCGGACACCTTCACGGTCGGTGCCGTCTTCCAGGCAATGGGCTTCACCGGGTCGCTCGATTATTACAACATCAAGGTGAGGGACCTGATCCGTATTCCGGATCCGAACCTCTTCATCGCGGCCTGCCATAACTATCTCGGCAACCTGAACCCGAACCTGGATCCCGACAACATTTACTGCGCGGGCATCAACCGCAATCCGAACATCTCTGCGCTTGGGGCAGGGCCAGAGATCGGCGGCGATGAGAACTCCAACTTCATCGCCATCAACCGCGGCTTCCTGAAGACCTCGGGCATTGACTTCCAGCTCGGCTACCGTCTCCCGACGGAATGGGCGGGCGAGCGGTCGGCGCTGACGGCCAACCTGCTGGTCAGCTACTTGATCGACTTCAAGGAACAGGAGCTGCCGGGCGTCACGATCGATTATACGGGAACGGCTGGCTATTTCGGCCAAGGCCTGTCGGCGGGCGGCGGCGCCAGCCATCCGGAGTGGAAGGGCACCCTCAACCTCGCGTGGAACCTAAACCCGATCACGCTCTCGACCCGCATCCGCTACATCGACTCGATGCGCAACCGAGCGGAGCTCCAGTATCCGGGCGAGACCGATTTCAGCGGACCGGACGAGGTGTTCTACTTCGATGCAGCGGTCGAGGCGAACATCGAGAACATGACCTTCCGGGTGGGCGTCAACAACGTGTTCGACAAGCTGCCGCCGCAATATGCGCCGAACGTGCAGTCGGGCACCGATCCTTCGCTCTATGACGTGATCGGACGGCGCTTCTACGTCTCGGGCCGCCTCAGGTACTGAGCCATCTGATCGAGCTTTCGAAAGGAGGGGCGGGCCCGTGGGTCCGCCCCTTTTTCTTTGCGTTGCCGAGAGGCTAAACTCGTCTTCCCAGCCAGGAGTTTGCTGTGCCCGATGCTTTGATGATCGCGGTTCCTACCCACAGTGGCACGGTGGATTCAACGACGGCCGAGACCCTGCTACAGGCGCAGCGTGTCCAGCTCGGGCGCGGCCAGGGCTTCGAAACCCGGTTCCACAGCGGCGCCGTCATCAGTACGTTGCGTAACGTCATCGTCGCCGACTTCCTCGGCAGCACCGCTGACGTCCTGCTGATGCTGGATTCAGACCAGGGGATTTCGGGTCAGGCGCTGGAGCGCATGATCAGCTGCGACGCCTTGGTGACCGGATGCATCTACCCCAGGCGTCGCTTTGACTGGGGCCGGGTCGACCGCACGCAAACGGCGGCAGGTCTCGAGCGCATCCTCTACCAGGCGATGGACTTCGTCGGCGAGCTCGACCGGGATGCCGAAGGGAGAGCGGAGGTCCAGGACGGCTTCGCCCGGGCGCTGAACGTCGGCACCGGCGTCCTCCTGATCCGCCGGCCGGCGCTGGAAACGATGATGAGCCGCTTGCCGGAACTGGAGGGGACCGGTTTCCATACCCAGGAGTTTCCGCCGCCGCGCTTCCGGTACAATTTTGGCTTCTTCAACCCCTCTCCGGGTCCGGACGGTGTCCCGCAGTCGGAGGACTTCTCCTTCTGCAGCCGCTGGCGCGCCTGCGGCGGCGAGATCTGGGCGGACGTGTCGAGCCCGGTGGCGCATGTAGGCCGCCAGGTGTTCGCCGGAAGCTATCTGGATTTCGTGCGGGCAACGGGAACGGTGCAGGGCTGAAGGCGGCATCTTCTCCGTCGCTCCGGACTTTGCTAGATTGTCGGGGGTCGCAGCTGGAGGCCTCGATGCGCCTGTTCCTCACCTCACTTCTCGCTCTTGCCTGGTTCGCCGCAGGGCAGCCGGCTCCGGCAGCGACGGGCGCGGCTGTCCATGCCGACAAGCTGGTTTGCAAAGACAAGGCGCGGACCGGCACCCGCTTTCCAGCCAAGATGTGCCGGACCCGCGCGCAGTGGGAACAGATCACCTTGCAGCACCGGCGAGAGGCCAGCGAGATGATCGACCGGCCGGTGCAGAACAGGGAGTGCACGGGCGCCACCTTCGGCGTCCCGTCTGCGGGGATCGCGCCGACATCCTGCTGAACGGGCGCGATGCCGCAGGTCGTTTGTCGAGAAAAACTTGCGGCTGGGTGCGAGCCTTTCCAGACTTGCCGCCGTCCGCTAGAATTCATGCGTAGGAAGGAGATTCAGATGCGTCTCGTTATCGCCGCCATGGTCGCGCTGCCTTTGCTCGCCGGAACTCCGGCCTCGGCCGCCAGCGAGAAGGCTGCCGAGGGAAAGGTCGTGTGCAAGAACAAGGCGAAGACCGGCACCCGCTTTCCGTCGAAGATGTGCCGCACGCGCTCCGAGTGGGAGCAGATCAGCGCGCAGAACAAGCGCGATGCCAAGGAGATGATCGACAAGCCGATCGTCGCCAACGACTGCCAGGGCGCCGGCTGCTGATCACTTGTACCTGCGCCCTAAGGTGCGCAGCATCGGAAGGGGCGTAGGTGGCAGTACAGGAGTTGTTGAAGCGGGCCGCGGCATCGTTCAATCGCGGCGACCTCCGCCATGCCCGATCCGAAGCGGAGGCCGCGCTGGCCGCGCAGCCCGACAGCGCGGCGGCGCTCCAGTTTCTGGGCGTGATCTGCTGCCAGAGCGGCGACCCCGATCGCGGTGCCGATTATCTGAAGCGGGCGCTGCGCAGCGAGCCAGCCAATGCCGGCGCTCGGCTGAACCTCGCGAAGGCGCTGCTTGACCTTGGCAGGCTGGATGAGGCGGCGAAGGTCAGCGCGCACGGTCAGTGGAAGGGCGAGGTGCCGGCCGACGCCTGGCGCCTGCAGGGCGACATCCTGAAGGCTCAGTCGAGACCGGCGGAAGGTGCTCAAGCCTATCGGCGTGTGGTACAGGCGGCGCCGAACGACTTCCAGGCCTGGAACAATCTCGGCACCACGCTCCTCGAAGCGGGCGATGCCGAGGGAGCGATTGAGGCGTTGGGGCGCGCGCGAGGCCTTAGGCCCGGCGAAGCCATCATCCATCTGAATCTCGGCCGTGCGCTCGCCGCCGCCGAACGCAACGAAGACAGCGTCGCCGCGTTCAAGGTCGCGGTCGGGCTCACTCCCGGGGACGCTTCGTATCATCTCGAGCTTGGCCGCGCGCTCAACCGCGTCGGGCGGAACCAGGAGGCGCTGCCGGTGCTCGCCGCCGCCGCCCGCCTCGACCAGCGCAACCCGGCGACCTACGTCGCGCTCGGCCTGACCTTCGCCAGCATGGGCGAGTTCGGCCGCGCCGAGGAAGGCTATCGGGTCGCCCTGCACGTCGACCCGCGCCATGCCGACGCCTATCTCAACCTCGGCATCCTGCTGGAACAGGCCAACAGCATCGACAAGCTCGAAGATCTGCTGGAGCAGGCCCAGGCGAACATGGTCGCTGGAGACGAAATCGACTTCCTGCGGGCGCTGCTGCTCCGCCGCCAAGGAGAGCTGGAGGAGGCGCTCGGACTCGCTGGCCGAACGTCGACCAAGGTGATCGATCCCGTTTTGCGGGGGCATCTGATCGGACAGCTCGCCGACCGGCTCGACGATCCCGAGACGGCCTTTTCCGCCTTCGAGGAAATGAACCGAGCGACCGCGCGCGATCCCTCCGCGATCGGCTTCGACGGCACCGAGCATTGGCGCTTCGTCGACGGACTGAGGGAGATCACGACGAACGCCTGGTATGACAGCTGGCCGGTGGTCGAGGTCGATCCCGTACCGCCCTCGCCCGTGTTTTTGGTCGGCTTCCCGCGCTCGGGCACGACTCTGCTCGACACGATCCTGATGAGCCACCCTGCGACGCATGTGCTGGAGGAGGAGCCCGTGCTGGGCCGCGTCCGGGACCAGCTCGGCGGGATCGAGCCGCTGGCGGAGACGCGCCAGACAGATGTCGACGCTTTGCGGAAGCGCTATTTCGAGGAGCTTGAGGCGATCTCGCCAACACCTCCCGGCAAGCTCGTGATCGACAAGCTGCCGCTCAACATCCTGCGTGCGCCGCTTGCCCACCGCATCTTTCCAGACGCGAAGTTCATCTTCGCGCAGCGGCATCCGTGCGACGTTGTGCTGAGCTGTTTCATGCAGAACTTCAAGATCAACCAGGCCATGGCAAGCTTCCTGACCCTGCAGAATGCGGCCTTGCTCTACGACCGCGTGCTTTCCTATTGGGAGCAATGCCGGGAGGTGTTCCCGCTCCGGGTCCACACCTTGCGCTACGAGGCGATGGTCGCCGATCTGGAGAGCGAGGTGCGGCCGCTGATCGAATTCCTCGGCCTCGCCTGGGACGACGCGATTCTCGACTATCGCAAGACCGCAGCCGACCGCGATTACATCCGCACCCCGAGCTATTCGCAGGTGACGGAGAAGATCTATGCCCGGGCCCGCGGACGCTGGGAGCGCTATCGCAAGCAGATGGCGCCGGTGCTGCCGATCCTCGAGCCGTGGGCGGTGAAGCTCGGTTACGGGAGCCTCGACGAAGCTGCGGCCTCGGCTCGAAATGGCTGAGGAACGGCGCGGTTTCGTCGGATCGTCGATCCTTCGGCAGCCCCCGCCCGTCACCAATCCTGAGGCGGCTCTCGCGATCGGCCTGAAGGCGCTCGACGCGCTGGATGAGCTATCCGGGATCACGGTCATCGAGGGAGCGCTTAGCCACCATCCGCGTGAGCCGCAGCTCTGGCAGGTGCTCGGCCTTCTCCACCGCTCGCGCGACGATCTGGCACCTGCGATCGCCGCCTTCGACCGGGGGGCGGCGCTGGCCCCGCGCGACGCAAAGATCGCGCATGGGCGGGCGCGTGCGCATCTCGAAGGCGGGCGCCCCGCGGCGGGGCTGTTCGCGCAGGCGCAGGCGCTCGCTCCGGATGACGAAGCCGTCGTGCTCGGCCGCGCCTCGGCGGAGCTGGCGGAGGGGCGGCCCGAGGCGGCCGTCGAGCTGCTGAGCGAGCGATTGAGGCGAACGCCGGCCTGGGCCTTCGGCCACTCGGCATTGTCGAAGCTGCGCTGGATGACCGGCGACCAGGCCGGCTTCACCGCCTCGTTCGACGAGGCATTGAAGGCCGCGCCTCGAGATCTCTCGCTGTGGCGGGAATATATAGCGGCTGACACCCATGCCGGGCGCTACGAAGCGGCGCTGGAGGTTATCGCGCGGGGGCGGGCGGCGGCCGGGCCGCACCTCATCTTTGACGCCTATGAGGCGGCATGCTTCGACGATCTCGGACGTCCCGACAGGGCCGCTGCCTTTTTCGACGCGCTCGGCCCGCTCAACGATCATACTTTGGCGGTCTACAAGGTGCGGCACCTGCTGCGCAGCGGCAGGCCGAAGGAGGCTGCAAGGCTAGCGGAAGGCTGGATCCAGGGGCCGTTCGCCAATGCCTTCTGGCCCTATCTCTCGATCGCCTGGCGGTTCACCGGCGATGCGCGGTGGCAGTGGCTGGAAGGCGATGAGCGGCTGGTCGGCATCTACGATCTGGGCGAGCGGCTCGGCTCGATAGAGTCATTGGCTGCGCTGCTGCGCATGCTGCATGTAGCGACCTGCCAGCCGCTCGAGCAATCGGTGCGGGGCGGGACGCAGACGGACGGGCAGTTGTTCACCCGGGTCGATCCGGAAATCCGCCAGCTTCGTGCCGCGGTGGTCGAGGCGGTGGAGCGGCATTTGCGCCAATTGCCGCCGCCTGATCCGAGGCACCCGACGCTGGCGCCGCGGCGGGACCGGCCCGTTCGCTTTTCCGGCTCATGGTCGGTGCGGCTCAAGGGGGAGGGGCATCACGCCAATCACCTTCACCCGGGCGGCTGGCTGAGCTCGGCGCTTTATGTGGCGCTGCCTGACGAAGCGGAGCGAGGCGCGCCGCCGGCGGGTTGGCTGTCGCTCGGCCAGCCGCAGGAGGAGCTGGGCATCGCGCTCGAGCCGTTCCGCCTCGTCGAACCGAAGCCGGGGCGCCTGGTGCTGTTCCCATCGACCATGTGGCACGGGACGGTGTCGTTCGAGGCAGGCGAGCGGCTGACCGTCGCGTTCGACGTGGCGCCGCCGCGCTAGCGGTCGCGGAACCAGCCGGTGATGGCGTAACGGCCGACCGGGCTGAACGGCGGCACATAGGCGACGGAGTGACGCTGGGGGACAGCGAACATGTTGAGGGCGTTGAAGCGAGGCTTGAAGCCGGCGATCACGTCGCCATCCTCGTCGTAGAAGAGCAGATAGCCGCCCCAGTCGGGGCGCCAGTCGCCGGTCGTGAAATTGAGGACGTAGGCGATCCGCCAGCCCTCGGCCATGTGGCTGTCATTGTGCTGGGTGAGGAAATTGCCGGGGCCGAACAGGGTCGCCTGAGCGTCTGCCTTGCGCAGCTCCGGGATGCTGGTCACCTCGCGCACCAGCTCCATGAACGGTTCGTCGTTGATATGCTCGAGCAGCAGTTCGAGCGGATGGCCAGGGTCCCATCGCTCCAGATGCGCATCCAGGATCGGGTAGGCCTGGTAGATGAAGGCATAGTCCGGGCCCTGCATGGCGGACTTGAGCCGGTTGCTCATGTCGGCGAGCTGCTGCGGCGTCTTCTGCGCGACAAGATGGCGTCGGACATGCTCCGGCTTGGCACTCCCCGCCTGCCAAGAGATGCCCCAGGGGGTGTGGCGCGACAGGATCTTGTGGATCTCGCGCGCGGTGCGTTCGGTAAGGACGTCGCGGATCTGGATGCGGCGGTCGATGGCGAAGCGTTCGGCAAGCGCGCGGCGGTCGAGTTCGGGGTTGACCTCGAAAAGGGGGATTTCCTCGTTCATCGTGATGCCGCGTCTGCGGAAGCGGGCGATGCGCCGTCAAGACCCGTGCGCAGCCAGCCGGTGATCGAGACGCGCGGATGCGGCGCGGACGGGGTGACGTAGCTGACGCTGTGCTGCATCGGCAGGCCAAAGATGCTGAGCGCGTTGAAGCGCGGGGCAAGCCCGCGATCGATGTCCCCTTCGGCATCGTGAAAGAGCAGCAAGCCGCCCCAATCCGGGCGCCATTCGCCGGTCAGGCCGAGCACATAGGCCACGCGCCGGTTCTTGCCCTCGACGTCGTCGTCATGGGCGGTGAGGAAATGGCCGGCGCCGAAGCGGGTCGCCTGGGCGTCGAGAAAAGTGACGTCGGCGGCGCCGGTGATGCGGCGCAGGACGTCGACCACCTCGCCGCTCGACATGAAGAGGGCGAAATTGTCGAGCAGCGAGGCGCGGTTCCGCCGCTCCACCGCATCGTCCGATACCCGGATGCTCTCGAAGCGAAACTGGAAATGACGGGCGGCGGCGGCAGTGACCTTTTGGTCCAGCTCGGCGCGCTGGGCCTCGCTGAGCGCGGCCTGTCCGGCGTGGTCCATCTCATAGACCTTGTCGCCGGCGTTGAGGACCAGCCGCCAATCCTCCCGCTCCGCCAGATGCGCCTGCAGCCGGGCGGCGCCGTCGCCGGCAAGAAAAGGCGCGATCCGCACCCGCCGGTCGCGCGCATAGGCTTGGCGGAGCCGCTCGACGTCCAGATGTGGATCGAGGCTGAAGCTCAAGCGGCTTCCTCGCGCGGCGCCGGCTCCGACGTGTCGAGCGTTAGCGCGCCTTCGCCTTCGCCCACGCGAACGATGGAGCCGTCGGGGATGTCGCCGCGGAGGATCGCGTCGGCGAGCGGGTCCTGGAGATATTTCTGAACTGCGCGCTTCAAGGGCCTCGCGCCGTAGACGGGATCGTAGCCGACGCGGCCGAGCCAGTTGCGGGCGCCTTCCGAGAGATCGAGCGTGATCTTGCGGTCGGCGAGAAGCTTGCCGACGCGGGCGACCTGGATGTCGACGATCGGGCCCATATGCTCCTGGCCGAGGCGGTGGAACAGGATGATCTCGTCGAGGCGGTTGAGGAATTCCGGCCGGAAATGCCCGCGCACCACCTCCATCACCTGCGGCTCGACCTTCTCCACATCCTCGTCGTCGGTCAGGCTGGTCAGATACTGGCTGCCAAGGTTCGAGGTCAGGATGATGATCGTGTTGGTGAAGTCGACTGTGCGGCCCTGGCCGTCGGTGAGGCGGCCGTCGTCCAGCACCTGGAGGAGGATGTTGAAGACGTCGCCATGCGCCTTCTCGACCTCGTCGAACAGGACCACCTGGTAGGGACGGCGCCGCACCGCTTCGGTGAGAACGCCGCCTTCCTCATAGCCGACATAGCCCGGCGGCGCGCCGATCAGGCGGGCGACGCTGTGCTTCTCCATGAATTCCGACATGTCGATGCGGACCATCGCGTTGGCGTCGTCGAACAGGAACTCGGCCAGTGACTTGGTCAGCTCGGTCTTGCCGACGCCGGTGGGGCCGAGGAACAGGAACGAGCCCATCGGCCGGTTCGGGTCCTGCAGGCCGGCCCGCGCGCGGCGGATGGCACGGCTGACGGCGGCGACGGCAGCCTGCTGGCCGATCACGCGCTTGCCGATCACCTGCTCCATCTGCAGCAATTTCTCGCGCTCGCCGGCCAGCATCCGCTCCATCGGAATGCCGGTCCAGCGCGCGACGACGCCGGCAATGTCCTCGGCGGTGACTTCCTCGCGCAGCATTGCGGTGGCGCTGGTCGCCTGAGCTTCGGCCAGGTCGCGCTCCAGCTGCGGGATACGTCCGTATTGGAGCTCGCCGGCCTTGGCGAGATCGCCGCCGCGCTGCGCCTGCTCCAGCTCGAGCCGAGCGGTGTCGAGTTGCTCCTTGATCTTGGACTCGGCCGCGATCTTCTCCTTCTCGCCCTGCCAGCGCGTGGTGAGTTCGGTCGACTGCTGCTCGAGGTTGGCGAGGTCCTCCTCCAGCGTCGCCAGCCGATCCTTTGAAGCGCGGTCCGTCTCCTTCTTCAGCGCCTCACGCTCGATCTTGAGCTGGATGATGCGCCGGTCGAGATTCTCGATCTCCTCAGGCTTCGACTCCACCTCCATGCGCAGGCGCGAGGCGGCCTCGTCCATCAGGTCGATCGCCTTGTCGGGGAGGAAGCGATCAGTGATGTAGCGATTGCTGAGCGTCGCCGCCGAGACGAGCGCGCCGTCGGTGATGCGCACGCCGTGGTGCAGCTCGTATTTTTCCTTGAGGCCGCGGAGGATCGAGATCGTGTCCTCGACCGTCGGCTCGCCGACGAAGAGGGGCTGGAAGCGCCGCTGGAGAGCCGGGTCCTTCTCGACATGCTTGCGATATTCGTCGAGCGTGGTGGCGCCGATGCAGTGGAGCTCGCCGCGGGCCAGCGCCGGCTTCAGCAGGTTGGACGCGTCCATCGCGCCTTCCGATTTGCCGGCGCCGATCAGCGTGTGCATCTCGTCGATGAAGAGGATGATGTCGCCCTCGGCCTGGCGGACCTCGTCGAGCACGCCCTTCAGCCGCTCCTCGAACTCGCCGCGATATTTCGCGCCGGCGATCAGCGCGCCCATGTCGAGCGCCATCACGCGTTTGTCCTTGATGCCGTCGGGCACGTCGCCATTGGCGATGCGGAGCGCCAGACCTTCGGCGATCGCGGTCTTGCCGACGCCGGGCTCGCCGATCAGGACGGGGTTGTTCTTGGTGCGGCGGGCGAGGACCTGGACGGTACGACGGATCTCCTCGTCGCGGCCGATGACCGGGTCGAGCTTGCCGGCGCGCGCGGCCTCGGTGAGGTCGCGGGCGAACTTCTTGAGGGCGTCGTAGCGGTCCTCGGCCGACTGGGTGTCGGCGGTGCGGCCGCCGCGAAGCTGGTTGATCGCCGCGTTCAGCGCGTCCGGCTTGAGGCCGGCATCGGCGAGCGCCTTGCCGGCGCTGGTGGTGGTTGCCAGCGTCAGGGCGAGCAGCATCCGCTCGACGGTGACGTAGGAATCACCGGCCTTCTGGGCGACCTGCTCGGCCTGGTCGAGCACGCGCAGGGTCTCGCCGTCGAGGCCGGGCGCCTGGGTGGCGCCGCTGCCGCTTACGACCGGGACCTTGGCGAGCGCCTCGTCGGTCTCGCGGCGCGCCGCCTCGGCGCTGCCGCCGGCGCGGGCGATCAGGCCGGCGGCCATGCCCTGCTCGTCCTCCAGCAGCGCCTTCAAGAGGTGGATCGGCTGGATGCGCTGGTGGTTCATGCGCACCGCGACGGTCTGCGCGGACTGCAGGAACCCACGTGCGCGATCGGTGAATTTCTCGAGGTTCATACGCCCTTGTCTCTCCTTCGAGGAGGCATGTAGTGTTGCACATCGGCAACACAAGACGGTGAGCACGGGATAGTTTGCCGGGCCGAGTCGATCGGCGCCCGAGGCGCACCGACAGGGTAAAGCTTACACAACTGACACATGCCATCCACCCTGTGTCAGCTTGGCCCAGCCATTGCTTTGGACGATACCGAGACAGGGAGAGAGCGACGGCATGGTCGCAGGGTAGCCGCTGGCGGCCACTGTAGGAAAGGTCCGCTTCGCACCCGCCCAACTCTCCCTTCCCCAAGGGAGGGGCTGGGGGTGGGTGGCAGCCGGGCGGGCTTGATGCCCGCTCGGATGCACCTTCAGCGGCATTGAGCCGCTTCAGTCGCCACCCACCCCTTGATCCCCTCCCTAAAACGGGAGGGGGAATTAGGGCGCTGAGCGCGTCGCCTTGAGTTGATCGCCGCCGACGGCTTGGCCGAAGAAGCTGTTGCCGTACCAGCGCGGAGCTTCCGGCGCGTCGGCGATTTCGCGGGCGATCAGGTAGTTGATGCGGGCGAACTTGGCGGCGGCGTCCCAGTTGAAGGGGAGGTCGGGCTCGTCGGTGGGCTTGTGATAATATTGGGCGAAGAAGTCCTTCCAGATCTTCTCGCCGCCATTGGCGAAGCCGGTCATCAGCATCACCGAAGGCACGCCCGCCTGGACGAAGCGATAATGGTCGGAGCGGGTGAAGATGCCCTGCTCCGGCATCGGATCGGCGGAGAGGGCGATGTTCATCTGTGCGCCGGCGCGGGCGATAGTCTCGCCGAGCGTCGAATGGTCGGAGCCGAAGGCGATCAGGTCGGTAAAGTCATAGAGCAGGACCGGCATATCGAGATTGACGACGCCGACCACCTTGCCGCTGCCGACAACCGGGTTCTGCGCGAGATATTCGGAGCCGAGCAGGCCCTTCTCCTCGGCGGTGACGGCCGCGAACAGGATCGAGCGCTTTGGCCGGTTCGGGGAGGCGGCCATGGCCTTGGCGACCTCGATCAGGGTCGCGGTGCCAGCGGCATTGTCCATCGCGCCATTGTAGATCTTGTCGCCCTCGGCAGCGGGGTTGACGCCCTCATGGTCGAGATGGGCCATCAGCACGACATATTCGTTGGCGAGCGCGGGGTCCGAGCCCGGGAGGACGGCAAGGACGTTGGGGCTGGTGATGCGGCTGATGTCGCTCTGGCGTTCGATCCGAAGCGTCGGCTTCAGCGCAAAGCCGCGGGGCTTGCCGCCGGCGCGCTCGGCCTCTGTTAGAACGGCGGAGAGGGAGCGGCCGGAGCCGGCGAAGAGGGCCTCGGCGGCGGCATCGCCGAGCGTCGCGGCGGCACGGATGCCCGGCGCGCGCTGAAAGGCGCGTCCATCGGGGCGAACCCAGCTCATCGACGGCTCCCGCAGGCCCGCAGTCCGGCGCGACCAGGGAATCATGCCCGAGGCCTGCTTGGTCAGGATCGTGACCATGCCGACGGCGCCGCGCTTTTCCGCCATGCGCGCCTTTTCGGCATTGAGGTGGGCGCCCATCTCGCTGGCGGTGCCGTTGGGATAGCCGGTCAGCACGGCGACAATCTTTCCGCGCACGTCCAGGCTGCGATAATCGTCGAAGCCTTGGGCGGGCATGTCGAGCCCGTAGCCGACGAACACGACCGGGGCCTCGACGCTCTGGGTGGCTTCGGCCGTCGTCGGGTAGACGAGCACGTCCTGGCCGTTGGCGAAGCTGCGGCCGCCGATCGTCACCGTCGGCGCCTGGTCGGAGAGGCGGCCGACGAGGAAGGGGACCTGCTGATACCAGCTGCCGTTGGCGCCGGGCTTTAGGCCAAGCGCCTGGAAGCGGGTGGCGACGTAATTGGCGGCGATGTCGTAGCCGCGGGTGCCGGTGTCGCGGCCTTCGAGCAGGTCGTCGGCGAGGAAGTCGACATGGGCGCGGAACGCCTCGGGCGCGAAGACGGGCACCGCCTCCTGCTGCTGGGCGGAGCCGGCGACGGGGAGGGAGAGAGCGAGAAGAGAGAAGGCGGCGAGAAAGCGCATGCGAGCTCCCGGAGCTGAGGGTGCAGGAGGGCTAGCGCAGATTCCCCGCTCCGTCATCCCGGGTGACAGCCGGACGGGATCGTGTCACCAACTGCCGCCATGGGGCGGGTGATCGGGCGGAGAGCGAAGCGCATTGGCCTGGGCCTGCTGGTCCTGCTCCTGCTCGTGTTGGCGGGGCTTGCGTTCTGGGAGCCGTTCTGGGCGGAACGGCGGGACGTGCCCGGACGGCGGACCTACGACGTCACGATCGTTCGGGACGAGTTCGGCGTGCCCCACATCTTCGGGGCGACGGACGCGGACGTCGCCTACGGCCTCGCCTACGCCCATGCCGAAGACGATTTCGAGACGCTGGAGGAGGTGCTGGCGATGACCCGCAGCCGCCTCGGCGCGCTCAATGGCGCCGACGGTGCGGCGACGGACTTCGCGGCGGCACTGCTCGACGTGCGGAAGACGGTCGATCGGGCTTATGACCGCCAGCCGGCGGATGTGCGGGCGCTGCTCGAAGCCTATGCGGCGGGGCTCAACCGCTATGTCGAGAAGCATCCCGGCGAGGCGCGGCTCAGCGGGCTGTTTCCCGCCGACGGCAGGGACGTGGCGGCCGGGTTCGTGCTGCGCTCCCCGTTTTTCTTCGGCCTAGACACGGTGATTGGCGCGCTTGCCCGCGACGAGGATTTGCGACCCGAGCGCGCCGGAACGATCCCGGATGCGCCCAATGTGACGCCCGCCGGTCCGGACGAGATCGAGAAGGGCTCCAACGCTTTCCTGGTGGCGCCGTCGCGGTCGGCGGACGGGGCGACGCGGCTCGTCTCCAACGCGCACCAGCCGTGGAGCGGCGGCGTCGCCTGGTACGAGGCGGTGGTGCACAGCCGCGAGGGCTGGGACTTTGCCGGCGCCCTGTTCCCGGGCTCGCCCTTCCCGCTGATGGGGCATAATCGCACGCTCGGCTGGACCAACACGGTCAACCGGCCCGACCTGATCGACGTTTACAAGCTCACCCTCGACGAGAGCGGCGAGAACTACCTGTTCGACGGGCAGTGGCGGCCGCTGGAACGCAAGCGCGTGGTGCTGAAGGTGCGGATGGGACCGATCGTGGTGCCGGTGCCGCGGACGCTCTACCGGTCGGTGCACGGGCCGGTGCTGATCAACGAAAGGGGCGCGTTCGCGATCCGCTATGCGGGCGCCGATCAGCTCAGGATGATCGAGCAATATTACCGGCTCACCAAGGCACGCGATTTTGGCGAGTGGCAGCGCGCCATGGCGATCCAGGGCGTGCCGGCCACTAACTTCCTCTATGCCGATGCGGCTGGGAACATCGCCTTCTTCTACAATGCGATCTTTCCCGATCGGCGGCCGGGCTTCGACTGGGGCAAGGTGCTGCCGGGCGACAGGTCGGCAGCCTTGTGGACGCGGTCGCTGCCGTTCGCGCGGGTGCCGCGGATCGTCAATCCGGCGAGCGGCTACATCATCAATGCCAACAACACGCCGTTCCTGGCCGCGGGACCTGGGTCGGAGCTCGATCCCGCCGCCTTTCCGGCGCGAATGGGCATCGAGACCGACTCCACCAATCGCGGCATCCGCTCGATCGAGCTGATGGAGGCGGACCGCTCGATCAGCGAGGCCGAGCTGGAGGTTATCAAATATGACACCGGCTTCAGCCGCCGCTCCTATCTGACGGACTGGATGCAGGCGATTGCGGCGCTTGACCTTCGCGGCGCTGGCGAGCTGCGGGAGGCGCAGGCCCTGCTCGCCACCTGGGACTGGACGCTGGACGGGCGCGGGTCGGCCGATGCGCTTGCCCTGCTGGTCACTCGCCCTGCCAATCGCCAGCATTACCGGCGCCTGCCTCCGCCCGATGCGAAGGAGGAGCTGGAGGCAGCCGCCGCGCATCTGCGCACCCATTTCGGCCGGCTCGACCCGCCGCTGGGAAGCCTGCTCCGCCTGCGTCGGGGCAAGGTCGACCTGCCGATGGACGGCGGGCCGGACGTGCTGCGCGCGGCGCCGCTCTGGGACATCGAGGAGGACGGACGGGCGAAGGTGCGGCACGGCGACAGCTTCATCATGTTCGTGTCGTGGGACCAGGCGGGGAAGGTGCGGTCCCGCTCGATCATGCCGTTCGGGGCGAGCGACCGGCCGGAGTCGCCCCATTATGCCGACCAAGCGCCCCTGTTCGTCCGGCACCGGCTGAAACCGGTCCATTTCGAGCCTGCGGACCTCCGCGCGCATGCACGCCGATCCCACAGGCCTTGATTTTCAAGGACTTTTTCCGGGACCAAATTGTTGCACCCCGGGCCTTAGTCTCTATTTTGCGCGCACAGGGATGAAGAGGATAGTTTCTTGATGCGTCGCACCTTGCTCCCGCTCCTGCTCGGCACCGCTTTGATCCTGCCGGCCTGCGCGACCTCCACCACAAACGCCGAAGCCCCGACCACACCCGCCGCCGCTCCGGCCGAGCCGGGAATCGCCCCCGCGGCGCCCGTTCCCGAGCTGGTCAGCCGCGTCGACATCCCGTTTCAGAGCTTCACCCTCGAGAACGGCCTCACCGTGCTGGTCCACGAGGACCGCAAGGCGCCGGTGGTGGCGGTGTCGGTCTGGTACAATGTCGGGTCGAAGGACGAGCCCAAGGGCAAGACCGGCTTCGCCCATCTGTTCGAGCATCTGATGTTCAACGGCTCGGAAAATTCGCCGGGCGACTTCTTCGAGCCGCTGCAGCAGATCGGCGCGACTGACTATAACGGCACGACCAGCTTCGATCGGACCAACTATTTCCAGACGGTGCCGACGGCGGCGCTGGAACGGGCCTTGTTCCTCGAGTCCGACCGCATGGGCTATCTGCTCGGTGCGGTCACGCAGGAGAAGCTCGATAACCAGCGCGGCGTCGTCCAGAACGAGAAGCGCCAGGGCGACAACCGCCCGGGCGGCCTCGTCTGGTACCGCGTGCTGGAGGAGATCTTCCCGGAGGGGCATCCCTATCGCCACTCGACGATCGGATCGATGGCGGACCTGGATGCGGCGAGCCTCGCCGACGTGAAGCAGTGGTTCCGCGACAATTACGGACCCAACAATGCCGTGCTGGTGCTCGCCGGCGACATCGACCCGGCCAGCGCCAGGCCTCTCGTCGAGAAGTATTTCGGCGCAATCAAGCGCGGGCCGGTGAACGAGCCGGCGCAGGCCGCCGTGCCGACCTTGAGCGCGCCCAAGGAGGTCGTGATGCACGACCGCGTCGCGGCGACGACAGTGTCGCGCTACTGGCCGGTGCCGGGCCTGCTCGACGAGCAACTGGTCGCGCTTGACCTCGGCGGTTGGGTGCTCGGCGGTCTGTCGAGCTCCCGGCTCGACAACGTACTGGTGCGCGACGAGAAGATCGCAGTCTCGGTGAGCGCGGGCCTGATCCCGCTCCAGCGCGTCGGCCTGTTCACCGTCAGCGCGACGGTGAAGCCGGGCGTCGATCCCGCGCTGGTCGAGCGGCGGCTCGACGAGCTGGTGGCGCAGTTCGTAGCGGAGGGGCCGAAGCCCGAGGAGCTGACCCGCGCCTCCACGATCGAGGTGTCGCAGCGGATCATGGGTCTGGAGCAGGTCGGCGGCTTCGGCGGCAAGGCCGTCGCGCTGGCCGAGGGACAGGTCTACGCCGGTGATCCGCTCTTCTACAAGAAGTCGCTGGAGCTCTACGCCCAGACCTCGCCCGCGCAGGTGCGGCAGGCACTGCAGCAATGGCTGAACAGGCCCGCGCTCAAGCTCACGCTCGCGCCGGGCGAACGCGAGGCTTACGAGGAAGCGAAGGCGGTCGCCGCCGCGGCGCCCGCCAAGCCTGCGGCCAACGCCAAGACGCCGACCAAGTTCGCGCGCCAGATGCCGGAGGTCGGGCAGCTTGGCGAGCTCGATTTCCCGGACGTCCAGCACGCGACGCTCTCCAACGGCGTCAAGGTCCATTACGCGCAGCGAACGGCGACGCCGACGGCGCGGATCGCGTTGTCGTTCGATGCCGGCAACGCCGCCGATCCGGTCGACGCGCGCGGCACGCAGGCGCTGGTGCTCGGCCTGCTCGACGAGGGCACGACGCGGCTGAGCTCGGTCGAGATTGCCGAAGAGCAGGAGCGGCTCGGCGCCAAGATCAGCGCCAGCGCCACGATCGACCGCACCAACGTCAACCTCTCCGCGCTGACGCCGAACCTCGCGCCGTCGCTCGACCTGCTGGCGGACGTGGTCATGAACGCGGCCTTCGCCCCGGCGGAAGTGGAGCGCGTCAAGGCGCAGCAACTCACCGCCATCGCCCAGGAGCTGAAGGACCCCTACGGCATCGCCAACCGCGCGCTGCCGGCTTTGCTCTATGGCGAGAGCCATCCCTATGCGACTGCCGGCGCCGGCGACGCGGCGGCGGTGACGAAGCTGGAGCGGGGCGACCTGATCGCTTTCAAGGAACGCTGGATCCGGCCCGACAATCTGGAGATCTTTGCGGTCGCGGACGTGCCGCTCGACCAGCTGCTGCCGATGCTGGAGGCCCGCTTCGGCCACTGGGCGCCGCCGGCCGCGGCCAAGGGCATGAAGAGCTTCACCGCGACGATACCGGCCGCCCGCCAGCGGGTGGTGCTGATCGACCGCCCCGGCTCGCCGCAATCGGTGATCCTTGGCGGGCTGGTGACGCCCTTCAAGGGCCGCGACGACCTCGTCGACATCATCTCCGCCAACGACATCCTCGGCGGCAACTTCCTGTCGCGCATCAACATGGACCTTCGTGAGACCAAGGGCTGGTCCTACGGCGTCAGGGGCTGGGTGCAGCGCGGCGTCGAGCTCGTGCCCTACCTGATCTCCGCGCCCGTCCAGGCCGACCGGACCGGGGATTCACTCGCCGCTTTGATGACCAACGTGCGCGACTTCCTCGGCAGCAAGGGCGTGACCGAGGAAGAGCTGGCCCGCACGGTCAGGAACAATGTCCGCAGCCTTCCGGGCAGCTTCGAGACCTCGTCGGCGGTGCTGAACGGCATCCAGACCAACGTCCTCTACGGACGCCCCGACAATTATTACGAGATGCTGGCCGACATCTATCAGGCGCAGACGCAGGAACGGCTGAACGCCGCCGCCCGCAAGGCGATCGATCCTAAGAATTTCGTCTGGGTGGTGGTCGGCGAGGCAGCCAAGGTCCAGCCGCAGCTGGCGAAGCTCGGGTTGCCGGTCGAGGTGCGGGAGGCGAGCCCGGACGCGGTGCCGGGAGCGCCCGTCACGGGGCAATGATTGATCTCTCCTCCCTTGCCGGGAGGGGAGCTCAGCCCAGCCAAGTGACGTGGCCCATCTTGCGGCCGGGGCGGGCTTCGCCCTTGCCGTAGAGGTGCACGTGAGCGGTCTTGTCGGCCATGATCTCGCGCCAGCTCGCGACGTCCTCGCCGATCAGATTCTTCATGCGCACCCGCGGCACGACCATTTCGGTGGCGCCGAGCGGGAGGCCGCAGAGGGCGCGAATGTGGTTCTCGAACTGGGACGAGAGTGATCCCTCGATCGTCCAATGGCCGCTATTGTGGACGCGCGGCGCCATCTCGTTGAACACCGCGCCATCCGGCCCGGCGAAGAATTCGAGCGTCAGCACACCGACATAATCGAGTGCGTCTGCGACCTTGAGCGCCAGCGACCTCGCTTCACCGATCGCCGCCTCCAGCTCCGACGGAGCGGGCGCCTCGGACAGGTCCAGAATGCCGTTCACATGGGTATTGCGGGGGGCGTCCCAGAACAAGGTCTCGCCCGACGGCGACCGGCAGAGCAGGATCGAAAACTCAGCGTCGAAGCGGATGAAGCCTTCCAGGATCGAAGGCGCTCCCCGCATCGACGACCAGGCGGCTTCCGCCTCGCCGGAGGCGTGGATGCGTGCCTGGCCCTTGCCGTCATAGCCGAACCGGCGGCTCTTCAGGATGGCAGGGCTGCCGATGTTGCCGAGGGCCGTCTTCAGCTCCTCCAAGCTCGATACCGGCGCAAATGGAGCAGGCCGGCCGCCGAGGCCGGCGACAAACTCCTTTTCCGACAGGCGGTCTTGCGCAATCTCGAGGGCCCGCCGCGGAGGGTAGAGCGGGGTTTCCGCCGCCAGCGCGTCGAGCGGCCTAGCGGCGATATTCTCGAACTCGTAGGTGGCGACGGCGACGCCTGCCCCGAAGCGAGCGAGCGCCTCTTCGTCGTCATAGGCGCCGCGCGTGAACAGGGCCGACACCTCGGCAGCCGGAGGCGCCTCTTCCGGCGCGTAGATATGGCATTTGTAGCCGAGCTGGGCTGCCGCCAGCGCCAGCATGCGACCGAGCTGGCCGCCGCCGACGATGCCGATCGTGGAGCCCGGCTCGACGATTGTCATTCCGGCGTTTCGGCGATGCCGTCGGTCTGGGCCTGCCGCCAAGCGTCGAGGCGCGCGGCGAGCGCGTCGTCCGTCGTCGCCAGCATCGCCGCCGCGAGCAGGCCGGCATTGGCCGCGCCCGCCTTGCCGATCGCGAGCGTGCCTACGGGCACGCCGGCAGGCATCTGGACGATGGAGTAGAGGCTGTCGAGGCCGCGCAGCGCCTTGGTTTCCACGGGCACGCCGAGCACGGGCAGCCGGGTCATCGACGCTGCCATGCCGGGCAGGTGGGCAGCCCCGCCGGCACCGGCGATGATTGCCTTCAGGCCCCGATCTGCCGCGCCCTTCGCATAATCGTAGAGCCGGTCGGGCGTGCGATGAGCCGAGACGATCCGCGTCTCATGCGGCACGCCCAGCGCCGCGAGCATGTCGGCCGCGTGGCGCATCGTCTCCCAGTCGGACTGGCTGCCCATGATGATGCCGACGAGCGGCTTTTGCTCTGCCATTGCCCACCTTTGCCCCGGCGAAGCACAGCCTCTTAGGCGGCGCCCCGGCAACTGGCAAATGCCCGTACGCACCTCCCGGCCCCTTGGCCATCTGTTAACCGAAAGGCGGTAGAGCCGTTCGCGAACCTTCAGCCGGGAATAAAGCGAACGTGGCCGACGATCACAGCATCATTGCCGACCTTGCCGACGAGGAGTTAACCGCGCGTGCGCGTGCGGCGATGTCGGAGCTTGCCGACCGCAACTCGCTGCTTCGCGCGTCTCTGTCCGAGATGCGGGCGCGGATCTTCGAGCTCGAGCAGCTCGCCGACAGCGACACGCTGACGCCGCTGCCGAACCGCCGCCGCTTCCTGCGGGAGCTGGAGCGGGTGACCGCCTATGCCACCCGGCACGGCACGCCCGCGGCGGTGCTCTACTTGGATCTCGACAATCTGAAGGCGATCAACGACGCGCACGGCCATTTCGCAGGGGACGCTGCGCTGATCCACGTTGCGCGACTGCTCCAGGGGCTGATCCGCTCGACCGACGTCGCGGCGCGGATCGGCGGCGACGAATTCGCCCTGATCCTCGACCATCTCGACCATGACAGCGCGATCGACACCGGCGAGCGCATCGCCCGCTGCGTGGCCGACAACCCGCTCGACCTTGGCAGCTCTGAGGTGCGGATCGAGGCGTCGATCGGCACCGCTACGATCCTGCCGGGCGATACGGTGGACGACGTGCTGCAGCGCGCCGATCGTAACGTGCAGCTGGCGAAAACGGACGGCTGAATCGTCCTCCTTGCTTTCCCCTCTCCCTCTGATGGGAGAGGATACGTAGCCTTGGCGACCAAGGAGCCTAGGCGGAGTTGGTGAGGGTGACACCGTCCGCGGCAAATCCGGTGACGCTGCCACCCTCACCCAGCTTCGCCTAAGCTCGCCAAGAGGCTCGCCAAGGCTGCGCAACCCTCTCCCATCCAAGGGAGAGGGAGTGGCTGAGGTCAGCGGTCCTTCAGATAGTAACGCTCGATCTCGTTCAGGCTCTCGTCCAATTCGTAGACGATCGGCTGGCCGGTCGGGATCTCGAGACCGGTAATCTCGTCGTCGGGTATGGCCGAGAGGTGCTTCACCAAGGCGCGGAGCGAGTTGCCGTGGGCTGAGATGAGCACGCGCTGGCCCTGCCGGAGGGCGGGGGCGATGCGCTCCTCCCAATAAGGCAGCACGCGCGCGATCGTGTCCTTGAGGCTCTCGGTCTGCGGGATCGGCACGCCCTTGTAGCGAACGTCCTTGGCGAGGTCCCACGGGCTTCCTTCCTCCGGCAAAGGCGGCGGGATGTCGAAGCTGCGGCGCCACAGATGCACCTGGTCGGCGCCATGCTTGGCCGCCGTCTCGGCCTTGTCGAGGCCCGTGAGACCGCCATAGTGACGCTCGTTGAGGCGCCAGTCCTTCTCCTCGGCCAGCCAGAGCCGGCCCATCGCCTCCAGCGCGATGTGGAGCGTTTTGATCGCCCGGGTCTGGAAGCTGGTGAAGCAGAGGTCGAAGTCGAGCCCGCGCTCCCGCATCAACTCGCCCGCCTCCCATGCTTCCTTCTCGCCCTGGGGCGTGAGGCCCACGTCCCACCAGCCGGTGAAGCGGTTCTCGAGGTTCCAGGCCGATTGGCCGTGGCGGATCAGGACGAGGCGGGGCATCAGCGGCGCGCGGGCAGTTCGTCGATGATCGCGTGGAGCGCGTCGAGGCAGGAGCGGGCGAGGAGGCGGCTGCGGTCCGGGGACCAGCCTTCCGCCGCGTCCGGCAGGTCGTCATTGTCCTTGAACGGCATCTCCAGCGTCATCGAGACGGCGCCGAAGCGCTCGGCGAGCTGGGCGGTGGACATGGACAGGTTCGCCTGGCCGGGGGCGGGGATCTCATAGCCCTTGTCGGTCTGGAAATCGGGCGAGATCCGCACCAGCGCCTCGCTGAAGCGGTTGAACAAATTGCCCTGCGCCTCGGTCCAGGAGGGGATGCCCTCGAAGCCGGCGAGGAAGTTGGCGGCGATCGCCTCGTCGCCATGAACGTCCATCGCGAAATCGACGCCGGTCTTGTCCATCTCGCCGAGCACGTAGAGCACTTCCGGGCTGCGCTGCGGCGAGGGGTCGTGCCACTCGCGGTTGAGGTTGATGCCGGCGGCGTTGGTGCGCAGGTGGCCGCGGCGCGAACCGTCCGGGTTCATATTGGGGACGACGTGGAAAGTCGCCTTCTCGCGCAGGCGCCGGGTGACCGGATCGGCGTCGTCGAGCAATTTCTCGAGCGCGCCTTCCATCCACCATTCGGCCATGGTCTCGCCGGGATGCTGGCGCGCGTAGAGCCAGACCTGGAAAGGGCCGTCGCCGATCTTCAGATAGTCGAGCTCCTGCCCGTCGAGCGTCTGGCCGAGCGAGCGATACTGGACCGCCGGATGCGAGATCACGGACGCGATGAAATCGTCGTGCCGCTCCATCGTATAGGGCGCGAAATAGGCGAACCAGACGCTGTTCGAAGCGGGCGTCGTGCGGATCGTCAGGATACCGCCCTCATAGGAGGTGTCGACCCGCTCCCAATATTCCCGGTCGTGGCTCATGCAGGCGCGATAACCCGGCCAGCCGTGCGGATAGGCGGATTCGGCGCAATTGACGATGCGCAGCTCGACCGGCCGGCCGGCGCCGCCGGTTAGGCGGAAGTAGAACCATTGGTAGAAGTGGGAGCGGTTGTCCTTGACGATTTCAAGCTCGACGCGGTTATCCTCGATCGAGACCAGGCGAATGTTGCCGCCGTCGAAGGCGGACGAAATGGAAAGTGTCATCGCGCGCTGATAGTGCGGCCCGACTCTCCGGGGAAGTCCTGAAACAGCGCGCCGGCCAGCCGCTCCACCGCCACCGTCCGCTCCGCCTCCGGGCTGCCGGCGCGGGCTTCCATGGTGGCGCGGCCTTCCCAGAAGACGGTCCCGTCGGAGCGGCGCTTGATGCGCACTTCCAGCATGGTGCCGACCAGCTCGCGCGATCCGCCGCCGCCGAGGCCGAAGCTGACGCCGCCGCCGATGCCGCTGCCCCAGCCGCCGGTGCCGCCGCCGATGCCGATGCTGACCGGAGAACGGCTGCGCAGCATCTCGCGCGAGCCCTGCTGGACGTCGACCAATGCGACCTGCTCGGACTGGCCGACCGTATTCACCACCGTCCAGCCGAGCGCCGAGAGCTGGCGCGCGACCGCGTCGGCATAGCTGCGGAACTCGATGCTGTTGCCATCGGCCGCGTCGAAGGGCTCGACCGCGATCTGCCCGCGCGCGATCTGCTGGCCGAGATGGAAACGGGTGACTTCGGGCGCGGCGACGATGCCGCCGCGGTTGCTGGTGGCGCATCCCGCCAGCGCGGCGGAGAGGGCGATGGCACAGGTGGCGGAGAAAAATCTTTTCATTCCAGTCCCTCTCGGCTTAGCGGCAGCTTCATATAGGGTCTGGAACGATCCGCACGCATTTTAGCTTCAGAAAGGCGGGACACCTCTAATGACGACGACCAAGAAGCCGGCCGTGCTGGTGACCGGCGGCGCCGGCTATATCGGCAGCCACGCGGTGCTGGCCCTCACCGATGCCGGCTGGCCGGTGGTGGTGATCGACAATCTCGTCACTGGCTTCCGCTGGGCGGTGCCGGAGGCGGCCGTCTTCGCCGAGGGCGACATCGCCGACCAGGCGCTGGTCGCGCGGCTGATCGAGGAGCATAATATCAAGGCGATCATCCACTTCGCCGGATCGATCGTGGTGCCGGAGTCGGTCGAGAACCCGCTCAAATATTATGAGAACAATACGGTGAAGAGCCGCTCGCTGATCGAGAGCGCGGTGAAGGGCGGCGTGCGCCACTTCATCTTCTCCTCGACCGCCGCGACCTACGGCATCCCTGACCAAGTCCCGATCCGCGAGGACCAGCGCACCCAGCCGATCAATCCCTATGGCTGGTCGAAGCTGATGACCGAGCGGATGCTCGCCGACGTCGCTGCCGCCCATCCGCTCAATTATTGCGCGCTGCGTTACTTCAACGTCGCCGGCGCCGACCCGCAGGGCCGCTCCGGTCAGTCGACGGCGGGCGCGACGCACCTCATCAAGGTCGCGGTCGAGGCGGCGATCGGCAAGCGTAGCCATGTCTCTGTCTACGGCACCGATTACAGCACCCCCGACGGCACCGGCATTCGCGACTATATCCACGTCAGCGATCTCGCCGCCGCCCATGTCGACGCGCTCGAGAAGCTGATCAAGGACCCGGAGACCAGCCACGTCATGAACTGCGGCTACAGCCGCGGCTTCTCGGTGCTGGAGGTGCTCGACAGCGTCGACCGCGTCACCAACCTGAAGATCGATCGCCGCATGGAGCCGCGCCGCGCGGGTGATCCTGACGCTCTGGTCGCGGACAACGGCAAGATCCTCGCGACCTTGCCCTGGCGTCCCAAGCGCGACGATCTCGACACGATCGTCCAGGACGCCCTTGCCTGGGAGCGCAAGCTGGCGGAGCGGGGTGCAGGTTCGTAGCGCCTTGGCGGCTGTTGGTCGAAACCCGTTGGAGCCCGACAGCCGGGCTGCCTAGCGGGCGATCGACATATGGGGAGGTGCGCGTGAAGCATGCATTCAGGGCGATCGGTATCAGCTGTGCGATGATCGTTGCAGGCGCGCCCGCAGGAGCGGCGGCGCCGGCGGCGCAGGCGCAGGGCAGCCCGCAAGCGGTCGTCGAGGAGCTCCTGGCCGCCGACCGCGCCTTCGCTGCCGCCAGTTCGAAGACCGACCTCGTGACCGGCATCTCCGCCATGTTCGCGGACGATGTTTCGATGGGGATGCCGCCGGGCAAATTCTCCCGCAACAAGGCGGAGGCTATCGAAGGCCTTCGCGCGAACCCGGCCAATGGGGGCGCCAAGGCCGAATGGACGCCGATCCGCGGCGGCATTTCGGCCGATGGGCAGCATGGCTTCACGGCCGGCTATATGACCATCACCGCTGACGGTAAGCCGCCGCGCCACGCCAAATACGTCTCTTATTGGGTGAAGAAGCCCGAAGGCTGGCGCGTCGCTTCGTACAAGCGCGGGGCGCGCCCCGATGGAAGTGCGCCGGCCAAGCTGCTGCCGCCCTCGCTGCCGCCGCGGCTCGTGGCGCCGAAAGGCGATGCGGCGGCGATCGCCCGATACAAGTCCAGCCTCGATCAGGCGGAGCGGTCCTTCTCCGACGAGGCCCAGAAGATCGGCATCGGGCCGGCGTTCAAGAAATATGGCCGGGCGGACGCGATCAACCAGGGGCAGGGCAGCGAGTTCGTGGTCGGCGCGGAGGCGATCGGCGCCGGCTTCGGGGACGAGCCGACCAGCCCGGTCACCTGGGCTCCGGACGACGTGCTCGTCGCCTCGAGCGGGGATTTCGGGATCACCTGGGGCTTCCTTCGGCTGAACGGCCCGGTGCCGGAGGGGCAGCCTGCACAAATTCCTTATACGACCGTCTGGCGCAGGGACTCGGTCAACGATCCCTGGCGCTATGTGGCGGAATAGCAGCAGCCGAACTTGACTGGATGCGCCCGCCGCACTAGGTGGGGGCCTTCATTTTCCAGCCATTTGAATCGCAAGAACAGGACGGTCGTTCGGCCATGAAGATCCGCAACTCCTTGAAGTCCCTCAAGTCGCGCCATCGCGACTGCCGCGTGATCCGTCGCCGGGGCCGCACCTACGTCATCAACAAGACCAACCGCCGCTTCAAGGCGCGCCAGGGCTGAGACCTCCCCATCAAAGCGGGACTTTGATGGGCTTCCTTCGATGAGCGGTATCAAAGGCGTCGTCTTCGACGTCGGCAACGTGCTGTACGGCTGGGATCCGGACAGCTTCCTCGTCAGGCAGATTGCGGACGATGAGGCGCGGACGCGGTTCATCGAGGATGTCGACCTCTGGAGCTGGCACGACACGCTGGACGGCGGCCGTCCCTTCGCCGAGGCCGAGGCTGAGCTTTCCGAGAAATTCCCGGACTATGCGCACCTGATCTCGGCCTGGGGCAATCGCTTCGGCGAGACGATCAGCGACCCGGTGCCGGGCGTGCACGAGATCGTCGAGAAGCTGGACGCGAAGGGCGTGCCGCTCTTCGCCATCACCAACTTCTCCGCCGATTTCTGGGCGCCTTTTCGCGCGAAGGAGGATGTCTTCTTCCGCCGCTTCCGCGACATCGTCGTGTCCGGCGAGGAGAAGCTGCTGAAGCCTGATCCGGCCATCTATTATCTGGCGCTCGACCGCTTCGGGCTGAAGCCGGCCGAGGCTTTGTTCATCGATGATCGCATCATCAACGTGGAGGGCGCGCAGGCGGTGGGGATGCATGCGCATCTGTTCACGGACGCCGAAGACCTCCGCCGGCGGCTGGAGGCCGAGGGGCTGCTCTGACCAACTCCCCTCCCTTTCAAGGGAGGGGTTGGGGGTGGGTGCGAGCGCAGCGAGCCCTCCGGCGTCGATAGCAGGAACGCGGCATCGAGCCGCGCTCCCGCTCACCCACCCCTTGATCCCCTCCCTTGAAAGGGAGGGGAGGCGATGAGGCAACCCATCCGCCTCTCAGGCTTTGTTTCGCCCATGAGACAAAGATGGCCTTCCCGGCTCTGGATCGTTCGCCACGGGCAGAGCGCGGGCAATGTCGCGCGCGATCTTGCCGACGCGGCGGGCCAAGCGGTGATCGACATCCCTCTGCGCGACATGGACGTGCCGCTGAGCGACCTCGGACACCAGCAGGCCCGCGCCGTCGGCCATTGGTTCGCGGCGCTGCCGGAGGACGAGCGGCCGGAGGTCCTGCTCTCCTCGCCTTATGTCCGCGCGCGGCAGACGGCGCAGGCGATCTGCGAAGCGGGCGGCGTCACCGGCTGGGCCAAGCCGCCGATCGTCGACGAGCGGCTGCGCGAGCGCGAGTTCGGCATCTTCGACCGGCTGACCACCGGCGGCATCCGCGAGAAGTATCCCGAGCAGGCGGAGCATCGGGCGCTGTTGGGTAAATTCTACCACCGCCCGCCCGGAGGCGAGAGCTGGGCCGACGTGATCCTGCGGCTCCGCGGCGCGCTCGATACCGTCAGCCTGCATCATGCCGACAAGCGCGTGCTCATCGTCTGTCACCAGGTGGTGGTGCTGTGCCTGCGCTACATCCTCGAGGAGATGGACGAGGCGGGGATCCTCGCGATCGACAGGGAGGGGGCGGTGCTCAATTGCGGCGTCTGCGAATATGAGTTCGAGCCGGACGATGCGCTGGGCTGCGAACCGAAGCTGGTCAGATACAATCTCGCCGCGCCGCTGATCGAGGAGCATGCCCCGATCACGTCCGAGCCGGACGCGATGGTGGCCGCACGATGAGCGCGCCCGAGACGCTGGACCGTGAGCTGCTGAAGCATTTCCCGCTGCCGCACCATCCCGACGATGGCGACAAGGAGGAGCGGGGGCGGCTGCTCGTCGTCGGCGGCAGCCGCGAACTGCCCGGGGCCGCCTTGCTTGCCGGTGTGGCGGCGTTGCGGGCAGGCGCGGGCAAGCTCCAGATCGCCACGGCGGCGAGCATCGCCTGCCAGATTGGCGTGGCGGTGCCGGAATCGCGCGTGATCGGACTGGCGGAGACGGAGGAGGGGTGCATCGCGGAAAGCGAGGTCGACCGGCTGCTCGAATGGGCCGGCGCCGCGCAGGCCGTGCTGCTCGGCTGCGGGCTTCAGCATGGCGCCCCATTGGAAAGCCTGCTCGACCGGCTGCTCGGCAGCGGCCTCGAGGTGCCGCTGATCCTGGACGCAGCCGTGCTCGGCAGCCTCTCCGAGCGCGCGGGCGCATTGAAGCGCTGGTCCGGACCGTCGATCCTGCTTCCCCATGTCGGCGAAATGGCGCGCCTGCTCGGCTGCGATCGCAAGGAGGTGTCCTCAGATCCGCTGAGCGCGGCGCGGCGTGCGGCGGAGACCTACGGCACCGTCACCCTGTGCAAGGGCGAATACAGTCACATCGTCGCGCCCGACGGCCGCGCGTTTCGCTTCCAGGGCGGTGGCGTGGGTCTCGCGACATCGGGTTCGGGCGACACGCTGGCGGGTATCGTCGGCGGCCTTGCGGCGCGTGGGGCCGATCCGCTGACGGCGGTGTTGTGGGGCGTCTACCTGCACGGCGAGGCGGGCCGAACGCTTGCGGCGAAGGTCGGGCGGGTCGGCTTCCTCGCCCGGGAACTGCTGGAGCTGGTACCGCGCCTTATGCACCAGTAGCCCTCTCCCCCCCGGAGAGAGGGAGCTAGGCGCCGTTCTTGCCGTGTTTGTCGAGCTCGTCGCCGACCAGGCGGGCGACGTGGACCACGTTGGTGGAGCCCGGGGTGCCGAATGGGACGCCGGCGGTGATGATGATGCGCTCGCCCGCCTTCGCCAGCCCGTGGCGGAGCGCCATGCGCTTGGCCTTGCCGATCATCTCCTCGAAGCTCGACACGTCCCGGGTGCGCACCGCATGGGCACCCCAGAGCAGGCCGAGGCGGCGCGCGGTCTTGGGCGAGGGCGTCAGCACGAGCAAGGGCACAGTCGGCCGCTCGCGCGAGACGCGGCGGGCGGTCGAGCCGGAGAAGGTGAAGCAGACGATCGCCGCCGCACTTACCGTCTGCACGATGTTGGCGGCGGCTTCGGCGATGGCGTCGTTGGTGGTGGGATCGGCCGGCGTCTCGGTGAAATGGACGCGGGCATAATGGGAGGGGTCCGATTCGACGCTGGTCGCGATGCGGTTCATCATCGCCACCGCCTCGACCGGCCACTGGCCCGACGCGCTCTCCGCCGAGAGCATGATCGCGTCGGCGCCGTCATAGACCGCGGTGGCCACGTCCGAAACTTCGGCGCGGGTCGGCGAGGGCGAAGTGATCATCGATTCGAGCATCTGCGTCGCCACGACCACGGGGCGGCCCATGCGCCGGGCCGCCTCGACGATCCGCTTCTGCAGGGGCGGGACTTCTTCCGGCAGCATCTCGACGCCGAGATCGCCGCGCGCGACCATCACCGCGTCGGCGAGCTCAAGGATGCCGTCGAGCCTGTCGATGGCCGCAGGCTTCTCGATCTTGGCGAGCAGGGACGCGCGGCCGGCAATCAGGCGCCGCGCTTCGGCGACGTCCTCGGGCCGCTGGACGAAGCTGAGGGCAACCCAGTCGACATGCTGGTCGAGCGCGAAGGAAAGATCCTGGCGGTCCTTCTCGGTCAGCGCGGCGAGCGGCAGCACCGCGTCGGGCACGTTGAGGCCCTTGTTGTTGGAGATGGTCCCGGCAACCTCGACCTGCGTTTCGAGCCGGTCGGGATGAGCGTCGATGACCCGCAGCACCAGCTTGCCGTCGTCGACCAGCAGCCGGGTGCCGTTGCTCACCGCCTCGAAGATTTCGCGGTGCGGCAGGTTGACGCGGGTGGCGTCGCCGGGCGCTTCGTCGCGATCGAGGAAGAAGCTCTGGCCCTTCTCCAGTACGGCCTTGTCGCCGGCAAAGCGGCCGACGCGCAGCTTCGGGCCCTGGAGGTCCGCGAGGATCGTGGTCGGCCGCTCGAGCTCCTTCTCCAGCGCGCGGATCATGTCGATCCGGGCGGCATGATCGGCATGGCTGCCGTGGCTCATGTTGATCCGGAAGGCGTCGGCGCCTGCCTCGATCAGCTGGCGGATGATGTCGGGGCTGTTACTGGCCGGCCCCAATGTTGCGAGGATGCGGACCTTGCGGGTGCGGGGGACGAACGAGGTCGGCATGGTCTCTCCGTGAGGGGCTGAGTGGCCGAATAACCACTATCGGCGGCAGTTCAACCCGCGCACTTCACGGTGCCGCTTGAGCGGCGCCGGAGCGACCCCTAGACGAGGCCGCTCACGGGATTCGAAGAGGGTTAACACATGGCGGAGGGGTCGATCGCGGCGGACGAGCTGCGATTGCTGATCGAGCGTATCGAGCGCTTGGAGGAAGAGAAGAAGGCGATCGCGGACGACGTCAAGGACGTCTACGGCGAGGCTAAGGCGCGCGGCTACGACACCAAGACGATGCGCTCGATCGTGCGCCTCCGGAAGATGGAGAAGCACGTCCGCGAGGAGGCCGAGGCGCTGCTCGAGACCTATAAGGCAGCGCTGGGCCTCGGTTGATGCGGGCGTGACGCCCGGCTAGACCAATCGGCAACGACAATAGCGAAAGCGACGACGCGGCGATGGCCGGCCATTCCAAGTTCAAGAACATCATGCACCGCAAGGGCGCGCAGGATAAGAAGCGCTCGGCGATGTTTTCCAAATTGAGCCGCGAGATCACCGTCGCGGCCAAGATGGGCACGCCCGATCCGGACATGAACCCGCGGCTGCGCGCCGCGGTGCTCGCCGCCAAGGCGCAGTCGATGCCGAAGGACAATATCCAGCGGGCGATCGACAAGAGCTCGGCCGGCGAGGGCGAGAATTACGAGGATGTGCGCTATGAGGGCTTCGGACCCGGCGGCGTCTCGCTGATCGTCGAGGCGCTCACCGACAACCGCAACCGCACGGCGACCAATGTCCGCACCGCCTTCTCGAAGAATGGCGGCAATCTCGGCGCCAGCGGATCGGTGAGCCACGGCTTCGCGCGGCTGGGCCTGATCACCTATCCGGCTTCGGCAGGGGACGCGGACACGATCTTCGAGGCGGCGATCGAGGCCGGCGCCGAGGATGTCGAGTCCGACGAGGACGGGCACCAGATCTGGACTGCGCAGGAGGACCTGCACGGCGTCGCCAAGGCGCTGGAGTCCAGTCTGGGCGAGGCCGAGAGCGCCACGCTTGCCTGGCGCCCGCAGACGCCGGTGGAAGTCGGCGAGGACGATGCGGAAAAGCTGATCAAGCTGGTCGACACGCTCGAGGAAGACGATGACGTCCAGACCGTGTGGGGCAATTACGAAGTGTCCGACGCGGTCATGGAGAAGCTCGGCTGATCCTGCTCGGCCTTGATCCGGGCCTCGGCTGCACCGGCTGGGGCGTCATCGCGGCCGAGGGAAATCGGCTGAGCTACGTCGCCAACGGCCAGATCCGGACCAACGCCAAGGCGGAGCTGCCGGCGCGGCTGGTGGAATTGCACCAGCGGCTGCTCTCGGTTCTGACCGAGCACACCCCCGCCGCCGCTGCGGTCGAGGAGGTGTTCGTCAACGAGAACCCGCAATCGACGCTGAAGCTCGGCCAGGCGCGGGGCGTGGTGCTGCTCGCCGCGGCGCAGCGTGGCATCGAGGTCGGCGAATATGCGCCGACCCTGGTCAAGAAGGCAGTGGTGGGGACCGGCGGTGCCGAGAAGGCGCAGGTCCACGCCATGGTGCAGCGCCTGCTCCCGAACGCGAAGATCGCCGGCGCCGACGCGGCGGACGCGCTGGCGGTGGCGATTACCCATGCCCATCACCTCGCCAGCGCCCGCGCCTTTCGGGGGCGCGCGGCGTGATCGCGAAGCTCAGGGGTCTGCTGGACAGCTTCGGCGCAGATCATGCTGTGATCGACGTTCAGGGTGTGGGCTATCTGGTCGGCGCCTCGACGCGCACCCTGTCGGCGCTCGGCGTGATCGGGGAGGAGGTCGTGCTCCATACCGAGATGCTGGTCGCGGAGGATTCGATACGCCTCGTCGGCTTCGGCTCGGCCGAGGAGCGCGACTGGTTTCGGCTGCTGACGTCGGTCCAGGGCGTCGGCGCCCGCGTCGCGCTCGGCATTCTCTCCGCTCTTTCCGGCGACGAACTCCACAAGGCCATCGCCAGCGGCGACAAGACGATGGTTGCCCGCGCACAGGGGGTCGGCCCCAAGCTCGCCCTTCGCATCGTTACCGAGCTTAAGGACAAGGCGGGCGGTGTCGTGCTCGGTAGCGGCGGCGCGGCGGCGCCGGCTCCGGCCGGCAGCCACAGCGCTGATGCGGTTTCGGCGCTGCAGAATCTCGGCTTCCGCCCCGCCGAGGCCTCTGCAGCCGTCGCCAAGGCGGAAGCGCAGGTCGGACCAGATGCCGGTCTTGACGCGCTGGTCCGTCTGGCCCTCAAGCTGGCGGCGAGATGAGTGATGCCGAGCGCATAATCACCGGCGACCGCAGGCCCGAGGATCTCGACGCCGCTTTGCGCCCGAAGACGCTCGACGAGTTCGTCGGGCAGCGGGCGGCGCGGGAGAATTTGCGGGTGTTCATCACTGCCGCCAAGGCGCGGGGAGATGCGCTCGATCACGTGCTGTTCTTCGGGCCGCCGGGGCTGGGGAAGACGACGCTGGCGCAGATCATCGCGCGGGAGCTGGGGGTGGGGTTCCGGGCCACTTCAGGCCCGGTGATCGCCAAGTCGGGCGATCTCGCCGCGCTGCTCACCAATCTCGAGGATGGCGACGTCCTGTTCATAGACGAGATCCACCGCCTCGCACCGGCGGTCGAGGAGGTGCTGTATCCGGCGATGGAGGATCGGGCGCTCGACCTGATGATCGGCGAGGGGCCGTCGGCGCGGTCGGTGCGGATCGATCTGCCGAAATTCACCCTGGTCGGGGCGACGACGCGGCAGGGATTGCTGACGACGCCGCTGAGGGACCGGTTCGGTATTCCGGTGCGGCTCAATTTCTACACGGTCGAGGAACTGGAGAAGGTGGTGCGGCGGGCGGCGGGTCTGCTCGGCCTAGGCCTGACCGGTGACGGCGCGACGGAGATCGCGCGGCGCTCGCGCGGGACGCCGCGCATTGCGGGGCGGCTGCTGCGGCGGGTGCGCGATTTCGCGCATTCGGGTGGGGACGAGCAGGTCGACGCTAAAGTAGCCGACGCGGCGCTGACGCGGATGGAGGTCGATCATCTCGGCCTCGACGCGATGGACCGGCGCTACCTCCACATGATCGCCGACATCTACAAGGGCGGCCCGGTGGGCGTGGAGACGCTTGCCGCCGGCCTCTCGGAGCCGCGCGATACGATCGAGGAAGTGATCGAGCCCTTCCTCATCCAGCTCGGCCTCGTCGCCCGCACCGCGCGTGGCCGCTGCCTCAACGGCAAGGCCTGGACGCACCTCGGCATCACGCCGCCCAAATCGGCGCAGGACGGGCTGTTCGACGCCGGCTAGGTCTCGTCGGCCAAAGCGAACAGTTCTTCGACTGAAACTCCGAACGCGCGGGCGATCTTCAGCGCGACGATGGTCGACGGCACGAACACGTTGTTCTCCACTGTGTTTACGGTCTTGCGGGTCACGCCGACGCGCTCGGCGAGATCGGCCTGTGTCCAGCCCCTCGCCTCCCGCGCCGCCTTGATCGAGTTCGTCAGGCCTTCAGCCATCGCGATAGGCACGCCTTTCGAGCAGCCCGAAGCGGAGCAGGGCGACCATGATGCCCACCGAGAGGATCAGGTGCAGCGCCAGCTTGGTGCCGATCGGCTCGATCATCGCCAAGACATAGAGCGCCACGCAGGTGAGCATAGCGAGGAGAAAGCCGAGGGAAAGCGCGCTCCCGCGATGGGCCCTCGTCACCTCGTCGTCGAGCAGCGCCCGCACTTCACGCCGCTTGAACCAGAAGCCGCCGGTCCAGAGCGCGGCGATCAGCACGAGCGTGAGAACAAGCCAGGCCGAGGTCTTAACGATGTCCACCCGTCGGATCAGGTCCGCCCGCTCTGGCGTCGAGAAGAAGGTCGCCTGCTGGGTGAGGAAGATGACCCCGATCAGCGGCCACATCTGCGCCCGCTTCCTGCCCAGCCGCTCGGCCTCCGCATGATCATTTGAACTCGCCATCCTCAGATCCCCAGCATTGTAACCTATGGGTGACTTGTAACCTTTGAGTTACATACAAGTCAAGCTCGCTGATGCGTCAACATCGTCTCGACTCGCCTCGGGGCGATTTTCACTCGCCTCAGCCGAACCTCCTTCCGTCGCGAATCTCCGATGGTTAACGTCCGCGCGTGAGTGGGGACAATGCCGACCAGCCATATGAGGGCGCCTTCCTTGGGAAGACGCATCGCTTCGCCCTGCGCGTCTATTTCGAGGACACCGACACGGCCGGCATCGTCTATTATGCGAATTATCTCCGCTTCATGGAGCGCGCGCGGTCGGACATGCTGCGGGCGATCGGCGTCGATCAGCGGGCCGCGCTGGAGCAGGGCGACGGCGTCTATGCGGTCGCCGAGGCGCACATCAGATATCGCCGCCCGGCGAAGCTGGACGACGCCCTCGTCGTGGTCAGCAATGTGCGCGAAGTGCGGGCGGCGTCCTGCGTCATTCAGCAGCGAGTCATGCGCGGGGATGAAGTCATCACGGAAGCAACTGTGACGGCCGCCTTCCTCACGCGGGAAGGCCGTCCCAGGCGCCAGCCGCGCGAGTGGGTCGAACGGTTCGAGCGGTTGAAAGAGGAGGTCGAGTGAGCGTTTCGGGAGCGGCTGCGGGGGCGGCGGAGATGATGTCTCCGATCGCCTTGTTCATGCAGGCCGATATCGTCGTCAAAGCGGTGATGGTGGGGCTCGTCCTGGCGAGCATCTGGACCTGGGCGATCATCTTTGCCCACGCCGCCCGCATCCGCCGCGCCGCGCGCGAGAATGAGCGATTCGAGAAGGAATTCTGGAAGGCCGACGATATCGACGGCTTCTACGAGACGCGCGGGCAGGAGGATCTGCCGGCGGCGAAGGTCTTCGCGGCCGGCCTCACCGAATGGCGGCGCTCGACCGCCGGCAAGAGCGTCGACAAGGAAGGCACGCGCTCGCGGCTGATGATGCAGATGCACAGCGCCGTGACGGCCGAGACCGACCGGCTCGCCGAGCGGCTGAACATCCTTGCGACCGTGGGCTCGGTGGCACCGTTCGTCGGCCTGTTCGGAACCGTCTGGGGCATCATGCGCAGCTTCAGCGACATTGCCGGCTCGAACAGCACCAGCCTCGCCGTCGTGGCGCCGGGCATTGCCGAGGCGCTGTTCGCGACCGCCCTCGGCCTGTTCGCCGCGATCCCTGCGGTGATCGCCTACAATCGTATGAGCTACGGCATCAACCGCATGGAGGCGAAGCTCACCCGCTTCGCCGACGGCTTCCACGGCACGCTCAGCCGCGAGCTGGAGTTCGAAGGCTGATGGCGATGGGGCCGATGCTGGGCGGCAATCGCCGCGGGCGCCGATCGCCGATGGCGGAAATCAACGTCACGCCGATGGTCGACGTGATGCTGGTGCTGCTGATCATCTTCATGGTGACGGCGCCGCTGCTGGTGGCTGGCGTGCCGGTGGACCTGCCCGACAGCAAGGCCGGTGCGCTCGATCAGGATGCGAAGCCGGTCCAGATCTCGCTCGACCCTGGCGGCACGATCTTCATCGATGAGACGCCGGTCGCTCCCGACCAGCTCGGCATGCGGCTGGCGCAGATCGCCGCCTCCTCGCGTGAGGACGGCGGGCCGCGCATCTTCCTGCGCGCGGATCGCGGGCTCGATTACGGCCGGGTGATGGCGGTGATGGGCGAGATCAACAATGCCGGTCTCCGCAAGGTCGCGCTGGTCAGCACACAAGGTCCGGAGGGCTGATGGACCGGGCGGAGGCAAAGGGTTTCGGCGTCGCGCTGGCGGGGCATGGCGCCCTGCTCGCGGCCCTGACGCTCGGCTTCGCCACGGCCAAGCAGCCGCCGATCATGAGCGACCCGATGGAGGTGTCGATCGTCGACGAGGTGGCGCTCGTCAGCGCGTCGCCCCAGCCGGTCGTCGAGCCGCCTGCCGCGACCGTGGCGCCCGAGCTCGGGCCGCCCGACGAGCCCGCCCCGGCACCCGTCATCGAACCTGTGCCGGCTCCGCCTCTGCCGACGCCGCCAGCGCCGAAGCCGATCGAGGCAAAGCCTGAGCCGAAGCCCGCCCCCAAGCCGAAGCCCGAGCCGATCAAGGCAGCGCCCAAGCCCGCGTCCGCCAAGCCGGCGCCGCCCAAGGCGGCGGCCAAGGCTCAGCCGAAAGCCGCGCCCGCCAAGCCGCAGCCGGCAAAGGCAGCCAGCGGCAGCGGCAAGGCGGAGCAGGCGCGCGGATCCCGCCTCGGCAAGGACTTTCTGAAGGGCCTCGGCGGGGACGCCCCCGCGGCGAAGGCGCAGCAGCCCAGCGGCGCCGTGATGAGCGCGATCGCGATGTCGGGCATCGTCGCCGCCATCAAGCGGCAGGTCCAGCCCTGCGCCGACCGGCAGGTGAATCCCGGTCCCGGCGCCAACGAGATCGAGGTCAAAATCAACCTACGGCTCAACCGCGACGGCTCGCTCGCCGCCCGGCCGCGGGTGGTGTCGACCTCCGGCGTGAACGATTCGAACGGCCGCTACGAGAAGCGGGTCACCGATCTCGCGATCGCCGCCTTCACCGGCTGCGCGCCTTTGCGCGACCTGCCGGACGAACTCTACCAGACCTCCAAGGGTGGCTGGAGCAACTTCAACATGAACTACAAACTGCCGGGTTGAGTGGGGGACTGATTGTGCGCGTCGTGAAGCTTGGATTTTTCGCCCTTGCCGGGGTTCTGACCAGCGGTCCCGTCCTCGCCCAGGAGGCGGGAGAGCCGCTAGAGGTCGACATCGTCGGCGGCATTTCAGCCCCGATGCCGATCGCGGTGCCGGTCATGCCGACGCCGGCGGTGGCGCCGGTGGCTCAGGGGCTCAACACCGAGCAGATGGGCGTGCAGGTCGCCGAGATCGTCGCCAATGACTTGCGCGTCTCCGGCCTGTTCACGCCGCAGGGGCCGCGCGGCATCGCGCCGGTCGCCTATCCGCAGGTAACGGCGCCCGTCTTCTCCAACTATTCGGGCGCGCAGGCGCTGGTGCAGGGCTTCGTTCAGGCGAACGGCAACGGGACCGTGACGGTCGGCTGCTATCTCTACGACGTCGCCGCCCGGACCGAGCTGACGCGGCAGGGCTTCGTGGTGCAGCCGGCCTTCTGGCGCAGGGCGGCGCATAAATGCGCGGACGCGGTCTATGCGCGGCTGACCGGCGAGAGCGGATATTTCGACAGCCGCGTCGTCTATGTCGCCGAGAGCGGTCCCAAAGGCCGGCGCACCAAGCGCATCGCGATCATGGACCAGGACGGCGCCAATCATCGCTTCCTCACCAACGGCCAGTCGACCGCGCTGACGCCGCGCTTCTCGCCCGACCAGAAGTGGCTCGTCTATATGAGCTATGACGGCGATCGGCCGCAGGTCTATCTCTACGACATGGCGGCCGGGCGGCAGCGGCTGCTCGTCAGCCAGCCCAACATGACCTTCGCGGCGCGCTTCTCGCCGGACAGCCGCCATGTCGTCTTCTCGATGGCGGTGAACGGCAATACCGACATCTACCGCGTGCCGGCTTCGGGCGGGTCGCCGCAGCGGCTGACCAATGCGCCCGGCATCGATACCGGCGGCAGCTATTCGCCGGACGGGCGGCAGATCGTGTTCGAGAGCGACCGCGGAGGATCGCAGCAGCTCTATGTGATGGATGCGGACGGCTCCAACCCGCGACGGATCAGCTTCGGCGGCGGCACCTATGCGACGCCGGTGTGGAGCCCGCGCGGCGACCTCATCGCCTATACCAAGATGGGCGGCGGCGGTTTCCGCATCGGCGTGATGAGCCCCGGCGGCGGCGGCGAGCGCATCCTGACCGACGCCTGGCAGGACGAGGGGCCGAGCTGGGCGCCGAACGGCCGCGTCATCAACTATTTCAGGACCGCCCAGGGCTCCGGCCGGACCGAGCTCTGGTCGGTGGACCTGACCGGCCAGAACCGCCGCCGGATCGCGACGCCGCTGGACGGCTCCGACCCGTCCTGGTCGCCCTTGCTGAATTGATCGTAGCCGTAGCTTTAGGAGGAATGACACGATGACCAACAATGCCTGGAAGCTGGCGGCGCTCGCCGCCGCGATCGCGGTCGCCGGCTGCGCCAAGAAGAAGCCGGCTGAGCTGCCGCCGCCGCCGATCGGCGCGGATGGTGGCGAGACAGGTGCCGACACCGGCGCCGGCGTCGGCGACCCGACCGGCAGCGTCGGCCAGGCAGGCCTTCCCGGCAGCCGCGAGGATTTCCTGCGCTCCGTGCCGGCCGACCGGGTGCTGTTCGAGCTCGACAGCTATTCGCTGGACGGCGAGGACCGGTCGATCCTCGACGGCCAGGCGCAGTGGCTGGCGCGCTATCCGAACGTCCGCGTCACCATCGAGGGCCATGCCGACGAGCGCGGCACCCGCGAATATAATCTCGCGCTCGGCGACCGCCGCGCCAACGCCGCCAAGAATTACCTCGCCGCGCGCGGCGTCTCGTCGGCGCGGATGACGGTGATCAGCTGGGGCAAGGAGCGGCCGGTCGCGGAAGGCTCCAACGAAAGCGCGTGGGCCCAGAACCGGCGCGCGGTGACGGTAATTCCGCAATAACATAAGAGCCCCTCTCCCTTGGATGGGAGAGGGTTGCGGAGCCTTAGCGAGCCACTTCTGGCGAGCTTAGGCGAAGCTGGGTGAGGGTGACAGCGGTTGAGAATAGTCTCAGACGGCGTCACCCTCTCCAACTCCGCCTAGGCTCCTGCGTCGCCAAGGCTACGTATCCTCTCCCATCAAGGGAGAGAGGTTAGTTTAGTTGGTCGCCCGCCTCACTCGTCGCCGTAGATTGCCACCGAGCGGCCGCTTGGGCTGGCGGTGCCGCGATACATGCCTTCCGAGTTGAACGAGTAGACGGCTTCGCCTTCGGCCGAGACGACGATCACGCCGCCGTTGCCCCCGAGCTCGCCCACCTCGGCCATCACCTTGTCCGCCGCTTCCTGAGCGGTTTCGCCTAGATACCGCATCCGGGCGGCGATCTCATGCGCCACCGCGGTGCGGATGAAATATTCGCCCGAGCCCGTTGCCGAGACGGCGCAGCTGCGGTCATCGGCCCAGGTGCCGGCGCCGATCAAAGGCGAATCGCCGATCCGGCCCCAGCGCTTGCCGGTGATGCCTCCCGTGGAGGTCGCCGCTGCGACATGGCCGTGCATGTCCAGCGCCACCGCGCCGATCGTGCCGTATTTCATGTCGACGTCGAACCAGTCGGCGTCGTTCGCCTTGAGCTCCTCGAGCTGGCGGCGCCGCTCCGGAATGTCGAAATAGCCGGGAGGCGCCTGCTCCAGCCCCTGCTCGACGGCAAAGCGGTCGGCGCCCTTGCCGCCGAGGAAGACGTGAGGGCTTCTATCCATCACCGCGCGGGCGAGGCTGATCGGGTTGCGGGTGTTGCTGACGCCAGTCACCGCACCCGCATCACGCTTGCGGCCGTCCATGATCGCCGCGTCGAGCTCGGTCGTCGCGTCGAAGGTGAGGACGGAGCCGCGGCCGGCGTTGAACAAAGGATTGTCCTCGAGCGCCCGTGCCGCAGCCTCGACTGCATCGAGCGCGCTGCCGCCCGCCGCTAGGATGGTCGCGCCGGCCTCTAGCGCCGCCTCGAGCCCCGCGCGGTGCTTGCGGTCGAGCTCCGGCGTCATGCGGTTGCGCTCGATCACCCCCGCGCCGCCATGGATGACAAGCTTCCAGTCGCGGGGATTGTCGTCTGTCATGGCGGCTCCGGAAAGAGAGAGGAACAAGCGGCGCATAGCTTCAACGCCGCTCTCCCGCCAGCGCTCCGCCGATTCCGCTTGACCTGCATTAGCGCATATAATTATGATATCATTATTAGGGAGGAAGACATGGCAGTGAAGAGCAATCCGGGCGGCGATCTCAGCAACCTCAGCCTGTCGCGTGAGCGGCCGGCGCATACCTATAGCGGCTATTTGCTGCTGGTCCTGCTGCTGCTCGCAATCGCAGCCACCGGCGGAGCGGTGGCGCTCGCGGCCACACAGGATTCTCCGCCGCTGGCGATCGCTTCGCTGGCGATCGGCGGCATCGTCTCGCTGTTCATCGGAGCAGGCTTTTATTTCCTGCAGCCCAACCAGGCGGCGGCGATCCTTCTGTTCGGCGACTATCGCGGGACGGATCGCACGGCCGGACTCAGGTGGCGCTGGCCATGGCTGACGCGCACGAAGATCTCGACCCGCGTCCACAACGTTACTTCGGAGCGGCTGAAGGTGAACGACCTGCGCGGCAACCCGATCGAGATCGCATCGAACGTCGTCTGGCGCGTCACCGACACGGCGCAGGCGCTCTACGACGTCGACGACTATACCAAGTTCGTGTTCGTCCAGATCGAGAGCGCGGTGCGCGCGATCGGCGCCCGCTACCCCTATGACGACATCGAGCATCAGGAGACGACGCTTCGCGGCAATGCTGACATCGTCAACGAGGAGCTGAAGGGCGAGCTGCAGGACCGCGTCGCCGTCGCCGGCATCACCATCGACGAATGCCGCCTTACCCACCTCGCCTACGCTCAGGAGATCGCCCAGGCGATGCTCCGCCGCCAGCAGGCCGAGGCGGTGATCGCTGCCCGCCAGAAGCTGGTGACGGGCGCCGTCACGATGGTCGAGACCGCACTGCAGATGCTGTCGGAGAAGCAGGTCGTCGAGCTCGACGACGAGCGCAAGGCGGCGATGGTCTCCAACCTGATGGTCGTCCTCTGCTCGGAGCGCGACACCCAGCCGGTGGTCAACACGGGCACGCTCTACCAATAGCCGATCCGTGAAGCCGCCCACCCCCAAGAAGGCCTTCCCGCTGCGCATCGAGCCGTCCCTCTGGGACGCGCTCGAACGCGCAGCGGCGGCCGATTTGCGGAGCGTCAATGCGGAGATCGAGTGCCTGCTGCGGGAAGCGCTGCAGCGCCGCGGGGTGAAGGTGGCGCCGCCCGAGCAGAGGAAGCGCGGGCGTCCTCCCCGGGAGGATCAGGAGTAAGCGATCATGCGGCCGGCGGTCGCCACGAACAGCCACAAGGTCAGCGATGCAGCGGCCATCAGGCGCGCGGGCAGGGGCGGGGGATGGGCGAGCACGGTGGCGGGCACGGCGGCAATCAGAGCGGCGATAAGGAGGCGCTTGAGCATCGTTGATCTCCTGCGGATTCGACCCTTTCCTCTTAGCAGATGCCGGCTCGCGATGGGAAACAGCGTGCGCGACGGACGGGCGCCTGGATTGCCGGAGCGGCGGAACCTGTGTAGCGCCGCCCTTCCAGCGATAGGGAGCGGCGCGCGTGGACCCCAGCCTGCCTCGGCGGATCACAGCGGAAGCCATCGGCTCCTTCTTCCTTTTCGCAGCGGTGGTCGGCTCGGGAATCATGGCCGAGCGCCTGTCCGGCGGGAATGACGGCGTCGCGCTGTTGGCCAATACGATCGCCACCGGCGCGATCCTGTTCGTGCTCATTTCCATGCTGGCGCCGGTCTCGGGTGCGAACATGAACCCGGCGGTCAGCCTCGTCGCCGCGGTTCGGCGCGACCTGCCCTGGCGCGACCTGCTTCCTTACGTTCTTGCGCAGCTTGCCGCCGGCGCGGCGGGCGTGTGGGCGGCGCACCTGATGTTCGACATGCCGATCCTCCAGCTGTCGCTGAAACCGCGCACCGGCATGGGGCAGTGGGCGGGCGAGTTCGTCGCCACGTTCGGCTTGATCCTGACGATCATCGGCACGGTGCGCCATCGCCCCGATTGGGTCGCCCCCGCCGTCGCTCTCTATATCGTCGCGGCTTATTGGTTCACGTCCTCGACCAGCTTCGCCAATCCCGCGATCACCGTGGCGCGTGCGCTCAGCGACAGTTTCGCCGGCATCACCCCGGCCGACGTTCCCGGCTTCGTCGCTGCGCAGATCGCCGGCGCGCTCGCCGGATCGGCGGTGGCGAGCCTGCTTTTCCCGAATGCGCCGGTATGACGCGCTGCTTCGAACAATAGAGTGTTGGAGGGTCCGATGAACGTCGAGAACAGCCGCAGCTATTATGGCCAAGTCCTGACCGGATCGTCAGACCTGCGCACCGATGCCTGCTGCACGGTCGAAGCGCCTTCGCCGGGCATAAGCGCGGCACTCGCCAACGTGCATGAGGAGGTGAAGGCCCGCTATTATGGCTGCGGTCTCGTGGTGCCGCAGGCGATCGAAGGCGCCGACATTCTCGACCTCGGATCGGGGGCAGGGCAGGATGTCTATCTGCTCGCCCAGCTGGTCGGCGAGAAGGGCAGCGTCACCGGGGTCGATGCGACGCCGGAGCAGCTGGCGGTCGCGAACCGTCACCTCGACTGGCACCGCGATCGCTTCGGCTATGCGCAGTCAAATGTCCGGTTCGTCGAAGGCGATATCGAGCGGCTCGACGATCTCGGGCTTCCCGAGGGTTCGTTCGACGTGATCGTGTCCAACTGCGTGATCAACCTCGTGGCGGACAAGCCGGCCGTGTTCCAGGCCGCGCACCGGCTGCTGAAGCCCGGCGGCGAGCTCTATTTCTCCGACATCTATGCCGATCGGCGCGTGCCGCAGGCGCTGCTGGCGGATCCGGTGCTTCACGGCGAATGCCTCGCCGGAGCGCTCTACTGGGGCGACTTCGATCGCATCGCCAGGCAGGCGGGCTTCGCCGATCCGCGGCTCGTCTCCGACCGGCCGATCGCGATCGGCGATCCGGAAGTGGCGGCGAAGCTGGACGGGATCGCCTTTTTCTCGGCGACCTACCGGCTGTTCAAGCTCGACGGGCTGGAGCCGCAATGCGAGGATTATGGGCAGGCGGTCCGCTACCGCGGCACGGTCCGGGCATCGGAGCGGGTCTTCGACCTGGACGGGCATCACGCCATCGAGGCGGGGCGGATGTTCGCGGTGTGCGGCAACAGCTGGAAGATGCTGGCCGAAACGCGCTTCGCTCCTCATTTCGAATTCTTCGGAGACTTCAGCCGCCACTACGGCGTGTTTCCCGGCTGCGGCACGACCATTCCGTACGCGCAGGGGAGCGGTGCCGCGGCGCCGGCTTCGGGCGGCTGCTGCTAGCCGGCTCCTTTCACTTGTAACCTCAAGCGTCTATATCGCGGCCATGTCCATCCGCCCGTGGCGCGACATCGCGCGCCGTCCTTCCCGCCAGATCATGGTCGGCAACGTGCCGGTCGGCGGCGACGCGCCCGTCACCGTGCAGACGATGACCAATACCGTCACCGCGGACGCAAGGGCGACGATCGACCAGATCCGCCGCTGCGAGGAAGCGGGCGCGGACATCATCCGGGTCTCCTGTCCGGACGTGGAGAGCACCGCCGCGCTGAGGCAAATCGTGCGGGCGGCGCGGGTGCCGATCGTCGCGGACATCCACTTCCACTATAAGCGTGCGCTGGAGGCTGCGGACGCTGGCGCGGCGTGCCTGCGCATCAATCCGGGCAATATCGGCTCGGCCGAGCGGGTGCGCGAGGTCGTGAACGCCGCCAAGGCGAACGGCTGCGCGATCCGGATCGGCGTCAATGCCGGCAGCCTTGAGAAGGACCTGCTCGAGAAATATGGCGAGCCGTGCCCGGAGGCGCTGGTCGAGAGCGCGCTCGATCATATCCGTCTGCTCGAGGAGCATGATTTCCGCGAATATAAGGTCGCGGTGAAGGCGTCGGACGTGTTCCTGGCCGTCGCCGCCTACCAGCAGCTCGCCGAGGCGGTCGATTGCCCGCTCCATCTCGGCATCACCGAGGCGGGAGGCCTGCGCGGCGGCACCGTCAAGTCGGCGATCGGCATCGGCTCCCTGCTCTGGTTCGGCATCGGCGACACCATCCGCGTGTCGCTCTCGGCGGAGCCCGAGGAGGAGGTGCGGGTCGGCTTCGAGATCCTGAAGAGCCTCGGCATCCGCAACCGCGGCGTCCGCGTCGTCTCCTGCCCGAGTTGCGCCCGGCAGGGCTTCGACGTGATCCGCACCGTCCAGACGCTGGAGGAAAGGCTCAGCCACATCCGCACCCCGCTGTCGCTGTCGGTGCTGGGCTGTGTCGTCAATGGTCCCGGCGAGGCCCGCGAGACCGACATCGGCATCACCGGCGGCGGCCAGGGCAAGCACATGGTCTATCTGAGCGGCGTCACCGACCATCATGTCCGCGACGAGGAGATGGTCGACCACATCGTCAAGCTCGTCGAGGCCAAGGCTGCCGAGATCGAGGCCGCGCAGATCGATTCGCCCATCTTCGATGCGGCAGAGTGACGTGCGGAGCACCGGGCAGCATGAGCATGCCATGCTGCTCCACTCGAATGTCTCCGCGAAGCCGCAGCTACTGAAGCAGAAGGCGGTCGCGACGGGAGCCGCGGCGACCGGCGCCTCTGCAACCGGTGCGCTCGCGCTGGGGGCTTTCACGTTGGGAGCTATGGCGGTCGGAGCGATTGCGATCGGTGCCGTCGCGATCGCCCGGCTCCGCGTCGGCAAGGCGCATATTCGCAAGCTGCGCATCGACGAGCTGGAAGTGCGGCGTCTGGTTATCATTGACGAGGTTGAGCGCCCTCAGCCGTCTGATCGCCGCGAATGACTTAACCATCTCGAAGGCGCGGACCATTATGATGCGCCGCCATGCTGAAGTGGCTCATCCCTCTTCTTGTGCTCGGCGCCGTCGTCGTCAGCTTGCCCGACAAGGAGCCGGCGAACAGCGGGCCAGAGCCTGTCGCCACGCCTGCCGAGGAACCTGAAGAGACGCGCCTTGAACGAGAGGGCAATGGCCATTTCTACACCGAAGTAATCGTCTCCGGCGAGCCGGTGCTGATGCTGGTCGATACCGGCGCAAGCACGGTCGCGCTGACGACTGAGGATGCCGAGCGGATCGGCGTCGAATTTTCGCGGGACGAGTTTGAGCCGATCGGCACCGGCGCGTCGGGTGCAGTTCGCGGCGCTCGGATCATCCTCAGCAGCGTCGAGATCGACGGCAAGGAAGTCGCTGCCGTCGACGGCGCGGTCGTCGAGGGCCTGGAGATATCGCTGCTCGGGCAGAGCTACCTCTCCAAGCTCGAGTCGGTGAGCATGAGCGGCGACACGATGATCCTTCGCTGAGGGTGACGCTGGCGGTGGGGCCGTCTATCGGCCGCGTAATGCTTTCGAAGGAGCCCCTGACAAGCACCGCGGTCGCGTTCGGCGTCGCTACCCTCGGCATTGCTGCCTTTTCGGTCATGGACGCGGTGATGAAGGGGCTTTCGCTCGGCATCGGCGCGTACAATGCCTTGCTTTGGCGGACGATGGCGGGGGCGCTGCTCGGGGCGGCCTTCTTCTTCGGGCGGCGGAGCCGCTGGCCGGCGCGCGAGGTGATGAAGGTGCACCTCACCCGCGGCATCCTCTCCGCCTTCATGGCGATCCTGTTCTTCTGGGGCCTCGCACGCGTGCCGATGGCGCAGGCGATCGCATTGGCCTTCGTCGCGCCTTTGATCGCGCTCTACCTCGCCGCAATCATCCTCAAGGAGAAGATCGAGCGGCGGGCGATCCTCGCCTCCCTGCTCGGCTTTGCCGGCGTGGTCGTGATCTTCTCCGGGCAGGCGCGGGCGGATCTGGGACCCGACGCCTTTCGGGGCTCGATCGCGATCCTTTGTTCGGCGGCGATCTACGCCTACAACATCATCCTGATGCGGCGGCAGGCGCAGCTCGCCGGGCCGATGGAGGTCGCCTTCTTCATGAGCCTGATCATGACGCTCTGCTTCATGGCGGTGGCGCCGGTCTGGGGCGAGATCCCGGCCGCGGAGCACATCCCGGGAATCCTCGCCGCCGCCCTGCTCGCCTTCGTCTCGCTGATGCTGCTGGCCTGGGCCTATGCGCGGGCCGAGGCGCAGCATCTGGCGCCGGTCGAGTATACGAGCTTCATCTGGGCCGCGATCCTCGGCTTCCTCTTCTTCGGCGAGCGCGTGCTGCCGCTGACGCTGGTCGGCGCGGCGATGATCGTCGCCGCCTGCCTGATCGCCGCGAGCCGCAGGCCGGTGCCGGTCGTGGATGCGGAGACGGGGCTTTAGATGGCCTGGTTCCTGCTCATCCTCGGCGGCTTTTTCGAAGTCGGCTTCACCACCTGCCTCCGCTTCGTCGAGGGCTTCCGAAACGTACCGTGGACGCTGGCCTTCCTGGCCTCGGTGACGTTCAGCATGGGGCTGCTCGAAGTGGCCGCGAGGACGATCCCGATGGGCACGGCCTATGCAGTCTGGGGCGGCATCGGCGCGGTCGGCACGGTGCTGGTCGGGATCTTCTTTTTCCAGGAATCGGCGGGGGCGCTGCGCATCGCGCTCATCTTCGGCATCGTCGCCTGTATCGCCGGCCTGAAGCTGCTGCACTGATGGCGTTCGACGAGGGACTTGTCGCCTGGGCGAGGGAAGCGCTGGAGCCGCTCGGCCAGGTGACGATGCGCAAGATGATGGGCGCGGCGACGCTCTACATCGACGGCACCATCTTCGCGGTCGTCGACGAGGAGCATATCTGGTTCAAGTCGGACGCCGAGAGCGATCCCATCTGGGACGCGGAGCGCTGCGAGCGCTTCACCTTCACCGGCAAGGACGGCCGCACCGAAACGATGAACTATCGGCGCGGCCCACTCGACGTCTATGACGATGCCGAGGCGATGCAGCGCTGGGCCGGCCTCGCGCTCGAGGCTGGGCTCAGGTCCGCGGCGAAGAAGAGGCCGCGGAAGAAGGCCTGACAAGGACCACCTGGAGCGCCGCCGCGAAGATCAGGGCTGCCCAGGCGATGCCGATGCCGGGCGCCAGCAGGCGCGGATCGATGAGGCCGGCCAATGCGACGGCCGCGGCGGCGATCATCGCCATGCCGTGCCAGCGCGTCGCATCCCGTCTGCGCGCGAGCAGGATGCCGAGGCAAGCGGCGGCTGCGGCGAGCAGCGCGAACTTTGCGCGCACGAGCCAGAAGAGCATGTCGATCTGCCCCTGCTCGCCGGGGAGGGACGCGGTGATTGCGAACAGGATCTGGTCTTCCGCCTGGTCGCATATGGCCGCCACGATCGCGGCGAGCGCGGCGGCTGCGGCCAGCCGCCGGCCCGACCCGCTCAGCGCCCAGGCCGCGAGCAGCTGGAACAGTGTGAAGGCCGGAATGTAGCCCCACATGTCGAGGCGGTTGACCTCGTCGAACGCCGACGCGAGTGTCGAACGGCAGGGCTCCGCGCCGAACAGCGCTTCAACTTCGTCGACGTTGCGCACCCACTCGAAGCGGATCATCGGCGCGGGGCTCTTCACGCCGTCGCACGCGCGGACCCCTTCGACACCGCCGATGATGACGGTGAGCGCGACCACGATCAGCCCGGCCGCAAGGCAGAGGATCCAGGCCGCGCGGGTGCTCATCTGGGCTGGGGCCGGAAGGCGCGGCGCACTTCCTCCGTGCCTTCGATCGACGGCAGGAAGCGCGGCTCGAGCCGCTTCTGGGACGCCTGCTCATAATCGAAGCCGAGCGAGAGGATCAGTGCGTCCGCCCATTTCGGACCGATGAAGCTGAGGCCCACCGGCATGCCGCGCACGGCGCCCATCGGCACCGTGAGGTGCGGATAGCCGGCCACCGCCGCGAGCCCGCCGGCGCCCCCGCCGGGATATTGATCGCCGAGCACCGAATCGATCTTCCATCCCGCCGAGGTGGTGGGACCGACCAGCGCGACGACATTGTTGTCCTTCAGCATCTTGTCGATGCCGCTCGGCCCCGCGAGCTGCCGCGACAGCGCCCGCGCCGCGATATAGTCGGTGTCCTGCAGACCCTTGGTGGCCTCGGCCTGCTCGAAAATGTCCTGGCCGAAGAGCGGCATCTCGACCGCGGCATTCTCCTTGTTGAAGGCGATGAGGTCGGTCAGCGTGCGGGTGCGGACGGTCGGCGGCGTGGTCGCGAGATAGGCGTTGAGGTCGGCCTTCAGCTCGGTCAGCAGCACCTGGAATTCATTGCGGCCGATCTCGCCGCGCTCCTTGAACTCCTTGATCTCGACCAGGATCGCACCCTCGTTCATCAGCGTCCGCAGCGCCTCCTCGAAGGCTGGGTCGGTGCCGAAGCCGGTTGCGAAGCGCATCACCCCGATCCGCTTGCCGCGCAGGGAATTGTCGGAAAGCGTCGCCGCATAGTCGCTCTTGCGGGCGTCCGCGTCGCGCGTCGCGGGATCGGCCGGGTCGGTGCCGGCCATTGCGGTCAGCACCATCGCAGCGTCCCGAACGTTGCGGGTCATCGGTCCCGGCGTGTCCTGGCTGTGGCTGATCGGCACGATGTGGGTGCGGCTGACGAGGCCGACGGTCGGCTTGAAGCCGACGATGCCGCTCACCGCCGCCGGGCAGGTGACCGAGCCGTCCGTCTCGGTACCGATCGCCGCCGGGGCCATGCCGGCCGCCACGGCGACGCCGCTGCCGGTCGAGGAGCCGCAGGCGTTGCGATCGAGCGCATGGGCGTTGCGCGTCTGCCCGCCGACCGCGCTCCAGCCGGAGATGGAGTCGCTCGAGCGGATATTCGCCCACTCGCTGAGGTTGGTCTTGCCGACGATCACCGCGCCCGCCTGCCGCAGCCGCGCCACCAACGGCGCGTCGCGGCCGGTGACGTTCTCCTTGAGCGCAAGGCTGCCGGCGGTGGTGGGGAGGGGGCCTCGCGTCTCGATATTGTCCTTGACCAGGATCGGCATGCCGAACAGCGGCCCCCGCGCCATTCGGTTACGGTCCATCGCCCGCGCTTCATCGAGCGCCGTCGGCTCGACTGCGATCACGGCGCGGGTCAGCGGGTTGATCGCGTCGATCCGCTCGAGCGCGTAACGCGTCCGTTCCTCCGCACTCGCGGTGACCGGCGGCGGCGCTGCCGGACCGATGGCGACCGGCGCGACCTGGGGCGCCGCCGTCTGGCAACCGGCGAGGAGGATGGTGGTGGCGAGCAGGGTAGTGCGGAGCATCTGTGTCATCCTCACAGCGGGGCGAGCAAGGCGTCGAGAGTGGAGGGGCCGGTGCCGACCTTCTCCAGGACGGGATAGCGCAGGCCCTGATAATAAGGCACCGCGATCGTGCGGTAGAGGTCACCCTTCTTCACCAGCAGCTGGATCGGAGTCTTGCCGCCCTTGGCCGCGGTGATGGCGCCCTTCAGATCGTCGTTGGAATAAGCGCGGCCGTTGATGGCGACGATGCGGGTGCCCGAGGTGACGCCTTCGTTGAAAAGCGGCGAATCCCAGGCGACGCCGGTGATGTCACCGTCTTTCCCGATCGTGATGCCGAGCGTGTAGGTGAGGTCGAAGACCTCTCGGTCCTTTTCGCGCGAGGTGAAATAAGCGGTCGGCGTCTCGCGGTAGACCAGCCGGTAGCCGCCCCGCTGGATCCAGTCGAGCGGCGGCTTGCCGGTCTGGTTGACGCGCGTGCCGAGATAGCTGGCCCAGTCGAAGGGCGTGATCGCGTTCAGCGTCCGCACCACATCCTCGAACGTATAGGGATTGATGCCCTGGTCGCCCGGATTGACGCCGAAGAAGGCGCGGGCGAAGTCGTCGATCGAGCGCTCGCCCCGAGTGCGCTCGCGGATGATGCTGTCGACGTCGAGCCAGATCAGCATCCCCTCGCCATAATAATCCTCGCCGCGATGGTAGCTCGGGAACGCCTTGGGCCGGCGGGCGCCGACGATCGGGTCCAGCGTGGTGTCGATCAGCGGGCGCCAGCTCCGCCCTGGCTGGGTGTCGTAATAAGCCGCGTTGCGGGCGAGTTCGCCGAGCACGTCCTCCTTTGGCATCATCCCGGAACGGGCGGAGAGGATGTTGCCCCAGAATTGCGTCTGGCCCTCGTACACCCAGAGCAGGCTGTTGCCGATCGGCGTCTGGTAAGTCGGTTGCCAGCTGTCGGCGCCGCGGCGATATTTGCCGTCCCAGCTATGGTTGAACTCGTGGGCCAGTAGGTCGCGCCCGGCCGAGCCTTTATCCCACTCGGTAAAGTAAGTGCGCGGGTGGCTGTTTTCCGAGGAGCGGAGATGCTCCAGCCCGATGCCGCCGAGTGTGTCGGTGAGCGCGAGCAGGAACTCGTACTCGTCGTAATGGGTGGCGCCGTAGAGCTTCTTGATCTGCTCGACCAGGCGGCGGTGGGCGGCGAGCTGCTCGGGCGTGGCGGCGAGATCCGCGGGCCGATCGGCGAAGATGTTGAGGTTCACGTCCTCCGCCAGCTTCTCCTTCCGATAATAGCGGCCGGCAAACATCGGCGAGTCCACCAGCGTCTCGTACGAGACCGGCTTGTAGGCGATGCGGTCGCCGCGGCGGCTCGCCACGTCCAGCGACGTGGCCGCCTGCCAGCCGGCGGGCAGGGTGATGCTCGCCTGGATCGGGATGTTCCGCGTGAAATAGCCGGCGGGATAGAGCGACATCTTCTCCCACTGCACGTTCAGCATGTCGGGCGTCATGACGATGCGGCCTTGGTTCGGTTCGGTCGGCGATAGGTGCTGGAACTCGACCTGCACTTCGCGCACCCCTGCCGGCACATCGATATGGAAGGCGTAGACGTCGGCTGGATCGCGCATCCAGGCAATCGGGCGGCCGTTGCCGGTGACCTTGAGCCCCGCGATCGAGGAGATCGGCCCGCGCGGCGCGTGATTGCCGGGCAGCCATTCGGGATAGAGCAGGGTCAGCGGTCCCGGTCCTGCGACAGGGACGGTCTGGCGAACGCGAAAGATGGCGCGGGCGGTGTCGCGCGCGTCGACGTCGATCGTCACTGTGCCCGGATAGGCGATGTCCCGCGGCGCCGGGATAGGTTCGGGCCTGGGAAGCGGCTGCGGCCGGCTGTCCTGGACTTGGGCGAGTGCGGGGAACGAAAGCGCGACCGCGAGCGCGGTCAGGAGGGCGTGACGCAAGGCGACTCTCCGAAACTGTTCTGCGACAGCCGGATGGAGGAATGTTTCTTGATCGTCCAGTGCGTTGCGCCGCCGTGACGCCCGCGCTCAGGCGGCCTTTGCCGCTTTGGCCCGTTCGATGCTTTCGGCAATCACCCGGCAGGCTTCCTCGCGGCCGAGCCAGGTGCCGACCCGCACCCACTTTTCCGGCTCCAGATCCTTATAGTGGGTGAAGAAATGCTCGATCTGCTGCTTGACGATCTGCGGCAGGTCGTCGGCCTCCTCGACATTCTGGTAATAAGGGAAGGTGGTGTCGACCGGCACCGCCAGCACCTTCTCGTCGCCGCCCGCTTCATCCTCCAGCAGCAGCACCGCGATCGGCCGCACCCGCACCACGCAGCCGGGGATGAAGGGGGAGCGCGCAACCACCATCACGTCGAGCGGGTCGCCGTCCGGCGACAAGGTGTGCGGGATGAAGCCGTAATTGGTCGGGTAGCGCATCGGCGTGTGGAGGATGCGGTCGACCCAGATCGCGCCCGATTTCTTGTCGAACTCGTATTTCACGGGCTCGCCGCCGACCGGCACTTCGATGATCACGTTGACGCTGTTCGGCGGATCGTCGCCGACGGGAATAAGATCGATGTTCATGATGGGCGCGGCCCTTAGAGGCGACGCGCTTCCCAGGCGAGCCAAAAATGCTAAGGCCCGCGCCCTATGGCGAAGGGACCGCAGAGGATCAGGGGCACCCAGGACATCTGGGGCGAGGAGGCCGACCGCTTCCAGCGCGTCGTCGAGACGTTCGACCGCGTGCGCCGCCTCTATGCCTTCCAGCGGATCGAGGTGCCGGTGTTCGAGGACACGCAAGTGTTCGCCCGCTCGATCGGCGAGACCACCGACATCGTCTCCAAGGAGATGTACACCTTCCCCGACCGCGGCGGCGACAGTCTGACGCTGCGTCCCGAATTCACCGCCGGCATCTGCCGCGCGTACCTGAGCGAAGGCTGGCAGCAGCACGCGCCGATCAAGGTCGCGACCCACGGCCCCGTCTTCCGCTACGAGCGCCCGCAAAAGGGCCGCTTCCGCCAGTTCCACCAGCTCGACGCCGAGATCATCGGCTCGGACTCGCCGCTCGCCGACGTCGAGTTGCTGACTCTCGCCGATCAGCTCCTCCACGAACTCGGCATCGCCGAGGGCGTGACGCTCCAGCTCAACACGCTGGGTGATGCCGAGACGCGCGACGCTTGGCGAACCGCCTTGATCGAGCATTTCGAAGCCCACCGCGCCGACCTGTCCGAGGACAGCCTCGCCCGCCTCGAAAAGAACCCGCTGCGTATCCTCGACAGCAAGGACCCGCGCGACCGCCCCGCCGCCGACACCGCGCCTTCGATTGACGCCTTCTTGAGCCCCGCCGCCGCAGACTTCTTCGCCGCCGTCACCGCCGGGCTGGACGCCGCCGGCGTTCAATGGACCCGCAACGCGCGCTTGGTGCGAGGCCTAGATTATTACCGCCACACCGCCTTCGAGTTCGTCACCGATCGCCTTGGCGCCCAAGGCACCGTCCTCGCCGGCGGCCGCTATGACGGCCTCATCGAGGCCCTCGGCGGTGCCCACACGCCCGCCGTGGGCTGGGCGGCCGGCATCGAGCGGCTGGCGATGCTAGTAAGCGCGTCCCACCGCCTGGGTCAGGAACTGGCTGTAATCCCGCTGGGCGAAAAGGCTGAGGCTGTCGCACCTGGGATCGTCGCCCAGCTTCGCAGGTCCGGCAACTCAGTAGAAGTTGCCTATAAGGGCAACCTCAAGAAACGCATGCAGCGTGCGAACGCCGCTGGCGCGGTATTGGGAATCATTTTTGGGGAAGACGAGCTCGCGAGTGGCGAAGTGTCTCTTAAGAACCTTGTCACTGGCGAGCAGCAGCGAATGACAGTCGAGAGGCTCTATGAGACTGTTTCGCTAGCTGTTGCTCATGCGCTCTTCCAGCGGGATGGCGCGCCCAATCATAATAGTTCGCCTCGGGGTTTTGCTGGCAGAGAGATCGAGGCATGACCTCGATCTCGGCCGAACGCATAGCCGCCATCGAGGCGCGGAAGGACGAGATTCAGAACGCCATGTCGGCGCCGAACCTCGCGCCCGACGCGTTCGTGAAGCTGTCACGCGATTATGCGGAGATCGAGCCGGTCGCGGCGGCGGCGCGGGAAGTGCGGCGGTTGCGCGCGGAGCTCGAGGTGCTGAATGGCATGATCGAGGATCGCGAGGCGGAAACCGATATTCGCGAGCTTGCTGCCGAGGAGGCCGAGGATATCCGCGGGCGCCTGCCCGAGGCGGAGCGGGCGCTGGCTTTGAAGCTGCTGCCGAAGGATGCCGCCGACGAGCGCGCGGCGATGCTCGAGATCCGCGCCGGCACCGGTGGCGACGAGGCGGCTCTGTTCGCCGGCGACCTGTTTCGAATGTATCAGCGGTACGCCGAGACGCAGGGCTGGCGGGTCGAGCTCATCTCGGCGAGCGCGTCCGACGTCGGCGGCTACAAGGAGGTGGTCGCCTCCGTAACCGGCCAGGGCGTGTTTGCGCGGCTCAAGTTCGAGAGCGGCGTCCACCGCGTTCAGCGCGTGCCGGCGACGGAGAGCGGCGGGCGCATCCACACCTCGGCGGCGACCGTCGCGGTGCTGCCGGAGGCCGAGGATGTCGACGTGCAGATCGACGAAGCCAAGGATCTGCGGATCGACGTCTATCGCTCGTCGGGACCGGGCGGGCAATCGGTCAACACCACCGACAGCGCGGTGCGGATCACCCACCTGCCGACCGGCCTCGTCGTCATCCAGCAGGACGAGAAGTCGCAGCACAAGAACAAGGCCAAGGCGCTCCGGGTGCTCCGCACGCGCCTTTACGAGGCTGAGCGGGAGCGGCTGGCGAGCGAGCGCGCCGGCGCGCGCAAATCGATGGTCGGCTCCGGCGACCGCTCCGAGCGTATCCGCACCTACAATTTCCCGCAGGGGCGGGTGACCGATCACCGGATCAACCTGACGCTGCACCGGCTGCCGGAAATCCTGCAGGGCCAGCTCGACGAGCTGATCGGCGCCCTCATCGCCGAGGATGAAGCCGACCGCCTGGCGAGCCTGGATGAAGCCTAACCCCCTCCCGGTTTTCCGGGAGGGGGAAGGAGGTGGGCCGAGCAGCTCAGCTGCTCGGTTCTTTGGCGGTGTCAGAAAGAAACTCGCCTTCGGCTCGTCCCACCCCCGGCCCCTCCACGAAAGCCGGGAGGGGAGATGAGGGTTCGAGAGGCTCTTGCCGGCGCCACACACCGTATTGCGCCGCACAGCGACACGCCGCGGCTCGATGCCGAATTGCTCATGTCACATGCGCTGGGCACCGAGCGTGAGGCGATGCTGCTGTCCCGGCTCGACGATGCGGCGCCTGCCGCCTTCGACGTGCTGGTAGAGCGCCGTAAGGCCGGCGAGCCCGTCGCCTACATCACCGGCCGCCGCGCCTTCTGGACGATCGAGGTGGAGGTCGGCCCGGGCGCGCTCATCCCGCGGCCGGACAGCGAGACGCTGCTGGAGGCGGCAGTGGAGCGGTTCGGCGAGGCGGGGCCTGCGACGATCCTCGATCTCGGCACCGGGCCGGGATCGCTCCTGCTCGCGGCGCTCGACCAGTGGCCCCGGGCGAGGGGGCTAGGGGTTGATCGGTCCGAAGAGGCGCTGGCGATGGCTCGGCGCAATGCGGAGCGGCTTGGCGTCGGCGGGCGAGCCGAGTTTCGGCTGGGCGACTGGGCTGAAGGGCTGGACCGGCGCTTCGATCTGATCCTTTGCAACCCGCCTTACGTCGAGACAGGTGCCGAGCTGCCGCGCGACGTGTCGGAGTGGGAGCCGCACGAGGCCCTGTTCGCCGGCGCGGACGGGCTCGACGATTATCGCCGCCTCGCGCCCGAGATTCCGCGCCTGCTCGCCCCGGGCGGCATCGCCTGCATCGAGATCGGAGCGATGCAGGAGGCGGCAGTGACGGCGCTGTTCCTGGGCCGGAATCTCGCCGTCCGCACCCGCCGGGACCTCGCCGGACACCCCCGCTGCCTGATCGTCTCCGCTTGATCCAGTTCAGCGCGTTTTCCGCTTGGATTTCTCCCCCGGAATAGTTACATAGTCGTCAGGGACGGGGCCTAGCACAGCCATGGAAGCGTGAGGCCAACCGTCGCCGACCCCCGATTGCTTAGACGTCTTTGACGGTCCTGGCGTGAGGAGGCGGGAGCCGCAATGCGGCCGCCTGCCGGAGGTCGTGCTACATAAGGCCGGGACGGGCCCGGTCGATGGAGTGGCTTGATAATAGACCACCTGTGAGGACCTACGTTTGATCAACAACCGACAGAACGGCCGCCGGCGCGGTCGTGGCGGCGGCCCCCGCTCGCCGAACAATGCGCCGAACCCGGGCAACAGGCAGGACAACCGCTCGCGCGGCAATGCCGCCCAGCTGCATGAGAAATACAAGGCGCTGGCGCGGGATTCCCAGCTTTCCGGCGATCGCGTGCAGACCGAATATTATCTCCAGTTCGCGGACCATTATTTCCGCGTCTTGAACGAGAACCGCTCCCGCTTCGAAGAGCAGCGCCCGCGCCGCGACGACTATATGTCGGATGAGGACGAGGACCAGGACGACAATTTGGCCGCCGATGGCGACGAGGACCGGAACGAGCGACCGCAGCGGGAGGATCGCCCGCAGCGCGAATATCGCGAGCAGCGCCCCGAACGGGCCGAGCGCGTGGAACGTGCCGAACGTCCGGAAGGCGACCGGTTCGAGCGCAACGGCGCCGAGCAGACCCAGAGCCGCCGGCGTCCCCGCCGCGATCGGAATGACGAGCCGCGGGAAGAGCAGGCGGAGGAGCGTATTTCGCTCGACGTGCTGCCGCCGGCGATCGCTCCAGACGTGGTCGAGGCTGCCAAGGCCCCGCGCCGCCGCGCCCGCCGTCCGCGCCCGGAAGGCGATGCCGAGATCGCACCCGCGGCCTGAGGCAAAGCATCGAGTTCAAGGAGGCGGCGGTTCGAAGGGATCGCCGCCTTTTTCTTTGCGCGAAGCCTTCTCCCCTCCCGGAGTTTGGGGAGGGGCCGGGGGTGGGCTCTTTCCGGCCCAGAAGCTCGCGCATGCGCGCGAGCCCCACCCCTCGATCCCCTCCCGCAAATGCGGGAGGGGAGGTTGGACTGTGCCTGCTAAGCCACAGTGGCGGCGCGTTTTCCGCCGACCGTTGACTCATGTTGTGACAATGTAACATGCTCCCGCTCATCTGTGAGGAGCCGTCATGCGTCACGTCCTGCTGCTTAGCGCCTTCGCCCTGCCTGCCGCCGCCCTTGCCCAAGCCGGGCCGGGCAATCTCGCCGTCACCATCTACAACGAGAATCTCGCGCTGGTGCAGGACACGCGGCAGCTGAACCTACCCTCCGGCAGGTCGCGGCAGGAGTTTCCGAACGTGTCCGGCCAGATCCAACCGGAGACGGTGACGCTCGGCGCGTCGGACGTGTCGATCGTCGAGCAGAATTTCGACTTCGACCTGCTCTCGCCGCAGAAGCTGATGGAGAAAGCTGTCGGCGAGGAGATCACCCTGGTGCGCACCAACCCCGCCACCGGCGCCGAGGAGCGCGAGCGGGCGCGCGTGCTGGCGGTGAATGGCGGGGTCGTCCTCCAGATCGGCAACCGGATCGAGGTGCTGCGCGATGACGGGCTGCCGGTGCGGGTGATCTTCGACAAGGTGCCGGAGAATCTGCGTGCCCGGCCGACGCTGTCGGTGACGCTGGAGAGCAGCCGCGGCGGCACGCGGCCGGTGACCTTGAGCTACCTGACCGGCGGCATGGGATGGAAAGCCGATTACGTCGCCTTGTTCGACGAGCAGAAGGGCGTGATCGACGTCCAGGGCTGGGTGACGCTCACCAACCAGACCGGCACGACCTTTGACAATGCCGACACCTTGCTCGTCGCTGGCAATGTCGCCCAGCAGCCGCAGAATTATTACGATCCGCGCCGGGCGCGCATGGGCTATCCGCCTCCCCCGCCTCCGCCGCCGCCTCCCGGAAATCGTCCGGGCACCGAGACGCCGGGACGCGAGAGCCTCGGCGACTTCTACCTCTATCCGCTCAAGGAGCGGACCACGATCGCCAACCATCAGACCAAGCAGGTCAGCTTCCTCGACGTCACCGGCGCGACCGCGCGCCGCGCCTTCGTGTTCCGCAATGGCTGGCTGCAGACCCAGGACCAGGCGACGAGCGCGTCCAGCGTGCTGCAATTCTCGAGTTCGCGGAATGCGGGACTGGGCGACGCGCTGCCCGCAGGCACGGTCCGCGTCTACATGAAGGACGCGCGCGGCAACGCCCAGTTCGTCGGCGAGAACCAGATCGGGCACACGCCGATGGGCTCGGACATCGCCATCGCCACGGGCGAGGCGTTCGACGTGAAGGTCCAGCCGGTGATGGAGCAGCGGGAGCGCGTGAACTCCAGCCGCTGGCGCACGACGATGCGCTACACGCTCACCAACGCCAGCCCGCGCGCCGTCACGGTCGACCTCATCCAGAGCGGCTTGTGGGGCGACACCCGGATCACCCAGGAAAGCCAGACGAGCACGCGCCGCTCGGCGGACGAGGCTTTGTGGCGCGTCACCGTCCCGGCCAACGGCGAGGCCACCGTCACCGCCACCTTCGACACGCGGTTCTAAGCGGCTGAGGTAAGGCCCCATGCCCCTCCATCCGTTCGCCCTGAGCCTGTCGAAGGGCTGTCCTACATTCTTCCGGCGTAGGAAGAAGGGCAGGGCTTCGACAAGCTCAGCCCGAACGGGGTTGGGGGCGCTGGCACTCGCATTTAGCGCGCCCGCCGCAGCCCAGACCATCGCCACCTCGCCAGCCCCCCAGCAGGTCGGCGTCACCGTCTACCGAGCGCCGCAGCGCCCGGCGAGCGAGCCGATGAACCTCAATTGGCTGAACGGGTTCGCCTTGATCACCGAGACGCGCCGCGTATCCATTCCTGCCGGCGAGGCGGACATACGCTTCGAAGGCGTCGCCGGCGGCATCCTCCCGGAGAGCGCGATCGTCACCGGCCTGCCCGGGGGCGTGGTCGAGAAGAACCAGGATGCCTACCTGCTCTCGCCCGGGAGCCTGATCGACGCGTCCCTCGGCAAGCGCGTGCACCTCCGCCGCACGTCGCGGGCCACCGGCGAGGTGCGCGAGGTGGAGGCGGTGGTGCGCTCCAGCGCGCAGGGCGGCGTGGTGCTGGAGACGGAGGCGGGCGTCGAGGCGCTGCGCTGCACCGGTTTGGCCGAGACCGTGACCTACGACCGCGTTCCGCCTGGCCTCTCCGCCAGGCCGACTTTGTCGGTGCGGGTGCGAAGCGAGCGGGCGACCGAGGCGACCGTCACCCTTTCCTATCTCGCGAGCGGTTTCGACTGGCAGGCCAATTATGTCGGCGAGCTCTCCGCCGACGGCAAGCGGCTCGACCTGTTCGCCTGGCTCACTCTCGCCAATGCGGACGAGACCGGCTTCCGCGACGCCAGCACCAATGCCGTCGCCGGGCGCCTCAACCGCAGCTCGGGCCCGGCGATGCGCCCACGCGCCGAGCCGCTGCGGCTCGAATGCTGGCCAACCGGCACGACCAGCGACATCCCGCTGGAGGTCGTGAATGCCGAGGACATCATCGTCACCGGCTCGCGGGTTGTCGCCTACAATGTCGAGAATTTCGCGCCTGCGCCGCCACCCCCGCCGCCGCCTCCGGCTCCCGCGATGATGGCACAGCAGGAGGAGCTCGGAGATCTGAAGCTCTACCGGATCCCGGAGCCAGTCACGGTCGCCGCCAAGAGCCAGAAGCAGGTCGCCTTGCTGGAGCGCGAAGGAGTCAAGGTCCAGAGCCTCTACCGACAGCGCGTCTATGCCGGCGGCTCGGCACAGCCGTTGATGCGGGTGCTGACCACGCGTAATCGCAAGGAGGAGGGTCTCGGCCTGCCGCTCCCGGCCGGGCGGGTCGTCCTGTTCGGCAAGGGACGCGAGCGGCCGGTGCTGATCGGCCAGGGCTCTATGCGCGACAACAGCGTCGGTGAGGATGTCGAGATCGAGATCGGCACCGCCTCCGCCGTCACCGCCGAGCTGGTCAACCTGACGCCGGAGAGCCGCGGGGCGACCGATTGGCAGCTCACCGTCCGCAACCCGCACAATTATCCGGTTCGCTACGAGGCCGAATTCGAGACCGGAGGGGGCCGCGTGACGCCTGAGGGAAGCTTCGCCCGGCGCGACGGTCGCCCGCTTTGGGCGGTGACGGTGCCGGCGAATGGAAGCACGACGCTGCGCTACGCGCTCACGCCGCAATAGCCGAGAGATGTTAGACTGTCGGCAGCGCTCGCGGCCGATGCTCCTCGTCGAGCGCGACGAAGGTGAACAACGCCTCCGTCACCTTCACCTCCTTGCTGCCGCGGTCGCGGGTCGCGATCACCTCGATGCGGATGCTGATCGAAGTGCGACCGGTCCGCTCGATCCTGGCGAAGACCGAGATGATGTCGTGGAGCAGGATCGGCTCGATGAACTCCATCGCGTCGATCGCCACCGTCGCGACGGGCCCCTGGGCGCGGTGCGAGGCGACGATGCCGGCGGCGATGTCCATTTGGCTCAGCACCCAGCCGCCGAAGATATGGCCGTTGGCGTTGATGTCGCCGGGACGCGGGACGACCCGCAGGATCGGTTCGTCCTTACCGAAGGTCATGCTCGTCCTCGTGGCTCTGGGCGGCTTCGTCATGGCCGCTATGGCTGCTGAAATAGGCAAGGCCCATCAAGGCCGTGCCGAGCAGCACGGTGAAGAAGACGCCGGCGATCGTCGCGACGACCATATGGACGCTGAGGAAGGCGCCGGTGAGCTGCAGATAAAGCAGCGCGAGCACGACCGCGATCACGGCGGCCGCGATCATCCAGCTCATCAGCGCCTTGTAGCGCGCCCAGGCCTGGGCGCTTCGCTCCAGCCCTGCCGGAGTGGGATCATGTTTGGGCATGCTTCCATTTGGCGTTGGCGCATGTGATCATCAAGGCTTGAGTCGGCGTAGAAAAGAACGAGGAGGCCGAGCATGACGATCGCCGCAATCATCGCGGGGAGGCAGCACCAGGTGCTGAGCGTCACCTGCGACACCCCGGTCCGGGACGCGATCAGGCTGCTCGCCGAGAACAAGATCGGCTCGCTCCCGGTGCTGCGCGACGACAAGGTCGTCGGGATCATGTCCGAACGGGATATCATCTACTGCCTGGCAAGCGATGACGCGGCGATGCTCGACTGGACGGTCGAGCGGATCATGACCTCGCCGGCGATCACGGTGACCAAGGACGTGCAGGCGCTCGCGGCGCTCTCGCAGATGACCCGCAAGCGCATCCGCCACCTGCCGGTGGTGGAAGGCGAAAAGCTGATCGGTATCGTCTCGATAGGCGACCTCGTCGCCTACCGGATCACGCGCATCGAGCAGGAAGCCGAAGCGATGCGCGCCTATATCCAGAGCGCCTAGCGGCCGAGGCCGAAGCGGGGGAGAAGGCCCGCGCGCGTCGATTCGAGCACGGCGGTGACCTCGTGGCGGACGGGGTGCTTCACGACATAGATGACAACAAGCCAGCCGACGCATCCGGCTGCGGCCGCCGCGGCGAGCGGGAAGAAGTCGAGGTCGGCGGGTGACGACCAGCGCCAGTAGACGAGCAGCAAAGGCGCGACCGTGGCCAGCGTTGCCGCAAGGCTCTGCAGATAGACGAGCAGCATGTCGCGCCAGCGGAACGCCACGAGCCGGCGCATGAAGCCGGCATAGATGGAGAACCAGACGAGGCCGTAGCCGATCCGCGAGGCTGCCGCCCATTCGACGCTCCACAGGCAGGCGAGGGCGAGCAGGCCGACCGAGGCGGCGGTATCGAGGAGGTTGAGCTGCAGCAGCCGCCGCATCCGGCCGAGCAGGATCGGCAGATCCATGTGGAGCGGCAGCGCGGTGAACGGGATCTCGCTGAGCGCGATCCAGACCAGCAAGGGCGCGACCGCCGCCCAGCGCTCGCCGAACAGCATCAGCACCAGCGGCGTCGAGGCGGCGGCGAGGAAGGCCATGGCTGGCCAGGTGGTGCCGCTATAGCCGGCGACGACGCGCAGATAGGGCGGCGCGAGCGGCTCGCCCGAATCGCGGATGCGGGCGAAGGCGGGATAGAAGACGCTGCCGATCGCGCCGCTCACCAGCTGCCGCAGCTGGCCGGCGAGGCCGACGGCGCGTCCGTAAAGACCGACCGCGGTGATGCTCAGCATCCGGCCGATGATGAGCTCCGGGCTGCGCATCCCGACCGCGCCGCTCATGTAGAGCAGTGAGGCGCCGGACCCGAATCGCAGGATCGGCCTCGCGCCGGCAAGGCCGAGCGAGAATGGCGCACGGCCGCTTCGCCATTGGCCGAGAATCGCCCGCGCCGCTTGCTGCGCGACGGTCGCCCAGGCCAGCGACAGCGCGGAAAAGCCGAGCGCCGCGAGCGCCAGCGCTGTTCCGGCCTGGGCGAGGGCGGCGCCGACGTTGACGACGAACAGCGACCGGAAGTCGAGCTCCCGCTGCAGCAGCGCGCTCGGCACGATCGCGAACGGGACGATCAGATAGGATCCGGCCACTACGACGAGAATCGGCAGCAGGCGCGGATCCTCGTAGAATCGGGCGGCGGGCAAGGCGAGGGCGAGGATGACGAGGCCGACGCCGAGCGCGAACAGGATCGACACCGAGAAGGCGCTGCGGATCTGCGATTCGCTGAGGTTCGGCTCGCCGGCAATGTAACGCGTGATGCCGAAATCCTGGAGCGCGGAGACCAGCATCGCCGCCGACAAGGCGATCGAGAAGAGTCCGACCTCCTCCGGGCTGAGGAAGAAGCGGGCGATGAGCACGCTGCTGACGAATTGCGCTGCGAACACAGCATATTGGCCGGTGAGGGACCAGAGCGCGGCGTGCCGGACGGACATCAGTGCGTCGCCAGCGCTGCAGCCAGACGGAGCGCGCGCCCAGGCTCGCCGATCTTCACCAGCCGGCCGGCCGTGCGCCAGAGCCCGTCCTTGGCACCGCCCGCCCGCACATGGTCGAGCAGCAGGTCGAATCCCTCGCCGCGAAGTGCGATCGGGGAATAGACGATCGACTTCGCCAGCTTCCGGCGTATCGAATCGGCGAGGCCGGGGCGGCCGAACAGCGCGTCGACCTCATCCACCGCCGGCAGCGTCTCCAGCCCTTCCGTCGGATCGGGGCGGCCGGCGATTCGCTCGAGATGGGCGGCGAAGGCGATGGCGGCGCCGATCTGCTGGGCGGTGACGTGACGCTCGCTGATCTGCCCGTCGGTATGGCGGTAGCGGACGAGCCGCTCGGGTATCGAGCAGATCCGCGTCCGCTCCGACAGCCGCAGCCAGAGGTCGTAATCCTCGCAATGGCGGAAGGCGGCGCGGTAACCGCCCGCCTCGCGCACCAGGTCCCGGCGCATCATCACCGATGTGTGGCAGAGCAGCGTCTGGGTCTCGGCGACGGCGAGGAGCTGCTCGTGAGCAGTGGGCGGATCGGGAAAGACGCCGTGCCACGGGCTGCCGTCCTCGACGATGTCCGTGGACCAGGTGCCGACGACACCATGATCCGGATTGGCGTCGAGGAAGGCGAGCTGGCGCTCGAATCGCTGCGGCAGCGACACGTCGTCGGCGTCCATCCGCGCGATCAGCGGCGCCTGCGCTTCCCCGATCAACCGGTTGAGGCTCGCGATTAGACCCCGATTCTCCTGCCGCAGGATGCGGATCCGCTGGTCCCTGGCCGCATAGGATTCGAGGATGTCGCTGCTGCCGTCGGTCGAGCCATCGTCGACGATCAGGAACTCGAAGCTGCCGAAGCTTTGGGCGAGGATGCTCTCCACCGCCTCGGCCAGGAATCGGGCGCTGTTATAGACGCTCATGGCAACGCTGATCGCCGGCACGCTCATCCGCCCGCTGCACTTTCCCAGACACCGCGCCGCGACCTTGCAAAGCGCCTGCGCCCTCATAGGCTTAGGCGGTGAAGAAGCGATTACCCAATGGCGCGAAGCTAAGGTCTTGAAGGGGCGCTGAAACTTTTTTGAAACATCGCCCTTGCGCGCAAAAAATGGGCGGCTATATCGCCCTCCGTCGGCGTCGCCGGGCGGTTCAACCGCTCCTCAAGAGGCACCGGCGATCTTTGAAATGAGAGAAATGCAAAGGCCATTGACGGCAGGTTTCGACCCGCCCATATGGCCGCCTCCGACGCGGCGGGCGGGATCTTCCCAAGCGACGCGGCGGCGAAGGCTTTTCGAAAAAGCCTTTCGGATGAAGTGCTTGACGGACGCTTTTGGCGCTCCTATCTAGGCTTCAGGCGAGCGGGACAGGCCATCCGGCCGATCTCCGCTGCTTCCGAAAGCTTCTTCAAAAAGTTTTCGAGAAAAGCTGTTGACGGTCGCTAATCTCGATCATATATGGCTCTTCACCGACGAGACAGCGCCTTCCGGCATGGCTCGTTTGCGCTTCATCCACTGGATAATCCGGTGCCCTGGTAAAACGGGGAAGGTGAAGCGCGGCTCTTTGACATTGTTGGTTTAGATGAAGGGACATGTGGGCGGCGGCTCCGGTCAGCGATATCCTCTGGGTGTCGTTCGATCGGTTAAAGCTAAGCCGTTCCAGTTGGGGTCCCCGGCGAAGCGCAAGCTTCGATGGGGTTCTCTCATGTCCTCTTACATATCCACAGTAATATGTATTTGTGCAGGAACGGCTCCCAGAGATGCCGGCGCCGGCGCTTCGAGTTTTCCCTCGGGGCCTGGATGTCGGTCATAAACTTGAGAGTTTGATTCTGGCTCAGAACGAACGCTGGCGGCATGCCTAACACA
>NZ_JCACEU010000018.1:0-13265 GCF_059502505.1 Allosphingosinicella sp.
AGGACGTCTACATGGGCGACATGCCGCTCATGACCGACAACGGCACCTTCATCGTCAACGGCACCGAGCGCGTCATCGTCTCCCAGATGCACCGTTCTCCCGGCGTGTTCTTCGACCACGACAAGGGCAAGACCCATTCGTCGGGCAAGCTGCTGTTCGCCGCCCGCATCATCCCCTATCGCGGTTCCTGGCTCGACATCGAGTTCGACGCCAAGGACATCGTCTATGCCCGCATCGACAGGAAGCGCAAGCTCCCGGTCACGTCCCTGCTTTATGCCCTCGGCCTCGACGGCGAGGAGATCCTCAACACCTTCTACAACCGCGTCGTCTACAAGCGGGCCAAGGACGGCTGGACCGTTCCGTTCGATGCGGAGCGCATGAAGGGCTTCAAGGCGTCCGTCGATCTCATCGACGCGAAGACCGGCGAGGTCGTGCTGGAGGCCGGCAAGAAGCTGACCGCCCGCGCCGCCCGCCAGCTCGGCGAGAAGGGCCTGAAGAACCTCCGCGCGACGGACGAGGACCTGTACGGCCAGTACATCGCCGAAGACCTCGTGAACCCCTCCACCGGCGAGATCTATGCCGAGGCGGGCGACGAGATCACCGAGAAGCTGCTGAAAGGCCTGGGCGAGGCCGGCTTCACGGAAGTTCCGGTGCTCGACATCGACCACTTCACGGTCGGCCCCTACATCCGCAACACCCTGGCGGTGGACAAGGCCTCCTCCCGCGAGGACGCCCTGTTCGACATCTACCGGGTCATGCGTCCGGGCGAGCCGCCGATCCTGGATACGGCAGAAGCCATGTTCAACTCGCTGTTCTTCGACGCCGAGCGCTACGACCTCTCGGCGGTGGGCCGCGTGAAGATGAACATGCGCCTCGACCTCGACGCCGAGGACACCGTGCGCACGCTTCGCCGCGAGGACATCCTGGCGGTGACCAAGGCGCTCGTGGACCTGCGCGACGGCAAGGGCGAGATCGACGACATCGACCACCTCGGCAACCGCCGGGTGCGTTCGGTCGGCGAGCTCATGGAGAACCAGTACCGCCTCGGCCTGCTGCGCATGGAGCGGGCGATCAAGGAGCGCATGTCGTCCGTCGATATCGACACGGTCATGCCGCAGGATCTGATCAACGCCAAGCCGGCCGCCGCCGCGGTGCGCGAGTTCTTCGGCTCGTCCCAGCTGTCGCAGTTCATGGACCAGACCAACCCGCTCTCCGAGGTCACGCACAAGCGTCGCCTTTCGGCCCTCGGCCCGGGCGGCCTGACCCGCGAGCGCGCCGGCTTCGAGGTGCGCGACGTGCACCCGACCCATTACGGCCGCATCTGCCCGATCGAAACGCCGGAAGGCCCGAACATCGGCCTCATCAACTCGCTGGCGACCTTCGCCCGCGTCAACAAGTACGGCTTCATCGAGACCCCGTTCCGCCGCGTGCGCGACGGCTCCGTGACCGAAGAGGTGGTCTATCTCTCGGCCATGGAAGAGGCCAAGTACAACGTCGCCCAGGCGAACGCCGCCATCGACGGGCAGGGCCGCCTGACGGAAGAGCTCGTGGTCTGCCGCCGCGCCGGCGACGTGATCGTGGCTGCGCCCGATCGCGTGGACCTGATGGACGTGTCGCCGAAGCAGCTCGTCTCCGTGGCGGCGGCCCTCATCCCGTTCCTGGAGAACGACGACGCGAACCGCGCCCTCATGGGCTCGAACATGCAGCGCCAGGCCGTTCCTCTGGTCCAGGCGGACGCCCCGTTCGTGGGCACCGGCATGGAAGCGGTGGTGGCCCGTGACTCCGGCGCGGCCATCGCGGCCCGCCGGGCCGGCGTCGTCGACCAGGTGGACGCGACCCGCATCGTGATCCGCGCGACGGAGGAGACCGACCCCACCCGTCCGGGGGTCGACATCTACCGTCTCCAGAAGTTCCAGCGCTCGAACCAGTCCACCTGCATCACGCAGAAGCCGCTGCTGCGCGCCGGCGACATGGTCCGCAAGGGCGACATCATCGCCGACGGTCCCTCGACCGAGTTCGGCGAGCTGGCCCTCGGCCGGAACGTGCTCGTCGCGTTCATGCCCTGGAACGGCTACAACTTCGAAGACTCGATCCTGCTCTCCGAGCGGATCGTGAAGGAAGACGTCTTCACCTCGATCCACATCGAGGAGTTCGAGGTGATGGCCCGCGACACGAAGCTGGGTCCTGAGGAAATCACGCGCGATATTCCGAACGTGTCGGAAGAGGCGCTGAAGAACCTCGACGAAGCCGGCATCGTCTACATCGGCGCCGAGGTTCATGCGGGCGACATCCTCGTCGGCAAGATCACGCCGAAGGGCGAGAGCCCGATGACGCCGGAAGAGAAGCTTCTGCGCGCCATCTTCGGCGAGAAGGCCTCCGACGTTCGCGACACCTCGCTGCGAGTGCCCCCGGGCGTGACTGGCACCATCGTCGAAGTCCGCGTCTTCAACCGGCACGGCGTCGACAAGGACGAGCGCGCCCAGGCCATCGAGCGCGAGGAAATCGAGCGTCTCGCGAAGGACCGCGACGACGAGCAGGCGATCCTCGACCGCAACACCTATGCACGTCTGGCCGAGATCCTCTCGGGCAAGAGCGCCGTTGCGGGCCCGAAGGGCTTCAAGAAGGACACGAAGATCACCCGCGAGCTCCTCAACGAGCACCCGCGGTCGCAGTGGTGGCAGTTCGCGGTCGAAGACGATGCTCTGATGACCGAGATCGAGGCCATGCAGAAGCAGTACGACGAGTCGAAGAAGCGTCTCGAGCAGCGCTTCCTCGACAAGGTCGAGAAGCTGCAGCGCGGCGACGAGCTGCCTCCGGGCGTCATGAAGATGGTCAAGGTCTTCGTCGCCGTGAAGCGCAAGATCCAGCCGGGCGACAAGATGGCCGGCCGTCACGGCAACAAGGGTGTCGTGTCGCGCATCGTTCCCATCGAGGACATGCCGTTCCTTGAGGACGGGACGCACGCGGATATCGTGCTCAACCCGCTGGGCGTGCCGAGCCGCATGAACGTCGGCCAGATCCTCGAGACGCACCTTGGCTGGGCTGCTGCCGGTCTCGGCAAGCAGGTCGCCCAGGCGGTCGATGCCTACATGCGGTCGGGCAAGTCGCAGGCTCTGCGCGAGCAGCTGGTCTCGATCTACGGCAACCTGCCGGAAATCGAGCAGGCTTCCGACGACGAGCTGGCAGAGCTTGGCAACAAGCTGCGCCGCGGTGTTCCGTTCGCCACACCGGTCTTCGACGGCGCGAAGGAGTCGGACATTGAGACCATGCTGCAGAAGGCTGGCCTCGACCCGTCGGGTCAGGTGACGCTCTATGACGGCAAGACCGGCGAGGCGTTCGACCGCAAGGTGACCGTGGGCTACATCTACATGCTGAAGCTCCACCACCTCGTGGACGACAAGATCCACGCCCGCTCCATCGGTCCCTACAGCCTCGTCACCCAGCAGCCCCTGGGCGGCAAGGCCCAGTTCGGTGGCCAGCGCTTCGGCGAAATGGAGGTGTGGGCTCTGGAGGCTTACGGCGCTGCCTACACCCTTCAGGAGATGCTCACGGTCAAGTCGGACGACGTGGCCGGCCGTACCAAGGTCTACGAAGCCATCGTTCGTGGCGACGACACCTTCGAGTCGGGCATTCCGGAGAGCTTCAACGTTCTCGTGAAGGAAATGCGGTCGCTCGGCCTCAACGTGGAGCTGACCAATTCCAAGAAGGCCGCCAACGAGGCGGGGCAGCTGCCCCCGTCCGAGGCTGCCGAGTAAGCGCTACGCTTTAAGATTGACGTTTGGCCGCGGCGATGATGCCGCGGCCCCATGCAATTGCCGGTGAGGGTGCTTATCTAGCACCCTCCAGCCCAGGAGACGGCGATGAATCAAGAGGTCATGAATCTCTTCAACCAGACGGCCCAGCCGCAGAGCTTCGATCAGATCAAGATCTCGATCGCGAGCCCTGAGAAGATTCTGTCCTGGTCCTACGGTGAGATCAAGAAGCCGGAGACCATCAACTACCGTACGTTCAAGCCCGAGCGCGACGGCTTGTTCTGCGCGCGCATCTTTGGCCCGATCAAGGACTACGAGTGCCTGTGCGGCAAGTACAAGCGCATGAAGTACAAGGGCGTGATCTGCGAGAAGTGCGGCGTCGAGGTGACGCTGGCCCGCGTCCGTCGCGACCGCATGGGCCACATCGAGCTCGCCGCGCCCGTGGCTCACATCTGGTTCCTCAAGTCCCTACCGAGCCGCATCGGTCTGCTGCTCGACATGACCCTGAAGGATCTGGAGCGCATCCTCTATTTCGAGTCGTACATCGTCGTCGATGCGGGCCTGTCGCCGCTCAAGGACCGTCAGCTCCTCACCGAGGAAGAGTACATCCGCGCTCAGGACGAGTTCGGTGAGGACTCCTTCACGGCCATGATCGGCGCGGAAGCCATCCGCCGGATCCTGCAGGAGCTCGACCTCGAGAAGACCGCGCAGGAGATCCGCGAGGAGATCGCGGTCACCACGTCCGAGCTGAAGCCCAAGAAGCTCATGAAGCGCCTCAAGATCATCGAGGCCTTCGTCCAGTCGGGCAACAAGCCCGAGTGGATGATCATGACGGTGGTTCCGGTGATTCCGCCGGACCTGCGTCCGCTCGTGCCGCTCGACGGCGGCCGCTTCGCGACCTCGGACCTGAACGATCTCTACCGCCGCGTCATCAACCGCAACAACCGTCTGAAGCGGCTCATGGAGCTGCGTGCGCCGGACATCATCGTCCGCAACGAGAAGCGCATGCTCCAGGAGGCGGTGGACGCCCTGTTCGACAACGGCCGGCGCGGCCGCGTCATCACCGGCGCCAACAAGCGTCCGCTGAAGTCGCTCGCCGACATGCTCAAGGGCAAGCAGGGCCGGTTCCGTCAGAACCTGCTCGGCAAGCGCGTCGACTACTCGGGCCGTTCCGTGATCGTGGTGGGTCCCGAGCTCAAGCTGCACCAGTGCGGCCTGCCGAAGAAGATGGCGCTCGAGCTCTTCAAGCCGTTCATCTACGCCAAGCTCGACGCGCGGGGCCTCTCCGCCACCGTCAAGCAGGCGAAGAAGCTCGTCGAGAAGGAGAAGCCCGAGGTTTGGGATATCCTGGACGAGGTCATCCGCGAGCACCCGGTTCTCCTGAACCGCGCGCCCACGCTGCACCGTCTCGGCATCCAGGCCTTCGAGCCCACCCTGATCGAGGGCAAGGCGATCCAGCTGCACCCGCTCGTCTGCGCCGCGTTCAACGCGGACTTCGACGGCGACCAGATGGCCGTCCACGTGCCGCTCTCCCTCGAGGCGCAGCTCGAGGCCCGCGTGCTGATGATGTCCACGAACAACATCCTGCACCCGGCCAATGGTCAGCCGATCATCGTGCCGTCGCAGGACATCGTTCTCGGCCTCTACTACCTGTCGATCGTCTCCGACGGTCAGCCGGGGCAGGGCAAGGCGTTCTCCGACATGGGCGAGATCGAACATGCCCTGAACGAGAAGGTCATCACCCTTCATACGAAGATCCGCTACCGCTGGGAGGGTCTGGGCGAGGACGGCAAGCCGTTCTCCAAGATCTATGACACCACGGCCGGCCGCGTGATGCTCTCGCGGCTCCTGCCGAGGCATCCGGCCATGTCCTTCGACGTCGTGAACAAGCTCATGACCAAGAAGGAGATCTCCAACATGATCGACACCGTCTACCGCCATTGCGGTCAGAAGGAATCGGTCATCTTCTGCGATCGCATCATGGGCCTGGGCTTCTACAATGCCTTCCGGGCCGGCATCTCGTTCGGCAAGGACGACATGGTGATCCCGGAGAACAAGTGGCAGATCGTCGAGGAGACCCGGGCGCTCGCCAAGGATTACGAGCAGCAGTACCAGGACGGCCTCATCACCCAGGGTGAGAAGTACAACAAGGTCGTCGACGCCTGGGCGAAGTGCTCGGATCGCCTTGCGGCCGAGATGATGAACCGCATCTCCACGGTTCAGAAGGACGAGGACGGCCGCGACAAGCCGGTGAACTCGATCTACATGATGTCCCACTCGGGCGCCCGCGGTTCGCCGGCCCAGATGAAGCAGCTCGCCGCCATGCGCGGCCTCATGGCCAAGCCGTCGGGCGAGATCATCGAGACGCCGATCATCTCGAACTTCAAGGAAGGCCTCGACGTGCTCGAGTACTTCAACTCGACCCACGGCGCCCGCAAGGGCCTGGCCGACACGGCGCTTAAGACGGCGAACTCAGGGTACCTGACCCGCCGCCTCGTGGACGTGGCCCAGGACGCTGTCATCCGCGAGACCGATTGCGGCACCGAGCGCGGCATCCGCATGCGGGCCATCATCGACGCCGGCCAGGTGGTCGCGTCGCTGGCCTCCCGCATCCTGGGCCGCTCCACGGCCGAGGATCTGGTCGCCCAGGACGGCGAAGTGATCGTGCCGAAGGGCACGATGATCGAGGAGCACCACCTCGAAGCCATCGGGGCTGCGGGCATCCAGGAGGTGAAGATCCGTTCCGTGCTCGTCTGCGAGTCCAAAAACGGCGTCTGCGCCACCTGCTACGGCCGCGACTTGGCCCGGGGAACCCCGGTCAACCATGGCGAGGCCGTGGGCGTCATCGCGGCCCAGTCCATCGGCGAGCCGGGCACCCAGCTCACCATGCGCACCTTCCATATCGGCGGCGCGGCTCAGATTGCGGATTCGTCCTTCATCGAGTCGAGCTTCGAGGGCACCATCGGGTTCCGCAACAAGAACATTGCGAAGAACTCCGACGGCGATCTCGTGGTCATGGGCCGCAACGTGGCGGTTGTCATCACCGGCCCCGACGGGACCGAGCGGGCGGTTCACCGCCTGCAATACGGCTCCCGCCTGAAGGTGGACGAGGGCGACACGATCAAGCGCGGCCAGCGCATTGCCGAGTGGGATCCCTATTCCCGTCCGATCCTCACGGAGATCGACGGCGTGGTGGGCTACGAGGACCTCGTGGACGGCGCGTCGATGATCGAGACGACGGACGAGTCCACCGGCATCGCCAAGCGCGTGGTGATCGACTGGCGCGGCTCGGCCCGCACGGCCGATCTGCGTCCCGCGGTGATCATCGAGGGCAAGGGCGGCAAGGTGGCCAAGCTTGCCCGCGGCGGCGACGCCCGTTACCTCCTGCCTGTCGATGCGATCCTCGCGTCCGACCCGGGCTCGAAGGTCAAGGCGGGCGACGTTCTCGCCCGTGTCTCGACCGAGAGCGCCAAGACCCGCGACATCACGGGCGGTCTGCCGCGCGTGGCGGAGCTGTTCGAGGCTCGTCGTCCGAAGGATGCGGCCATCATTGCGGAGAAGTCCGGCACGATCCAGTTCGGCCGCGACTACAAGAGCAAGCGTCGCCTGACGCTCAACCCGCACGATGGTTCCGAGCCGGTGGAGTACCTGATCCCGAAGGGCAAGCACATCCACCTGCAGGACGGCGACGTGGTCGAGACCGGCGATTTCATCGTCGACGGCAACCCGGCTCCGCACGACATCCTGGCGATCAAGGGCGTCGAGGAACTCGCGGCCTACCTCGTGAACGAGATCCAGGAGGTCTATCGACTCCAGGGCGTGCTCATCAATGACAAGCACATCGAGGTGATCGTTCGCCAGATGCTGCAGAAGGTTGAGATCACTGAGGGCGGCGATTCCGAGCTGCTCACCGGCGAGCAGGTGGATCGTCTCGAGTTCGAGGAGATCAACGAGCGTCTCATGTCCGAGAAGAAGAAGCCCGCCGTCGGCGTGCCGGTTCTGCTCGGTATCACCAAGGCCTCGCTGCAGACGCGATCCTTCATCTCGGCGGCGTCCTTCCAGGAGACCACCCGCGTCCTCACGGAGGCGGCGGTCAACGGTAAGGTGGACACCCTCGAGGGCCTCAAGGAGAACGTGATCGTCGGCAGCCTGATCCCGGCCGGCACGGGTGCGCTGAACTCGCAGATCAAGGCCGTTGCAACCCATCGCGACGAGCTGATCCTGCAGCAGAAGCGCGCCGAGTCCCAGGCGCAGGTCAGCGAGCTGCCTCCGGCGGCCGAGTAAGACAGGCTTCATGAGAACGAAAAGGCCGCCTCCGGGCGGCCTTTTTTATGGGCGGCGGTCCGGCTCCACGATCCGCAGGAGCCCGAGCTTCGCCAGCCGCAGCAGGCCCCGAACCGTCGCAGGAGCAGTCGAGGGCTCCCCGGCCGCAAGAATGTCCCCGGCCGAGGCTCCCCGGCTGCCCACCTGCTTCCACAGGTCGAGCAGGAAAGCGCGAGACACATCGGACGATCCGTTGACCAGGGCGATCTTCAGATCGAGGCGCTCCACCACCTGGCCCTCGTCGATCCCGCCAACCTGCACGAACCTTGTCTGGCCTGAAAATCGACCGGACGGGAAGCTGGAGAAGAGGTGGAAGGGGTCGGGGCGAGCGGGCCAGAAGCCGGAATTCTGCTGACCGGGGGATGGGGACGCGGGCTCCCCGGCCGCCCGCAGCTCGGCGAGCCCGCGCCACAGCTCCTCATAGGATCGGATGACGACCTTCCAGTCGAACCGCTCCCGGGCGCGGGCGGCCCCGTTCGCCCCCATGCGGCGGCGCAGGTCCGGATCGGAAGCCAGGCGCTCGAAGGCCGCCGCCGTGGCGTCGATATCCGCCACGACCGCCGTCGAAGCTTGGCCGATATAGGAATCGTAGCTGTCCACCTCGAGCGCATGGCGAACCGCGAGCCGGTGTCCCGCTCCAGGGGGAGCGGCCATCGTCGGTATGGCGAAACCGTCGATGCCGTTGCGAACGGTGTCCTTGTAGCCGTCCCAGTCGGTCACCACCACCGGCAGCCCCGCGGCCATGGCCTCGATCGGGGTCAGGCCGAAGGTTTCCTGGATGTTGTCGGACAGGGAGCAGAACACGTCCGCGGCAGCCCAGGCTCTCGTGCGCAGGTCCGGTTCGCGGCCATCCAGGACTACGGAGCGAACGGAAGGGCAAAGCTTGGCGCGGGCTTCCGCAAAGGCCCCGGCGATAGGCTCATTGGCCGTCCAGCCGCATTCGATCAGCGCGACGCGGCGGCGCTGGGCCAGACGCTCCAGCGCCAGATACATGGGAGCGGGGTTGGCCTTGCCGTGAAAGGACAGCCGCCCGAGGAACAGGACCGTAAAATCGCCCGGCTGAAGACCGAGGGCCGCGCGGGCCTCGTCCCGGTGGCCGATCCGCCTGATCTGAGCCTCGCAATCGACCCCCAGGGGGATCACCGGAAGCTGCGGCTTGACGAAGCGGGTCGCGCCGAGCCGTCGGGACAGATATTCCTCCTGACGGGCAAACAGCGTCCGGATGACCTCGCGGGAGGCGTTCGAGGTGCATATAATGGCATCCCAGGGCTGAACCGGGGCCGTCATCATCTCCGTGATCCCGTCCATGACCCGGGCAGACGACAGGGTATGGTTCACGCCGCAGAGGCTCCAGGATCGGGGGCCATGGAGTTCCCGCTGCGAGGCCTGCGCCGTATTGATTGGGCTCGGCGTGAAAAGACAGCCCACCTGCCGCAATCTGCCGGGATCGGAGGCCAGGATGAAGTCCGGAGAGCTCCCCGGGCGGAACGCCTTGATGAAGCTGGAGAAGCTCCCGCCAAGCTTCGCGTCCCTCACATAGCCCGTCACGGTTTCCTGGGAGGAGTGGCGGGCGAAGGCGGAGAGAAAGCCATGGCCGGCGAAGTGGCGCCCCATCGGCCTTCCATGGGTGACCTCATAGGCCTCGGGCTCGAAGTGGATCGCTGCGGTCAAGGAAGCTGCCCCCGTGAAGATGTCGTTATTCCATAGCCTTGCTTGGGGCGACGCAATAGCCATATAGCAAGGAGACGCCGAGAGGGCTGCCTCACCGGGGCGCCTCTCCGAAATGCTCCTCAAAAGTGTTGACTTTCCCCGACTCGGGCGATAGAGAGACCGGACTTTCCGGCTGGCCGTAGGTTTTCGCGATTTGAAGCGTCTCGCTTCGATGGATGCCGCCTAAACGCTGCCGAACTCAACCTTGACTGACACATCGTCAGATTTGGGGCACGACCGCGGTGCCAGAACATCGTGGTCCTCTGCAATCGCACCGCGCCAAGGGCTTACCCGAGCCAATGGCGTGGCTTCGTTTTGTGCAGCCTTAACGGGTTGCCGGGCGTGGCGGTGCGGCGTCGATTTGTTGAAGGCACTTTCAGGCCGCCGCGACGGGGGCCGTAAAAGAGGGCACAGGATGCCAACGATCAGTCAGCTGATCCGCAAGCCGCGGACGGCGCAAAAGAGCCGGAATAAGGTTCCCGCGCTTGAGGCCTGCCCGCAGAAGCGGGGCGTGTGCACGCGCGTCTACACCACGACCCCAAAGAAGCCGAATTCGGCTCTGCGCAAGGTCGCCAAGGTTCGCCTGACCAATGGCTATGAGGTCATTGGCTACATCCCGGGTGAGGGGCACAACCTTCAGGAGCACTCCGTGGTCATGATCCGCGGCGGCCGCGTGAAGGACCTTCCGGGTGTTCGCTATCACATCCTCCGCGGTGTCCTCGACACCCAGGGCGTGAAGAATCGTAAGCAGCGTCGTTCGAAGTACGGCGCGAAGCGGCCGAAGTAAGCCGTCAACTGTCATTGAGGTCAGCTCATGTCCCGTCGCCATAGCGCCGAAAAGCGTGAGATCATCCCGGACGCCAAGTTCGGTGATGTGGTCGTCACGAAGTTCATGAATTCCATCATGTACGACGGCAAGAAGTCCGCTGCCGAAAGCATCGTGTACGGTGCGTTCGATAGCATCGAAAGCCGTGCCAAGGCGAACCCGCTCGAGGTCTTCAAGCAGGCTCTCGACAACGTCGCTCCGGCGATCGAGGTCCGCTCCCGCCGCGTCGGCGGTGCGACCTACCAGGTCCCGGTCGAGGTTCGTGCCGAGCGCCGTCAGGCTCTCGCGATCCGCTGGATCATCCAGGCTGCTCGCGGCCGCAACGACAAGACCATGGTCGAGCGTCTCTCCGCCGAGTTGCTCGATGCCTCGAACAACCGCGGCAATGCCGTGAAGAAGCGCGAAGATACCCACCGTATGGCAGAAGCCAACCGTGCGTTCTCGCATTACCGCTGGTAAAGGTCTGAGGAGCTGAGCGATGCCCCGCACGCACGCGATTGAGGACTACCGCAACTTCGGCATCATGGCCCACATCGATGCCGGCAAGACCACGACGACCGAGCGCATCCTTTACTACACCGGTAAGTCCCACAAGATCGGTGAAGTGCACGAGGGTGCCGCCACCATGGACTGGATGGAGCAGGAGCAGGAGCGTGGCATCACGATCACGTCCGCTGCCACCACCTGCTTCTGGCGCGACAAGCGCCTGAACATCATCGACACCCCCGGCCACGTGGACTTCACCATCGAGGTGGAGCGGTCCCTGCGCGTGCTGGACGGCGCCGTTTGCGTTCTCGACGGCAACCAGGGCGTCGAGCCCCAGACCGAGACCGTGTGGCGTCAGGCCGACAAGTACGACGTTCCGCGCATCGTGTTCGTCAACAAGATGGACAAGACCGGCGCCGACTTCTTCAAGTGCGTGGCGGACATCATCGACCGCGTCGCCGGCAAGCCCGTCTGCCTTCAGCTGCCCATCGGCGCCGAGAGCGACTTCCGCGGCGTGATCGACCTCATCAAGATGAAGGGGATCGTCTGGTCCGGCGAAGCCCTGGGCGCTTCCTTCACCGAGGAAGAGATCCCGGCCAACCTGCTCGACCAGGCCAAGGAATACCGCAACAAGCTCGTCGAAGCCGCGGTGGAGATGGACGACGAGGCCATGATGGCCTACCTCGACGGGCAGGAGCCCGACGAGGCGACCCTGCGCCGGCTCGTTCGCACGGCCGTGCAGCGCCGCGCCTTCCATCCGGTTCTTTGCGGCTCCGCCTTCAAGAACAAGGGCGTTCAGCCTCTCCTGGACGCCGTGGTCGACTTCCTGCCGTCTCCCGTGGATCGCGGCGAGATCAAGGGCATCGATTTCAAGACCGAGGAAGAGACCGTTCGCCGGCCGTCCGACGACGAACCCTTCGCCATGCTCGCCTTCAAGATCATGGATGACCCCTTCGTCGGCACCATCACTTTCTGCCGCGTCTATTCGGGCAAGGTCGAAACCGGTTCCTCGATCCTCAACTCGACCCGCGACAAGAAGGAGCGCGTCGGCCGGATGCTGCTCATGCATTCGAACAACCGCGAGGACATCAAGGAGGCCAATGCCGGCGACATCGTCGCTCTCGCGGGCCTCAAGGAAGTCCGCACCGGCGACACCCTCTGCGACCCGAACAAGGCCGTGGTCCTCGAGCGCATGGAGTTCCCTGAGCCCGTGATCGAGATCGCGATCGAGCCGAAGTCGAAGGCCGACCAGGAAAAGCTGGGTCTGGCTCTCTCGAAGCTGGCCGCCGAGGACCCGTCCTTCCGCGTCTCAACCGACCAGGAGTCCGGCCAGACGATCCTGAAGGGCATGGGCGAGCTTCACCTCGATATCAAGGTCGACATTCTCCGTCGCACCTACAAGGTCGATGCGAACGTCGGCGCTCCGCAGGTGGCCTATCGCGAGACGATCACCAAGAAGGCCGAGATCGACTACACCCACAAGAAGCAGACCGGCGGTACCGGCCAGTTTGCCCGCGTGAAGCTGGTGATCCAGCCGAACGACCAGGGTGCAGGCTTCTCCTTCGAGTCGAAGATCATCGGCGGCTCGGTTCCCAAGGAGTACATCCCGGGCGTCGAGAAGGGCCTTCAGTCGGTCGTGGGCGCCGGCGTCGTTGCCGGGTTCCCGGTGGTCGACATCAAGGTGGAACTCGTCGACGGAGCCTACCATGAGGTCGACTCGTCGGCTCTGGCCTTCGAAATCGCCTCTCGCGCGGCTCTCCGCGAGGGCCTCCAGAAGGGCGGTTCGGTTCTGCTCGAGCCGGTCATGAAGGTCGAGGTCGTCACGCCGGAGGACTACACCGGTTCGGTGATCGGCGACCTGAACTCCCGGCGCGGTCAGATCCAGGGTCAGGACATGCGCGGCAACGCCGTGGTCATCAACGCGATGGTCCCGCTCGCCAACATGTTCGGCTACGTCAACACCCTGCGCGGCATGAGCCAGGGTCGTGCGAGCTACACCATGCAGTTCGACCACTACGAGCAGGTGCCGTCGAACGTGGCTGCCGAGGTTCAGGCGAAGTACGCCTGAACCCACTAAAGCGAATTTTGAAAGATCAAAGGAACGGGTGCCACGATGGCGAAGGAAAAGTTTGCGCGGACGAAGCCGCACTGCAACATTGGGACGATTG
>NZ_JCACEU010000019.1:0-653307 GCF_059502505.1 Allosphingosinicella sp.
CCTGTGGCCTCTGCCTTCGGAGGGCAGCGCTCTATCCAGCTGAGCTACGGGTGCCTGGCGCGGAGTTAGCAAAGGGCAGGCCGGCCTGCCAGAGGCTTATTTCGCCACGTCCAAGCGCGCTCGCCGCGCGGGCTTTGGTGCGGTGCCCGGAGGCGGGGTCTTGGGTCGGTAGCGGCAGATGTGGGCGATCACGCAGCGCCAGCATTCGGGCACTCGCGCCTTGCAGACATAGCGGCCGTGGAGGATCAGGAGGTGGTGGGCGTCCCGGCGCCAAGGCTGCGGCGTCACCTTGTCCAGCTTCAGTTCCACCTCCAGCACGTTCTTGCCGGGGGCGAGACCGGTGCGGTTGGAGACGCGGAAGACATGGGTGTCGACCGCGAAGGTCTCGGCACCGAAGGCGGTGTTCATGACCACGTTCGCCGTCTTCCGGCCGACGCCCGGGAGCGCCATCAGCAGGTCGGGGTCGCGCGGCACCTCGCCGTCGAACTGCTCGACGAGCACCTTGGAGAGCAGGATGACGTTCTTCGCCTTGGTGTTGAACAGGCCGATCGTCTTGATCGTGTCGCGCAGGCGCTCCTCACCATAATCCAGCATGGCCTGGGGCGTGTTGACCGTCTCGAACAGCTCGCGCGTGGCGAGATTGACGCTGGCATCCGTAGCCTGGGCGGAAAGTACGACCGCGACCAGCACGGTGAAGTCGTTGACGGACCGGAGCTCGGTCTCGGGATTGGGGGTGCGGTCCGCGAGCAGGCGGTAGAGCTCGGCGACTTCGGCCTTCTTCATGCGAGGCCCAGCACGTCCGCCATCGTGTAGCGCCCGGCCGACTTGTCCTGTAGCCAGAGCGCCGCCTGCACCGCGCCACGCGCGAAGATCTCGCGGCTTTCGGCGCGGTGGCCGAGCTCGAGGCGTTCGCCTTCACCGGCGAAGATCACCTGATGCTCACCCGCGACGGAGCCGCCGCGAAGGGCTGCAAGGCCGATACGGCCGGTCGCGCGCGGGCCGGTGATCCCGTCACGACCCCGGTCGCTGACCTCGTCGAGGCTGACGCCGCGCGCTTCGGCGGCCGCGCGGCCGAGCAGCAGGGCCGTGCCCGACGGCGCGTCGGCCTTGTGGCGGTGGTGCATCTCGACGATCTCGATGTCCCAGTCGGGTCCGAGCCGGGCCGCAGCCTCGCGCACGAGATGGGCGAGGAGGTTCACGCCGAGCGAAGTGTTCGCGGCTTGCAAGACCGCGATCCTGGCGGATGCATCGTTGATCAGCCGCTGGTGCTCGGCCTCGAGGCCGGTGGTGCCGATCACAATCGGCCGACCTGCTTCTTCGGCCTCGGCGAGATTGCCTGCGAGGGCGGCAGGGGCGGAGAAATCGACGAAGACGTCGGGCTCCTCGCCGACGATCGTCACGTCCTCGCGCTCCGCGGCGATCTCCGCGATCGCGCGCCCCATGCGGCCGCTCGCGCCGAAGATGGTGATCGCGGTCATGCCTTGTCGCCCCTCATGGAAGCTGCTTCATGGGCGCGGTGAAGCGGCGAGGCAAGATCGGTAGCGGATGAGCGAGACCCTCTCCATCGCCGCCGCGCGCCGCATCGCGCTTGCCGCACAGGGGCTGGCGAAGCCGCGGCCGGACGGACCTTTTGAGCGGCGGCACCTGCTGAAGCTGCTGGACCGGCTGCAACTTCATCAGATCGACAGCGTCAACGTGCTGTCGCGGGCGCATTATCTTCCTGCCTTTTCGCGGCTGGGCGCCTATCGTCGTGAGCTGCTCGACGGCATGGCCTGGCGGAAGCCGCGGCGGCTGTTCGAATATTGGGCCCATGAAGCTTCGCTGCTGCCGCTCGAACTGCATCCGCTCATCCGCTGGCGGATGGCGCGGGCGGAACGCGGGGAGGCAGGGTGGAAGTCGATGCAGGCGTTTCGCGTCGAGCGGCGCGCCGAAGCGGATGCCGTGCTGGCGCGGATCGTCGCGGAAGGGCCGCTCGCCGCTTCAGACTTCGAGGTGAAGGGAAATGGCGGCTGGTGGGGCTGGAGTAGCGCCAAGGCCGCGCTGGAATGGCTGTTCCTCACCGGCCGCATCACCACGGCGACCCGCCGCAGCAGCTTCGAGCGGGTCTACGACCTCACCGAACGCGTCATCCCCGGTCGCATCCTTGATCTGCCGACGCCAAGCGAGGCCGAGGCGCAGCGCGACCTGCTGGAGCGCTCCGCCCGGGCGCACGGCATCGGCACCGCCCGAGACCTGCGCGACTATTTCCGCCTCTCGCCGGGTGATGCGGCAGCCCGCATCGCCGAACTTGTGGAGGAGGGAGCGCTGCTGCCCGTGCAGGTCAAGGGCTGGCGCGAGATCGCCTATCTGCACAGGGATGCGAAGCGGCCGCGCGGCGCCGAGGGGCGCGCCTTGCTGGTCCCTTTCGATCCGCTGGTCTGGGAGCGCGCCCGCGCCGAGCGCCTGTTCGACTTCCGCTACCGGATCGAGATCTACACGCCGGCGGACAAGCGTGTGCACGGCTATTACGTGCTCCCGTTCCTGCTTCGCGATCAGATTGCCGCGCGCGTGGACCTGAAGGCCGACCGACAGGCCGGGACTCTGCTCGTCCAGGCAGCGCATCTCGAGCCGGGCGCCCCGGCGGACACGGCGGAGGAACTGACGCAGGAGCTGAAGCTGATGGCGTCATGGCTGGGGCTGGAGCGGATCGAGATCAGCTGCCGTGGCGATCTCGCGCCCGCACTGAAACAGGCAGTGAGGCGCGCGGTGGAGGCTTGAGCTTCTGAAGTGTGGATGTCCTGCTCTCGATCGAAAGCGGATATTCGTCAGATGGAGGCGGGAGCTACCGAGGGCGGTTCGCTATCGCGGCTGCCTCGTCGGAACGCATGCTTTCGGGCCGGCCGCCCGGGCCGGTTTGCTGCTGCAGAGCGCTTTCCTGTGCGGCGAGTGCAGCTTCGTCCCATTGCGCCTGGGTGCGGCAGGTGCGGGTGCTGAGGCGCGTTCCGCTGAGCACCAGGTTGCGGCACACCTTGCGGCCGGGATCGTTTTTCGCCGATTTGCCCTGTGGTGCGGCGGGAGCGGAGCCGTCATTCTGGCCCGCAAGCGCCGTACCCGCCCAAAGAGCGGCAACTCCTATCGCCAAGGCCGAGCTTGTGACCAACGTCCTTACGGCCATTTTCATCCCCTCCCATCCCTGCTGCCGAGTCGGCGCTGCTGTCCCCGGACGTACAAGATGTTGATCCGGAAAGGGAGTCCCACCCGCGGCTGGGGATCTTGTGCCGGTGCAGAAGAGCTCGACATCGTCTGTAAAGGTGAGGACTGCGGCCGGATCTCCTGTTCCAGCGGCGAGGCTGAGAATTACTGCAGGCCATTTCAGACGGTCCGGCCGCTCGCTAAACGGGCGTAATGCGTGACATCCGAAACATCTTTGTCCTGACTGGCGCGGGCATTTCGGCCGAGAGTGGGGTGGCCACTTTCCGGGGGCCAGATGGGCTGTGGGAGGGGCACCGGGTGGAGGATGTGGCGACGCCCGAGGCGTTCCGGCGGGATCCGGCGCTGGTGCAGAAATTCTACGATGCGCGGCGGGCGCGGCTGGGCGAGGTGGAGCCGAACGCAGCGCATCGGGCGCTGGCGCGGCTCGACGCCGAGTGGCCGGACGAGTTGCTGATCGTGACGCAGAATGTCGACGACCTGCACGAGCGCGCCGGCGCGAAGCGCGTGCTGCACATGCATGGCGAGCTGAAGTCCGCCTGGTGCCGCGGCTGCGACGGACGGGTGCCGTGGGAGGGGGAGCTTTCGAGTGGGCCGCCTTGCCCCGGATGCGGCGCGGCGAAGCTGCGGCCGGACATCGTCTGGTTCGGCGAGATGCCGTATCGGATGGACGAGATCGACGCGGCGTTGATGAAGGCGGACCTGTTCGTCTCTATCGGCACTTCAGGCGCGGTCTATCCGGCGGCCGGTTATGTACAGACCGCCCGCTACCTCGGCACGCCGACGCTCGAGATCAACCTCGAGCCAAGCCAGGGGAGCTTCTTCTTCGAGGAGAGCCGGATGGGACCGGCGGGCGAACTGGTGCCGGAGTGGGTGGAGGAGATGCTCGCGGGGCGCGGCTAGCCCTTGTTCCGGGGAACGGGCTTAGACGGAGCGGCGTTCTAGGGCGAGTGCCGCTTCATCGACCAGCGTGCGGATGATGTCAGCGACGGATTCCTCCTTCTTCACCATGCCGACCGACTGGCCTGCCATGACCGAGCCGGATTCGACATCGCCGTCGATGACGGCGCGGCGGAGGGCGCCGGCCCAGTAATGCTCAATCTGGAGCTGGGCCTCCGCCATCTCGACCTTCTGCTCGTCGAGCAGCTTGGCGACCTCGATCTGCTTGGCGGAGAAATTCTCCATTTCGCGGTTCTTGAGCGCGCGGACGGGGATCACCGGGAGGCGCGGATCGATCTGGACGCTGGGGATCGCGTCACGGGCCGAGGCGCGGATGAAGGCCTTCTTGAAGTTCGGGTGGGCAATGCATTCGTGCGCGCAGACGAAGCGGGTGCCGAGCTGCACGCCGGCAGCGCCCATTTCGAGATAGCCGGCGATGGCGCCGCCGCGGCCGATGCCGCCGGCGACGAAGACCGGGACCTCGGATGCGACCTCAGGCAAGATCTCCTGAGCGAGGACCGAGGTGGAGACCGGGCCGATATGGCCGCCTGCCTCCATCCCCTCGATCACCAAAGCGTCGACGCCGGAGCGGATCAGCTTCTTGGCGAGGGCGAGGGCGGGGGCGAAGCAGATCAGCTTGGCGCCGCCTTCCTTGACCTTGTCGATCGACCCGGCAGGGGGAAGGCCGCCGGCGAAGACGACATGGCCCACGGTGTGGCGGCGGGTGACCTCGATCAGCTCGGTGAGCTGCGGGTGCATGGTGATGAGGTTGACGCCGAATGGGCGGTCGGTGCGCACCTTGGTCTCGGCAATCTCGCGATCCAGCAGGTCCGGAGTCATCGCCCCGCAGGCGATCACGCCGAAGGCGCCGGCATTGGAGAGGGCGGAGACGAGATTGCGCTCCGAGATCCAGCTCATCGCGCCGCCCATGATCGCGACCTCGCAGCCGAGGAAGTCGGTGCCGCGCTTCATCAGCCGGTTGAGACGGTCGTGGCCGATGCTGATCGTGTCCGCCTCGCTCATGCCGCCGCTCCCGTGTCGTCGAGGCCGTAGGTGGTGTGGAGCACGCGGACGGCGAGCTCGGTATAGTCTTCGGGGATCAGCACGGACACTTTGATTTCCGAGGTGGTGATGGCGAGGATGTTGATGCCGCGGCCGGCCAGGGCCTGGAACATCTGTGCGGCGATGCCGGCGTTGGAGCGCATGCCGACGCCGACCGCGCTCACCTTGACGACGTCGGTGTCGGTCAGGATCTCGGCGAAGCCGATGCTCTCCCGCGCCTTCTCGAGCGCTTCGACGCTGTGGGCAAGGGAAGCGGTCGGGACGGTGAAGGTGAGGGTGCTCTCCGCCCCGGCCCGGGGCACGCTCTGGACGATCATGTCGACGTTGATGCCGGCGTCGGCGAGCGGCGCGAAGATCGCCGCAACCGTGCCGGGAACATCGGGCAGGCCGGTCAGCGTCACCCGCGCCTCGTTCTTGTCGTAGGCGATGCCGGTGACGAGCTGCCGTTCCATTTCATATCCTTCCAATTCCTCGTCGGCGACGACGAGGGTGCCGGGCTTGTCCTCGAATGAGGACAGCACCGTGATCGGCACCCGCTCGCGCATCGCCAGGCCGACGGAGCGCGTCTGCAGCACCTTGGCTCCAACGCTCGCCAGCTCCAGCATTTCCTCGAAGGTAATGATCGGGAGCTTCTTCGCCTTGGGCACGATGCGCGGATCGGTCGTGTAGACACCGTCGACGTCGGTGTAGATGTCGCAGCGATCGGCCTTCACCGCCGCCGCCAGTGCCACCGCCGACGTATCGGAACCGCCGCGGCCGAGAGTGGCGACGTCGCCATCTGCCGACACCCCCTGAAACCCCGGAATGACTGCGATGCCGCCGCCTTCGAAGACGCGCTCCAGCACGTCCGCATCGATGCCCTCGATAAGGGCGGCGGCGTGGCCGCTGGTCCGGATCGGGAGCTGCCAGCCCATGTAGCTCTTGGCGTTGAGGCCCATGCCCTGGAGTGTGATGGCGAGAAGGCCGCTCGTCACCTGCTCGCCCGAGGCGACGACCACGTCATATTCGCGCGGATCGTAGAGCGAGGAGGCCTCGCGGCAGAACTGGATCAAGCGATCGGTCTCGCCGGCCATGGCGGAGACAACCACGGCGACCTGGTTGCCGCGCTCCGCCTCGCGCTTCACCAGCCCCGCGACGTGGCGGATGCGCTCGATGCCGGCCATCGAGGTGCCGCCGAATTTCATCACGATGCGGGCCATGCGGGGCGGCTGATAGGGGGCGGGAAGGGCTTCGACAAGCGCGCCGCGAGGGCGTAAGGGCCACGTATGGCAACGTCTGGCTCGACCATCGATCCCCGCGAGGCCGAGCATTTCGGCCGGATGGCGGCGGACTGGTGGAATCCCCGGGGCTCGTCCGCCATGCTCCACCGGCTGAACCCGGTGCGGCTCGGCTACATACGCGACCAGATCGATCATCATTGGAGCCTCGACGAGTGCCACCGCCGGCCGCTCGCCGGCAAGCGCGCGGCGGACGTGGGCTGCGGCGCGGGCCTGCTGGCCGAGCCGCTCGCCCGGCTCGGCGCGGAGGTTGCCGGCGTCGATCCTGCGCCGGAGAATGTCGCGGCCGCGCGCATTCACGCCGAAGGGCAGGGGCTCGCCATCGACTACCGCGTCGGCAGCGTCGAGGCGCTGACCGCTCCCTACGACCTCATCACCAGCCTCGAGGTGATCGAGCATGTGAACGAGCCGCGCCTGTTCGTGCAGGGACTGGCGGACGCGCTGGCCCCCGACGGCCTGCTGATCCTGTCGACGCCGAACCGCACGGCCTGGTCGCGCCTGCTGATGATTGTGGTGGGAGAGGGGACCGGGCGGATTCCCCGCGGCACCCACGACTGGGAGAAGTTCCTGAGCCCCGACGAACTATGCGCGCTGCTTCGCGACGCGGGGCTGGAGATCGTGGACCGGACGGGAATTGGCTGGAACCCGATGAGCGGATTCAGCCTGACGGATGATCTTTCGCTCGATTATTTCGTAACCGCAAAGAGGCTCTGAAGGGCGTGCGCCGGATCGTTCCGGGGAAGAGACAACAACACTAGCTGTAGCGGAGATTGTTAAGTATAGTTTCGCGGCCGGTATAAGAAAAAATCAGCCGGCGCGTAGCTTGAAGGGAGGACAGATTGCCGCAAGATCGTTACCGGCTCGAGCGCCGGCGCGTGCTGCTCATGACCGCCATCTCCTATGTCGAGGATCAGCAGCGCAACATATCGCGCGACACCGCACATTTCCTGGATTGGGCAAGGCAGGAACTGATCTTCGTGGACGCTCTGCTGAGGCAGCAGCAGCTTCTCAATCAGTTCCTGAGCTACAGCGCGTCGAACAGCAGGCAGCTGGAAGCCGCGTAAGACAGGACGAGGCCGTCCCGCTGTCGGGTCAGAAGAAGTCCACTTTGTCATAGTGGGCCGGCGGGACGATCACTTCCATCCGTTCGCCAAGGAACGGGCGGAAGCTCGGCCGCGACTTCATGACGGCATACCAGTCGGTCGTCTGCTTGTGGCTGCGCCAGTCGAGGCCGCCAAGATAATCGGCGACCGATAGGTGGGCGGCCGCCGTGAGATCGGCGAGGCTCAGCACCGGCCCGGCCAGCCAGCGGCGGTGGTCGAGCAGATAATCGATATAATCGAGATGACTGTTGGCGACCTTCATCGCCTCGCGAAGCACGCGCGTGTCGGGGGGGTCGCGGTTGACGATGCGTTTGCGCATTCGCTCTTCGAGCAACGGGCCGACCACGTCGCCGTAGAGCCGGTCGTCGAAGAAGGCGACGAGCCGCCGCACCTCGGCGCGATCGCGGGCGGTGCCCGGAATCATCGGCGCCTTTTCGACCGTCTCCTCGAAATATTCGCAGATCGCGTTGGAGTCGATGAGGATCGTGCCCTTTTCCTCGACCAGCACCGGCGTCTGGCCGGCGGGGTTGAGGTCGAGGAACTCGTCACGCCGCGCCCAGGGTGACTCGCGGACGAGCTCGTGCGGCACGCCTTTCTCGCCCAGCATCAGCCGGACCTTGCGGGAGAAAGGACAGAGGGGGAATTGGTATAGTTGCCACATGCGCGCCGCGACTATTAGCGTCACGGCGCGCTGGGTAAACTCTGAGTTTAGCTAATCGCCTTTAACGGCGACGATATTCGTAATCTGGATAGTAATCGCGACTGCGGCTGCGGCGGGCGTCGTAGATGGCGCGGTCGAGATTGCGCTCGAGATCGGCGAGCGAGCGCCTGAGCGCCGGGGCGACGACGGCGACCTGCGCCATCACGTCGCCCATCTCGATCGCGACGTCATCGACGGAGTCGCGGATGCGATCGCGAAGGTAAGGATCGCGCGATACGTCGGCGATGGTGTCGTCGCGGCGGACGCGGCGGGTGGGGTCGATCGCCTGGATGACTCCGCCGATCGGCACGTCGATCACGGCCTCGGCGGCGCGACCCGCGGCGTCTGCCATGGCCTCGACCTCGGCCGGATGCGGCAGGCTACGGGCGATCTCCTCGTCCATCTCCTCCGGGAAACTCGGCGAAGACTGGGCCGACGCCGCGGCGGGGAAAGCGAAGGCCATCGCGGCCGCGGCAAGAATGAGCTTACGCAAAATAGGCCTCCTCACGTACATCAGCGGCGCGTGCGAACAACGCGCTCGGGGGCGACTCGTTGCCGCCTTATAGCCTTGAGGGATGAGCCTAATCTGAACGTCAGCGCGCCGCCAGCCAGACCAGGGCAGCGGCGCCGGCGACGATCCGATACCAGGCGAATGGCGCGAAGCCGTAGCGGGTGACGATGCCGACGAACGCCTTCACCACCACCAGGGCCACGATGAACGACACCAGCGCGCCGAGGCCGATCTCGCCGATGAGATCCGGGGTGATCTCGTCGCGATGCTTGGCGAGTTGGAGGACGGTGGCGCCGGTGAGGGTCGGCACGGCGAGGAAGAAGCTGAACTCCGCCGCGGTCTTGCGGTCGACGCCGAGGCTCATTGCGCCCAGGATGGTGGCGCCGGAGCGGCTGACGCCGGGGATCATGGCAAGGCATTGCACCAGGCCGACCCCCATCGACTGGCGGAGGGTCACCCCGGACACGCCGCCCGCATCGACCGGCTTGGCGAAACGTTCGACGATCAGGATCGCGATACCCCCGATGATCAGCGCCCAGCCGACAACGACCGCGTTCTCAAGCAAAGCCTCGATCGGGTCGTTGAAGATCAGGCCGATGATCACGGCCGGGAAGAAGGCGACCAGCAGGTTGCGGACGAATTTGATCGCGGCGGGCTCGCGGCGGGTGAGGCCGACCAGCACGTCCCTGAACGTCCGCCAGTAAAGCACCAGGATAGCCAGGATCGCGCCGGGCTGAATGGCGATGTTGAATAAGGCCCAGCGCTCGGCTTCGAACCCGAGCAGCTCGGTCGCCAGGATCAGGTGGCCGGTGGATGAGACCGGCAGATATTCGGTGAGACCCTCGACGATGCCGAGGATGATGATGACGAACAGGGATTCCATTCTAGCACGTCACCCCGGCGAAGGCCGGGGTCCCAGGACGATAAGGCAAAGCGGGTCTCCACGAGATCCCGGCCTGCGCCGGGATGACGACTAGTTTCAGTAGGGTTGCTTGGCGGCGAAGCGACCGCCGCGGCGATAGGCGGTCAGCCACCCCTCGGACACGGCGGCGAGCGGCGTCGGCGCGATCCCGAAGCTGCGCAGGCCCTCGGCGCCCGGCGCGACGATATTGTCGCGCTGCAGCATCAGCCACTGGTCCCAGGTGATCGGCGCGCCCGGAAGCCAGCCGGTCGTGCGGGCGATCAGGCCGCCGGCCGAGTCTGGAATGTCTACAAGGGCGCGGTTCCAGCCGGTGGTCTCGTCGATCCACTCCATCAACTCGCGCATGGTGAGCACCTGCGGCCCGCCTAGCTCATAGATCTTGCCGCCATGGTCGCGCGGGTGGAGCGCGGCGGCGGTGACCGCCTTGCCGACATCGGCCGCATAAATAGGCTGGAGCTTGACCGTCGGGCGGATCACCGGAAGCACCGGCGCGAGCCGCGACATCGACGCGAAGCGATTGATGAAATTGTCCTCGCGGCCGAACAGGACGGAGGGGCGGATAATGGTGGCGGTCGGGACGGCGGTCCGCACCGCCTCCTCGCCCAGGCCCTTGCTGCTGCCGTAGCGGGACTCGGCTCCAGGGTCCGCGCCGATGGCGGAGATGTGGACCAGCGACCGGATCTCCTCGACAGCGCAGGCCTCCGCCACATTGGCGGCGCCGTCGATGTGGATCTCCTCGAAATTGCCCTTGAGGATTCCGACCAGGTTCACGACGGCGTCGCTGCCCTTCACCGCCTCGCGCACCTGGTGGGAGTTGCGGATGTCGGCCGCGACGAACTGGGTCTGGCCGAGCCCGCCCAGGGGCTTCAGGAAGAAAGCGGTGCGCGGATCCCGCTGCGCGATGCGGACGCGGGCGCCCGACTTGTAGAGCGCCTGGGCGACGTAGCGGCCGAGAAAACCGCCGCCGCCGAACAGGGTGACCAGCCGGAAAGTGTCTGGAAGCATGGGTTCGCCTGATTGAAAATCGGCGCCTCAATGCCCGCTCGGCTCTTCATTGACAAGCGCGCTCGGGGGCGGCTAAGCGCGCCGCCTACCCCGTGCCCAGATGGCGGAATTGGTAGACGCACCAGCTTCAGGTGCTGGCGCTCGCAAGGGCGTGGAGGTTCGAGTCCTCTTCTGGGCACCATTCCTTTCAGAGCACCGAAAAGGACGCTGCGGTCTAGGCAGCGCCCTGATGTGATGGCGCGAATTCCAGACGATAGCAGCGAAGGTCCTCGCCCGGCCGCGGCGGCTGCGCTCTGCTGCAGCTACCGCGGCGAGGGAGATCAGCTTCTCATCGCGGCTCGGCAATGCCGATCGGCTGGACGCTGTCCGGGTTCTGCGGGACGTCGAAGCGGTCGGCGTTCATCACCTTGGTCCAGGCAGCGACGAAGTCGCGGACGAATTTTTCCTCGTTTCCGCTTTCGGCATAGACCTCGGCGACGGCGCGGAGCTGGCTGTTGGCGCCGAAGATGAGGTCGGTGCGGGTCGCCCGCCATTTTTCCTGCCGGCCGCCGCGGTCGTAGCCGATGAACTCCTCGTCGGCGCTCGTGTCGACCACCTTCCAGAAGGTGTCGTTGTCGAGCAGATTGACGAAGAAGTCGTTGGTGAGCTGGCCCTTGCGGTTGGTGAAGACGCCCTCGGGCTTGTCCTGGTGGTTGGCGCCGAGCACACGAAGACCGCCGAGCAGCACCGTCATCTCCGGCACCGACAGGCCGAGCAGCGAAGCACGGTCGAGCAGCAGCTCCTCGGTCTTCACGCTGTGCTTCGTCTTGAGGTAGTTGCGGAAGCCGTCGGCCACCGGCTCCATCACGGCGAAACTGTCGGCGTCGGTCCAGTCCTGGGTCGCATCGCCGCGGCCGCCGGTGAAAGGCACCTCGACATTGTAGCCGGCATCCCGCGCCGCCTTATCCACCGCGGCGGTGCCGGCGAGCACGATGGCGTCTGCCATCGACAGCGAGCCACGCAGCTCATCGATCTTGGCGAGAACCCGTCCGAGCTCCTCCGGCTCGTTGACCGCCCAGCCGCGCTGCGGCTCGAGGCGGATGCGTGCGCCGTTCGCGCCGCCGCGATGGTCTGACCGGCGGTAGGTGGACGCCGACGCCCAGGCGGTCTTGACCAGCTGGCCGATGCTGAAGCCGGCGTCGAGGATCTTTTCCCTGAAGGTGGACACGTCAGCGGCGGACGGGGTTGAGCCGGCCGGGACCGGATCCTGCCAGATCAGATCTTCCGCCGGCACTTCCGGCCCGAGGTAGCGGACCTTCGGCCCCATATCGCGGTGGGTGAGCTTGAACCAGGCGCGCGCGAACGCGTCCTTGAACGCTTCATGGTCGTTGCGGAACCGCTCGGAGATGGCGCGAAACTCCGGATCGACCTTCAGCGCCATGTCGGCGGTCGTCATCATCGTCGGCACGCGCTTGCTGGGGTCGTGCGCGGCCGGCGCCATGTCCTCCGGCTTCTGGTTGATCGGCTGCCACTGCTGTGCCCCAGCGGGCGACCGCACCAGCTCATATTCGTAATCCAGCAGCAGGCGGAAATAGTTCTCCGACCACTCGGTGGGGGTGTTCACCCAGCTGCCCTCGATGCCGCTGGTGATGGTGTGCTCGCCAAAGCCGCTCTCATGCGCGCTGGCCCAGCCGAGGCCCTGCAGGGCGATGTCGGCCGCCTCGGGCGCGGCGTCGACCAGGCTCGGATCGCCGGCGCCATGGGCCTTGCCGAAGGTGTGGCCGCCCGCGGTCAGCGCTACCGTCTCCTCATGGTTCATCGCCATGCGCTCGAATGTGATCTTGATGTCGCGCGCCGACTGCAGCGGGTCGGGGACGCCGCCGGGGCCCTCCGGATTGACGTAGATGAGGCCCATCTGGATTGCCGCGAGCGGATGCTCCAGCTCCAGCTGTTCCTCGGGAAGAATGCGGGTCTTGTTGTCGGGGTGGCCGACGAACTGCTCTTCGGAGCCCCAGTAGATATCGCGCTCGGGCTCGAACACGTCGCGGCGACCGCCGCCGAAGCCGAACACCGGGCCACCCATCGATTCGATTGCGACATTACCGGCCAGGATGAACAGGTCGGCCCAGCTGATATGCTTCCCGTATTTGCGCTTGATCGGCCACAGCAGGCGGCGCGCCTTGTCGAGATTGCCGTTGTCCGGCCACGAATTGAGCGGGGCGAAGCGCTGCTGACCGCTGTTCGCGCCGCCGCGGCCGTCGGCGGTGCGGTAGGTGCCCGCCGCGTGCCAGGCCATGCGGATCATCAGGCCGCCATAATTGCCGTAATCGGCCGGCCACCAGGGCTTGCTGTCGGTCATCAGCGCGGTGAGGTCGGCCTTCAGCGCATTGTAGTCGAGCGCCTTGAACGCCGCGGCATAGTCGAAATCGTCGCCCATCGGATCAGGCGAGGTGCCGCCCTGGTTGAGGATCTCCAGCGGGAGCGACTCGGGCCACCAATCCTTGTTCTGTCGCCCGAGCAGCGAACGCACCGTGCTCGGCCGCTCAACCGGGCAGCCGCCACCAATATCGCCGGTCTTTGCGTCCATCTCGTCGCTCTCCTTTTTGATTTGTCGGGGGAGGCTAGGCCTGGCGCAGCGGGGACGAAACCCAATTCTTTTCGTCACCGAGAATTGCAAAATCGATCAGAGGCGGCGCCTCTACGCAGCGCGGAACCGGCCTAAAGCCCTGAATGTTCTGCCAGCGGAAGAAATCACAGGAGACGATCCATGCCTGCCAAGTCCGGAGCCCAGCAGAAGGCGGCGGGCGCCGCCTTGTCGGCGAAACGCGGCGATACGCCGAAGAGCAAATTGAAAGGCGCATCCAAGTCCATGGCGGACTCGATGAGCGAGAAGGAGCTTGAAAAGATGGCTTCCACCAAGCGCAAGGGGAAGCCGGAGCACGCCAGCAAGAAGTAGCTAGAGCATTGCCCTGATGATCGCCTCGGCCGCTTCCTCAGGGGTCATGGCGGTGGTGTCGATGCGGATGTCGGGGTGCTCGGGCGGCTCGTAGGGGCTGTCGACGCCGGTGAAGTTGGTGAGGGCGCCGCTGCGCGCCTTGGCGTAGAGGCCCTTGGGGTCGCGTTCTTCGGCGACACCGAGCGGCGTGTCGATGAAGATCTCCACGAATTCGCCCGCGGGAAAGATGCGGCGGGCCATCTCGCGCTCGGCGCGGAAAGGCGAGATGAGGGCGGCGAGCACGATGAGGCCGGCATCGGTCATCAGCTTGGCCGCCTCGGCGACGCGGCGGATATTCTCGACACGCTCGGCATCGGTGAAGCCGAGATTCTTCGACAGGCCGTGACGGATATTGTCGCCGTCCAGGACGAAGCTGTGCTTGCCCATGGCGTGGAGCTTGCGGTCCACCAGGTTGGCTATGGTGCTCTTGCCCGCGCCGGAGAGGCCGGTGAACCAGAGCAGCTTCGGCTGCTGATTCTTGGCGGCCGCGCGTGCCTCGCGCGTGACGTCGATCGCCTGCCACTGGACGTTCTCGGCGCGCCGCAGCGGGTGGTGGATCATGCCGGCGCCGAGCGTCGCCGCGCTGTCGCGGTCGATCAGGATGAAGGCGCCGAGCTCCCGGCTCTCCTCATAGGAGGTGAAGGGGAGGGGACGGTCGAGCGCGATGTTGACGGTGCCGATGCCGTTCAGCTCCAGCGTCCGCGCCGCGAGCTTCTCCAGCGTCTCGACATCGGTCGCGGACTTGAGCTCGGTCACCCAGGCGCCGACCGTGCTGGTTGCGAGCTTCAGGCGGTAGGAGCGGCCGGGCAGCATCGGCTGTTCGGCCATCCAGACGAGGGTGGCTTCGAACTGATCGGCGACGTGCAGCGGCGTTTCGGGCGCCGCGACGATCTCGCCGCGGGAGCAGTCCAGCTCGCGATCGAGGACGAGCGTGATCGACTGGCCGGTGACGGCTTGTTCGAGATCGCCGTCCATCGTGACGATCCGGGACACCGAGGCCGTGCGTCCGGAAGGGAGCAGGCGCACCGGGTCGCCCGGCGCAACCTGGCCGGCGGCGATCATGCCCGCATAGCCGCGGAAGTCCGCGTCCGGGCGGCTCACCCACTGCACCGGCATCGCAAAGGACGTCGGTGCGGTGCTTTCGCCAGCAGGCAGATCGTGCAGCAGATCGAGCAGGGTCGGGCCCGAATACCAGGGGGTGGCGTCGCTCACGGCCGTGATGTTGTCGCCGCGGGCGGCCGCCAGCGGGATCGCATGAACTTGAAGGTCCAGCGTCCCCGCCATGGCCGAATAGGCTTTGGCGATCTCCTGGAACACAGCCTGGTCGAAGCCGACCAGGTCCATCTTGTTCACCGCCAGCACGATGTGGCGGATGCCGAGCAGGCGCGCGAGGTAGGAGTGGCGCAGCGTCTGGGTGAGCAGGCCCTTGCGCGCGTCGACCAGCAGCACCGCCGCGTCGGCGCGGGAGGCGCCGGTCACCATGTTGCGGGTATATTGCTCGTGCCCCGGCGTGTCGGCGACGACGAACTTGCGCCGGTCGGTCTCGAAATAGCGCCAGGCGACGTCGATGGTGATGCCCTGCTCGCGCTCCGCGGCGAGGCCGTCGAGGAGCAGGGCATAGTCGATCTCGCGGCCGCGGCTGCTCGCCTGGAGGGCCGCGAGCTGGTCATCGGGGATCCTGCCGGTCTCGAACAGCAGCCGCCCGAGCAGGGTCGACTTGCCGTCATCGACGGAGCCGCAGGTGAGGAAGCGGAGCAGGGATTTGGGCGCAGCCGCGGTCATGTCAGAAATAGCCGGCCTGCTTCTTCATCTCCATGCTGGCGGAGGGTTCGCGGTCGATCAGTCGCGCCTGCCGCTCGGAGAAGGTGGAGGCGGTGAGCTCCTCGATGATGTCGGCGACGGAGGATGCCTCACTCTCGATCGCGCCGCTGAGCGGATAGCAGCCGAGGGTGCGGAAGCGGATGCGCCGTTCCTCCGCGGCTTCTCCGGGCGCGAAGCGGAACCGCTCATCGTCGACCATCAGGATCGCGCCGTCGCGCTCGACGGTGGGGCGGGGCGCGGAGAAATAGAGGCGGACGACCGGCACATCCTGCGCCGCGATGTAGCGCCAGACGTCGAGCTCGGTCCAATCCGAGAGTGGGAAGACCCTCAAGGTATCGCCGCCGGCGACGCGCATATTGTAGAGCCGCCAGAGTTCGGAGCGCTGGCTCTTCGGATCCCAGCGATGGGTGGCGGAGCGGACCGAGACGATCCGCTCCTTGGCGCGGCTGGCTTCCTCGTCGCGGCGGGCGCCGCCGAATGCGGCGGTGAAGCCGTGCCTGGCCAGCGCCTGCTTCAGCCCTTCCGTCTTCCACAGCTCGGTGTGGGCGGGGCCGTGGTCGAAGGGATTGATCCCCTGCGCCTCCGCGTCCGGATTGCGATGGACGATCAGCTCCATGCCGGCTTCCGCTGCCATGCGGTCGCGATGCTCGTACATCGCCCGGAACTTCCACATCGTGTCGACGTGGAGGAGCGGGAAGGGCGGCGGCGCGGGATGGAAGGCCTTGCGCGCCAGGTGCAGCATCACCGCGCTGTCCTTGCCGGCCGAGTAGAGCATCACCGGCCGTGCCGTCTCCGCGACGGCTTCGCGGAGAATATGGATGCTCTCCGCCTCGAGCTGGTCGAGGTGGCTGAGGCTCGGCGGTCGCTGCGTCACTCCTGGACCCGCTTCAGCTCCTCGTTGATCAACACCGGCGCACCGAAGCCGAGCGCCTCGAGGCGCTTCGCCTGGGTCGCCGCATCGCCGACGATCACGTAAGTCATCGCGGTCGGACGGAGGTAGCGGCCGGCGAGCGTCTTGACCTGGTCGACCGTCATCGCGTCGACGATCGCCTGCTCCTGCTTCGGATAATCGAGCGGGAGGCCGTAATCGGCGATGTTGCCGAGGTAACGCAGTTTGGCGTCGGTGGTCTCGAACGAGCGGGCGCGGCTCTTGGTGAGGAAGCTCTTGGTCACGTCGAGGTCAGCGGGCGTGTAGGTGGTGGCGAGATCGCTGACGATCTTCCTGGTGAGCTCGGCCGCCTCCAGCGTCACATTGGCTCGCACGCCGCTGCCGATCTGGAAGGTGCCGTAGCTCTCGCCGCCGCCGAAGCCGGAGCCGATGCCGTAGGTATAGCCTTTGCCCTCGCGCAGCTCCTGCGTCAGGCGCGAGGCGAAGCCGCCGCCGCCCAGGATGTAGTTCATCACCGTCGCCGGATAGTAATTCTCGTCGGAGCGGCGGAGCGCGGGATAACCGAAGGCGAAAGTCGACTGCTTCGCGCCCGGCAGGTCGTAGAAGAGGATCTTCGACGCCGTGGGCGCCTGCGGCTGCGGATAGGCGGGAATGCGCACGTCTCGGCGCGTCCAGCGGCTGCCGAGATCGGCAAGCGCCGTCTGCACCCGCGCCTGCGGCACCGCGCCGACGACGCGGAAGCTGGCGAGGTTCGGCGCGAGATTGGCGGCGTGGAAGCGCTTCAAATCCTCCATCGTCGTCGCCGCGACCGACTTCTCGCTGCCGAGCGGGTTGCGCGAATAGATGTGCTTGTCGCCGAAGGTAGCGTATTCGAAGGCGCGGGCGGCGACCGCGTTGGCCTCGACCTTCTCGCTCTGGATGTCGCTGACGGTGGCCGCCTTCTGGATGGCGAGTTCTTCGGTGTCCCAGCGCGGCTGGAGCAGCATCTCTTCGACCAGGTCCATGGTCTTGTCGAAATTGCGGGCGAGGGTGCGGCCGGAAATGACGAAATGCTCGTTGCGCGCCTCGGCCTGCACTTCGGCGCCCAGCGATTTCAGCGCATTCTCGAGCTCGGCGGGTGTGCGGCGGGCAGTGCCGCGGGTGAACATCCGAGCGAGCAGGGCCGCGGTGCCGGGCTTGTCGAGGCTGTCCATCAGGCGGCCGCCCTTGATCGCCAGCTCGAAGCGGGCGAGCGGGAGCTCGTTATCCTCGATGCCGAGCGCGCGGAGGCCGTTCGGAAGCTGGGCCTGCCATACCGCCGGGAGGTTGACCGCGGGCCGGGGCCCGTAGGGCGGCTCGACGGTGCGGTCGAAGCTGGAGGGCGTGCGCGCATAGGTCGCGGCGGCGCTCGCATCGACGGCAGCCTCGGCGCCCTGGACGATCGGCTCCTCGACGACCTTGGCCTGGGTCGCGCCCTGGAGCGCGAGGTCGACCTTGCCCTTGGGCACGAAGCTCGCCGCCACGAAGGGCTTGTTCTTGAAATAGGCATTGTAGACCCGCATCACGTCGGCGGGCGTGACGGCGCGGAGGGCCGCGATCTCGCGATCGGCATAGGCCGGGTCGCCGGTGTAGAGGTCGTAGCGGGCGAGGCGGCGGACCTTGCCGAGGACGCTGCCGATCTGGCCGTAGACCTCCACTTCCTGCTGAGTCTTGACGCGCTCCAGGGCGGCGGGATCGACGCCTTCGCGCTCGAACCGGGCGAAGCCTTCGTCGAGAGCGGCCTTGACCCTGTCGAGGTCGATGTCGTCGAAGGCGCGAACCGTCAGCCAGGTCTCGCCGGCGACCTTGCCCGCATCCTGGAAGGCGCCGACTTCGCTCGTCACCTTCTTCTCGTCGATCAGCACGGCGTTGAGCGGCGCCTCCTTGCCGTCGGTGAGGAGGTCCACCAGCACTTCGATGGGCGCATAATCGCGGTGGAGGGCAGTGACGGTCGGCCAGACCATGGTGAGCTGCGGCAGCTCGGCGAAATTGTCCTCGTGGTAGAGCGACTTGGACGTCGCGAGCCCAGCGGCGCGGACCGGCGCCGGGTCGACCTTGGCGCCGGCCGGGATCTCGGCGAAATATTTCTCCACCCACTGGCGCGCCTGAGCCGGATCGAAGTCGCCCGCGATGACCAGCGACACGTTGCTCGGCACGTACCAGCGCCGATAGAAGTTGCGGACATCCGCCAGCGTCGCCGCGTCCAGGTCGGCAAGCGAGCCGATCACCTCCCAGCTATAGGGATGGCCGGCCGGATAAAGATTCTCCGCCACCACCGCGCCGGTATGGCCATAGGGCTGGTTGTCGACGCTTTGGCGCTTCTCGTTCTTGACGACCTGCTTTTCCTTGGCGAGCACCGGCTCGGTCACGGTGTTGATGAAATAGCCGAGCTTGTCCGCCTCGGCCCAGATCATCTTCTCGAGCGCGTCCTTGGGGACGGTCTGGAGATAGTCGGTGATGTCTCGGCTGGTCGAGCCGTTCGCGCCGGAGCCGCCGATGCGGGCGCTCATCTTGTCGAGCCCGCCTTTGCCGAGATTTTCCGAATCGAGGAAGAAGAGGTGCTCGAACATGTGCGCGAAGCCGGTGCGGCCGGGCTCTTCTCGCGCGGAACCGACATGGGCGTTCAGCGACACCGCGACAACGGGGTCGGAGCGGTCGACATGCATGATCACCTTGAGGCCGTTCGGCAGCGTGAACTGCTCAACCGGGATCAGCGCCTGCGCGCTCTTCTGCGATGCCGGGGCCTGCGCATGCGCCACTTGGGGTGCCAGCATCAGAGCGGCCAATGAGGCCGAAAGAGCGAACCTATTCAACGTCATGAACATACCCCACCCGATGCGACGCGCGACCTTAACCGAGGACAAGCGGGTCCGCCAGCAGGCTACAGCTCCGCCAGAGCGGCCAGAAGGGTGTCGACCTCTTCGGCCGTGCTATACTGGCAGAAGCCGACGCGGAGCAGGCCGCCGGACGCCTCTAGGCCGAGGCGCGTGATCGCCTCCTTGGCGTAGAAATTGCCGGACCAGGCGAAGATGTTGCGCTCGGCCAGCCGTTCCGCCGCCTGGCGGGCGGTCATGCCTTCGACCGTGAAGGAGAAGGTTGGGACGCGGCCTTCCATTTGGTTCGGCCCGTAGAGCTTCATCCGCTGGAGCCGGGAAAGGCCGTGGAGGAATTGGCGGCCGAGCTCACGCTCATATTCAGCAACGCGGTTCATCGCGCTGACGATGCGCTCACGACGGGTCGCGCCCGCCCCGAGGCTGGCGATATGCTCGATCGCGCCGATGGTGCCGGCCATGCCTTCGTAGGAGGGAGTGCCGGTCTCGAAGCGCACCGCGGCGGGAAGGGTGGGAGAGGGGCGCAGCTTGTAGGCTTCCAGCTCCTCCAGGAGCTCGCGCCGGCCCCAGAGCACGCCCTGGTGAGGACCGAAGAATTTGTACGGCGAGCAGGCGAGGAAGTCGCAGCCGAGCGCGCGCACGTCGGTGGCGATGTGCGGCACCGACTGGACGGCGTCGACATAGACCAAAGCGTCGGAGTGGGCGCGGACGATGCGCACCGCTTCGGCAACGTCGTTGATCGTGCCGAGGGCGTTGCTCGCGCCGCCAAGCGCAACCAGGCGGGTGCGGGCATTCAGGAGGGACGGCAGTTCGTCGAGGCGGAGACGCCCTGTCTCAGGATCGAAGTCGAGCCAGCGCACCTCCATGCCGACATCGCGGGCGACCAGCAGCCACGGCGCGACATTGGCATCGTGGTCGAGGCGAGTGACGACGATCTCGTCACCCGGCTGGAACCGGCGCGCGAGCGCCCGCGACACGGCGAGCGTCAGCGTTGTCATGTTCTGGCCGAAGGCGATCTCGGAAGACTGGCCGCCGAGCAGGTCGGCCATCGCTTCATGCGCCTCTTCGGCCATCGCGTCGGTAGCGACGGCAGTGGCGAAGGCGCCGCCGGAATTGGCGGTGCCGCCTTCGAGGTGGCGTACCATCGCCCGGATCGCGCGGCGGCAAACCTGGGTGCCGCCCGGCGCGTCGAAATAGACGCGGGGGCGGCCATCATCCTCGACCGCCAGGGCCGGGAATTCGGCACGGACCGCCGCGACGTCGTAGCTCAAGCGGCAGACTCGTCGCCGGAGGAATCGCGTGCCTGCTCCTCCGGGGCCTGGTCCTGTTCGTCCTGATAATAAGGCTCGACGGGACCGCTCAGCTTGATCGTCATCGGCTGTCCGTAGCGGTCGAGGCTCTTGCCCGCGGCCACTCGGATCCAGCCCTCGCTGACGCAATATTCCTCGACGTTGGTCTTCTCCTGGCCCTTGAAGCGGATGCCGACGCCCCGGCGAAGCAGGTCCGCGTTGAAGTGGGGACTGCGCGGGTTGAGCGAGAGACGGTCGGGAGGGGTGTCGGACATGCGAGAGCTTTCGGAAGTGTTGCGGGCACTCGATTAGCCAGCGGATGGATCGAAGCCAAGCACGTCATCCCGGCGACGGCCGGGATCTCAGGACGAGAAGACGCCTGCGCAAGTTCTCGCTGAGACTCCGGCCTTCGCCGGGGGTGACGCGCTTCTCCCGGGGCCTCAGCGCAGCTTGGCGATCTTGATGCCGTCCGTCTTCGCCCGATCCTGCACCGATTCCTCGCTGCGGGTGAGCGCCTTGGCGATCGCCTTCAGGCCCATGCCCTTGCCCGCCAAGGTCTTCAGCTTGGCGAGTTCCTCACTTTTCCATGGCTGGCGATGGCGGACGAAATTCTCCGCCATCAATCCTCCTTGGCGCCGAGGCCGCCGCCGCTGCCCTTGGTGGACGGCTTCGCGGCGATGGTCTTCTTGACCTCCTTCTTCGGCTTCCGCGCTTCCTTGTTGCTGCGCACCTGTCCCTTGGCCATCTCGTCTCTCCCTCAGCTCTTGCGTGATGTGATATAGGCGTTGACCTGATCGTCGAGAATATCGAGCGGCATCGCGCCGTTTTCCAGCACCGCGGCGTGGAAGTCGCGAATGTCGAAGCGGTCGCCGAGCTCCCGCTTCGCGCGGTCGCGCAGCTCGAGGATCTTGATCTGGCCGACCATGTAGCTCGTCGCCTGGCCCGGATTGTTGATGTAGCGCTCAACCTCCTTCTTGGCGTCGCGCTCCGAGAGGAGGCCGTTCTGGCGGAAATAGTCGATCGCCTGCTCGCGGGTCCAACGCTTGTGGTGGAGGCCGGTGTCGACGACGAGGCGGATCGCGCGCCAGATCTGGGTGGAGAGCATGCCGAACTCGGAAATGGGCTCGTCGTAGAAGCCCATCTCTTTGCCGAGCCCCTCGGCATAGAGACCCCAGCCTTCCGAATAGGCGCCATAGCCGCCGAAGCGACGGAATTTCGGCACGTCCGGTAGCTCCTGCTGCAGCGCGATCTGGAAGTGATGGCCGGGGGCCCCCTCATGATAGCTGATCGCCTCGGTCTGAGGCTTCAGCACCTGGTTCATGTCGGCGAGGTTGACGTAATAGATGCCGGGGCGTGAGCCATCGGGCGAGGGGCGGTTGTAGAAGGCGACCGAGGCCGTCTCCTGGCGCCACGTCTCGACCGCGCGCACCTCCAGCGGGGCCTTGGGCAGGCGGCGGAACCAGGTCGGGGCAACGGCCATCACCTGATCGATGAAGCCGCGCGCGTCGGCGAGGTAACGCTGCCTGCCCTCCTCCGTGTTCGGATATTTGAACTCGGCGCCATTGTTGATGTGCTGGAAGAATTGCTGGAGCGTGCCCTTGAAGCCGACCTGGTTCTTGATCCGCTCCATCTCCCCATGGATGCGCCGGACTTGGTCGAGGCCGAGCTGGTGGATCTGGTCGGCGCTCATATCCGTGGTGGTCGAGAAGCGCAGCGCAGAGGCGTAGAAGTCAGCGCCATTGGGAAGGCGCCATGCACCGTCATTGCTGGTCGCCTGCGGCTCGATCGCGTCCAGCGCTGCAAACATCGTGTCGTAGCCGCGGCGGAACGGGCCGGTCAGCGCCGCCTTCGCCTCGGCGATCAGGCGCTGCTTCTCCTCGACCGGCGCCTGGAGCGCGTTCACCTTCTTGGTGAAGTCGGCCAGAACGGTGCCGTCGGCGCCGCTGTCGAAGGGAGCGCCAGTCAGGATCTTGCGGGCGTCGGCGCGGACCGGCGCGAAGACGAACTTCGGCGGGACGATGCCCGTCCGGGCCTGCTCGCGGACATTGGCGGAGACCTCGCCCATCACCCGCTCCACTTCACGCAGGCGCGAGATGTAGGCTTCGGCGTCGGCGACCGTGTCGACGCGGTGCTGGTTGATCAGGAAGACGGGGATCTGGCCTGCCGGGCTGCCGTTGGTCGAGATCGGGAAGCGGTGCTTGCGCCACTGGAACTGCTCGCGGCCGCGGACGACGCCATTCTCGAACATGCGGTAGCTGAGCTGGCCGGCCGGGCTCAGCTTCGCGACGTCGAACTCGGCCTTCATCTGGGCGAGCTGCCGCTCGGCAAGCGCCCGCTGCCGTTCCGCCTGCGCGTCGGTATAGTCGTTGAGCCTGCCGTAATCCTGCTTGCTGCCGAGCGCTGTCAGCGTCTCCGGGCTGGAGGCGATCGACTCGTCGAACGCCCGGTCGAGGAAAGCGAGCAGCCGCTGGTCCTCGGCACGTGGATCGGCCGCGACGGAGACGGGTGCTGGGGAAGCGGGCGCGCTCGCCTGCGGCTGAGGTGTGGCACAGGCGGTGGCGGCAAGCAGCAAAGCGGCGACGGAGAGCTTGGTCGTCAAAGGATTTTCCCTGGTTAGGTTGGGGAGTCTTAGTAGCGGCCCTGGTCCGAGCGTCCACCCTCGGCGGCATTGCATGGGTCCCACTCGGGCTCCGGACCGAAGCGCTCGGCGAGGAAATCCACGAGGGCGCGGACGCGGGCGGTGGTGGCGCGGCCGGGCGGCATGACGGCGTGCATGTCGACTTCCGGGATCGGGTAGTCGCGCAGGATCGGCTCCAGCTCGCCCGACTGGATCGCGTCGGAGGCGATGAAATTGGGCAGGGTGACGATGCCGAGGCCGGCGCAGGCAGCGGCCTTCAGCATCTCGCCGCTGTCGGCGCGCATGCGCATATTTCCCTGCGCTTGCTCCATTCGGTTGCCGATCTTGAAGCGGAACTGCTCCGACATGGCGAGGTTGGCGTAGAAGAGCAGGTCGTGGCCGTTGAGGTCGCGGGGGTGCTCGGGGCGGCCGCGCTCGGCCAGATAAGCGGGGCTGGCGAGCACCGACGCGCGAACGGTGGTGAGCCGCCGCGCCTTCAGCGAGGAATCCGGCAGCTTGCCGATGCGAACGGCGAGGTCGAAGCCGCCGCCGACCAGGTCGACGCGCTTGTCGTCCAGCGAGACGTCGAGCTCCACCTTCGGATGAGTGCGGGCGAACTCGACGAGGGCAGGGGCGAGATGCTTGGTCCCGAACGAGACGGGCGCGCTGAGCCGGATCGGGCCGGCGACCTGTGTCACTGCGTCGGCGACGATCTCCTGCGCCGCCTCCAGCTCCGCGAGGATGTTGGCGGCGCGCTCGTAATAGGCCTGGCCGATATCGGTCGGCTGCGCGCCCTGGGCGGTGCGGGTGAGGAGGCGAGCGCCCAGTTGCTCCTCCAGCCTTGCGACGCGGCGGCTCAGCACCGATTTCGAGATCCCCATGCGCTCGCCGGCACGGGCGAAGGCGCCGGTCTCGGCCACTCGGACAAAGGCGAGGACGTCGAGCATGTCGACCGATGAGCGTTCCATGATCTGCAACACCAGGGTGCGGGTTGAATGCCTACTCGCAACACCTCTATCGCCTTATCTCCCTTCCATCAAGTTCACGGAGGAAGGCATGACCAAGGTTCTCATCATCGACAGCGCCGCGACCGGCGAAGCGTCCGTGTCGCGCAAGCTCACCGCCGAGTTCGCGGACCATCTCCTTAAGGTGCGGCCGGGCGTTCAGATCGTTCGCCGCGACATTGGCCGGGCGCCGATCCCGCATCTGACCGAGGAGACGGTCGGCGCCATCCGCGGCGCACCCGCGGAGACCGAGGCCGCCGAGGCTGCGCTGGGTCTTTCCGACACGCTCATCCACGAGCTTCGCGAAGCGGACCTGATCGTGATCGGCGCGCCAATGTACAATTTCGGCATGCCCTCGACACTGAAGGCCTGGTTCGACCACGTCCTGCGCGCCCGGGTGACGTTCCAATATACCGAGACCGGTCCCGAAGGGCTGATCAAGGGCAAGAAGGCGATCGTGATCGAGACGCGCGCCGGCTTCTACAGCGAGGGTCCCGCGGCTGCGATGGACAGCCAGGAGCCGCATATCCGCACCTTGCTCGGCTTCATGGGCGTGGACGACGTGAACTTCGTCCGCGTCGAGAAGCTCGCCTTCGGAGCCGAGGAGGCGATCGCCGCCGCCGTCGCCCAGCTCGACGGGATCGCGGCAACCGAATTGGCGCTGGCTGCGTAACACAGCCGGCGCCTCGATCCGCCCGCTCTGCCGGACCATGCCCCCTCCTCGCGGGGCGGGCGGATCAACCCACAGGGAGACAAGAACATGGCCAAGCTTCGTCTGATCAGCTTTCCGCTCTGCCCCTATGTGCAGCGCGCCGCGATCCTGCTGCTGGAGAAGGGCGTGGAGTTCGAGCGAGTTGATATCGACCTCGCCAACAAGCCGGACTGGTTCCTGAAGCTGTCGCCGCTCGGCAAGGTGCCGGTGCTGGTGGTGGAGCAGGACGGCAAGGAGCAGGTGCTGTTTGAGAGCGCGGTGATCGCCGAATATCTGGACGAGGTGCTGGAGCCGCGGCTTCATCCCGCCGAGCCGCTCGAGAAGGCGCGGCACCGCGCGTGGATCGAGTTCGCGTCGGCGACGCTGGCGGACATCTACGGCTTCTACACGACGCCCGACCGGGAGACGTTCGAGGCGAAGCGCGACGCGATAGCGGCCAAGTTCGAGCGGCTCGAGGCGCAGCTCGGGCAGGGCCCGTTCTTCGCGGGCCAGCAGTTCAGCATCGTCGATGCAGCCTTCGCTCCGGCGTTCCGCTACTTCGACCTGTTCGACCGGCTGACCGACCATAAGCTGTTCGAGGGCAAGCCCAAACTCGCCGCTTGGCGGCAGGCGCTGGCGAAGCGGCCGAGCGTGCGCGACGCGGTCGTCGCCGACTTCCAGGATCGCCTGCGGGATTATGTCCGTGAAAAGGGTGGCTATCTCGCCACCGCAGCGCTCGCCGAAACGGCTTGAGCTGGATTTGAAAGGAACATGAGATGATCGACATTCGCCCCTTCCGCACGCTCGGCCACGCCGATCATGGCTGGCTGAACGCGCGCCATCATTTCTCCTTCGCCAATTACTATGATCCTGCCCGGATGAGCTGGGGCGCGATCCGGGTGTGGAACGACGACGAGATCGCCGCCCGCTCCGGCTTTCCGCCGCATCCGCACGACAATATGGAGATCATCACCTACGTCCGGACAGGCGCGATCACCCATCAGGATTCGATGGGCAACCAGGGCCGCACCGAGGCGGGTGATGTCCAGGTGATGTCGGCCGGCACCGGCGTCCGCCACGCCGAATATAATCTGGAGGACGAGGCTACGACGCTCTTCCAGATCTGGGTGCTGACCGACCAGCGTGGCGCGCAGCCGAGCTGGGGCGCCAAGCAGTTCCCGAAGGGCGATCGTGCGGGCAGCTTCGTGACGCTCGCCAGCGGCTTCGACAACGATGCCGACGCGCTCAAGATCAACGCCGCCGCACGAGTGATGGGCGCGACGCTGAAGGCAGGCGAGACGGCCGACCTTCAGCTCGACCCGAGCCGCCATGTCTATCTGGTCGCGGTAGGCGGTGCGATCGAAGTGAACGGCACCCGCGCAGAGTCACGTGACGGTGTTGCCATCACCGGCGAGGAGCGGGTGACGATCAAAGCTGTCGACAATGCCGAGATCGTGCTCGTCGACGCGCGCTAAACTCCTTCTCCCCGGCCGCAAGGCCGGGGAGAATTTCAGATCAGCTTGATCTCCCGCAGGCGCTGCAGGAGGAAATCGTGGCTGCTGATCGGCTCCGGATAACGGTTCGGGTTCTCGGGCGTGATGCAGTTCGGCAGCGTCTCGATCACATAATCCGGCGCGAAGTGCAGGAAGAAGGGGGTCGAGTAGCGCGCGAAGCCGCGCCGCTCGGGAGCCGGGTTGACGACACGGTGCGACGTGGACGGCAGCACATGGTTGGTCAGCCGCTGCAGCATGTCGCCGATATTGACGACGAGCGCGCCAGGCGGCGGGTTGATCGGCAGCCAGCGGCCGCCGCGGTCGAGCACCTCCAGGCCTGCCTCCTCGGCGCCCAGCAGCAGGGTAATGGTATTGATGTCCTCATGCGCGCCGGCGCGTACCCCGCCTGCCTCCTTCGGCACCGGCGGATAGTGAAGAAGGCGCAGCACGCTGTTGCCGTTTTCCACGGTCGGCTCGAAGAAGCCGTCATTGAGACCGAGGTCCCGTGCGATCGCCCGCAGCACCTTGCCGCCCATGGCGTCGAGCGCATCGTAGAGCGCCAGCAGCCGCGTGCGGAAACCCTCGATCTCCTCCGGCCAGACATTGTCCGCCATCACGGCGCGGAACGGGTGTCCCTCCGGCAGCTCGCGGCCGACATGCCAGAATTCCTTGAGGTCGAAATGGGTGGCGTCCTTGGCGGTCTCGATGCCGAATGGCGTGTAGCCGCGCGCGCCGCCGCCGCCGGGCGTGTGATATTTGCGCTTCACCTCGTCGGGCAGGGCGAAGAAGGCCTTGGTCTTCTCCAGCGCCTCGTCCACCACCTGCTGGTCCAGCCCGTGATCCGCAATGACCGCGAAGCCGTAGCGCCGGAAGGACGCGCCGAGCCCTTCCGAAAAGGCGGCGAAGTCGCGGTCGTAGCCGGACATGGAGACCGGCTCGATCCCGGGCAGGACGGCGGCGGCGGATGAGGACATGGCTGGCACCTTGGCTGGTTGCTGGACACCCGGATAGCCGAGCGCATCATGTGGCGACGGATACTCCCGCCGAGGCTCCCACGCAACGACGAGGCCGCAAGAGCCGGGACGAAGCTATTTCCCGACCGTTCGGTCGGACAGTGCTGGTGGGACTCGCTAAGACCTGATAAAAGTACGGTATTCGGCGGCCGCGGGCCTGCCGGCAACAGTCTCAGAGAGGTGCGGCGCTGTGGCGGTAATGGTGCCAGGCGAAGATGGCGGCGGCGCCCCGGTGCGGGCGCCAGCTCTCGGCAAGCTCGCGCACCCTGCGCTCGCCGGGCTTTTCGGGGAGGCCCAGGATCCGCCCGGTCTGGATCTGGACGACGAGGTCGCCGGCGGGCCAGATATCCGGCCGCCCCTCCGCAAACAGAAGGTAGACTTCGGCGGACCAGCGGCCAATGCCCTTGATCCAGACAAGCTGGGCTATCGCGGCCTCGTCTTCATCATCTAGATTGTCGAGGTCGAGCCGGCCCGACAGCACTTCCTCGGCAAGGCTCCTGGCATAGCTCATCTTCTGGCGCGACAGGCCGGCCGCGCGCAGCGTCTCGTCGCTCGCGGCAAGGATATTGGCAGGGGAGGGGTCGCCCACCAAGGTCTCGAGCTTTGTCCACATCGACGCGGCCGCCTTGATGCTGACCTGCTGGCCGACGATCGTGCGCAGCAGGGTGATGTACCCCGGCGCGCTGGTGCGCGGCTCGGGATACCCGGCTTCATCGAGAGCTTGCGCGATTGCCGGCTCGCGACGCGCCAGTTCGTCGAGCGACGCCCTCAGCGCCTCCGCCGGTATCCCCACCTCTATCCTCCTCGCTTGATTTGCCCCGGCGCGCCTAGCATAGGCCGCGCGCCAAGCACTCCCGTTTCTTCAGGCCAGGATCCCAGCAATGCCCAAGCTCATCGTCGTCACCCGCGATGGCACGGAGACCCCTGTCGAAGGGCAGGAAGGGCTGAGCGTCATGGAAGTGATCCGCGACAACGGCTTCGACGAGCTGCTCGCCTTGTGCGGCGGCTGCTGCTCCTGCGCGACCTGCCACGTCCATGTCGACGAGAGGTGGCTGGGCATGCTGCCGAAGATGCATGGCGACGAAGACGATCTGCTCGACAGCTCCGACCATCGGGTCGCCAGCAGCCGGCTGTCATGTCAGATCCCGATGAGCGCCGCGCTCGACGGCATGCGGGTGCGCATCGCGCCGGAGGACTAGGCGCCGACCCGGATCAGCGCCTCACTTCGATCCACCCGCAGTCGCTGCTGCATAGAGCGCGATCGCGGCGGCATTTGACACGTTCAGGCTCTCGATCCGGTCGCTGATCGGAAGCTTGGCGAGCGCGTCACAATGGCTTTCGGTGTTCTGGCGCATGCCTTCGCCTTCCGCACCGAGCACCAGAGCGACTTTCGACGGGCCTAGCGCCTCGGCAAGCGTCATCCCCGCCTCGCCGGTGAGGCCGACGCGCCAGAAGCCAGCCTCGGCGATCTCGTCGAGCGCGCGGGCGAGGTTCACAACCCGCACCCACGGCACCGTCTCCAGCGCGCCGCTCGCGGCCTTGGCGAGCGCGCCGGATTCAGGGGGCGCATGCCTGTCCTGGGTAACGATACCGAGCGCGTCGAACGCGGCGGCCGAGCGCAGGATCGCGCCGACATTATGCGGGTCCGTCACCTGGTCGAGCACCAGCAGGGGGCGGCGATCCGCGGCCTCGTCGAGGAGATCGGCAAGCAGCAGGTCCGGTAGCTTCTCGACTTCCGCGACCATCCCCTGGTGCGGTGCGTCGTGCGGCACCAGCCGGCCAAGGTCAGCGGCGTCGGCGAGGGTGACCTGGATATCCTTGTCGGGATTGAGGAAGGCTGCCGCCTCGCGGGTCGCCCAGATCCGCACCACCTTGCGCTCCGGATTGTCGAGCGCGGCCGCGACGGCGTGGCGTCCCCAGAAGCGCGGGCGGTTTTCGGGCTTGGTGGTCTGGCGGGCCTTGCGTCTCATCCCATCCCCATGCCGGGCTGCCCCGACAGGCGCAAGCCGCGCTCCTGAACCCGGCGCTTCGTCCCGCGTTGAGCGGGCGAGGAGCATCGATGGCCACCACTTTTGCCGCGACCGCCGGAAGAGCCGGCGGCCGCCTGTTCTATACGGCCATGGGGCTGGCGATCGCATTGCTCGTCTTCGCCGGCTATGCGCAGAGCTACTATCTCTCCCGCTGGGTCGAGCCGCCGGCTCGCGCGCCGGAGATGACGGCGCTCCTCCACCTGCACGCGCTGAGCTTCACCTTGTGGATCCTGTTCGGCGTCCTGCAGCCCGCACTGGTCGCCTCGGGAAGGGTCGAGGCCCACAAGCGCGCAGGCTATGCGGGCGTGGCGCTCGCCCTGCTGGTCTGGCTGCTCGGCAACGTCGCCGCGATCGAAGCGATCCGCGTCGGTTACAAGGGCCTCGGCGACCCTTACGCCTTCTACTCGGTCACGTTCTTCTCGATCCAGGCTTTCGCCGTCATCGTCGCCCTGGGAGTGTGGAAGCGCCGCGACCCTGAGACGCACAAGCGGCTGATGCTGCTCTCCAACGCCGCCATCCTCGAGGCTGCGGTCGGGCGGCTGCCCCTCGCCGCGGTGGTCCAGACGGCGCCGCTTTCCTTCTATCTCGGCGCCGATCTCGTCATCCTCGCGGGCATCGCCTATGACAAGCTGACCCGCGGCGAGATCCATCCCGTCTGGACCTGGGGCGGCGGTCTGCTCGTCCTCAGCCAGCTCTTCCGCCTCGCCATCATGCACAGCGAGCCGTGGCTCGCCTTCGCGCACATGATGGCGCGGCTGGCCTGACCGCGCGTTGACAGGCGCGACCCCTTTCGTCATGGAGCCGCCTTCCTATCTAGGCAGCTCGCCGAGCGCCTTCTGGGACAGGTGGCCGAGTGGTTAAAGGCAGCAGACTGTAAATCTGCCGGGGTTGCCCCTACGCTGGTTCGAATCCAGCCCTGTCCACCAACTCCGCGTTTCATGCGGTCCCGTGCTGTTTCAATGAAGTCCAGCAATGTCGGCAGTATTTTGGGAGTGTCGACTTCAATCGGTGGGGATATCGGGGTTGACCTGGGGCTGCGGACCCAACGCGCGCCGGCAATCTGCTCCTTTATGACTCCGACATCGGCATGTCGACGTCGGGCGGCTGAGGCCCGCCGCCGCCGTGCCGAAGCCCTGGCGGGGGGGGGATTTGGAGGATGTTGGAGCCGCGGCCCAAGATCTGCTGCTGCACAGCGGCGTCCGCCGTGCTGCGGACAGCCCGCTTTCTTGTCGGGTGACGGACCCTCACCGCGGCGAAAGGTCCCGCGGCACGTGCCGCGGGACCCGGATCCTAGAATGCGTTGCCAATCACGGCGCCGATGAGGCCGCTGGCGATCGCGATCAGAACCGCGTCATTGTCCGACTGGACCCAGCGATAGCCGCGCGGCGCGTCGTAGAGGCGATAGGCCCGCGGATTGCTGACGACCCGGTAGTTGCGCGCATAACGGCTCTCGAAACGCTCGCCCTTGCGCCAGTTCCGCTGCTGCGCCTGGCGGGTCCGCACGACCTGCTTGGTCACGACCCGGCGACCGTTGTCGCGGGTGACGACGCGCTTGTTCTTCTGGACCTGAACGACGCGTCCTCGGTCATTATGGCCAAAGGGCGCCGCAACGGCCGGAGCGGCGACGACGGAAGCAGCCACGGCGGCGAGGATAAGCTTCTTCATGTTCAAGTTCCTTCTGTCTGGACGCCTCAATCGGCGTTGACAGATAGATGGAGCCTTCCTGTCGCAGACCTATCTCCGGCGGAGCGCAAATTGGTATCAGATTGTATCAGGAGCCGTGCGACTTCTCCGCTTCCCGGAAGGCGCGGTCGCGGGCTTCCGGTGACGCCTGGAAGACGATGGCGGTGTCGCCGACACGGCCCCGGACATGGCCGCTCGGCGACACGCGGAAGCGGAACGGGCGGCCGGTGCCCCTTTCGTAGCCCTTGAGGTGCAGCACGCCGGACGCGTCGATGTGACTGGTATATTCCGGCGCGATCGCCACGGCGGCCGGCGGGGCTGCCAAAGCAGGGGCGGCAAGGGCGGCGAGGGCGGCGGCCAGGGGCAGGTAGTTTATTCTCATCGAGCTCTCCTCTTGAAGCGCCGGCACCGCGCCGGCCGCGGGCTGCTTTCAAGAGGTGTGCCACTCCAGCAATACACTGGTTCCAGATACACTTAGCGAAACAGGGGGAATCGCGAGGCTGCGCGATTTGCCAAGGGGTGGCGGTTCTCGCCAATCGCGGGCGCAGCGGCCATATGGGCTTGTCTGATATGGCCGCTGGCGATATCGGCCGCCTGATGCGGGCGTAGCATAGTGGTAATGCTCCAGCCTTCCAAGCTGGCTAGGAGGGTTCGATTCCCTTCGCCCGCTCCACCTTCGCCCCGCCTAGCGCTCGCGCAGCCAGCTCATGAGCTCGCGGAACGGGATCACCTGATTGAAGGCGATGCCGCAGATTCCGTCCTGGTACCAGCGGACCACGCCGACCACCGGGCGGAAGCCTTCGAGGGTGAGCACGACGTCCTGGCCCTCCTCGAGCGGTTCGTCGGTCTCGATCTTGATGCCGCCTTGGCTGATGTCGCGGGTGCTGACGCCGTAGAGGCTGGCGCCGACGCGCAGGGTGGCGAGGCAGTCGATCTCGACCCGGGGCAGGCGCGGCCGCCAGCCATTTTCCAGCACCGAGTGACCCGCCAGCATCTCCTCGACGTCGATCTGCTCGGCGAAGGTGATTCCGGCATTGTTGTCCTGGAGCCATGAGACGCTGCCGGCGATCCGCTGATTGGTCTTGAGCTCGACCCCGACCGGCTGGTCGACCTCGAGCGGCGAATAGACATGGGCCATCAGTCCGCCGGCCGAGATGTTGCGGATCAGGCAGAGCTCGCGCTTGTCGCCGACGAAGATGCTGCCGACGCGGAGGATGGTCATGTAGCGGCGCTGCTCGCGCCGCTCGGGCGGCTGCGGCGGGATCGCCGAGAAGGAGAAGATGGTCTCTTCGAGAGCAGTGTCGATGTGCAACTTCGTTTCCTCGCAAGCCTGCGGAAGACCGGCAATCTCCGATCCGGCTTCCACCCTCCGGATTAGGAGAAGAGAAGTTTAAGATCGGCTTACGCGGCGCGCGGAGGTTACGGCCTTCCCGTTTTGGGACGGACACGAACTCCGTCTTCACGGCTTGCTTACGCTGCTCCATTATCGAGGGGCCGCAATGACTGCCCAGAGCAAGATCGAAGCCGCGCTCCGCGTGGACCCCCGTCCCGCTTCCGCGGTGAGCACGATGGTGGGCGTCGTCGGCCTGGTCGGGCTGTTCGCCTGGGTGGCGGTCGCGCGCAGCTATGGCTGGGACGGACCCGTTCCTTCGCTCGGCGCGCTGCTCGCCTGCGGCATTCCGATGGTGCTGTGGTCGCTGCTGGTCGACAAGGTCCACCGAAACCCGAGCACGGGCATCGACTGGGACGCGGCGCCGCGGCCGCTATCCGAAACGCTCGACGTGAGCCTGGTCAAGATCGCCGGCATCTGGGGGATCTGGGCCGTCATCGGCTTCCTCTATTGCGTCGCCCGCTGGTATTGGGACGGCAATTACCTCTTCTCGATGCAGTTGCTGGCGCTGGGCTCGCCGCTTCTGCTGGTCCTGTCCGTGCCCTACATCCTGTGGCTCGACCGGCGCCTCAGGGAGCCGAAGGACGGCGCCTGGCATTTCGGGCGGCTGTTGATCGGCAAGCCGAAGGGCGTCGACCGCGAGATCGTCTACGATTTCCTTCGCGCCTGGGCGATCAAGGGCTTCTTCCTCGCCTTCATGATCTCGATCGTGCCGCCCAACTGGACGGACACGATACGGCCGGCAGCGGCGAACATCGCCGCCAATCCGGTCAACCTTGCCCACTGGCTGATCGCGCTGATGTTCCTGATCGACGTGAGCTTCGCGACCGTCGGCTACATGCTGACGATGAAGCCGCTCGATGCCCATATCCGCTCGGCCAACCCCTATGCGGCCGGCTGGATGGCAGCCTTGATCTGCTATCCACCGTTCATCCTGATGAACCCGGGCGGGCCGCTCGACTATCACCAGGGGACGGCGGGATCGGGCGGCTGGGTGCACTGGCTGGACGGATCGCCGCTCGCGCTTGCCGCGATGGGCTTCGTGCTCGTCCTGCTGACGGGCATCTACGCCTGGGCGACAGTGGCGTTCGGGCTGCGTTTCTCCAACCTCACCCATCGCGGCATCCTGACCCACGGTCCCTATGCCTGGACCAAGCACCCTGCCTATCTTTCCAAGAACCTGTTCTGGTGGCTGGCGACGATGCCGTTCCTGGCCGTGAGCGGGAACCCCAACGACATGGTCCGCAACACCGTCGTGCTCGGCATCGTCAGCGGTGTCTATTACTGGCGCGCGCGCACCGAGGAGCGGCACCTGTCCGAGGATCCGGCCTATGTCGAATATGCCGCCTGGATGGAGCGCAACGGCCCGATCCCGCGGCTGCTGCGCAAGATCGGGCTGAAGCGCACGGAGCCGCTGCCGGCCGAGTGAGGCCCGGACGCGGCTAAGTTCCGGGAAGACACGCAGCCTTGCGAGGCGCCTGCGACGGCGCTCCTCGCGACGGGCGTGAAGATAACCGGAGGATGAGGCCGACGGCGCTATGTCCGCTTTCGACCCACTGCGGGCATTTAGAATTCTTTAGTTCTACGATATTTATTCAAGCGATCGACCCTTTCGGCCTTTTGACCGCCCTTGGTGTCACTGGTCGAGGCCACCTGAAAGAATGTCGTGTGACGCAAAAACGACGGAAATTCAGGCAATCTGTTATGCGGCCGGCCGCTCCTGCTAGCGCCGAGGAGTTCGCCGCAAACCTGCAGCGGCGGAGGCAAGCAGCACAAGGGCTAGAACAAGACCTGCTCACTAAGGTGCCATTGCTGTATGGATCGCCTGATAATCTAGCGCCGCATGGAGACCCTGGCGTGGTCCTTGCGCAAATTCACCAAGACGAACTGCTGCGGAAGAATGGCGGTGGAGTCTTGTCGCGGTCTAGGAAACGATCTGAGGTCGCTCTTCCATTTGAGCGCACGACGGCAGCATTAGCTATTCTGCTCTTCTTGTTCTTCCTTTTCGTAGATTAGCGGGACGACCAAGGTCCGTGCCGATTGTCTGCTTTCCAACCATTGTGGACTTTCGTCAGTCAACCCGCACCGGGCCAGAGCCCGCAGGGCAGCGCGGTTCCTACGCCGAGCGTTTCCGCGTACCAGCCGCCATAGACGATTGACGTCCGCTAGATTGACAGGCCGGGATCGCCCTCCAGCACTTCTTGCGTGAGATGGGGGCGCTCGCCCGGGCGCCATAGACGGGCACGATGGGAGACCCGGTAACGTAGCGGCCCGCCATCCGCTTGCTCGCTGCGCCGGATCGGGCGCGGGATGCAGACGAACTCGGTCTGGATCTCCCGGCCGTCGAGCCGGACCTTTCCGTAGCCGTGAGCGCCCATGTCGACGAATTCCAGATGTGGGGAGAGGGCCGGGTTGCTGAGCGCGCGGGCGCGCTCAAGGTCGTGGTTGCGCGCATAATCGAGACAGGCGCGGACGCCGTGTTTCAACAGCATGTTGAACGTCCAATCGGGTTGGCCGCCATCGGCGCGGTCGGCGAGATACAGCGGCCGCAGCGGCAGCGTCTTGCGGTGCTCGTACGATTCCATCGCGCCGGGGCTCGTCATCGATGCGCCGACGAAGCTCAGGCCGATCGGCTCGAATTCGGCCGGCGGCAGCGCCCTGGCGGCATAGCCGGCCCAGAAGCTGTGCCGGTCGCCGGAAACGATGGCGAAGCCGGTGATCTTCTCGTCCCGGACCAGATCATAAATCTCGCCGCGCTCGACCCAGGCGGTGCCATAGTCGCCGCCACCGAGATTTGCGAAGCTGCCCTTGGGCCAGGGCTTCTTGATGAGCTCCGGCGGCAGGTTTTCGGGGTCGGCGCGCAACTCGAGCGTACCGAGCGAAGCGCCCCAGATCTTCCATGTCGCCGTCGAGCGCCGCAGTCGGTCCTTGAACCAGGCCTTCTGGGTCGCGCCAAGGATGGCCTGCGGCGGCGCATTTCGCTGCGGATTGGCGATCTGCTTGTCGCCGAAGCGTAGTTCCGCAGGCGGATTGCCGCCGTTGAACGCACGGCCGCCGTCAAGCACCTGCAGGGCCGCGTCCGGGAACATGCCGTTATAGTCACCCCAGTCGCCAAGCTCGTCGAGCGACGGGTCGCCAAACGGGGTCGGGCTCCGGAAGCTGTGCTGGTCGGTGATGATCAGGTCGAGGTGCCGACCGTAACGGAGCGCGCGATAGGCGATCAGGCTGTTGATCGCGGTGAGGTTGTTGGGCTCCTGGCTGAGGCCATTGTCGTCGAACTGGGCGAGCGGGACATTCTTCACCGCGGGCGGTCCGAACTGCTCGAGGGATTCGCTCGGCGCCGCCACGCGCGCGGGGATATATTCGAACCAGGCCTGATTGGCCGCGACCTTTACGGTCTGGCCGGGCTGGTCGATCGGCCCGGCCTTGAGGACGCTCTGCCAGCCCTGCCAGGAGAATTCGTGATTGTCCCACATGCAGACGAACGGCCAGCGGGCGCGGGCGTCCTGAAGCTCCGGGTCGCGAAGATAGCCGCGATAGATAGCGCGGTAGCCGTCGATCGTCGTCGGGATGTGGAAATTGCTGACCTTGAGGGCGTCTGGAATTCGGGCGACCTCATAGATGGTCCGGTCGTAGCGCGTCTTCACTTCGTCGGGATATTGGACGACCTCATAGATGAAGTCGCCGAGGTGGAGAATGAAACCGAGCTGGTCCTCGGGCCGCGCCCGTTCATCCTCGAAGATCATCCGCCGGTAGCCGTTGAGCGCGCCCTCGTTGACGGTCTGGCAGCTCACGAAGGCGAAGTTCACGGCTCTCGGATCGTCCGGGCGTGGGGCGGTGATCGTCCTGCCGATCCGGCTTCCATTGCCGTCGGCGTCGGTGAAGCGATACCAGTAGGTGGTTGCGGGCTTGAGGCCGCCGACCAGGACCCGGCTGGTCCAATCCGCCGCGGCTGACACCGGCGCCGACGCATTGGCGACGACGCGCCTGAACTCGGGATCGGTCGCGACCTCGACGGTCAGAACGTGCCGCGTGCCGGACTGGAATGGGCGGCGGGTCCACAGGATGACGCTGCTCGGATCGGGATCGCCGGAGGCGACGCCTTCGGGGTAGAACTCTCGCGCTTCGCGCCAGCTGGTCCGCGATGCCCGCGCCGAGCCGCTCCACGCCAGCGAGGCGCCGAGCCCAGCTGCCAGTTGGACGAACTCACGGCGGCTGAGCGTCATCATCTATCCCTTCGCAATCGTTCGGCGTGCCGGGCTCGATGAGCCGGGCCTAGGCCGCATGCTGCTTCAAGCAGTTCCGGCCGCAACCTGTTTTCGATGAACGGGCGAACGGCGCTTTCCCGCACGAGCCTGCGAGACTGTGGCTCGTTCTCATCGGCGCGCAGTGATAGGGCAGCCTCAAACGGAGGATCTATGAAGGCGACCATCTATCACAATCCGCGCTGCGGGACTTCGCGCAAGACGCTCGAGATATTGGAGCAGGCGGGGGCGGAGGTGGCGGTGGTCGAGTATCTGAAGCATCCGCCCTCCAAGGCAGAGCTGAAGCGCCTCTACGAGCGCGCGAAGATGATGCCGGAGGAGGGGCTGCGGGCGAAGGAGTCGCTCGCCGAGGATCTCGACCTGCTGAGCGGGCGGGTCAGCGACGATGCGATCCTGGACGCGATGGTGGCGAATCCGATCCTGATCGAGCGGCCGCTGGTGGAGACCGAGAAAGGAGTCAGGCTCTGTCGGCCGCAGGACAAGGTGCGGGAAATCCTGTAGAAAGCGCCATGCGACGCGGCCCCAATCCCCCGGCGACGACGGTGCTCGATCCGGACCTGGTGCTCCGCGCCTATTCGATCGGCGTGTTCCCCATGGCGGACAGCCGTGACGCAAACGAGGTCTTCTGGGTCGAGCCCAAGCGGCGGGCGATCCTGCCGCTGGACGGATTCCGGATGTCGCGGTCGCTGCGCAAGACGATCCGCTCGGGCCGGTTCGAGGTCAACCGCGACACCGCCTTTGCCGAGGTCGTGCGGCACTGCGCGGAGCGGGCGGAGACCTGGATCAACCCGCAGATCGAGGCGAGCTACAATCTGCTCCACAGGCTCGGCCACGCCCATTCGATCGAATGCCGTGAAGGGGGCGAGCTGGTCGGAGGGCTCTACGGCGTGAAGCTCGGCGGCGCCTTTTTCGGGGAGAGCATGTTCTCGAGCCGCACCGACGCGTCCAAGGTCGCGCTCGCCTGGCTGGTCGCCCGGCTGATGGTCGGCGGCTTCAGGCTGCTCGACTGCCAGTTCATGACCGATCATCTGCGGAGCCTCGGCGCAGTCGAGGTCCAGCAGACGGATTATGTGGTGATGCTGTCGGCGGCGCTCGGCGGCGACGGCTCGGGAGCCGGCGCGGGCGCGGGGGAGGGGCCGGAGTTCGGCGCCCTCGACCGCCTGCTCGTCTCCCCGATCGGCGGCTCCGCGCCGAGCGGGTGCGTCATCGCGCAGCTCTTGGGCCAGACGTCGTAAATGGGGTGCTCGACGACGTTCAGCGACGGCGTCTCCTTGTAGAGCCAGCCCGAGAAGACGCGCTGGAACTGGCCCTGCGGGTTACGGACGTCAAGCTGGACGAAGGCGCCGGTCAAATTCTGGACCTCCCACGGAGCGGTCGTCTCGCATGCGCGCAGGCGGACGATGACGTCGCCGACGCGGAGCGCCTCGCCCGGCTTCATGGTGAGGTTGCGCGAGATGCCGTTGCGCTTGTTGAGCAGGCCGAGCACGGCGACGCGCTGCGCCATCGGCGTGGTGCCGGGCGCAACGGCGGTCACCGTCTGGGGGATGTCGACCGTCTCCGGCTCTGGCTCCGCCTCGGTCTTCTGCTTCTGCGCGGGCTCCGGGATGTCGCCGCGGTTGCAGCCTGCCGCGGCGAACAGCACCGCGAGGAACATGAAGCTGGAGACGCGCCTCATCGTCTTATTCGGGGATCCAGGCTTCATAATCCCCGCTAGCCGCCTGGCGCTGGCCGCCACGCTCGAGCGCGCCCGAGGGGCGGTAGGCTTCGGCGGTGCCGGTGCGGTTGCCGGTCGGCGGCTTCTGGAACTTGCGAACCGGCGGCAGCGCCTCGTCCGGCAGGCCGTCGATCTGGCCGTGGATCCAGCTGTACCAGTCGGGCGGGATGCGGCTGGCGTCGTTGGCGCCGTTGTAGATCACCCAGCGGCGGCCGCCCTTCTTCGCCTCATAATAGATGTTGCCGAGCGAGTCGGTGCCGACCTTGCGGCCGTGCCGGCGGGTGTGGAGCGCGGTGCCGATCGTAGCGCCGTTCCACCAGGTGAAGATCTGCCCGAGCAATCCCATCGCCGCCGCCTAGCCCTTGTGCCGGAGCCTGCGCAAGCCTTAGCGCCGGTCGGTCCAGCTGACCCGGTCGCCCTCCGCGATACCGAGCTCGGCCGCGCGGCCGCCGGCAATCTCGAGCACGGCGGCGACCGGCTCGTCGACGCCGACCGGCTCGAGCGAATGCGGCACGGTGTTGGCGGCGATGCGGGCGATGGTGCCGTCGGCGCGGACGAAGATCATGTCGAGCGGGATGAGTGTGTTCTTCATCCAGAAGCTGGCCGGCCGCGGCGCGCCGAACGGGAAGATCATGCCGGCGTCGGGCGCGAGCCTCTCCCGGAACATCAGCCCCTGCGCCTGCTCCGCGCCGGTGCGGGCGACTTCGACGGTGAAGCGGTGAGTGCGGTTCGCACTGCTGATCTGGAGGGGGACCAGATCCAGGCCGGAAGGAGCGGTCCGGGCCGTGACAGCCTGAGTGGCCACGGCTTGCGGCTCGGCGCGGCACGCGGTGAGTGGCGCCGCCAGAGCGGCGAGGAGGAGGAGGGCCTTGAGCATCAGCGGGGCTGCACGGCGACGGCGAGCGGTCCCTTGCGCCCCTGGGCGATGCGCGCGCTCAGCGGCTCGTCAGGAGCGAGATCGGTAAGACCGCCGCGGCGAACCGTCTCCATGTGGACGAAGATGTCCTGGCCGTCATCCTCGTCGCGGACGAGGAAGCCGTAGCCTTTGAGACGGTTAAACCATTTGACGTGGACCGGCTCATACTCGCCGGCCTCGTCGATCAGAGCGGACGGATCGACCCGCTCCGCCGTCGAGCTGCGCGGCCGCGCGGCATCGGGCATGATCGCGCGGCTGAGGTCGATCGACAGGATCTTGCGCGCCTGCAGGCCGCGCTCCTGATCGGCAACCAGGCATTCGACGATCGCACCCTCGGGCAGCGAGCGGCGGTCATGCTCCTTCAGCACGCTAAAGTGGACGAGCACGTCGCCCTTCGCCTGCTCGCTGACCAGGAAGCCGAAGCCGCGGGTGGCATCGAACCATTTCATGGTGCCGGTCAGCTTGACGAGCGCCTCGTCCTCCGGACGCGGGGCATCACCCCCTTGGATGGAAGGATCGTCCGCAAGCATTTCCCGGCGCGAAGTCATTACAGGCCGATCCAATACATAAACTCTGCGCTAGGACTATCACGGCTCCCGCGCTCTTGTGAACTGTTCCAACACGATTTTTACAGTTTGTCCATTTCCGGTATCTCGCCAGGAGAGGCGTTAAGAATTCGGCGGACATATTCTGTGCGGTGGCCGGCTCGCACCATCGCTCCAAAGGCGCGCTGGCGGGCCGCGCGATCGACCTGCTCCGCGCCATAGGGGCCGATCCGCCGGCGCTCGGCGAAGCGCAACGCGGCGGCCCAGGCGCCCTCGCTCGCTTCCTCGCGCGCGTCCGCCCCATCCTCCTCGCCGATGCCGGCCGCCTTCAGCGCCTGCGCCACGCGCCGCTCGCCATAGCCGCGGCGCTGCAGAGACGCTGCGCGCGCCGAGGCGAAGGTGGCGTCATCGATATAGCCGGCCTCCGAGAAGCGCTCCGCCAGCCGCCCGAGGTCGGGAGGCGAGGCCTCGCTCCAGCCCCTTTCTGCGAGTTTGCGCCGGAGATAGGCGGCGAGCTTGGAACGCGTGGTGGCGTATCGGCCGACATAGTGGAGAGCGAGCCGCTCCAGCGCTTCGGCGTCCAGCGGCGGGCGCGGCTTGTTGGGGCGGTCCCGTGTCACTGCGCCATGATTGTGCCACAGTCGGGCCGGAATAAGAACGCCTGGCGCGCTAGAAGACCCGCGGGAGGCGGGCGACCATGCCGCCACGCCAGACGAAAAGGATGAATTCCGACGTGCTCCACCAGGCTCTGGACCAGACGGCCCGGCGTGACAGCAAGGACAGCGAGCCGCTCGCTTATACTCCGACGGCCGACGCGTTGCCGCGACGGTTCGCCGATTTCGACACGCTCGGCGAGGCGCTCGATTATGCGGCCCGCGGCGTGCGCGGCCTCAACTTCCACAATCCGCGCGGGCAGCTCGTGCGGCCTTATTCCTATGCTGAGCTGCGCGAGGATGCGCTCGCCGCGGCCTATCGCCTGATCGCGCATGGCGTGAAGCGGGGCGACCGGATCGCGATCACCGCCGAGACCGGGCCGGAATTCGCCGCCCTCTTCTTCGGCACCGTCTATGCCGGCGCCTGGCCGGTGCCGCTGCCGCTGCCGACCTCCTTCGGCGGGCGCGATTCCTATATCGACCAGCTCGCCGTCCAGATGCGCAGCGCCGAGCCGAGGATGCTCTTCTTCCCGGCCGAGCTGAGCGGCATGGCCGGCGCCGCCGCCGAGGCTGTCGGGGCGGAAGGCATCGCATGGGAGGATTTCGCGCGGAACGAGGCGCCGCCGGCGCCTCTTCCCAAGGCGGGTCCGGACGATATCGTCTTCCTGCAATATTCGAGCGGCTCGACCCGCTTCCCGCATGGCGTTGTGATCACCCACCGGGCGCTGCTCAACAATCTCGCCGCCCACGGCCACGGCATGGGCCTGATCGAAACCGACCGGTGCATCTCCTGGCTGCCCTGGTATCATGACATGGGCTTGGTCGGCTGCATGCTCTCCCCGGTGGCGAACCAGCTTTCCGCCGATTATCTCAAGACCGAGGATTTCGCGAGGCGGCCGCTCGCCTGGCTAGACCTCATCAGCCGCAACGAGGGCACGACCGGCAGCTATTCGCCGACCTTCGGCTACGACATCTGCGCGCGCCGCGTCTCCAGCCAGACCAATGTCGCCGAGCGCTTCGACCTGTCGCGCTGGCGGATCGCGGGTAATGGCGCCGACATGATCCGGCCGGACGTGATGCAGGCCTTCCTCGACGCATTTGCGGAAGCCGGCTTCGACGCCAAGGCGTTCCTGCCGAGTTACGGCCTTGCTGAGGCGACGCTCGCCGTGACCCTGATGCCGCCGGGCGAGGGGATCGTGGTAGAGCTGGTTGAGGAGACTTTGCTGTCGGGAGGCGAAGGGCAGCGCGACCGGCCGCAGCGCTACCGGGCGATCGTCAATTGCGGCAAGCCCGTGCGCGACATGGAAGTCGCGATCCGCGACGAGGATGGCGGGGCGCTACCCGACCGGGCGATCGGCAAGGTTTGGTGCCGCGGTCCGTCCGTCATGGCCGGTTATTACCGGGACGAGGAGGCGACCGGCGCCTGCCTCAGCGCCGACGGTTGGCTGGACACCGGCGACATGGGCTACATGTCCGACGGCTATCTCTACATCGTCGGCCGCGCCAAGGACATGATCATCATCAACGGCAAGAACCACTGGCCGCAGGACATCGAGTGGGCGGTCGAGCAATTGCCGGGCTTCAAGGCGGGCGACATCGCCGCCTTCGCGATCACCACGCCGGGCGGCGAGGAGACGCCGGCGGTGCTGGTCCAGTGCCGGACATCCGACACTGAGGAGCGCAGTCGCCTTCGCGATGAGATCCGCGAGCGGGTCCGCGCCATTACCGGCATGAATTGCGTGATCGAGCTGGTGCCGCCGCGGACCCTGCCGCGCACCAGCTCGGGCAAGCTGAGCCGCGCCAAGGCCCGCAGCCTCTACCTCACCGGCGAAATCCAGCCCTACGACATCGCAGCCTGACGTTTCGGAGAAGGCGCACGTGCGTACGTTGCTTCCGCTATTCGCGCTCGGTCTCACCGCAGGCTGTGCAGGCTATGCGATCGATTATGTGAAGCCGAAGAGCGAGATTATCGGTGGCGAGCTCGCGCGCTACGGGCTCGATGCGACGCAATCCGCCTGCGTCGTCGGACGATTGGGCGAGACGCTCGATCCGTGGCAATTGCGGCAGCTCCAGCAGGCGGCGAGCGGCGTGACGCGCGGCTATTCCGATCCGGACCGGCTCCAGATGAGCGACCTCCTCTGGGTGTCGCGCCACGTCAACGATCCCAAGGTGGCGCTGGAGCTGGGCACCGCCGCCAATGCCTGCGGCCTCAGCGCGGCCAATGTCGCGACGGCGCAGATCCCCGCGAGGGCCGCTCCGGCCGGGACCGGTATCGTCGCTGAGGCGTCATCGGGCGCCCCTGTGGTGACTCTGCCCGAAGCGCCCGCCGGCCCTGTCGCGACGTCGTCGCCCGTCGTCGTGTCGCCAGGCGCCTGGGTGAATCTCGGAGCGGCGTCGACCGGTCAGGCGATCGCCGTCGATGCGCTCAGCCTCGACCGCACCACCGCGCCGCACCCGCAGGCCTGGTTCCGGGTTGCCAATCCCGGCCAGACCGGCCCCAGCGACAGCTCCTATCTGCTCCGCATCGACTGCGCCGGCCGGACGATCAACCCGATGGCGATCCGCAAGCACGACGCCGCCGGCGCGGTCACCGAGCAGCGCGACTATGGCGCCGGCGGGGAAGGGGCGCTGCCGATCGAGGCTGGCACGGTGATGGAAGTCGCCTACCGCGCGATCTGCACCTGACCGCCCTTGCGCCCGCGCCGAACCGCGGGTAATGGCGCGGGTCTCCGGCCTAGGAGTGTAGCTCAGCTGGTAGAGCATCGGTCTCCAAAACCGAGGGCCGTGGGTTCGAGTCCCTCCACTCCTGCCATCTTCCCGCCCGCCTTCACGGCGGGTGCGGCGCACTGGGAAAACGGGCCGGAGACCCTATTTCGAAGTTTCCGAACATCCAGAGGGAAAGAGAGCAAGCAGTGGCGAAGGTCAGTCCCGGCGAATTCTTCCGGCAGGTGCGCGCCGAGACCGCGAAGGTGGTCTGGCCGAGCCGCCGCGAGACGATGACGACCGCGCTCATGGTGGTGATCATGACCAGCCTGCTCGGCCTCTTCTTCTTCGGCGTCGACAGCGCGTTCAGCGCGATCGTCCAGGCCCTGCTCGGCCTCCTCAGCTAAGGATCACAAGACCCATCATGTCCCGCTGGTATATCATCCACGCTTATTCGGGCTTCGAGAACAAGGTCCGCGACGCGATCATGTCGGAAGCGACCCGCATGGGCCTCGACCAGCTGGTCGAGGCGGTCGAGGTGCCGACCGAGAAGGTGACCGAGGTCCGCCGCGGCAAGAAGGTGACGTCGGACCGCAAATTCTTCCCCGGCTACGTGCTCGCCAAGCTGAGCATGAACGACGACGTCTACCATCTCGTCAAGAACACGCCCAAGGTGACCGGCTTCCTCGGCTCGTCGGGCAAGCCGCAGCCGATCAGCGAGGCCGAGGCCGCGCGCATCCTCAACACCAAGGACGAAGCCGCCGCCGCCGCGCCCAAGCAGAAGATCAGCGTCGACTATGAGATCGGCGACCAGGTCAAGGTGCTGGAGGGCCCGTTCGCGAGCTTCAACGGCATCGTCGAGGAACTCGACTTCGACCGCGGCCGCGTCAAGGTCGGCGTGTCGATCTTCGGCCGCGCGACGCCGGTCGAGCTCGAGTTCGAGCAGGTCGAGCGAGCCAAATAGGCTCCGCCTGTTTGGCGCCCGCACGGCGTAGGGGCCCCATCAAAGTACTACTTTGATGGGAACCCCCTAGCGCCGGCGAAGCGTAGCGCAGTCCAAGCTAGCGCCGAGACGGCGCTCGTCCGGCCGACGGGTCGCGAAGCGAACCCGTTCGACGTCGCGAGGCCGCCCTCGCGACCTTCTATCTTTCGTTCAGGGCTCCGGTAGGATCGAGACGTTGCACCTCGCGGCGGCTCAGCAGGAGCGCGACCGTATGGAGCAGCGGCGATGAGGTCTTGCTGATGTTCGCTCTATGTTCCAGATGGGGCGAATGGCTGAACGGCGATGGGGGACGGGGAAACCGGGAGACGGCCGGCCGGCCATGCCGCGGATCTGGCCGCATTGGGCGTATACGATCGGGGCGATGCGGGCGTCGGGGGCGGTCGTACGATTTGCGTGTCTGGGGTGCCGGCGGCTGTTCGACGTGGATCTGGAGGCGCTGCTGATCCTGCGTGGGGCGGACTGGGGGCTGATCGGGCGGCGGGCGCGGTGCAAGGCGTCGAAATGCCGGGCGCGCGGGCTGTTCGTGGCGGCGCCGGTGGACCGGGAGCGAGGCGATGCGCGCTTCTCGCCTTTCCTGCTGCTGCACGAGAGCGCGGCCATGCCGAACTGGCTCGCCGGCACCTGCCCCGCCGACCACGAGCCGCCGCCCGGCCCCACCACGCCGCCCGAAGGCGGCGGTCCGCCCCCTGCGCCGCGCGGTGTCGATCCGGTGCGGTGGGCCGCGGCGCGCAGCGATGCGGAGAGGAAGCGGCTGGTGCGGGAGGCGCGAGGGTGAGGTGTGCCATTCCGGCACTTGCGGCTCTCCTCATATTGCACGGCGCCTCGGCACATGCAGGCGGCTCAGGGAAAAACAGAGGTATCGCTTGCTACCAGACCAGGCACCTAGCCGGCACAGACTGGGCCCAAGGGTATTACAAGCGCTGAACGAGCTTCTCGACGCTATAGGCGAAGAGGCTTGCGGCTCCCCCCGGTTCCCAGTTCGCGAAGACAACGACGAAGCACTTACGCTGGCCAAGCGGATCTACGTGGCTCGTCGCATGCGATCCCGCTACTTTCCCGACGAGCTTTTCTCGGAGCCAGCATGGGACATCCTACTGGACCTTTATGTTAGCAATGCAGAGGGGCGAGCCATTTCTGTCTCAAGTGCTTGCATCGGCGCAGCCGTTCCGAGCACGACCGCCCTGCGATGGCTCAAGCTGCTTGAGAAGAAAGGGTATATTCGCCGGGTTCAGAAAAGCGGCATGCGGACCTGCGTAGAATTGAGCGAACCGGCCAAGATCAGACTGGGCGAAATGCTCACTAGACTATGACAATCCAAGCTGGAGCTCACCCGCGACCCGCCCACCGGCGACCCGCTGCCGCTGCCGCTGCCGACCGAACGGCAGTGGAAGGACGGGGTGAAGTGGCAGCGGCGGTGAGGCGACGTGAATTGCGGACCGGAGAGACTACTTGAGCAGCGGCGAACCCGTTGTGAAGCGCGAAGCCTGCGCCTACCCTTCTTAAACCTAGAGGATTGCGGCGAGTGAACGATGGCAAATGATGAGGCATTCCAAGAACTCAGAACGCTCGTTGAATCGGCGAATGAGCGGAACCGAAATGAGGCAGAGACCCGACACAAGATAATTGACGTCGTGCTTCATAGCGTCCTGACTTGGCCGCGAAACCGTTTGACAGTCGAGGAATACATCAGACCCGGATACGCCGACTACGTGCTTAGAAAGACTAATGATGACCCTATCATTTTGATCGAAGCTAAGCGTGAGGGGGAATTCTTTTCTCTTCCTGCACCGGCTGATGTATCTGAGACCTCCGCGTATATTAGCTTGGAGAAGCTTCTAAGTGATGCCGCGATTAAAGATGCGGTGATGCAGGTTCGGACATATTGCGTAGATGTCGGCTGCGAATATGCCGCCATCACAAATGGTCATGAATGGATCCTATTTAAGACCTTTGAAAAGTCCCGTCGGTGGGATACGATGAGGGCGTTTGTCATTCGTCGGCTTGATTTCTTCTTGGAGGAGTATACTCGCGCGATCAACAGTCTATCTTACACGTCTGTGGTCGACCGCTCATCGCTGGCTTCTTTGCTGACAAGCGCCCCTCCTAAAGATCGATCGATATTCTATTCTAAAGAGCGAGTCCCGTCATTCTCCCATCCAATCGCCTCCAACCGGCTGGCTCCATTTCTTCGGCCTCTGGTTAACCGCTACTTCGGCGTCATCGGCGACGATGACCCCACTTTCATGGAGAGGTGCTACGTTTCTCAACGCGACGATCAGCATACTCTCCAGGGCATGCGAAGCCTGATCCAAGATGCGTTGAGCCCCCACCTGAAAGAATATGGAATTAAGCAGCTTGAGGACACCCACGACGGAGGACAAATAGGAGCAAAAATAACTAAGGCCGTCAAACGCAATAAAAAGGGAGAGGTTCTTGTCCTGTTCGGCGGTAAGGGTGCAGGAAAATCGACGTTCATCAAACGTCTATTACACTACAATCCGCCGTCTTGGCTCAGAGACCATTCCATCGTTGTTATCCTTGATCTTCTGAAAGTTCCGGAAGACACGGCGGTAATCCGGTCTAGCTTGTGGTCCAACCTGGTGGAACACCTCGACGTAGATCATATTCTTGAAAGCGAGCGGGATGAACTGATCCACACTCTTTTTCACGAGCGGTTTTCTGTGGTCCAAAAGCAGGATCTAGCTGGCCTCCCTCCCGCCTCAGAGGCATACAACATGCGGCTCAACTCACTCCTCGCAGAGTGGAAAGCCGACAAGGCGTTTTGTGCACAGCAGTTGGTCCGTTACTGGCAGGTAAGGGGCAAGGGCATCGTGGTGGTCCTTGATAATACCGACCAGTACGCCGGCCACGTTCAGGATTTCTGCTTTACCTCCGCGCAAGAGGTCGCCGACCAGCTAGGCTGCACTGTCCTAATCTCAATGCGTGAAGAACGGTTCTACAACTCCAAGATTCACGGCGTCTTGGACGCCTTCCAGAATTCTGGCTTCCACATTAGCTCTCCACGACCTGCTGAGGTATTCAGAAAGAGGCTTGAGTATACAGAGGACCTTCTAGCTTCATCTGGTCCTGATGAACTCCTGCTGGATGCAGACCAGAAAACTGTCCAAGAGTGCTGCAGCTACCTTGCCGTAGTTCGGAAGGAGCTCGCCAAGCACAAGTCTCACCTCACAAACTTCTTGACGGCTTGTGCACATGGGGACACGCGATTGTCGCTAGACTTGTTCAGAAGTTTCTTGCTTTCTGGCTACACAAATGTGGATGAGATACTGTCTGCGCCCACGTGGGACTTCCAGATTCATCAGGTCATAAAGCCGGTCATGATACCGTCTCGCTACTTTTACGACGAAAAGATGAGCGACATTCCCAACATATTTCAGCTCCGCTTCAATCGCCACTGTTCTCATTTTACGGCGCTGCGCATTTTGAGGAAGCTAGCAAAGCTCGTGGAGGGCGGAACAGCAGGTTATGTGCCGGTCGCCCAGCTGCAATCTCATTTCGTTGAAACGTTCAACATGCTTGACGATCTTCACAGCAATCTTGATGTTCTGCTAAAGCATGGGTTCGTCGAAGCTAACAACCGCCTCGATTTCTATTCTGATGCCGTCGATGCTGTGAAAATCACGCCATACGGACTCTACATGTTGAACGACCTGGCATATTACTTCACCTACTTGGACCTCGTTTGCGTCGACTGCGGGTTGTTTGACGAACAGGTAAGCAATTATACGGCAGAGGCGGCCAAGCTGGAATACGATCTGTTTATGAAACGTGACCGGTATAAGAGAGTTGAGCTTCGCCTGGACCGTGTCGACAAGTTCATCGAATACCTTCACGCCGAGGAGATGCGGGAGAAGGATGCTTACTCCCTCGATATGCCGGAGGAGGAGACCTTCACTTTTCGCGCTCGGGACGTTTTCAGGGAGGAGAGTGCTAGGGTCCTCACTAGCGCGCGGAGGCGGGCAAATCGCAGATGATCGGCCTTATCGATAGCATCAGGCCTCTGAATGTATTATCCTTCACCGACCCTGCCCAGCGTTCCTTTTTTGTTCTTTCCTACAGCTGGGGAGAGCCGTTATCGCTTCCGAATCGGTGGGAAGGCGGCATCATGGCAAAGCAGGCGGACCAAGACGAAATTTGGGCGGTGCGGCTTTGGATTGCGCCGACACCGCGCCAGGAAGATACGCCCGCGCCACACCAACCGGAAAGCGAGTTAACGCAAGATCGGCTTTGCAAGACGGGAGCACGAACGTGGTCTCGACCATTCCTATATCGGACCAATTGATCTACTAGTTAGTAGCTACGTTCAGGTTTTGGGCTGTTTCAGGCCTGTTAGCTTCACTCCGCCGTCTCCCGCTCCCGCACCGCCGCCGAGCGCCGCCCCTTCGCCTTCGGTGCTTCCACCACCTCCGGCGCATGGCCTTCGAGCAGCGGCTTCAGATAATTCCCGGTATATGACCGCACCTCCCGCGCGACCTGCTCCGGCGTGCCCTCGGCGACGATCTCGCCGCCTTTGTCGCCGCCTTCGGGGCCGAGGTCGATGACCCAGTCGGCGGTCTTGATGACCTCCAGATTGTGCTCGATGACGACGACGCTGTTGCCCTGGTCGACGAGGGCGTGGAGGACCTCGAGGAGCTTGCGCACGTCCTCGAAATGCAAGCCCGTGGTGGGCTCGTCGAGGATGTAGAGGGTCTGGCCGGTGGCGCGGCGGGAGGGCTCCTTGGCGAGCTTGAGGTTTACCGCCTCCGGCGCTTCTTCCAATCCTTGAGCCGCCACCCGCCGAACAGCGCCTTCCTCGGGTTGTGCGGCTGCTTGTTTGGGTCCGCCTTGCTCCAGCCCGTCACCTGCTCCAGCGCCGGGAGGGCGGGGGGCGGTTCTTCTTCGGGGAAGCGCCAGTCGCCGGTCGCTTCATATTGGGCGGCGCGGCGGAGGGCGGCGGCTTCGGCTTCGCGGGCCTTCTCCGACTGATACATGGCCTGGAGGCGCGTGCGGTGGGTCTCGTCGGACTCGCCGCGGCGGCGGCGGCGGTGCGGGGCGTCCCAGCCGAGGCGCACGCCCTTCTGGTGGAGGAAGAGGAGCTGGAGCGCCTGGTCCGCACTCATCTGCGGGATCGGGGGCGCATCATTGTGGCGCCAGCCGTCGTCGGCATGGCTCTCCGGCACGGCGGCGGCGATCGCGGCCGCCTCGAGCCGCTCATAGCCCATTTCGAGCGCGAGGCGCTTCTCGCGGGCGAAGGCGGGGGCCTTGCGGGCCCGCGCATAGAAGCTCGAATGGGCGAAGCCGGCGGCGGCGGCGGAGAGGCGGACGTTGGCGCTCGCCGAGAGGGCGGCGAAGAAGGCCTGCTCGGCCGCCCTGGTCATGCGGCCGGCGGGGGCGAGGCGGAGCTGGAGGCGGCCGGACTTGAGGCGGACGATTGTGGGTTCGCCGCCTTTCGTGCGGAGGGAGGAAGGGCCAACCCCCGGCCCCTCCCGGAAGGCCGGGAGGGGAGAATGAGGTTCGGGCGGTCTCTGGCCCCCGGCGAGCTTGAAGGCGGCGTGGGCGGCGGCGAGGGCGGCGTCCCAGTCCTGGGCGAAGGCGGCGCATCCGGCGCGGCGCTTGGTGTAGGTGGCGCGGTTGACATTGAGCTCGCGGGCGGCGAGGCGGGCGTTGCCGGTGCGGCGGAGGGCTTCGAGGAAGCGGCGGTTCTGGAGCGCCTGGGCGCGGGTGAAGGGGCGGCTGGGCATCCCCAGCCTAGCGCAGAGGATTTCCTACATTGCAACCCTTCGCCGAGGCTTCGGCGGGCGGGCCCTGTGGTTCTTCCTTGCGGCTTTGCGGCTTGGCGTCAGCGCCTCTTTTCTCACGCGGAGGCGCGGAGAAGAAGGGGAGGCGCGGAGGGGGGCGGGATGCCGCTGCGCGGCGGTTAGAAAGTGACTTCGAGGCCGAGGCTGAAGCTGGTGCCGATGTCGTAGCTGTTGGTGTCGATGCGGCTGGCGTTCAGGGTCTGGAACTCCTCATAATCCTCGCCGAGGAGGTTGCGGGCCTCGAACTTCAGCTCGGCTTCGCGGCCGAACAGGCTGAAGCCCTCGCGGGCGACGAAATCGAGGCGCAGGCCCGGCTTCTCGAAGATGTCGGGCTGCTGGCCGGGGCCGCGATTGGTGACGCGGCGGCTGGCATAGGTGAGGAGCAGGGTCTGCTGGGACAGGCGCTCCGTGTTCTCGAGGCCGAGCTGGAGGTTGGCGAGGTGCGTCGACTGGCCGGTGAGCGGCGTGCCGTCGTCGAACACGTTCGCCGCCGGGACCGGAGCGCCGGCGGTGCCGACCGGGATGGTCGTGTCGTCGGGGCCGACCTTTATGTTGCTCTCGGAGTAGGTGTAGTTGGCGATGAGGACGGCGCGGCGGGTGGTGAGGAAGTCGGCGCCCAGCGTGTCGAGGGCGAAATATTTCTGGAGCTCGATCTCGCCGCCGTAGAGCCGCGCCTTGGGGGCGTTGGCGAAGGTGGTGAAGAAGGTGCCGCCCTGCTGGAAGGCGACCGCCTCGATCGGCCGGTCGATATCCTTGTAGAAGCCGGCCAGGCTGAAGCGCTGGTCGCGGGCGAAATAATATTCGTAGCGGGCCTCGGCGTTGAACAGCTCGCTGTCGGTCAGGAACTGGTTGCCGAAGAAGGTGCGGTCGGTGTCGGGGTCCGAATATTGCTGCGGGGCGAGCTCGCGGAACTGGGGACGGGCGATGGTCTTGGAGGCATGCAGGCGGATCTGCATGTTCTGGGCGAGGTTCCAGGTGAGCGTGGCGGCGGGGAGGAAATAATCCTCAAAGATGGCGGACGGCGTGATGTCGGCGCCGCCGGTGCCGAACAGGTCGATCGGGGTGACCGTCTGGTCGGCATCCTCGTAGCGCACGCCGGCCTGGAGGCGGACGCTGTCGATCGGCTCGAGCTCAAGCTGGACGTAGCCGGCGCGGACCTCGAGATCGGCCTCGTAGCGCGCGGCGCCGGCGGTGCCGGAGATGTCGGTGAGGACGATGTCGTAGGTGTAGACGTTGAAGTCGGAGAGCAGGAAGTCGGGCCGCTCCTGCGCGACCTCGAGCGGCAGGATGTCGAGCGGCGTGTAGCGGAAGTCGCGGCGGGTCGCGCGGCGGTCGTTCTTCAGGTAGGCGCCGCCGGCGGAGACGGTGAGGTCCATCTCGACGGGCACCTTGTAGGCAATGTCGGCCCCGCCGGCATAGACGTCGTCGACCAGGTTGCTGAAGGCGACGCGGGCGAACTGGCCGTTGGTCCTGAGATCGTTGACGGAATCGTCGACGCGTTCGTCGAAGCGGTAGCTGATCGTGCGCTCGTACGGGGATTCGCGCTGAGACTGGGCGTAGGTGCCGCGGAGGTCCAGGTCGAGGTCGCCGAAGTTGAACTCCCCGACCAATTGGGTGTCGATCAGCTGGCGCTCGAACCAGGCAATGTTGGAGATGCTGACTGGATCGGCGCCGACGTTGATCTGGTTGGTGCCGGCCTGGATCCGCGCTTCCTTGAGGGTGTCGCGGATATAGAGGTTGGTCCAGCGCAGCTTGTGCTCGCCGAAGCTGAGGCCGAAACCGATCAGGCCGTTCACCAGGATGCGGTTCTCGGTCGACAGGAAGCGATAGTCGACGTCGGGCTGGAGCGTGTCGGTGCCGTCGATCGGGGTGATGCCGGCGGCGACCTGCTGGAGGCCGCCGCGGGTCTGCCAGCTGTTGCTCCAGTTGGCCGCGAAGATGATCGAGAGCTGCTGGTCGAGACCTGGCACGTCATAAGTGGTCGCGCCGCTGAAGCCGAGGCTGCCGTTGACCGGGATGTTGTCGTTGCGTTGGACGAGGGTGGTGGACGCGTTCAGCAGGCTGGCGGTGATGTCCTTCACCTGGTTCTCGGTGAAGTTCGGGCCGATGACGATCAGACGGTTGGAGTTGATCGCGGTTTGCAGCGGACGCGGGATGTCGCGGCTGCCGTCGTCGAAGCCGGTCCAGTCGGTGTCGGAGCCGTAATAGGTGTAGCCGAGCTGGCCGGTGGTTTCGGTGTCGCCGCCGATGCTGCCGCCGATCGTGAAGAAATCCTCGCGCGGCGCGGAGACGGTGGTGAGATTGATGACGCCGCCGCCGAACTCGCCCGGATAGTTCACCGAATAGCTCTTCTGGACGACCGAGCTGGCGATGACGCTGGTCGGGAAGATGTCGAGCGGCACGACGCGTCGCAGCGGCTCGGGCGAGGGAAGGGGTGAGCCGTTGAGCAAGGCGAGCGAGTAGCGCTCGCCGAGGCCGCGCACGTAGACGAAGCCGCTGCCGACGACACTGAGGCCGGTGACGCGCTGGAGCGCGCCGGCGATGTCGCCCTCGCCGGTTCGGGCGATGTCGGCGCTGGAGAGGACCGAGATCACCTCCGGCGTCGAGCGGATCACGTCGGGGATGTTGCGGCCGGTGACGACGATCTCCTGCTCCGCCTCCGGATCGGCGCCCGGCGCGGAGATTTCGAGGCCCTCATATTGGCCCGGCGGTGCCGCGGCGGGCGCGGCGTCCGCGACGAGCGGTCCGTCTGGGGTCTGGCCGAGCGCCGCCGCCGGGACGAGCGCGGTGGTGAGGAGCAGCAGGCTCCCGAACAAGGTGCGGCTGGTCATCACGAAACCCCCAGGCTTACTTCAGCTATTCGGTGGATGGTTCAGGCCGCCGGCGACGCGGTGCAGGACGGCGTCGTGAAGCCCAGGCCGCAGGTCCAGCCGATGAACCATTGGTCGGCATTGTCGCGGACCGCGCCGATATAGCCGGCCACCTGCAGGAAGCTGCTGAAGCTGGTCGGATTGGTGGCGACCACCGCGCTCTCGTTGGTGCCGTTCACGAACACGTTCTGGAGCGAGTTCGTGCCGTTCGAGACGTTGTTGTTGCCGCTGAAGATCGCAGCGATCTGGGCGGCAGTGCCGTCGGCTTCGTCGCGGAACGGATTGGCGCAGGAGAAGAAGGCCGAGCGGAAGGCGGGCGGGCCGGCTTCCTCGGCGGCGGCGCCGGAGGCCTGCAGGGTCACCGAACTATCGTCGACGTCGAGGCAGATGGGCGAGCCGGTGACGACGCTGTTCAGCACCGCGAAGTCGGTGCCGCCGCGGAACAGCAACGCATCGGCGCTGCGGCGGCTGACGAAGGTGGCGTTTGCGAACTTCGGGTAGGAGCGGGGGACATTGTTGCCGTTGCCGTTGGTGTCGGCCTCGATCACGCGGTCGCCGCCGCCGGTGCGCTGGACGACGATCACATATTGGTTGGCGCCCTTGTAGCCGAAGTCGGTGTCGAGGCTGTCGTCGTCGGCGCCGGTGATGACGATGTAGCGGCCGTTGACGGTGCCGCCGAACCACTCGATGCCGTCATCCGAGCTGTTGTGGACCTGGATCCGCTCGACGGTGGTGCCGGAGCCGACGCCGGCCAGGGTGATGCCGTTCAGCTCGTTGCCGGTCGAGACTTCAAAGCCCGGATAGCGAACCTGGAGGTAGCGCAGCCGGCCGCTATTGTCGTTGGCGGTGGCGCCGCCGTAGAGGCCGGTCGTGCCCTCGACCTGCGACTGGCAGTTGACGCTGCCGCCCGGCACGTTGGGCTGGTTGCAGCTCTGGATCGGCGCGCGGCCGAGGATGACGAGGCCGCCGAACTGGCCGATCGAGTTCTCGGTCGCGGTGCCTTCGATATTCTGGCGGCTGGTGAAGATGATCGGGCTGTTCTGCGTGCCTTCCGCGAAGATCTGCGAGCCGCGGTTAACGATCAGGAAGTCGAGGCCGCCCGAGCCGAACAGCACCGTGCCCGGATCGATGGTGAGTTGCGAGGTCTGACAGCCGGCGATCGGCGCCGCGGGATCGGCGCCGCAATCGGTGCCGACCTGGACGCGGCCGGCGAGCGAGTAGACTACGCCCGGCAGGTTCTGGATCAGGCGCTGACCTGTGATGGTGCCGGAGATCTCGCAATTGCGGCGGTTGCTGAGGATGCCCCGGTCGGTCGTGCCGGTGGGGCAGGAAGCGGCGGGTCCGCCCGGAGGCGTCGGGGTCGGTGAAGGCGAGGGGGAGGGCGAGGGCGACGGAGTCGGCCCGGGGACGAGCACGCCCTCACCCGGTGAAGCCACATCGTCCGCGCCGCAGGCCGCAAGCGGAAGCGCCGCCGTGAGGAGAAGAAGTTTGCGAAGGTTGGTCATCATCTGCCCCTTTGTTCCCGTGAACCCGAATCGCTTTTCGATTCGAAGTGTCGAGGCGGGAGCTATGGGCGTTTGATGATGCTTATATTACAACTACGGAACTAAACTGCAGCAGCTCAACTGTAATATGACTGCAATCTTTCGTTCACATGATCGACACACACCTTAACTCTACTTTGATGCCGGCGATGTTGGATTGACGGGCAGGGAGAGCTTGATCCGGTCTCCAGCGCGTTCCACTTCGAATTCCGCGACGTAGGAGCCGGCGATTTCCCGCGGAAGCTCCAGCAGCTTCTCCTCGCTCTCGAAGGCCTGGCCGTTCACCGCCAGGATCACATCGCCGGGACGGAGGCCGGCCCGGTGGAGGACGGGCAGATCGGCGCCGGCCTTGAGCTCGAACCCGGTGATGCGGCCGTTCGCCTTTTGGGGACGGAGGCCGAGCCGAAGCGCGGGCGCGTCCATGCCCGCCAAGCCTGGAGCGGGGGGCGGCGCGGGAGCGGGAGAGGGCTGACTGCTGACGGTCGATCTCGAGCCGTTCAACTCCAGCCGCGTTTCGCGCCCTGCGTCGGCAAGCACCGCGTGGGTGGCGCCGACTTCCTTGACGACGAGCCCTGGCCGATATTCGCGCCCGACTGGAACGATGCGGGGATAGCCGGAGGCCATGCCGATGATCGCCGCCATGCCTGCAGAACCTCCGCCGGAGACGCCGTAGAGTACGAGACCGTCGGTAGAGACCGGAGGAGCCGGCGCGACGGTCTCAAGCGTGGGGGAGGGTGGCGGCGCCGGCAGCGGCGGCGGCGGGAGCGGAGCGGGAAGAGCCGCGAGCCCGGCGGGATCGCGGGCAAGAAGAGCGTAGAGGACGATTGCAGCCGTGAGGCCGGCGGCGCCCACAAAGGCCGGCCGCGGTGCGGAGACGTCAGGCATCGTCGTCGAGCGCATAGCCGGCGGCGCGCACGGTGCGGATCAGGTCCGGGCCGCCGCCGGCATTGAGCGCGCTGCGCAGGCGCCGGATGTGGACGTCGACCGTGCGCTCGTCGATTTCGCGGTCGTTCGGCCAGATCGCCTCGACCAGCCGGGCACGGGAGAAGACGCGGCCCGGATCGCCGATCAGGTGGCGCAGCAGCCGGAATTCGGTCGGCGCCAGCGGGATCATGCGTCCCGCCCGCCGCACCTTGTGCTCGGCGAGGTTCATCGTGAGATCGCTGAAGGCCAGCTGCTCGCCCGCGAGCGCCGGGCGGACGCGCCTCAGCACGGCGCCGACGCGGGCAACCAGCTCGCCCGGCGAGAAAGGCTTGGTGACATAATCGTCGGCGCCGGCCTCGAGGCCGCGGATCCGGTCCGCCTCCTCCCCGCGCGCGGTGACCATGATGATCGGCAGGGCGGCGGTGGCGGGGCAGCGGCGCAGGCGCCGGCAGACCTCGAGCCCCGACGGACCTTCGATCATCCAGTCGAGCAGGACGATGTCGGGCGGCGACTTCTTGGCGAGCAGCAGCGCCTCATCGCCGTCGGGCGTGTGGACGACCTCGAACGCTTCCCGCTCGAAATGCCATTGGAGCAGCTTCACGAGATGCGGATCGTCTTCGACCAGCAGCAGCCGTGCGCTCATCGTCTCTCCATCCGCGCCAGACGGCGCCCCGAACGGTTCCGCATCCAGCCGCTCGCCGGATGACCTGTTGCGGCCGTTTCTGGGCGCGCTCCGTGACAGGGGGGTGACAGACGTGTGACGGTTGCGGCATCGCCGCCTGTGCGGGATCGTCCAGCTTGGGTGCGATGCCGTCCGCAGGCTTGGCAGCAGCTTGATATGCGCGTGGCGGCGGAGTCATGACGCACCCGCAAGGAGCCCACTCCGCCCCACCTCGCGCTGGAGCCGATCTGGAAACATGCGGCCTGAGCATCGACATAGAGGCGGCGTCGCGGGCGCCCCCTCGCTATTGTGGAAGAGAAGATGAAGTTTCGCGGCATCACCGAGGAGAGCCTGAAGGCGCTGGTCGATACCTTCTATGCGAAGGTGCGGCAGGACACGCTGATCGGGCCGGTGTTCAACGACGCCATCCATGACTGGCCGGAGCATCTCGACAAGCTCCAGTCCTTCTGGTCCTCGGTCATGCTGACCAGCGGCCGCTATAAGGGCCGGCCGCTGCCGGCGCATGTGAAGCATGGCGACCGGATCTCCTCGGCATCGTTCGAACGTTGGCTTGCTCTTTGGCGCGAGACGACGGAGGAGATGCTTGACCCCGCCAGCGCAGCGGCGCTGCAGGAAAAGGCCGGCCGGATCGCGGAGAGCCTTTCGATGGGTATATCCTTCAGCCGCGATCCTGACAGCCTGCTGAAGCCGCGAGCGGCCTAGCTGTTTACCCCGGCGGCGACTTGCGTTATGGGCCGCCGCTTCCAAGCTACAGCGCGGAACATTTGCGGGAGGATGCCCTGTGCGTCCGCTTGGACCGCTAGACTTGAAAGAGAGTGAACAATGGCAAAGAAGGTAACGGGCTACATCAAGCTCCAGGTGCCCGCGGGCGCCGCCAATCCGTCGCCGCCGATCGGCCCGGCTCTGGGTCAGCGCGGCGTCAACATCATGGAATTCTGCAAGGCGTTCAACGCCTCCACGCAGGAAGTCGAGAAGGGCATGCCGATCCCGACGGTGATCACCGTCTATGCGGACCGCAGCTTCTCGTTCGAGACCAAGACGCCGCCGGCGAGCTTCCTGATCAAGAAGGCGGCCAAGCTGAAGTCGGGCTCCAAGGAGCCGGGCAAGGTGTCGGCGGGCCGCATCACGCGCTCGGCGCTTCGCGAGATCGCCGAGACGAAGATGAAGGACCTGAACGCCAACGATCTCGACGCGGCGACCAAGATCATCGAGGGCTCGGCCGTCTCGATGGGCCTTGAAGTGGTGGAGGGCTGATCATGGCGAAGCTGACCAAGAAGCAGAAGGCGCAGGTCGGAACTGTCGACCGCGAGAAGCTCTACGGCGTCGATGAAGCCATCGCGCTCGCCAAGAGCAATGCGACCGCCAAGTTCGACGAGACTATCGAAGTCGCGCTGAACCTGGGCGTCGATCCGCGCCATGCTGACCAGATGGTGCGCGGGGTCGTGACTTTGCCCGCCGGGACCGGCAAGGACGTCCGCGTTGCCGTGTTCGCGCGCGGCAACAAGGCCGAGGAAGCGACCGCGGCGGGTGCCGACGTGGTTGGCGCCGAGGACCTGATGGAGACCATCCAGGGCGGCACGATCGACTTCGACCGCGTCATCGCGACCCCGGACATGATGGGCATCGTCGGCCGGCTGGGTAAGGTGCTGGGTCCAAAGGGCCTGATGCCGAACCCGAAGCTCGGCACTGTGACGCCGAACGTCACTGAGGCGGTGAAGGCCGCCAAGGGCGGCCAGGTCGAGTTCCGCGTCGAGAAGGCCGGCATCATCCACTCGGGCATCGGCAAGGCGAGCTTCTCGAACGAGGACCTCCGCCGCAACTTCGACGCGTTCGTGGACGCGATCGTCAAGGCCAAGCCGACCGGCGCCAAGGGCAAATACGTCAAGAAGGTCGCGCTCAGCTCCTCGATGGGGCCGGGCGTGAAGATCGACGCGGCGGAAGTCGCGACGGCCTGACACCTTAGCTAAGGTTCGAAGGATCAAAGGGGAGCGGCTCAAATCCGCTTCCCTTTTCTTTTCGTGGCCCTGCGGATCCTCATGACAGCGAGCGCAGCTAGGCGCTCCAGGGACGGCTGCGTGTAAGTTGTCCGTCTGTCGTCCCATAATCAGCAATGGCCTTGTCTTTACGCCGATCTTTCATGTGGTTAGAGCATGCTCCTCAGCATTTTAGACAGCTGATCTGGCCTAGGGGGAAGCGTAGTGGCAGTGAATGTTATCAATCCGCCTGATGGGTACACCGGCGGGACCTCCCAAGACGACACATTCACTGTTACCGACCGTGGCGGCTATATGCGCGTTTTAGACGGGCTTGCTGGGTATGATAGTTTGTACATTTCTAGAAGCTTCGAAGTTGGCACTGCGGTGCGAGTTGCCGATACTTTCGGCAACGGTAGTTTCGATGGAAGGGTTTCACATAGTTCAGGCTATGAGTCCTTCGTCGATTTCTTCAACATGGAGAATGTTCGGATCGTAGGTTCTTCGGGCAATGATTCTTACTCTCTTGAGGTGCGGCCATCCTCGGCGGCCTTGAACGTGCAATTCGATGCGGGAGAAGGCGCCGACTCACTGTTGTTCGACTTCAGAACTTTCACTCAATCGGTGAGCTTCGCCGCCAATCTGGAGGTGATCAGCAGCAGCTATGGTCAGTTCGCCGGCTTCGAGATTTTCACCATTCATGGCGGCGCTGGCGATGACGTTATCCGAACGCGCGATGGAAATGATACGCTGTGGGGCGGGCTCGGCACCAACATCCTGGACGGCGGCAACGGAGATGACGGCTTCTATTCGACGTCTTTGACGGATTGGTCCGACGGTGGCGCAGGACACGATTTCTGGCAAGCCAATTGGAGCACTGCGAGCGCAGCCTTGAGCATAGAGATCGGCAGCGATGTCGAGCTGTTCGGCACGGTGGTCGCCACAAACATGGAGGCCATTCAGGTCGGCGCCGGCAAAGGCAACGACGTCATCAACATCACAAAGACTGGTTCGGTGTATGTGTATGGCGGCGCGGGGAACGATATTCTGATCTCGGACATCTCCGCCGATCAAGTTGAAAACTTCCTCGTAAATGCTACCACATTGGGAACGCTGTTAGGCAACGCGAACGGCGTGGGCTTCCAAGATATCGAATCCGTTGTTTTCACCGGTGGCAACCGTGACGACACGTTTCGAGTTCTCGGTATTTTCTCCTCCAATCAGATCAACTTCGACGGTGGAGCCGGGATGGACAGTCTCGTGGCTCAGTTCGAGTCGCTGGCTGAGTCAACGACCTTCGTTGTCAATTCGGACGGAACCATCACAAGCAATCGCGGCCAGTTTTCCGGCTTCGAGACATTCACCGTCACCGGCGGCGATGGGAATGACACGCTGATCGGCGGCGAGGGCAATGACTCGCTCAGCGGGCGCGGGGGCGACGACACGGTGGATGGTAAGGGCGGCGACGATTTTCTGATCGTTTCTGGAACTGGTATTGATATCGTCGATGGCGGCACAGGTATCGATACGCTGTTCATCGATTATCAGAATGCGACTGCAGCGATCTTCACAGCCGGTCCGGGGAACACGTCACGTCCGCAGGCGGACGCCAGCGGTTTCAGCGGCAGTTTCACGGATTCGCTGGCTAGCCCCTCAAGCTCCGCGACCTTTCAAAATATCGACCGCTTCAGCATCATAACGGGAAGCGGGGCTGACACCATCGTCACCGCCGCGGGAAACGATCAGGTTGCCAGCGGTTCAGGCGACGATTTCGTGGATGTCGGCGCGGGTGACGACATTGCACATGGCGGTATCGGCTTCGACGTGATTTCGGCCGATCTGTCGCAGGCGACGACGGATATCATTTTCGATGTCCGCTATGACATCTATTTTGCCGAGGTTGGCAGTTTCACGAATTTCGAAGCGTTTGGAACGCTGAAGACCGGCTCGGGCAACGATTGGATCGTCACTAGCGTTGACCGTTCGCTTGGCGGCGGTGCGTTTACGAGCACCTCGGAAACAGTCGATGTGGGTGGGGGCGACGACACCGTCACTCACTATAGCGGCGCGGACGGTGTGACTGGCGGATCCGGCTTCGATACGCTGATCGTAGACTATAGCGGGAAGACCGGTTTCGTGTCCTGGGAAGCGACTGACGTGACCCCCGGCGACCTCGCCTCGGGTTACAAAGGTATCTTCAGGAATGACTCGAGCGGCAGCCGCGTGACGTACACCGGTATCGAGGCGTTCGTCATCACCGTCGGCAACGGCGCCAGCGCCACGATTCGCACCGGTCGGGCAAACGACATCATCACCACGGGCGACGGCTTTGATGTCATCACTCCGGGCGGCGGCAACGATGTCGTCAACGCCGGCGCCGGCGGCGACCGCATCGACTATTCCCAGAACCTGATCGGTGCGGAAACAGGGACCGTTGGAGTGGTCCTGAACCTATCAGGGGCCGACTTTGTGGTCCCTGCCGGTCATCCCAATGCAGGTGCCACCGTCGCGGCCGGTGAAGCGATCGACAATTTCGGTGATCGCGACACGTTAATCGGCATCGAACATGCCGACACCAGTGCGCAAAACGACATTCTAATCGGCGGCAGCGCTCAGAATTTCTTCAATGCCGGGGCCGGCGACGATCGCCTCATCGGCGGTGGCGGCGTGGACAGCCTGAACGGCGGCGACGGGATCGACACGGCCGATTATTCCACCGAAACGGGGACGTTCGGTATCATAGTCAACATGTCGGGCTTCTTCCTCAACCCGCCCGGCCGCAATCTCTTCAGCAGTCTCGGCCCGGGCGAAGCGCTCGACAGCTATAACAATCGGGAAACGCTCCTCGGGATCGAGAACGTGGTCACCGGCAGTCTCGACGACTGGGTTTTCGGCAGCACTGACCGCAACGTCATCCATACGAAGGAAGGCAACGACCGCATCAACGGCAACGGCGGCAATGACGAGCTGAACGGCGGCGCCGGAGATGACGACATAACCGGCGACGCCGGCGACGACCTGCTGATTGGCGAGGCGGGCAATGACATTCTAAACGGCGGCGCCGGCATCGACACCATGAGCGGCGGCACCGGCGACGACATCTATTTCGTCGACAACGTCGCTGACGCAGTGACGGAAGACGCGGGCGAAGGCACCGCGGACGACATTCGAACCACGCTCACAAGCTACAGCATCGCGGCCCTTCCGAACATCGAGCGGCTGGCCGGCCTCGGCAACGTCAATCAGACGCTGACGGGCAACGACGCCGACAATTTGATCAGCGGCGGCCTGGGCGCCGACACGATGATCGGCGGCACCGGCAACGACATCTACATCGTGGACGATGCCGGTGACGTTGTGACGGAGCAGGCGGGTGAGGGCGATGCGGACGAGGTTCGGACGTCGGTGGCCAGCTATCAGCTGCCTGATTATGTCGAGAAGCTGACCTATACGGGCTCGGCGGGGGCTTCGCTTCGAGGCAACAGCGCCGACAACATGCTGGTAGGCGGGACGGGGGTCGACGCCTTCTACTTCCAGGACGGCGGTGACGATGCGGTCTGGGCCGGCGCGGGCGACGACGGCATCTACTTTGGAGCCGCCTATACGGCTGCCGATCGGGTGGACGGCGGCTCCGGCAGCGATGTCGTCGTTCTGCAGGGCAATTATACGGTCACGATGGGCGCGGACAGCCTTGTCGATGTGGAATATCTCTCCGTCCAATCCGGGGCTTCGACGCGGTTCGGCGATCTTGCCGGCAACACGTACAATTATGACGTGACGCTGCTCGACGCGAACGTGAAGGCGGGACAGAGGTTCGCCGTCAACGGTTCGTCCCTGGGCGCCGGCGAGACCTTCACCTTCAACGGCTCTGCCGAGACCGATGGCTATTTCCTGATCTATGGCGGCTATGGAACGGATCTGCTGACCGCGGGCGCCGGCAATGACGGTTTCCATTTCGAAGGAACCCGCTGGGGCGCGAACGACGTGGTGGACGGCGGCTCTGGAAGCGACGTTCTCATCATCCGCGGCGTTGCCGGCATGAATACAGTCGTCCTCGGCGACGCCCAGCTGAGGAACATGGAGGCGATCTCCGTCAGCGACCGATATGCGCTGAGCTCCGGCGGGCTCCCCTCCTATGATCTTACGCTCGCCAACGGCAATGTGGCGCCCGGCGGAACGCTTATCGTCAACGGCAATTCCCTGCTCAACGCCGGGCAGGTGTTCAAGGTGGATGGCAGCGCGGTCCAGAACGGCAGCCTCAGGCTCTATTCGGGTGCCGGCGACGACACTCTGATCGGCGGGGCAGGAGACGACATATTGTGGGGTGCCGGCGGGACCGATAGTCTCTCGGGCGGCAGCGGCAGCGACACGTTCCAGGTTCGCCGGCTGTCCGATTCCGCTGTCGACAATGCGGATAGCGTTCTGGATTTCACCTCGGGCATCGACAAGATCGATCTTCGCCTTCTCGATGCGAATGCCGGCGTGGCGGGTGACCAGTCGTTCACCTTTATCGGGAGCAACGCCTTCGGCGGCGGCGCCGGTGAGCTTCGCGCCTATGATACGGGGTCGGGCTATTGGCGCCTCGAAGGCGATGTCGACGGCGACGGAATGGCGGATTTCGCCCTCAACGTCACCTTGGCGAGCCAAGTTCCCCTCGCGAGCTCTGACTTTATCGCCTAGAGCCCATACGAGCATATCTTTGGAAAGGAAGACCATGACGGAAGCAAACACCACTGATCGGCTGCCTTCGCAGAGCCCGGCGCCCTGGGCGAAGCCCGTGCTGAAGCGACTGAACGCAGGGTCGGCAGAGAACGATACCAACGCTAACGCTGACTTCTCAGACATGAGCTAATCGGCGTTCACGCAGCGGCAGCGCTTTGGGACGGAACGGATGCGTATCGAGTCGGTTGAGGCTTTTGGAAATAGGAGACGCATCATGGGCCGCAACGTCACGATCAGCATCGGCGCTCTCATTCTTCTCGTCATCGTCGTCGCGATCATCTTCTAGGGCGTCGCGCCCGCGCGGGCGCCTGGGAGAAGATCGTCGTGGAAACGCAGGAGCTCCATCGCGGGCGGCTGATCGATCACATCCAGCTGGTGGTCGCCGACCTCGCTGCCAGCCGCCGCTTCTATGAGGCGGTGCTGGCGGTTCTCGAAATGCCGATCGGCGGCGCGGCCGAGGATTATTTCTGGGTGGACGAGCTGTTCGTCTCGTCTGCCGACAGCGCGGCGGCGCAGGGGCGGCTGACCGGGCGCCACCATCTCGCATTCCAGGCGAAGGACCGGGCGGCGGTCGATGCGTTCCACCGGGCTGGGCTCGCCAATGGCGGCACCGACAATGGCGGCCCCGGCGAGCGGCCCTATCATCCCGGCTATTACGCCGCTTTCCTGCTCGATCCCGACGGCAACAATATTGAGGCCGTCCATCATGGCGAAGCGGATCGAAGCGCGCCTTCGGTGAAGATCACCTTCTAGCCACGCTTCGGAGCGTCCGTCACTTCCACGGCATAGGCGGGAGTTCATTCCGCGCGCGCCTTCGTCGCGCGGGACACGGCGTTTGTCGGACCAGGCCCGCCTCCGTCGACTCGCGCCCCGCATCCATCGAACGTGCGCTGAGCGGCGCAGGCGGCCGCATTAGGGGGACGGCAGCGGCTCGATCGGCGAGTCGGGGAAAATGCGAAAGGGATGAAAGATGAACGCGGAAATGTTCCGTACCGTCTCGACCTGCGTCGCGGCTCTGTTCGTGAGCACGATGCTGGTGACTGCGGCGACGTCGATGCCGATCATGTTCTGATCGGCATCGCCACCCCTTGTTGAGTAAAGATGATGAGTGAAGCGTCCATTTTCGGCGAAGGCGTCCCAGGCGCTGCCGCCAATCCACCGCATACCGCCGAACACGGCCCCTGCTGCTGCCCCGCCCACGGCCTGTTCGGGGCGAAGGCCGGCGCGCAATGCAGCTCCGGCTGGTCGGCCTTGTACGGCCGGGTTCAGTCGAACTCGAGCGCGTCCTTTACCGCCCGCACGTAGCTCGGGCCAACTTGGACGTTCGCGCCGTCGGCGAGCACCAGCACCAGCGAGCGGTTCTCCCGCTTCACCTCCGACACCTTGTCCGGCCTGACGAAGGCGGAGCGGTGCACGCGCAGCAGCGGCGAGCCCGCCAGCTTCTCCTCCAGCGACGCCATGGTGATGCGGAGCAGGTGGCTGCGCACATTGGTGTGGAGTAGCACATAGTCGCGCGCCGCCTCGATCCAGTCGATGCTGTCGATCGGCACCCAGCGGCGGCCGTTCCGCTCCGGCACCCAGAAACCCTCATTCTGCGAGCTCTGCGGCTTCAGCGAGGCGAGCCGCTCCTCGAGCTGGTCGGCGCGTTCGGCCGCCTCGCGCAGCGAGCGGCGGCGCCGGGCGCGGTCGACGGCGTGGCGGAGGCGCTCAAAGCGGACCGGCTTCAGCAGATAATCGGCAGCGTCGACCTCGAACGCGTCGGGGGCATAATGTTCGTGAGCGGTGACGAACACGATCTCGGGCCGCGGCTCGATGTCGATGTCGGCGGCGGCGCGGAGGCCGTTCTTGCCCGGCATCTGGATGTCGAAGAAGACGAGGTCGGGCTTCAGCCGCTGGATTTCGGCCAGAGCCTCGTCGCCGTCGCGGGCCTGGCCGACCACCTCGGCGCCGTCGATGTCCGCGAAGAAGGTGCGCAGGCGATCGAGCGCCAGCGCTTCATCGTCGACCAGCAATACGCGCATCTCACCCAATCCCCATTCAGGCGCCGGACAACGGCACCCGACATAGGCGCGAAGCGAGAGCATTCGTCAACATCCGCGTCAACCGCGCTGCACCTCGGGGATGCAGATCCGGGCGCGGTAGCGGTTCGGCAATTGCTCGATATCCAGGCTGGCGCGCTTGCCGTAGACCGCCTGGAGACGCCGCCGGATGTTCTTCAGGCCGACGCCGGCGCCGAAGCTCGGCTCGTCCAGCAGGGGCGAGGTTCCGTTCTCGACCTCGATGCACAGATCCTTGCCGGTAACCTCGGCGCCGATGCGGATGCGGACCGGATCGCGCGAGGGGGCGACACCGTGCTTGATCGCATTCTCGACCAGGGGCTGGACGATGAAGCTCGGGACGAGGGCGGCGCCGGCGTCGGATTCGCAGTCGATCTCGACGTCGAGACGCTCGCCGAAGCGGACGCCCTCGATGTCGAGATATTCCTCGATCAGCGACAATTCCTCCTCGAGCGGAACCAGGCGGGCAGGGTCCGCCGAAAGCGAGTTGCGCAGGAAGCTGGACAGCTTCTCGGTCATCTTCTCCGCATCCTCGTTGCGATGGGTGACGATGAGCGCGGAGATCGAGTTCAGCGAGTTGAACAGGAAGTGCGGGTTGAGCTGGTAGCGGAGCGCCGTCAGCTGCGCCTGCTGGGCGGCGGCGCGGGCGTCGCTCAGCTGCCGGTCCTGGATGAATTCGCGGCGGCGGGCGGAGGTGAGCTGGAACAGCGCGACGTTGACCATGTAGACGAGCAGGTAGCGGAAGTATTTCTCGTAGGCCTGGTTGAGGTAGCGCTCGAGATTGTACCAGCTCTCCTGGATGTTCGCGGCCACCCAGCCGGCGAAGACCAGGTCGAACATGGTCTGGACGAAGGCGGTCGCGATGGTGGCGGCGAGCAAGGCCGCGAACCGCCTGCCGATGGTCAGGGTAATCGTCGCGTTGAACACCGCGAACAGCAGCATCCCGAACAGGATCGAGACGACGATCGTCGAGCTGTCGAGAAAGATGCTGCCGATGTCGCTGCCGTGGCGCTGGATGATGCGCGGCATGAAGATGAGCAGCATGAACAGCCACAGCGCCGAGGTCAGCAGCAGCGCTTCCGTCCAGCGTACGTGGGAGCGATTGGAAGGCATGAAGGCGGAGATGCCTCGATCGAAAACGGACCAGGTCCGCCCATAACGCGACAGGCCGTCGCTCGCCATCAACATTCGCGCCCCTCCAGAGGGAGAGGCTGCCCACCGGGTCGCGCGTATTGCCAGTGCGGCGGGACGATCATGTCGATTCCTGCGACGAAACTGCATGCGCGCGCTGGTCGAGGGCTTCGCTGCCTTGATCGCAGCAGTGGTGCGGGCCGCAGCGGCCTGTGGTGAAGCATCATCAAGCACACCGGCAGATGGAGGTCGTCATGGAAGCAGTTCAGAGGATCGATACCTTCCTCAAGAAGGCGAAGACGAGCTGGATGACGCCGTTCATGAGCGGCGCCTTCGCGGGCCTGTTCCTGTTCTGGGTCTGACGCCGAGCACAAGGGGATTGATCATGGCCCGGATTGCACTGCCTTTCGCCTTGCTGCTCGCCGCCTGCGGCCAGCAGCTGCCGCCGGCCGCGAGCGCCGACGACATCCAGCGCGCGGTCGATCGTGCCGAGCTGGCCGCGGCGGCCGCGGTCGCCAAGAGCGGGACGACGCAAGGAAGCTGACCCGATCGGCGGCAGGCAATGGGAGCGTCCTCGGGGGGACGTGCCTGCTTCAAAGGCGGTGGAGCGCATGGTAACGTGCGTCCACCGCCACAGGCCTCAGGGGGAAAGCTCATGGACGATCGCTTTGCCGCATCCAGCAACAGCCGCCGCCGGGCGCTGCGAGCCGCACCGGCGGCCTTCCTGATCCTGGCAGCCTGCTCGCGGGCGTCGCTGCTGGGCGGGCCGGGGCCGGAGGTCGAGCACCACGCCGCGCCGGCCGAGATCGAGCGGCTCGCTCTCGCCGAGCCGGTCAAGTCGTTCGACAGCAAGGAAGCCTGCAAGGCGCGCCTCGAAGCGCTGGCGCACGAGCATGGCGCCGAGGTGATCAAGATATCCGAGAAGGAATATCGCACCTATGCCAGCACGCCGTGGGGCGAGGGTGAGACGCACCATGAATATAGCTGCGCCGGCAAGGACCTGACCGAGCGGTCATGGGGCGCCAAGGCGGACGGCGCGGATGCGCACCACGCCGAAGAGGCGCATTGAGGCTTTCTCCCTCTCCCCGGCGGGGAGAGGGCCTAGTCGATCTTGAGGCGGACGAAGGCCATCGCGCCGGCCGGGTCGCCGCGGTAGCTCGGCTCCAGCGCGCCGGGGACGAAGTTGAAGGCATAGAGGCCGCCGAGGCCTAGCTTCACATTCTCCGCCACCTCGAAATCGTGGACCGCGCCGAGCGAGACCTTGCCGACGCGGTAGGTCGGGCCGTGATGGTTGCCGACCCGCACCAGCTCGTTGGTCTCGATCATCTCGGCGCGGCCGAAGATTGTCCACGCGTCGCGGCGAACGGCGCTTTCCAGCATCCAGGCGTCGAGATCCTCATGATCGGACGAGCGCCGCGCAAAGGCGGCGGTGGTCGACCACCAGCCACGGGGGAGGGGGAGGGTGTGGATCGCGCTTGCCGACCAGCGTTCCTCATCCTCGTCCGGCTCCAGCTGCTCGGGAGTCTTGAGGTCGGCCCAGCTCGCTTGGAGCGAGAGGGTACGCAGCGGATTCCATGAGAGGCGGACGGAGGTGGAGTCCAGCGGCCCGGTCTCGATGTTCCAGCGCTTCTCGTCTGGCTCGCGACCGTTGAAGCGGGAGGCTTCGAGCTTGAAGCGGTCGAGGACGACTCCGGCGGTCAGCACGCCGAAGGTGATGTGGGTGGAATCGAGCCAGTGATGGGTGATCGGCGCCTCCGGCGAGTCCATGATCGAGAGGCGGTGCATGAAGGCGGGCGGGCCGAAGGCGGGCTCGCCGGGTAGGCCGCCATAGAGGAACAGGCTCGATCGGTCCGACAGGCGGACGCTGTAGCTGGCGGACAGCTCCATGAAGAAGTCGTGCGGGTGCTGGCGGTCGATCAGCGGCGTAACGCCGTCTGCGGTTTCGCCGGCGGCGAGCAGGAGGGGATAGCCGCGCCGGCCCATCAGCGGGTCGGGGCTGAGCATGGCGCGGAGCTGAAGCGCGTTGCCGTCGGCGAAGTTGCGGCGGGCGCTGCCCATCAGCATGCCGGAGAGAAAGACCTTCTCGTCGCCGCGCGGCGCTTCCTGCCAGCTGTAGACGCCGTTGAGGAGGGCATGGCCCATCAGGCTCCAGTCGCCGCTCGTGGCGTGGATGCCGCCATGTTCGGAGACGTCCGGCTGCCAGGCGGTGCCCGAGGCCTCGCGGCTCATCGGATAGGGGCCGAGGGCGCCGCGCATCTCGTGATGACCACCGGATTGGTGGGCCGCATGGTCCTGCGCGGCCTGATGCGCCGAGTGATCCTGCCCAGGCTCGGCATGATGCGCCGAGTGATCCTGTTGGGCCTCGGTCTGGTGGCTGGAATGATCCTGCTCGGGCGCAGGTGCCTCGGCCGGAGCGGCGTGGCCATGATCCTGATGCTGGGCGTGCGCCGGAGAGGCGGCGATAAATAGAGCGCCGCCGGCGAGGAGAAGGGCCTTCACTTGTTGGTCCTCTCGAGGAGCTGGATCAGCTCGTTGACCTTCTGGCGCTGCTCGCCCGGATCGCCACTGACGATGGCAGCTTCCACGCAATGGCCGAGATGGTCCTTCAGCATCTCCGATTCCACGCGGCTGAGGGCGGCGCGGACTGCCTGGAGCTGCGTCATCACATCGATGCAGTAGCGGTCCTCCTCGACCATGCGGGCGACGCCGCGCACCTGGCCTTCGATGCGGCTGAGGCGGTTGAGCAACTTGTCCTTGTTCTCGCGTTTCACGTCCTGGCTCCGGGTGGTGCGGGTTGAACTATACCCCCGCAGGGTATATGTCAACATACCCACATGGGGTATACCACACAGAGGCAGTTATGGCAGACGCGACCACTTTCCCAACGACCGAGAAGGCGATCCTCTACCGGATGGTGATGCCGGGTCATGTCTGTCCGTACGGGCTGAAGGCGCTCGATCTGTTGCGCCGGCGGGGCTTCGAGGTCGACGATCGCTGGCTGACGACGCGCGAGGAGACCGACGCTTTCAAGGCGGAGCATGGCGTGAAGACGACGCCGCAGACGTTCATCGGCGCGGCGCGGGTCGGCGGCTATGACGATCTCAGGCGTCATTTCGGCAAGCGCGTCCGCGATCCCGCGGGGGTGACCTATCGGCCGGTGGTGGCGGTGTTCGCGGTGGCCGCGCTGATGGCGCTGGGGGCGAGCTGGGCAGCGCTCGGCGCGCTGTTCACGGTCGAGGCCGGTGAATGGTTCGTGGCCTTCAGCATGTGCATCCTGGCGCTGCTGAAGCTGCAGGACATCGAGAGCTTCTCCAGCATGTTCCTGAACTACGACCTCCTGGCGCGGCGGTGGGTTCCTTATTCCTATGTCTATCCGTTCGCCGAGCTGCTGGCCGGCGTGCTGATGGTCGCAGGCGCCCTGATGTGGCTGTCGGTGCCGGTCGCCCTCTTCATCGGCACGATCGGAGCGGTGTCGGTGTTCAAGGCGGTCTATGTCGATAAGCGCACCCTCAAATGCGCCTGCGTCGGCGGCGGCAGCAACGTGCCTTTGGGCTTCGTCTCTCTGACGGAAAATCTGTTCATGATCGCAATGGCTTTGTGGATGCTGGTGCGGCACCAAGCTTTGGGTTGAGATTGCCGGCGGATTGCTTTAGGGGCCGCCCATCCCGCGGGAGCCTCTGGCTTCGCGCGGTCCGTCCGAGACAGTGGGTGACCGGATTTTCCGGTCTTAATCTCCCGCCTAGACGGGGAAGAGTTTTACCGGCTCGCCAGTGCGATGGCTCCGGGTCTGCCTGACATGATCAGGTTGGCAGCGCTCCCCTCGGACAATCCGGCTCCCGTCGAGGCTTGCCTCTGCGGGCGTCAATCACCTGCCTCGCGGGCGTTCCGCGGGGCTGTTTGGAGTGCAAGGCATGGATCGAGCTCAAAAGAAAGAGCAGGTCGCCCAGCTGAAGCAGACGTTCAACGAGACTGCGGTGGTCGTGATCACCCGCAATCTCGGCATGACGGTGGCCCAGTCCACCGCCCTGCGGATCCGGATGCGCGACGCGGGCGCCAGCTACAAGGTGTCGAAGAACACGCTCGCTCTGATTGCCGTCGAGGGCACGACGTATGCACCGATCAGCGAAATGCTGACGGGGCCGACGGCGCTCGCGACATCGCAGGATCCGGTGGCGGCCGCCAAGGTCGCCGTGGATTTCGCCAAGACGACCGACAGGTTCGAGATCGTCGGCGGCGCGATGGGCGACACGCTTCTCGACGCTAACGGAGTGAAGGCGCTCGCCGAGCTTCCGTCTCTCGATGAACTGCGCGCGACGATCATCGGCCTTATCCAGGCCCCTGCATCGAAGATCGCCCGCACCATCAACGAGCCGGGCGCGATGCTGGCGCGTGTCTTTGGCGCTTATGCGGCCAAAGAAGACGCCTGATTACAACCTGATCTGAATTGAACCTTTTGGAGATTTGAAAATGGCAGACATCCAGTCCCTCGTCGATCAGCTCAGCGAGCTGACCGTCCTCGAAGCCGCCGACCTCGCCAAGGCCCTCGAAGAGAAGTGGGGCGTTTCCGCCGCCGCTGCTGTCGCGGTTGCCGGCCCGGCCGGTGGCGGCGCCGCTGCGGCCCCGGTCGAAGAGAAGACCGAGTTCGACGTGATCCTCGTCAATGACGGCGGCAAGAAGATCAACGTCATCAAGGAAGTGCGTGCGATCACCGCGCTCGGCCTCGGCGAAGCCAAGGCGCTGGTCGAAGGCGCTCCGAAGCCCGTCAAGGAAGGCGTCAACAAGGCCGAAGCCGAGGAGCTCAAGAAGCGCCTCGAGGAAGCCGGCGCCACTGTCGAGCTCAAGTAAGATTTCGGGATCCTCTGCGATCCCGATGTCGAGAAGGGGCGGCTCCTCATGGGGCCGCCCTTTTGCTTTGATGGGCGGATGATCAGGGCGGCTTATCTCGCGGCGGGCGTGATCTCGCTGCTGCTCGGCGGGATCGGACTGTTCCTGCCGTTGCTGCCGACCGTCCCGTTCGTGATCCTGGCGGCCTTCTGCTTCGCCCGTTCCAGCCCGCGGCTGGAGGCGCGGCTGCTCGACCACCCGAAGCTCGGCCCGCACATCTTGGCCTGGCGGACGCGCGGCGCGATCAGCCGCAAGGGCAAGCGCGCGGCGCTGCTGGCCTTCGGGGCGAGCGCCCTGATCGGCCTGCTGCTGCTCGATCTGCCCTGGTCGCTGGTGCCGATCGCTGCCGCCCTGATCGGCGGCAGCTGGATCGTGACCCGCCCCGAATCCTAGTTCTTTCCCCGGCCGCCTTGCCGTTACGGCGCCGCCGCCCAATCTGGACGCATATGCCATTCGATTCGCTGCCGCCGCTTCTCGCCGAAGCACTCACCGCCCGTGGCTATGCCGCGCCGACGCCGGTCCAGGCCGCCGTCCTCGAAGATGAGGCGGAGGGGAGGGATCTTGTCGTCTCCGCCCAGACCGGTTCGGGCAAGACCGTCGCCTTCGGCCTCGCCATGGCGCCGCAGCTCCTGCAAGCGAACGGCAGCCTGCCGTTCATCCGCGAGCCGCTGGCGCTGGTGATCGCACCGACACGCGAGCTGGCGCTGCAGGTCAGCCGCGAGCTGATCTGGCTCTACGGCAAGGCGGGGGCGCGGATCGCGACCTGCGTCGGCGGCATGGACGCGTCCAAGGAGCGCCGCAACCTGGCGCAGGGCGCGCACATCGTCGTCGGCACGCCGGGACGGCTGCGCGACCATCTGGAGCGGGGCGCGCTGGACCTCTCTGCGTTGCGTGTGGCCGTGCTCGACGAGGCCGACGAGATGCTCGACATGGGCTTCCGCGAGGATCTCGAGGAGATACTCGACGCGACGCCGCAGGAGCGGCGGACCCTGCTCTTTTCCGCGACGATGCCGAAGCCCATCGTCGCGCTCGCCAAGCGCTACCAGAAGGACGCGCTGCGCATCTCCACGGTCGGCGAGGATCGCGGCCATGGCGACATCAGCTATCAGGCGATGGCGGTGGCGCCGGCCGACATTGAAAATGCCGTCGTCAACATCCTCCGCCTCCACGACGCGGAAACGGCGATGCTGTTCTGCGCGACGCGGGACAATGTCCGGCGGCTCCATGCCAGCCTGATCGAGCGCGGCTTCGACGCCGTCGCTCTGTCCGGCGAGCACAGCCAGAACGAGCGCAACGCGGCGCTGCAGGCATTGCGCGATCGCAGGGCGCGGGTCTGCGTCGCTACCGACGTCGCCGCGCGCGGGATCGACCTGCCGACGCTCAGCCTCGTCGTCCACGTCGAACTGCCGCGCGATGCCGAGACGCTCCAGCACCGGTCCGGCCGCACGGGGCGGGCGGGCAAGAAGGGCACGGCGGTGCTGATCGTGCCCTATCCGCGCCGCAAGCGCGTCGACATGATGCTGCGCGGCGCCCGCATCGCCGCCGAGTGGATCAAGCCGCCGACGCCGGAGGATATCCGCCGCAACGATCGCGAGCGGCTGCTCGCCACCCTGCTGGAGCCGGTCGAGGTGGACGAGGAGGATCGGGAGCTCGCCCAGCGGCTGCTCGCCGAGCGCTCGCCCGAGGAGCTCGCCGCCGCTCTGGTGCGGGCCCATCGCGCGAAGATGCCGGCGCCCGAGGAGATGCTCGAGCAGAGCGACAGCCCGCAGCGGCAGGAGGGTCCACGCCAGGGCTTTGAGGACACGATCTGGTTCCGGATGGACATCGGCCGGCGGCACAATGCCGATCCGCGCTGGCTGCTGCCGCTGCTGTGCCGGCGCGGTCACATCACCAAGGACGCGATCGGCGCGATCCGCATCGCCGCAAACGAGACGATGTTCGAAGTGCCGCGCTCCGTCGCAGGCCGCTTCGCCGATGCGGTGAAACGCACGCAGGGCGGCGATCCTTCCGGCGAGGGAGGTATCCGCATCGAAGCCGTGCAGGGCACGCCGCGCGACGCCGCCAAGGCCAATCGCCGCGCCGGTCCGCCGCCCGCGCGCCACAAGGCGAAGCCCTATCGGGCCAAGCCCGCGCGCAATTGATGGCGGCGGCTCGCATCCTGGTCGATGCGGACGCCTGTCCGGTGAAGGAGGAGATCTACAAGGTCGCCTTCCGTCACGAGGTGTCGGTCGCGATCGTCAGCAACAGCCATTTGCGGGTGCCGCCGCATCCGCTGATCGAGCGGGTCGTGGTCGGGGCGGGGTTCGACGCGGCCGACGACTGGATCGCCGAGGCCGCGGGGCCGGCGACGGTGGTGGTGACTGCCGACATCCTGCTCGCCGACCGCTGCATCAAGGCCGGCGCGGCGGTGATCGCGCCGAACGGCAAGCCGTTCACCGCCAGCTCGATCGGCGCGGCCGTGGCGACGCGCGCGATCATGGCCGACCTCCGCGCCGGCATGGGCGAGGGGATCGGCGGCCCGCCGCCCTTCGCCAAGGCCGACCGCTCCCGCTTCCTCTCCGCGCTCGACGAGGCGCTGGTGCGGCTGAAGCGCCGGGCCTAGCTGGTCGCCGCCAGCCGCTCCATCAGCGCGCGGGCGGTGCGGCTGTTGGGATCCAGCTCCAGCACCCGCGCCCCGGCCTTGCGGGCGATATCGGTCCGCTTGGCCGCTTCGGCGAGGTGGGCGAGGACGTTCCAGGCATCGACATTGTCGGGGAACTGCTCGACGCCATATTCCGCCGCGGCCAGCGCCGCCTCCGGGTGCTTGCCGTTCCACAGCATTTCGGCCGCGCGCGGGATCTGCAGAGTCAGGTTGGCGTAAAGATGGGCGGGGTCGGTGCGATATTTGTGGAGCGCCTCGCGCACCGCCGCCGGTCCTCCCGCCTTCGAGGCGGCGATGAGCTGCTCCTGAAGTGGCGGCTGCGGCACGTAGTTCAGCGCTGCCTCGAGCGCGGGATCGCGCCCGGCGACATAATCGGCGAAGGTCAGCGGCGTCGCGACATCCACCCAGGTCCAGGGGTCTTTGTTCTGGCCTTGTTGCCAATAGTAGATGGACGAGCGGATATGGATGCCGCTGTTCGGCATGCCGATGCGGTAGGCGTCGCCGAACGAGCTCGGCTTGGAACTGGCCGGCTCGCCGATGATGATTGCGTCGCTCAGCCGGTCGAGATCGTCGAGGATGAACTGGCTGGCCGAGAAGGTGCCGCGCCAGGTGAGCACGAACAGGCGCGTGTCCTCGTCCTCGGCCCTGATGAGCTCGCGCACGAGGCCGTTGCGCAGGTGGCCGCCGCCGCCCTGATTGAGCCGGAGGTCGAGGATGAGCGCGCGCGGATTGGCGGCGCGGGCGCGCGCGCCGATCTTTTCGCCATATTCGGTGAGTGACTGGCCGGCGATATTGGTGACCATGTTGAGCTGGGCATAGAGCGCCTTCTGCTCCGGAAGCTCGACGAGGCGGTGATAATCGAGCGGCGCCTGGAGCCAGAGGGGCTTGGGCGCAGTGCTGGCGTCCACCCAGCCTTCCGGCGTCATCAGTGAGATGTCGGTGTCGGGCGGCCAGATCGGGTCGACGGCGCCCGACGGGACGGTGGCGGTCCAAACGCGCTTGCCCTTGCGCAGCTTCAGCGTCGCGGCCTCGCGGCTCGTGCCGAGCTCCAGCGCGTGGAGGAGGTCGGGCATGGCGAGGTAGAGCGGCACGAACAGCTTCGGTCCGATCTCGTTGTCTCGCGAGCTGATCGCGGCGGCGCGGCGGATCGCCTCCTCGACCGGCACGCCGCCGATCGCCTCGACCTTCGCGCCGACCAGGGCGGCATGTTCCGGCGCCGCAGCGCGCACGTAGAGGCCGTCCTCGAACAGATAGAGCTTCAGCGGCAGCGACCGGAAGCCGAAGCGCGGGTCCTTGCGCGGGTCGATGCGGGTGTGGCCGTCGCCGACCATGGCGGCGATGCGCATCATGCCGACGATGATCTGGTTGCGCTGCAGGCCGGGGATGCGGGCGTCGAGATCGGCGACTGCCGCGGCGAAGCGTTCGCGCGAGACCGTGTGGTAGAGGTTCGCGTGGCGGCGCTCCATCTCGGCCGCCATGAAGCGCAGGTCCTCGCGCCATTGCTCGGCGGTGACTTCGGCGACGGGTGGCGACTGGGTCTGTGCGAAAGCGGGCTGTCCGAGGGCCAGCAGCGCCGCCGCCAGGAATAGGTTTTTCACGTTCACGAGCATCTCCCCTGCTACAAACGTAGCATGCTACCATTGTAGCAGTAGGCGCAAGCGGGAATTTGTCGCGCGGCGCTCTGGGCGATGCTACCGCGCGGGCGATGTTGCAGACGCTGAAGCTCCACCCGGACGACAAATGCGACGCCGTGACCCAGATCGGGGCCGAGGTCGTGCGCCGCGAAAGCGTGCTGGAGCTGCGCTATCTTCTCAGCGGCAACGTGGACGCGGTGCGGCTGCCCGCCTTTGCGGAGCCCCGACGCGGCGAGGAGCTTTGGCAGCATAGCTGCTTCGAGGCATTCATCCGCGAGCCGGAAAGTGACACCTATCTGGAACTCAACTTCGCGCCCTCGGGTGAGTGGGCGGCCTATCGCTTCGCCCGCTATCGCGGCGGCCGGTCGGACCTGGAGCCGGCGCCTTTGCGGTTCGAGACGCGGCGCGGCGAGGGTGTTTACGAGCTGCGGGCGGCGTGCCTGCTCGATCTGCCGGCGCAGGCACCGTGGCAGCTCAACATCACCACGATCGTCGAGGAGACGAGCGGGCGCAAATCCTATTGGGCGCTGGCGCATCCGCGGGGTAAGGCGGACTTCCACCATGACGATGGCTTCGTCCTCCACCTTCCTGCGATAGCGTGAGCGTCTCCATGAAATTTGGCATCGACCGACTTCTCGCCGATCCCCAGCTTCGCGCGCCGCTCGCCGGCAAGCGCGTCGCCCTGCTCGCCCATCCCGCGTCGGTGACGGCGGACCTGACGCATTCGCTCGACGCCCTGGCGGCGCTCGGCGACATGAAGCTCAGCGCCGCTTTCGGCCCGCAGCACGGCATGCGGGGCGACAAGCAGGACAATATGATGGAGACGGAAGACTTCACCGATCCCGAGCACGGCATCCCCGTCTTCAGCCTCTATGGCGAGGTGCGGCGGCCGACGGGGCAGTCGATGGGCACGTTCGACGTGCTGCTGGTCGACATGCAGGACCTTGGCTGCCGCATCTACACCTTCATCACGACCCTACTCTACGTAATGGAAGCGGCCGCGCACCATAAGAAGGCGGTGTGGGTGCTCGACCGCCCCAATCCGGCGGGGCGGCCGATCGAGGGGCTGACCTTGCTCCCGGGCTGGGAGAGCTTCGTCGGCGCAGGGCCGATCCCGATGCGGCACGGGCTGACGCTCGGTGAGCTCGGCAAGTGGTTCGTCGATCATTTCAAGCTCGACCTCGACTACCGAGTGATCGAGATGGAGGGCTATGAGCCCGATGCGGCCCCGGGTTACGGCTGGCCGCTCGGCGAGCGCGTCTGGATCAACCCGAGCCCCAATGCGCCGAACCTCTGGATGGCGCGGGCCTATGCCGGCACCGTGATGCTGGAGGGCACGAACCTCTCCGAAGGTCGCGGAACGACGCGGCCGCTCGAAATCTTCGGCGCTCCTGATATCGACGGCAAGGCGGTGATCGCCGAGATGCGTCGCCTCGCGCCGAACTGGCTGGAGGGCTGCACCCTGCGCGACTGCTGGTTCGAGCCGACCTTCCACAAGCACGTGCATAAACTCTGCAGCGGTGTGCATATCCATGCGGAAGGGCCGGGCTACGACCACGAGGCGTTCAAGCCCTGGCGTGTCCAGGCACTCGCCTTCAAGGCGATCCGCCGCCTCCATCCCGACTATGACCTTTGGCGCGATTTCCCCTACGAATATGAGTTCGGCAAGCTCGCAATCGACGTCATCAACGGCGGACCCGGCCTGAGGGAATGGGTCGACGTTGCGGCATCGGAGGCGGGCGATCTCGACACGATCACGATCCCGGACGAACAGGCCTGGGCCGAGGAGCGGCGGCCTTATCTCCTCTATTGAGCGAGATACTCAGAAGGGGAAGAAGATCGGGATCGCGACGCAGGCGGCGGCCCAGGTGATCAGGTTAAGGGGCAGACCGACGCGGACGAAGTCCATGTAGCTGTAGCCGGCCATCTGGTAGACGAGGACGTTCGTCTGGTAGCCGAACGGGGTCGCAAACGCGGCGCTGCCGGCGATCATCACTGCGACGAGGAAGGGGCGGGGGCTGACGGCGAGCGCCTCGGCGAGGGCGACGGCGAGGGGGGTAACCAGCACCGCCACGGTTGCGTTGGAGAGCACCTCGGTCAGGAACAGGGTGGCGCCGTAGAGCAGGACCAGCGCGAGCAGCGGGTGGAGGGAGTCCAATGAGCCGACCAGAGCGGAGGTCGCGGCGCCGGCGAGGCCGGTCTCCTCAAGCGCGATGCCGAGCACGACCATGCCCGCGATCAGGATCAGGATCTCCGGGCGGAGGCCCTGATAGGCTTCGTCGGCGCTGATCACCCTCAGGACGATCAGCAGCACCGCGCCGGCAAAAGCAGTGGCAGCGATCGGTGCCAGGTCCAGCGCCGCGAGCGCGACGACCGAGATGAAGATAGCGATCGCCATCAGGGCCTTGAACGGCTGGAGCGGACGCGGCTCGGCGAAGACCTCCGGCACGCCGGGCTGGCCGCTGCCCATGTCGGATTCGTGCGAGGCGGTGAGCGCATCGCCGAACGTCGCCTCGGCGCGCCCGTCCTGTTTCAGCAGTCGGCCGCTGAAGAAGAAGAGGTAGAGGCCGCCGACGAGGGCCACGGCGAGGCCGACCGGGGTGATCTCGAAGATGCCGAAGCGCGGCTGGCCGGAGATGGAGGCCATGTCGTTGACGAGCAGATTTGTCGACGTGCCGATCAGGGTGATGCAGCCGCCGAGCACGGCCACGTAGGAGAGCGGCATCAGGTAGCGCTTCGGCGAGAGGTTCATGGCCGCCGCGACGTCGCGGATGACGGGCGCCCCGAGCACGACGATCGGGGTGTTGTTGAGGAAGGCCGATGCGCCGCCGCAAAAGGCGATGAGCAGCCAGATACCCAGCGAGCCGATCCGCCGGCAGATGTCGACACCTTTGCGGATCGCGGTGTCGAGCAGGCCAGTCAGCTCCATCGCGTAGGCGATCACGAACAGGGAGGCGAGGGCGATGATGGCCGGGCTGGCGAAGGCGCCCTGGACCTCGATCGGGCGGACCGCACCGGTGACGAGCAGCACCGCCGCGCCGCACAGGGCGACCACATCGGCACGCACCTTGTCCCAGATCAGCGCGGCCACCACCGCCGCCAGGACGAGCAAGGTTATGACCTGGTCGGAACTCATCGGCCTCGCGGGTTTCCCTTGTGGGTCAGGCCCATGGCCTTGCCCGCTCCGCCCGGCAACGGCAAGGGCGGCACGTCCCCGGGGTCGGCAAGGGCCGCATCTTCTGTTACGGTCCCGGTCATGAAGTTGAGCTTGCGAAGCCCGTCCTCCCTCGCCGCCCTGCTCCTGATCGCCACACTCGCCGCGTGCGAGCGCAAGTCGGACCCGGACCCCGGCAACAGCGTCGCGCCTGCCAAGGAGGAAGACAGGCCGCTCAAGCTTCCCGCCGCGATACCGACGCCGTCGCCCGAGCTCGATCGCGCAGCGCTGCTGACGGCGGTGGCGCAGGCGGCGAGCGCCTATGCGGCCGGACAGGACGATCGCGAGGCGCAGGCGGAGCTGGCGGGGCGCGGCTTCACCCTAAAGATCCGGTTCGGCTGCGGCGGGGCGGCCGCGAACGCAGAGCTCGGCGCGATGGGCTGGCGATATGACGAGGAGGAGCAGAGGCTGACGATCCGCGCCCGCCCGGACATAGATGCAGAGAACGCCACTCTGAAGGGCTTGCCGGAAGGGGCGGTGGAAGCGGTGGAAGGCTTCTGGATTCCGCAGCCTTGGCTGCTGACCGATGCCTGCCCCGCGCAGCCCGCCACGCCCGGCGCCGCCCCGGCATCGCCGCCGAGCGTCGGCATCGCCCATTATTTCACTGCCGACGATTCGAGGGTCCAGCGCCGCTCGGAGCGCTCCTATGAGATCGTCCGGCGCGCAGACCCTGCGATCCTGCCGCCGGCCGGCGGGTTCAATCTGGTGCTGGAGGGTCGGCTGGAGGCCTGGCCGCAAGCGGGCGTGATCCGCTGCAGCGGATCGGGCGGCGCGGCCCGCCCGGTCTGCATCGTCTCGGCCGAGTTCGATCGTGTCGCTTTCGAAAACCCCGAGACCGGCCAGACGGTGGCCCAGTGGAGCGCCGGATAGACGGCGCGAGACGCCTGACAGGCTTTACATCCGGCACTCGCGCTCCTATCTAGCGGCCACTACCCCACCGCATCGGAACAGGACGCGCCGTCGCGCAGCGCGTTCAACGCATTGATCGGACGGGGTTTATCAAGACGCTGAAGCTGCGGTTTCCACGCTGGAGACTCGCGGCTTTTTGCGTCTGATGCGTCGACGAAGACGAGGCTCCGGCGCCCCGGAGCCGAAAAAAGAGGCGAACACACCTAATGGCGACCATCGCTCCCCAGGCAGGCGACACCCGCTCGACTGCGTCCAAGCGTATCCGCAAGATCTTCGGCAACATTCACGAAGTTTCCGAAATGCCGAACCTCATCGAGGTTCAGCGCGAGAGCTACGAGCAGTTCCTCCGCTCGCGGCCGCAGGACGGCTATGTGTCGGGCCTGGAGAAGACGCTGCGCAGCGTGTTCCCGATCCGCGATTTCGCCGGCACGGCTGAGCTCGACTTCGTCAATTACGAGCTCGAAGATCCGAAATATGACGTGGACGAATGCCGCCAGCGGGGCATGACCTATGCCGCGCCGATGCGCGTGACGCTCCGCCTGATCGTGTTCGAGGTGGATCCCGATACGGAAACCCGCTCGGTGCTCGATATCAAGGAGCAGGACGTCTACATGGGCGACATGCCGCTGATGACGAAGAACGGCACGTTCATCGTCAACGGCACCGAGCGCGTCATCGTGTCACAGATGCACCGCTCGCCGGGTGTGCTGTTCGACCATGACCGCGGCAAGACCCATGCCTCGGGCAAGTATCTCTTCGCCGCCCGCGTCATTCCGTACCGCGGCTCGTGGCTCGACTTCGAGTTCGACGCCAAGGACATCGTCAACGTCCGCATCGACCGCAAGCGCAAGCTGCCGGTGACGGCGCTGCTGCACGCGCTCGGCCTCAACAACGAGGAAATCCTCACCACCTTCTACAACAAGGTCACCTATGGCCGCGGCGCCGGCGGCTGGCAGATCCCGTTCGTGCCCGAGCAATGGCGCGGCCAGAAGCCGACCTTCGACATCGCCAACGCGGAATCCGGCGAGGTCGTGTTCGCGGCCGGCCAGAAGATCACGCCGCGCGCCGCCAACAAGGCGGGCAAGGACGGCCTCAAGACGCTGCTGATTCCGACCGAGGAGATTTTCGGCCGCTACAGCGTCTATGATCTCATCAACGAGAAGACCGGCGAGATCTACATCGAGGCGGGCGACGAAGTGTCGCCGGAGAATCTCGAGAAGCTCGACAAGGCGGGCATCGACCGCATCGAACTGCTCGACATCGATCACGTCAACACCGGCGCCTGGATGCGCAACACGCTGAAGGCGGACAAGGCCGAGGACCGCGACCAGGCCCTCGCCGACATCTACCGCGTCATGCGACCCGGCGAGCCGCCGACCCGCGAGACCGCGGATGCGCTGTTCGCCGGCCTGTTCTTTGATCCGGAGCGCTACGACCTCTCCGCGGTCGGCCGCGTCAAGCTCAACATGCGCCTCGACCTCGACGCCGAGGACACGGTGACGACGCTCCGCAAGGAGGACATCATCGCCGTCGTGAAGACGCTCGTCGACCTCAAGGACGGCAAGGGCGAGATCGACGACATCGACAATCTCGGCAACCGGCGCGTGCGTTCGGTCGGCGAGCTGCTCGAGAACCAGTATCGGGTCGGCCTGCTCCGCATGGAGCGCGCGGTGAAGGAGCGGATGAGCTCGGTCGACGTGTCGACGGTGATGCCGAACGACCTCATCAACGCCAAGCCGGCCGTGGCGGCGGTACGCGAATTCTTCGGCTCCTCGCAGCTCTCGCAGTTCATGGACCAGACCAACCCGCTGTCCGAGGTAACGCACAAGCGTCGCGTCTCGGCGCTCGGGCCGGGCGGCCTCACCCGCGAGCGCGCGGGCTTCGAGGTCCGCGACGTCCACCCGACCCATTATGGCCGCATCTGCCCGATCGAGACGCCGGAAGGGCCGAATATCGGCCTGATCAACTCGCTCGCCAGCTTCAGCCGGGTCAACAAATACGGCTTCATCGAAACGCCGTATCGCCGCGTCGTCGACGGCAAGGTGACGACCGATGTCGTCTACCTGTCCGCGATGGAGGAGGCGAAGCACACGATCGCGCAGGCGAATGCCGAGCTGACCGAAGCGGGCGGTTTCGCCGAGGATCTCGTCTCGGCCCGCCAGGCCGGCGAGTTCCTGATGGCGCCGCGCGACATCATCACCCTGATGGACGTGTCGCCGAAGCAGCTCGTCTCCGTGGCGGCCTCGCTCATTCCGTTCCTCGAGAATGACGACGCCAACCGCGCGCTGATGGGATCGAACATGCAGCGCCAGGCGGTGCCGCTGGTTCGCGCCGAGGCGCCGTTCGTCGGCACCGGCATGGAAGAGACGGTTGCTCGTGACTCCGGGGCGGCCATCTCGGCCCGCCGCGGCGGCATCGTCGACCAGGTGGACGCGGCCCGCATCGTGGTTCGCGCCACGGGTGAGGTCGAGGCCGGCAAGTCGGGCGTCGACATCTACACGCTGATGAAGTTCCAGCGTTCGAACCAGAACACCTGCATCAACCAGCGTCCGCTGGTGAAGGTGGGCGATGTGGTCAACGCGGGTGACGTCATCGCCGACGGTCCGTCCACCGAATTCGGCGAGCTCGCGCTCGGTCGGAACGTGCTCGTCGCGTTCATGCCGTGGAACGGCTACAATTACGAGGACTCCATCCTGATCTCCGAGCGGATCGTGAAGGACGACGTCTTCACCTCGATCCACATCGAGGAGTTCGAGGTCATGGCCCGCGATACCAAGCTCGGGCCGGAGGACATCACCCGCGACATCCCGAACGTCGGCGAGGAAGCCCTTCGCAACCTCGACGAGGCGGGCATCGTCTATATCGGCGCCGAGGTGGAGCCGGGCGACATCCTGGTCGGCAAGATCACGCCGAAGGGCGAAAGCCCGATGACGCCGGAGGAGAAGCTTCTCCGCGCCATCTTCGGTGAGAAGGCGTCGGACGTTCGCGATACGTCGCTCCGTCTGCCGCCGGGCGTCGCGGGCACGATCGTGGAGGTCCGCGTGTTCAACCGCCACGGCATCGACATCGACGACCGCACCCGCGCCATCCAGGCCGAGGAAAAGGACCGGCTCCGCAAGGACGCCGAGGACGAGCGTTCGATCCTGAAGCGCGCCACCTATGCGCGTCTTCGCGAGATGCTGATCGGCCAGACCGCCACCGCGGCGCCGAAGGGCTTCAAGAAGGGCGCCGACATCGACGACGCCGGTCTCGAGGCCGTCGAGCGCCACGAATGGTGGAAGTTCGCGGTCAAGGACGACAAGGTTCAGGCCGATCTCGAGGCGGTGAAGACGCAGTATGACGACGCGGAGGCGGTGATCCGCCGCCGGCTCGAGGACCGCATCGAGAAGCTCGAGCGCGGCGACGAGCTGCCGCCGGGCGTGCTGAAGATGGTCAAGGTGTTCGTCGCGGTGAAGCGCAAGCTGCAGCCGGGCGACAAGATGGCCGGCCGTCACGGCAACAAGGGCGTCATCTCGCGCATCCTGCCGATCGAGGACATGCCGTTCCTCGAAGACGGCACCCATGCCGACATCGTGCTCAACCCGCTCGGCGTGCCGTCGCGCATGAACGTCGGCCAGATCTTCGAGACCCATCTCGGCTGGGCCGCGCGCGGCCTCGGCAAGCAGATCGGCGAGATGCTGGAGTCGATCCATCACAAGGCGGACGGCATGGACGGCAGCGATGTCGGCCAGGTCCGGCAGAAGCTGAAGGACGTCTATGGCGACCATTATGCCGGCGACATCGATGCGCGCGACGACGACCAGGTGATGGAGCTCGCCTCCAACCTAGTCAGCGGCGTGCCGATGGGCACTCCGGTGTTCGACGGCGCTCGCGAGGCGGACGTGTCGGCGATGCTGGAGAAGGCGGGCCTCGACCCCTCGGGTCAGGTGACACTCTTCGACGGCCGCACCGGCGAGGCGTTCGACCGCAAGGTGACGGTGGGCTACATCTATATGCTGAAGCTCCACCACCTCGTCGACGACAAGATCCACGCGCGTTCGATCGGGCCTTACAGCCTCGTCACCCAGCAGCCGCTGGGCGGCAAGGCGCAGTTCGGCGGGCAGAGGTTCGGCGAGATGGAGGTCTGGGCGCTCCAGGCCTACGGCGCCGCCTACACGCTGCAGGAGATGCTGACGGTGAAGTCGGACGACGTGATCGGCCGCACCAAGGTCTACGAGGCGATCGTCAAGGGCGACGACACCTTCGAGGCCGGCATTCCGGAGAGCTTCAACGTGCTCGTCAAGGAAATGCGCAGCCTCGGCCTCAACGTCGAGCTGAACAGCGTCGAGAGCGAGGACGATCAGCAGCAGCTGGCCGCGGAGTAAGTGTCGGGGCGCCGCCATGGCGCTCCGCACCTCCCGCCGACGATGAGATTTCTCCCATAAGGGACTGAAAGAAAATGAACGAACTGACCAACTTCGCCAATCCGGTCGTCAAGCCGGAGACGTTCGACCAGATCAAGATCGGCATCGCTTCGCCGGAGCGGATCCGTTCCTGGTCGTTCGGCGAGATCAAGAAGCCCGAGACGATCAACTACCGCACGTTCAAGCCCGAGCGTGACGGCCTGTTCTGCGCGCGCATCTTCGGTCCGATCAAGGATTACGAATGCCTGTGCGGCAAGTACAAGCGCATGAAGTATAAGGGCATCGTCTGCGAGAAGTGCGGCGTCGAGGTCACCGTCTCGAAGGTTCGCCGCGAGCGCATGGGCCATATCGAGCTGGCCGCGCCGGTCGCCCACATCTGGTTCCTGAAGTCGCTGCCGAGCCGCATCGGCCTGCTGCTCGACATGCAGCTGAAGCAGCTGGAGCGCGTCCTCTACTTCGAATCCTACATCGTCACCGAGCCGGGCCTCACCGCGCTCGAGAAGTTCCAGCTCCTCACCGAGGACGAGCTGCTCGAGGCGCAGGATGAATATGGCGAGGACGCCTTCACCGCCGGCATCGGCGCCGAAGCCGTGCGCAAGATGCTCGAGGAGCTCGATCTCGAAGGCGAGAAGGAAGAGCTGCTGAAGGAGCTGGCCGAGACCAAGTCGGAGCTGAAGCCCAAGAAGATCATCAAGCGCCTCAAAGTCGTCGAGAGCTTCCTCGAGTCCGGCAACCGTCCCGAGTGGATGATCCTGGAAGTCATTCCTGTGATCCCGCCCGAGCTGCGCCCGCTGGTGCCGCTGGACGGCGGCCGCTTCGCGACGTCGGACCTGAACGACCTCTATCGCCGCGTCATCAACCGCAACAACCGCCTGAAGCGGCTGATGGAGCTGCGCGCGCCGGACATCATCGTCCGCAACGAAAAGCGCATGCTGCAGGAGTCGGTCGACGCCCTGTTCGACAACGGCCGCCGTGGCCGGACGATCACCGGCGCCAACAAGCGGCCGCTGAAGTCGCTGTCCGACATGCTCAAGGGCAAGCAGGGCCGCTTCCGCCAGAACCTGCTCGGCAAGCGCGTCGACTATTCGGGCCGTTCGGTCATCGTCACCGGTCCGGAGCTCAAGCTCCACCAGTGCGGCCTGCCGAAGAAGATGGCGCTCGAGCTGTTCAAGCCGTTCATCTACTCGCGGCTGGACGCCAAGGGTCTGTCCATGACCCTGAAGCAGGCCAAGAAGTGGGTCGAGAAGGAGCGCAAGGAAGTCTGGGACATCCTCGATGAAGTCATTCGCGAGCACCCTGTTCTTCTGAACCGCGCGCCGACGCTCCACCGCCTCGGCATCCAGGCGTTCGAGCCGGTGCTGATCGAGGGCAAGGCGATCCAGCTCCACCCGCTGGTCTGCGCCGCGTTCAACGCTGACTTCGACGGCGACCAGATGGCCGTGCACGTCCCGCTGTCGCTTGAAGCGCAGCTGGAAGCGCGCGTGCTGATGATGTCGACCAACAACATCCTCTCGCCCGCCAACGGCAAGCCGATCATCGTGCCTTCGCAGGACATGGTGCTGGGTCTCTACTATCTGTCGATGGAGCGCGAGGGCGAGCCGGGCGAAGGCTCGATGCTGGCCGACATGACCGAGGTGCACCAGGCGCTCCACGCCAAGGCTGTGACGCTGCACACCAAGATCATCAGCCGCGTCCCGCAGACGGACGAAGAGGGCAACACCTTCATGAAGCGCTTCGAGACGACGCCGGGCCGCATGCTGCTCGGCGAGACTCTCCCGAAGAGCCACAAGGTGCCGTTCGAGACCGTCAACCGCCTGCTGACCAAGAAGGAGATCGGCGACGTCATCGACGTGGTTTATCGCCACACCGGCCAGAAGGAGACGGTGCTGTTCGCCGATGCGATCATGGGCCTCGGCTTCCGCCACGCCTTTCAGGCTGGCATCAGCTTCGGCAAGGACGACATGATCATCCCGCACGAGAAGGAGGGCCTCGTCGACGAGACCCGTGCCCTCGTGAAGGATTACGAGCAGCAATATCAGGACGGTCTGATCACCCAGCAGGAGAAGTACAATAAGGTGATCGACGCCTGGAGCCGCTGCGGCGACCAGGTGGCCAACGCCATGATGGACAAGATCAAGGCGCAGCCCAAGGACGAGACCGGCCGCATGGCGCCGATCAACTCGATCTACATGATGGCCCATTCCGGCGCCCGCGGTTCGCAGGCCCAGATGAAGCAGCTTGCCGGCATGCGCGGCCTGATGGCCAAGCCTTCGGGCGAGATCATCGAGACGCCGATCATCTCGAACTTCAAGGAAGGCCTGACCGTCCTTGAATATTTCAACTCCACCCACGGCGCCCGCAAGGGTCTGGCGGACACGGCGCTCAAGACGGCGAACTCGGGCTACCTGACCCGCCGTCTCGTCGACGTGTCGCAGGACTGCGTGATTGTCGAGGAGGATTGCAAGACGGAGAACGCGCTGGAGATGAAGGCGATCGTACAGGGCGGCGCCGTCATCGCCTCGCTCGGCGAGCGCATCCTGGGCCGCACGCCTGCCGAGGACATCGTCGACGGCAAGACCGGTGACGTGCTGGCCAAGGAAGGTGAGTTGATCGACGAGGCCGCCGCGACGCGCATCGACGAGATGGGCATCCAGGCGGTCAAGATCCGCTCGCCGCTGATCTGCGAGAGCCAGCATGGCGTCTGCGGCCGGTGCTACGGGCGCGACCTCGCTCGGGGCACGCCGGTGAACATCGGCGAGGCTGTCGGCGTCATCGCGGCGCAGTCGATCGGCGAGCCGGGCACGCAGCTGACGATGCGGACCTTCCACATCGGCGGCGCCGCGCAGCTCAACGAGACCTCGAACCTCGAGGCGGCAGTCGACGGGACCATCGAGTTCCGCGACCTGCCGACCATCGTCGACGCTCGTGGACGCCGGGTGGCCATGGCCCGCAACGGCGAAGTTGCGATCGTCGACATGGACGGCCGCGAGCGCGCCTCGCACCGTATCCCTTATGGTGCGCATCTGATGTGCGACCACGGCCATATCGTCACCAAGGGTGAGCGGATCGCCGAGTGGGATCCGTTCATGATGCCGGTCATCACCGAAAAGGGCGGCACCGTGAAGTTCCAGGACCTGGTCGAGGGCAAGACCCTCACCGAGCAGGTCGACGAAGCGACGGGCATCGCCCAGCGCGTCGTCACGGAATTCCGCGGCACCGCACGTTCGAAGGAGGATCTGCGTCCCCGCGTCACCCTGCTCGACGAGCAGAGCGGCGAGGCCGCGCGCTACATGCTGGCGCCGGGCGCGATGCTGTCGGTCGAGGATGGTCAGACGGTGGCCGCCGGCGAAGTGCTCGCCCGCGTCTCCCGCGAGGCCGCCAAGACCCGCGACATCACCGGCGGTCTGCCGCGGGTGGCGGAGCTGTTCGAAGCGCGCAAGCCGAAGGAGAATGCGATCATCGCCAAGGTGTCCGGCCGCGTCGTGTTCGGCAAGGACTATAAGGCGAAGCGCAAGATCGGCATCCAGCCCGAGGATGGCGGCGAGATGGTCGAATATCTCGTGCCGAAGTCGAAGGTGATCGACGTGCAGGAAGGCGACTTCGTCAAGCGCGGCGACAATCTGATTGGCGGCTCGCCCGATCCGCACGACATCCTCGAGGTGCTCGGCGTGGTCGCGCTGGCGGAATATCTCGTGGCGGAAATCCAGGAGGTGTACCGGTTGCAGGGCGTGAAGATCAACGACAAGCACATCGAGGTGATCGTTCGCCAGATGCTGCAGAAGGTCGAGATCACGGAGAGCGGCGACACCACGTTCCTGGTCGGCGAGCAGGTCGATCACCAGGAGATGCGGGAGGTCAACGACAAGCTGGCACCGAAACAGCGCAAGGCCGAAGGCAAGCCGGTGCTGCTCGGCATCACCAAGGCGTCGCTGCAGACCCGCAGCTTCATCTCGGCCGCTTCGTTCCAGGAAACGACCCGCGTCCTCACCGAGGCTTCGGTGCAGGGCAAGGTCGACACGCTGGACGGCCTCAAGGAGAATGTCATCGTCGGCCGCCTGATCCCGGCGGGCACCGGTGCGGGCATGAACCGGATGCGGATCGCCGCCTCCAGCCGCGACGCAGCGCTCCGCGCCGCTCATCGCAAGCTGCAGGAATCGCTCATCCTGCCGAACTCGGCTGAGGAAGAGCATGCGGCGGAGCTCGCCCAGGGACCGGAAGCGGCGATCGGCGACGATCCGCTGGCGGCGGTTTCTGCGGAAGGTCACGGCACCGACGCGGATGCGGGCGAGTATCTGCAGGGCTGAGGACTGACCTCAGGCTGAAATGAAAGACCCCGCCGGAGCGATCCGGCGGGGTTTTTCTTTGCCGCCGCTCGGATTGCCGGACGGGCGGGGGCGTGCGATGCATTGCGTTCCTTGCCCACGGGGGGAACCATGAAAGCCTTGCTCACCGTAAGCTTGATCGCGCTAGTCATCTCTGCTCCGGCACTGTCCCAGAAGCAGCCCGCCCCGGCCGCGCAGAGCCAGGGAGTGCCCGAAGCGGAGCTCGCCAAGCCGCCGAAAGACGCCGAGAAGCTGTTGATCACCTCCTCGGCCGGCCCCCACGGCACCGTCTACCGGTGGACGGCAAAGGACGGCACCCGCTGGTCGCGGCAGAGCCTGTTGCTGCGCGGCTTCAAGACGGAAATCGATCAACGCCTGGCTGTCGATGTGAAGGGGCTGATCACAGCCGCGGAAGTCCGCGGCTTTTCCACCTTCGGCGGCGACGCGGGCGAGACCTATGACAGCCGCACAGGCTATGTGACGCCGGTCGATCGCGGCGGTCCTGTCCCGGCTGGTGCGCTCTATGTGCCGTTCGGCGGCACCGCCGACGCGACGGCCGCCATCGCCGAGGCGCTGATGAAGGCGCCCGGGCATACGCTGGCGCTCGGCCCTTCCGGCAGGGCCACAATGGTGCGCCTTGGCGATCACCAGGTGACGGCGAACGGAAGCGCCAAGACTCTGACGCTGTGGGCCGTGGACGGCTTCGGCCTGTCACCGTTCCCGCTCTGGTTCGAGGGCGATCGAGTGTTCGGCAGCGCGAGTTTCCTGAACTTCCTGCCGGCCGGATGGGAGAGTGCGGCGCCGGAGCTGGCGCGTCTGCAGGACGAGGCTCTCGCTGCCCGGGCTCCTGCTTTGCTCGCCAGGATCGCTCCCAAGGCGACGGCGCCGGTCGCGTTCCGCGGCGTCCGGCTCTATGATTCGAAAGCCCGCACCTTCCGCGACAATATGAGCCTGGTCGCGCAGAATGGGCGCATCACGGCGGTCGGTCCGGCGGGCTCAGTGGCGATTCCAGCCAATGCTTCGGTGTTCGATGGCGCCGGCAAGACGCTGCTGCCGGGCCTGTGGGACAGCCACATGCACTATGGGGATGATGCGACCGGGCCGCTCTTGCTGGCGACCGGCATCACCAACGTGCGCGATCCGGGCAACGACATAGAGACCGGCACCGCACGCCGCAAGCGCATCGAGTCGGGCCAGCTTCTGGGTCCCCACTCGGTGTCGTCGATGCTGATCGACGGACCGGGCGAACTGGCGGCGCAGGGCGCGGTGACGGTCACGAATGAAGCGACCGCCTTAGCCGCCGTGCGGCGCGCCAAGGAGCTCGGCTTCTTTGGCGTCAAGCTCTACGGCTCGCTAGACCCCAAGCTCGTCAAGCCGATCGCGGACGAGGCGCACCGGCTGGGACTGCGCGTCCACGGCCATATCCAGCGGACCCGGCGCCCGGCCGAGGCGGTCGCCGACGGCTATGACGAGATCACTCATATCAACTGGGTGATGATGCAGGGAATGCCAAAGTCGGTGATCGACCAGTCGAACGGGCTGCAGCGTTTCTACGGCCCGTATCAATTCGGGCCGACGCTCGACTTCAAGGCGGAGCCGATGAACGCATTCCTCGCCGAGCTGGCGCGGCGCAAGATCGCGGTCGATCCGACCGTGGCGGTGTTCGAGGGCGACTATATTCCGCGGGGGCAGCTCGCGCCTGCCTATCGCCCGTTCGCCGGCGTGCTGCCGCCGCAGCTCGACCGCGGCCTGCGCAATGGCGGACTCGCACCCACCCCGGAGGTCTCCACGGCGCAGATCGAGAAGGGCATTCAGAAATACAAGGCGCTGGTGAAGGAGCTGCACGACCGCGGCGTGCCGATCGTCGCCGGCACGGACGGTTTCGGAATCGAGCTGATCCGTGAGATCGAGATCTACAACGAAGCCGGCCTGACGCCCGCCCAGGCGCTCGCCACTGCCACGATCGTGCCGGCCATGCTCTACGGGATGGGCGACGAAACCGGCTCTCTTGAGGTCGGCAAGCGGGCCGATCTGTTCCTGGTCGAAGGCGATCCCTCGGCCAATCTCGGCGCGCTTCGCCATGTCGAGATCGTCATGCATGACGGCCGCCTGATGAAGGGCGACGATCTGCGCACCGCCGCGGGTCTCAGCGGCCGCCCGCAATGAACCGCGGCGGGCATTAGCCATGCTGCTCTGGATCGGGCTTGGCGTTCTGAGCGTGGCGCTGCTGGTCGCAGTGACGGGAAAGCCGGTCGCCGCGCCCCGCAAGAAGCGAGCTGCGCCGCCGCCGGCGATCATGGATGAGGACGAGGACGCGCTGGATCTGCTCGCCAGGGATGCTCCCGCCGCGCTCGCCCGTTACGGCACCCCGGAAGTCGCGCAGATGCTCGAGGAACAGGGGCGCGGCGACGAGCTGCGCGGCCTCGGCTATCGCGAATGAAGGCGCTGATCGCGATCCTCGCCCTGGTGCTGCTGATCGTGCCGATGCTCGCCGGCATCCGCCGCATACGCCGTCTGCCGCCGCGCCCAAGGGATCCGCCCGAATAGCGTCGAGAGATTTGGCCTTTGCGGCGCATCCGCGTATCGGGGCGGCGATGGACGCTTCCGACCTCCGCATCGCAATGTTCAGCGGCAATTACAATTATGTCCGCGACGGCGCGAACCAGGCGCTGAACCGGCTGGTCGACTATCTGCTGCGCCAGGGGGCGGCGGTGCGGATCTATTCGCCGACCGTGGCGGAGCCGGCCTTTCCGCCCAACGGGGACGTCGTTCACATTCCCTACGTGCCGATCCCCGGCCGGTCCGAATATAAGATGGCGCTGTCGCTGCCACCACGGGCGAGGCGCGACATCAAGGCATTCGCACCCAATATCCTGCACGTCGCCAGCCCGGACTTTCTCGGACACCGCGCGATCAGCTGGGCACGCCGGCATGATCGTCCTGTCGTTGCCTCGGTCCACACCCGCTTTGAAACCTACCCGCGCTATTACGGTCTCGCGTTCCTGGAACCGGTGCTGCTCGCCATCTTGCGGCGCTTCTACCGCCGCTGCGACGCGATCTTCGCGCCGTCTGACTCGATGGCGCAGCTGCTGCGCGAGCAGCGGATGAACTACGATGTCGGCATCTGGACCCGCGGCATCGACCGCGAGATCTTCGACCCGGCGCGGCGCGACCTCGAATGGCGGCGTTCGCTCGGCATAGCGGACGACTTGCCGGTGATCGGCTTCACCGGGCGGCTGGTGATGGAGAAGGGGCTCGACGTCTTCTCCGACACGATTGACCGGCTGGAGCGCCGGCAAGTGCGCCACAAGGTGCTGGTGGTGGGGGAGGGGCCGGCCCGCGAATGGTTCGAGAAAAGGCTGCCGAACGGCTGCTTCGTCGGCTTCCAGGGCGGGGCGGATCTCGGCCGCGCCGTCGCGTCAATGGACATGCTGTTCAATCCGTCGGTGACAGAGACGTTCGGGAACGTGACCCTGGAGGCGATGTCGGTCGGCATCCCAGTGGTGGCCGCGATCGCCACCGGCAGCCAGAGCCTCGTCGCCGACGGCGTCACCGGACGGCTGGTGCGGGCGGGAGCGATCGAAGGCTTTGCGGATGCACTGGCGAGCTACTGCCAGGACTCCGCTCTACGCGAGAAAGCAGGCCGCGCGGGTATGCAGGCGAGCACGCGTTACGGCTGGGACGAGGTCAACCAGGAACTGGTCGACGCCTATATCCGGATCATCCGCCAGCGGCAGGCGGGGCTGAGGCCGAGGCCGAGCCCGGTGCCCTGAGCATCGGCCTTATTCGATCGAGCCGACCTTCTTCGTGCCTTGCCAGACTTCGCAGACCGGGCAGTCCTCGTCGTCCATCGCCTCGCGCATTGCCTCGCGGTCGTCGGGCGCCTCGATGTCTTTGCCCTTGACGATGCGGCCTTGCGGCTCACGCAGTTTGTAGACGCGATAGTGCTTCATGACCCCTCCACCCCGGAGGCCGCCAGATTAGGCCCTAAGCTGTTGCTTCACAAGAACAAAGGAAAAGTCAGGCGGCGTCGCGCCAGTCGAAGCCGAGCGGCGCCTCGCGGAACGCGAAGCGGTCGAGATGACGCGCAACAGCGCCCTTGAGTGCCTCCAGCTGGCCGGGTGCGCTCGCCTCGATCCTGCATTCCAGCGCCTCGGCCTGAGCCGTCATCGTTACGATCGCCTCGCCGGGCCAGTCCGCGCCCCGAGCATCGCGCGGGAAGACGATCGTGCCGTGTTCAGGCGTGAATTCGACCCTAAGATTGTGCTGCCAGTGCTTGCAGAGCTGCTGCAGGTAGCGGCTGGCATTGGACGTCAGTACGGCGGCGGAGCTGGTCGTCATCGTCTCTCGATCTTCTGGGCGGCCTCGTCGAGAATGGCCGCGATTTCGTGGAGGGTGCTTTCGTCGACGTCGTCGCGGGTGACGCGGTGCCAGAGGGCCGAAAGAAGATTGCCGACGGCGCGCTTGATCGGGGCGCCGCCTGCCTTGCGCTTGTCCTCGCCGAGGCCTTGGAGGCGGCTCATCAGCGCGTCGATCTCGTCCTTGCGGTCGGCGAGATAGGCTTCGCCCTCGGCGGTGGCGGCATAGAGCTTGCGAGAGCCCTCCGCCTCCTGCTCGCGGATCAGGCCCATGTCCTGGAGCATCGTCAGGGTCGGGTAGACGACGCCGGGGCTCGGCGCATAGGTGCCGTGCGTCAGGTCCTCGATCGCGCGGATGAGGTCGTAGCCATGGCGCGGTTGCTCGGCGATCAGGCGAAGCAGGACGAGCCGGAGCTCGCCGGACTCGAAGACGCGGCGACGGCCGCCGCCCCGATGCCTGTGACCGCCGCCGAACTCGGTTCCCCAGTCCCACGGCCCAGATCCCCAGCCGCGGCCGCCGAGGCCCATCGCCAGGATCGCCTCGGGAAAGCCGCGCGGCCCGCAGCCATGCATCCTGAACTTCATGCCCATGTCCAAAGCTCCTTCTTCTTGTATCTAAGATATATCGTAGACAGTCGCTCGTCAATGGATAGCTAAGTGCTGCTCCTGGCGCCGGAATCCGCTAGAGGCCGGGGATGGCCGACCTTTTTGCCAGCGACGAGCCCGCCCAGCCGGAGGCGCCGATCTCCGACTCGGCGCCGCTCGCCGACCGGTTGCGGCCGCAGCGGCTCGAGGATGTGGTCGGGCAGGAGCATCTGACCGGGCCGGAAGGGGCGATCGGGCGGATGGTGGCGGCGGGGAAGCTTGCCTCTATGATCCTGTGGGGTCCGCCGGGGACGGGAAAGACGACGATCGCGCGGCTGCTCGCCGACGCGGTCGGCATGAGGTTCGTGGCGATCTCGGCCGTCTTCTCCGGCGTGGCGGATCTCAAGAAGGTGTTCGCCGAGGCGCGCGAGCATGTGCGGCTCGGGCGGCAGACCCTGCTGTTCGTGGACGAGATCCACCGCTTCAATCGGGCGCAGCAGGACGGCTTCCTGCCCTATGTCGAGAACGGCACGGTGGTGCTGGTCGGCGCGACGACCGAGAACCCGTCGTTCGAAATCAACGCTGCCTTGCTGTCGCGGGCGCAGGTGCTGATCCTCAACCGGCTCGATGCGACGGCGCTCGGCAAGCTGCTCGACCGGGCCGAGGCGATCATGGAGCGGCCGCTGCCGCTGACGCCGGATGCGCGCGATGCTCTGATCGCGACGGCGGATGGTGACGGGCGCTTCCTGCTCAACCAGGCGGAGACATTGTTCTCGGTGGAGCTGGACGGGCCGCTCGACCCCGCCGGCCTGTCGGCACTGCTGCATCGGCGGGTGGCGGTCTACGACAAGGACCGCGAGGGGCATTACAATCTCATCTCCGCGCTTCACAAGGCGATCCGCGGCTCCGATCCGCAGGCGGCTCTCTACTATCTCGCGCGCATGCTGACCGCCGGCGAGGAGCCTCTCTATCTCCTGCGGCGGCTGACGCGGGCGGCGGTGGAGGATATCGGCCTCGCCGACCCGCAGGCACTGGTCCAGTGCATCGCAGCGAAGGACACTTACGACTTCCTCGGCTCGCCGGAGGGCGAACTCGCAATCGTCCAAGCCTGCCTCTATCTGGCGACCGCGCCCAAATCGAACGCGGTCTACAAGGCGCAGAAGGCGGCGTGGCGGAGCGCGAAGGACACGGGATCGCTGATGCCGCCCAAGAACATCCTCAACGCACCGACCAAGCTCATGAAGACGATCGGCTACGGCAAGGGCTATCGCTACGACCATGATGCGCCCGAGGCCTTTTCCGGCGACAATTACTGGCCGGACGAGATGCAGCCGCAGACTTTCTACGAGCCGACTGAGCGCGGGATCGAGAAGAGGATCGCGGAACGCATGGCCTGGTGGGACGAGCAGCGCCGGGCACTGCGGGAGCAAGGCGGTGAATGACTGGGAGGAGGCGGTGGCGTTCGCCCTCGGCCTGCCGGCCACGGAGCTCTCGACTTCCTATGGCAAGCCGGCCGTGAAGGTGAAAGGCAAGGGCTTCCTCTATATCGGGCGGGATGCGGGCAGCTTCGCCGTGGCTTCGCCGCTGCCGGAGAAGGAGCTGCTGATGGAGACGGACCCGGAGATCTTCTGGGAGACGGCCCATTATCGTGGCTGGCCGGCCATACTTGTGCGCTATGGCACCGCGGATCCGGAGCGGGTGGGGAACGTCATCGCCCGCGCCTGGTGGGACAAGGCGCCCAAGGCGTTGCGCAAGGAATTTGGAGAACGACCCTGATGAAGAAGGCTTGGCTCGCGTTCGTACTTGTGCTGGCGGCGCCGGCGGCGGCGCAGGTGGATTCGCCACGCTACGTGCGGGCGCTGGCGGCGGGCTACAAGGCCGGCTTCCTGTGCAGCGACATCTTCAATGCCGGCATGACGGAGGCGCAGGTCGAGGCCGACGACCTCAAGCGCAACTATCCGGAATATGTGCCGATCATGGCCGAGCTGGAAGCGACGGTGGACCGCCACGGGCGGACGGTGAGCGTCGCCTTCGACGACAGGCTACCGCCGCGGATCGCGGTGTGGCGGCCGCATCTCGGCTGCGCGCAGCTGCCGATCGGCGCGACGGCGGAGGCGGCGCGGTTCGTGCCGCGGCTCAGCGTCAACCCGCCGGTGGATCGGTCCGATCGGCTGCCTTGGCCGAACGGGGATCGCAATGCGCTGGCGAAGCCGCGCGGCGACGCGCGGCCGCTGACGCGGGCGGTGGATGCCGCCTTCGACCGGCGCAGCTACGGGCAGGGGAGCGAGACCACCGCGGTGCTGGTCGTGCAGGACGGCAGGATCGTCGCCGAGCGTTACCGGCCCGATTTCAACATGCACATGTCGCAGCGCACCTGGTCGGTCGCCAAGAGCATCGCCGGCAGCGTCGTCGGCGCTGCGGTCCAGCAGGGGCTGATCGACGTGAATGCGCCGGCGCCGGTGCCGGAATGGCAGTCGCCGGGCGATCCGCGCCAGGGGATCACCACCGATCACCTGCTGCGCATGGCGAGCGGCCTTCACACCGACGCCGCCGGCAACCGCACCGATGCGAGCTATTTCGGCGGCTCGGCGGTGACCGAGGATGCCACCCACTGGCCCATCGAGGTGCCGCCGGGAACGCGCTTCCGCTACGCCAATAACGACACCCTGCTGGCGATACGCGGCCTGAGGGCGAAGCTGGGGCAGGGGGAGCGGCCGCTCGCCTTTCCGCTGACTGATCTCTTGTGGCGGATCGGCATGACTCGCACGGTGCCGGAGACCGACTGGCAGGGCAATTTCATCCTCTCCAGCCAGGTCTGGACGACGGCGCGCGACCTCGCGCGGCTCGGGCTGCTCTACCAGAATGACGGTGTCTGGAACGGCGAGCGCATCCTGCCGCCGGGCTGGGGCAGCTACGTCTCGCGGCACGGACCCGCCCAGCCGGAGCGCGGCTACGGCTATGGCGCGACCTTCTGGACGTTCCCCGCGGACCTCGGCATTCCCGCCGACGCCTATGTCGCGCAGGGCAATCGCGGCCAGTATCTGGTGATCGTGCCCTCGCGCCGGATCGTGATCGTCCGCCGCGGCTATGACGGCCCCGGCACGGGCTTCGATCCCGGGCGCTTCACGGCTGACGTGCTCGCGTCCCTCCGCTAAACGGAACCCATGGCTTCGCTTCGGCATTGAGCCGACGTCAGCCCGCGTAAGGAGGGGGAGCAGCTTATGTACCGCACCGGCCCGGACAATTGGCAGTATCAGCTCGAAATCTGGGCGCCCCGCATCCTCGGTGCACTGGCCATCCTCCTCATCGCTTATGTCCTGGCGCGGGCGGCGAAATGGGCGATCGCCAAGCTGGTCGACCGCGTCCCGGCGCTGAAGAAGCATTATGAGGCGGAGCCGGGCAGCACGCTCGGCGGCCTGATCGGCGACATCGCCTTCTGGCTGATCCTGCTGATCGGCATCATGCTCGCGCTGCAGCCCTTGGGGCTCACCCGCGTGCTGGAGCCGGTGCGCGAGCTCACCAACAACACCTTCGCCTTCATTCCGAACCTGATCGGCGCCGGCCTCATCTTCGCGGTCGGGCTGATCATCGCCAAGATCGTCCGGCGGATCGTGCAGGAGGCGCTGCTCGCCGCCAATGCCGATCGCTGGGTGCAGCGGACCGGTCTGGTGGAAGGCGGTGCGGCCACGAGCACGCCTGCGGCGCCTGTCGGCTCGCCGCCAGCCGCGACGCCGGCTCGCACGTCCCTCAGCCGCTCCATCGCCACCTTGGTCTTCTACCTGATCATGATCCCGGTCACGATCATGGCGCTCGACACGCTCAGGATCGAGGCGATTTCTGCGCCCGCCACGTCGATGCTGCAGACCATCCTCAACGCGCTGCCGAACATCGTCGCGGCGCTGGTGCTGCTCGCCATCGGCTATATCGTCGGCAAACTCGCCAAGCAGTTCATCGAGCAATTGTTGCCCTCGGCGGGCTTCGACCGCGCGGTGGCGACGCTCGGCTTCTCGTCGGAGAGCACGACCCCGTCGCGCACCGTCGGCACCCTCGTGATGATCGCGATCCTGATCTTTTTCGCGATCAAGGCGGCGGAGCTGCTCCAGTCGCCGATCATCGCCGCGATGCTGGCCCAGACGCTGGAGCTCGGCGGGCGCATCCTGTTCGGCACCGGCATCATCCTCGGCGGCGTGGTGATCGCCCGGATCGTATCGAACCTGGTCAGCGGCGCCGGCACCGAAGGGTGGCTGCCGGCGATCCTCAAATGGTCGATCATCGCGCTGTCGGTGGCGATGGGCCTGACCTTCATGGGCCTGGCGAACGAGATCGTGATCATCGCCTTCGCGTCGGTGATCGGCTCGGCGGCAGTCGCGTGTGCGCTCGCCTTCGGCCTCGGCGGCCGCCCGACCGCGCACAAATTGCTCGAGCAATGGACGGCCGGCAATCGCATCCCGCCGCCGCCGACCCGCCCGCGCGCGCCTAAGACGCCGACGCCGCCCGAGCAGCCGCCATTGGTGTGAGCCGGTTCCGGCGCTTTGCCGCGATCGACTGGTCCGGAGCCAAAGGAAGCCGCCACAAGGGCATCGCAGTCGCGGTCTGCGAGATGGGCGAGGCTCCGCCGGCGCTCGTCGAGCGCGGGCGGCCCTGGTCGCGCATGGAGGTGCTGGAGTGGGTGCTCGCGACTGCGGGCGAGGCGCCGACGCTTTACGGCTTCGATCTCTCCGGCGCCTTCGCCTTCGTCGACCGCGGCGCCTATTTCCCCGGCTGGGGCGCGAGCCCGCCGGACGTGCGGGCGCTCTGGCAAATGGTCGAGGAATATTGCGCCGACGAGCCCGATCTCGCCGCCTCCAACTTCGTCGACCACGTTGAAGCGAGCCGTCACTTCCGCCGCCACGGCGGCCGCTGCGGCGACATGTTCCAGCCCGGCGCCGGCCGCATGCGAGTGGTCGAGGAGGAGGAGAGGCGGCTGGGCCTCTGCAACCCGGTCAGCAACTTCAACCTGGTCGGCGCGGCGCAGGTCGGCAAGTCGAGCCTGACCGGGATGCGACTGTTCCTGAGGCTCGATCCGCACTTGCCAATCTGGCCATTCGATCCGCTGCCACCCGCAGGATCCGTGGTCGTCGAGATCTACACCAGCATCGCCGCCGCCGCCGCCGGCCTGCCGCGCGGCCGCACCAAGGTGCGAGATCCGGAGACGCTCGATCTCGCCCTGGCTCGCCTGGGCAGCCGCCCGCACCGGCCGCTCTCCCGCTATGACGATCACGCCACCGACGCGATCCTGAGCTCCGCCTGGCTGCGGCAGGTGGCGGATCGGGAGGACTATTGGTCGCCAGCGGCGATGACCCCGGAGATCGCCCGCACCGAGGGCTGGACCTTGGGCGTGCCTTGACGCATTGCTCGCCGCAGCGCCGGATTAGCACAGTGGTAGTGCAGCGGTTTTGTAAACCGAAGGTCGGGGGTTCGAATCCCTCATCCGGCACCACAAGCGGGTTTAGCATGGTTTACGACGACACCCTTTCGATCAGCGTCAACGGGCAGCATCGCCGCGTCACCAAGGGCATGACGATCGCCGATCTGGCGCTGGAACTGGGGCTGGAGCCGACACGGGTGGCGGTGGAGCGGAACCTGGAGATCGTGCCGCGTTCCACGCTCGCCGAAACGAAGATCGAAGATGGCGACGATTTCGAGATCGTTACCTTCGTGGGGGGCGGCTGATGAATGCGGAAACAAAGGTCGTCGGTGAGGACAGCTGGTCAGTCGCCGGACGCACGTTCCACTCGCGCCTGATTGTCGGCACTGGCAAGTATAAGAGCTTTGAGCAGAATGCCGCCGCGGTGGAAGCCTCGGGGGCGGAGATCGTCACTGTCGCCGTGCGGCGGGTGAACATCGCCGATCCCAAGCAGCCGATGCTGATCGATTTCATCGATCCCAAGCGCTACACCTACCTGCCCAACACGGCCGGCTGCTTCACCGCCGAGGACGCGATCCGGACGCTGCGGCTGGCGCGCGAGGCGGGGGGCTGGAACCTGGTGAAGCTCGAAGTGCTGGGCGAGGCGAAGACGCTCTATCCAGACATGCGCGAGACGCTGCGGGCGACGGAGACCCTCGTGAAGGAGGGCTTCGAGCCGATGGTCTATTGCGTCGACGATCCGATCGCTGCGAAGCAGCTCGAGGAAGCGGGCGCGGTCGCGATCATGCCGCTGGGCGCACCGATCGGCTCGGGCCTCGGCATCCAGAACCGGGTGACCATCCGGCTGATCGTCGAGGGCGCCAAGGTGCCCGTCCTTGTCGACGCCGGCGTCGGCACCGCCTCCGACGCCGCGGTGGCGATGGAGCTCGGCTGCGACGGCGTCCTCATGAACACCGCCATCGCAGAGGCGAAAGACCCGGTCATGATGGCCCGCGCCATGAAGGCCGCCGTCGAATCTGGCCGCCTCGCCTACCGCGCCGGCCGCATGGGGCAGCGGCGCTACGCGGATCCGTCGAGCCCGCTCGCCGGCCTCATCTGAGCCAGCCAGACGCTGGGGCCTTCGGCGACCGGCATTCCCGGCTTGAAGCTGAGCACCTCGAAGTCGTTGGCCTCGAGGAGCTCGCGATATTCCTCCTCGGACAGGCTGGCGTGATAGAGCGGCTCGCCCTGCCACTCGCCGGTCGCCTCGCCGTGCAGCGGCCCGCTCGTGAAGGTCAGCGGCGTGCCCGGCCGCGCATGGGCGGCGAAGCGCGGAAACATCGCGCGCTGGTCGTCGAAATGGAGGTGGAAGAAGCTGTACCAGGCGAGGATGCCGTCGAAGCGGCGGCCGAGCTCGAGCGCGCGCATGTCGCCGACCTGCCACTCGTGATCCGGGAAGCGCTCGCGGCACATCGCGACAAGCGATGGTGACGAGTCGAGGCCGGTGACGCGGTAGCCTAGTTCGATCAGGTGGCGCGCGACGGGTTCGCCGCTCCCGCAGCCGAGGTCGAGGATCGATCCGCCCGGCGGCACCAAAGCGGCGAAGGCGTCGATCCACTGCCGCTCCTTGAGCTCGCGCCCGCGGGTCTCGTCCCAGGCGGCCGCATGTTCCTCGTAGAGGCTGATAATGCGCTCGTGCGGCTGCATCGGAACGCCTGCTGCTGCTCCAAGTTGGTGGTGCGAGAGGTGTGTGATGGCAGACTTTGGAGCGGCGCGCGAGAAGATGGTCGAGCGGCAGATCGCCGGGCGCGGCATCCGCGATCCGCGCATTCTGGAGGCGTTTCGCGACGTGCCCCGCGAAGCGTTCGTGCCCGAGCATTTGCACGAATTCGCCTATGAGGATTCGCCGCTGCCGATCGAGGCGGATCAGACGATCTCTCAGCCCTATATCGTCGCGCTGATGATCGAGGCGGCGGAGCTCGAGAGCGCCGACCTCGTGCTGGAGGTGGGGGCGGGCTCCGGCTACGCATCGGCGGTGATCTCGAGGATCGTCGACGAGGTGATCGCGATCGAACGGCACGACGAGCTTGCCCGCCTCGCGGGCGAGCGGATGGGGACGCTCGGCTACGAGAATGTCTCGATCTACGAGGGAGACGGCACGCGCGGCTTTCCGGACAAGGGTCCGTTCGACGCAATCATCGTCTCGGCCAGCGGTAGCCATGTGCCGGAGGTGCTGCTCCAGCAGCTGGAGATCGGCGGCCGGCTCGTCATGCCGGTCGGTGAGCCACAGGAGGTGCAGAAGCTGCTGAAGGTCACCCGCACGAGCGAAGAGGAGTTCGAGCAGGAGGAGCTTGGCGCCGTCCGCTTCGTGCCGCTGATCGGCGCTCATGCCTGGAATGAGAAAGGCGGCCGATCGGACCCCAGGTCGCTCCCGGAGCTGATCCGGGATGCGGCCGAACCTCTCCCCGATCTCGATGACTCGGATTTCGGCGCACTGTTCGACCGGTTCGCGGATGCGAAGGTGGTGCTGCTCGGCGAGGCGAGCCACGGCACCAGTGAATTCTACCGCGCTCGCGCCGCCATCACCCAGCGGCTGATCGAGGAGCACGGCTTCAACATCGTCGCGGTCGAGGCGGACTGGCCCGATGCCGCGACGATCGACCGCTATGTCCGCCATCGGGGCCCGCGCGAGGGCGAGGAAGAGGCGTTTCAGCGTTTCCCCACATGGATGTGGCGCAACACCGATGTGCAGGCTTTCATCCGCTGGCTGCGCAGCCGCAACGCCGTCGCCGAGCCGGAGCGGATGGCGGGCTTCTATGGGCTCGACCTCTACAATCTCGGCGGATCGATCCGCGCGGTGATCGACTATCTCGACGACGTCGATCCCGAGGCGGCGCGGGTGGCGCGGGAGCGTTACGGCTGCCTTCAGCCCTATGCCCGCAACCCGCAGGGTTACGGTCGCATGGCGATGACCCGCGGCTATGCGCAGTGCGAGCAGCCGGTCGTGCAGATGCTCCGCGAGCTGCTCCAGAAGCGCGTCGAATATGTCGACGAGGATGGCGACGAATGGCTGGATGCGGCTGCCAATGCCCGGCTCGTCAAGAATGCCGAGGCTTATTACCGGGTCATGTATCACGGCGCGGCGGAGAGCTGGAACCTGCGCGACACGCACATGTTCGAGACGCTCTGCCAGCTGCTAGATGCCAAAGGGCCGGACGCGAAGGCGGTGGTCTGGGCGCATAACAGCCATATCGGCAATGCCGCCCATACCGAGATGGGGCAGGTGCGGGACGAGCTCAACATCGGCCAGCTCTGCAAGGAGAAATGGGGCGACGAGGCGCGGCTGATCGGCTTCGGCACCCATACCGGCACCGTCGCCTGCGCGACGGACTGGGACGATCCGATGGAGGTGAAGCAGGTCCGTCCGTCGCTGGCCGGCAGCTACGAGCGCATGTCGCACGATGCCGGCGTGCCGCGCTTCCTGCTCGACCTGCGCGAGGGCGTCAACGAGGCGGCGGTGGAGGGCTTGATGGAGCCCCGGCTCGAACGCTTCATCGGCGTCATCTACCGGCCGGAGACCGAGCGCTGGAGCCATTATGCGCAGGCGGTGCTTCCCAACCAGTTCGACGCCTGGCTGTGGTTCGACGAGACTTCGGCGGTGACGCCGCTCGACGGCCGCGAGCAACCGGCGGGCGAGGAGGAGATGTATCCGTTCGGCCTCTGAGGAACTTCGGGAAGAGCCTCCGGTTGGGCGTGCAGGAGAGGTCACATGCGCGCATCCATCATCAGAACGGCTTGCCTGGCAGCTGCGATCGCCTTGCTGTCCGGCTGCGCCGAGACGGCGGCTGAGGAGGGCGCCATGGCTCAGGTGGAGGGGAGGCAATGCTTCCTCCCCCGCCAGGTCAGCGGCTTCAATTCCGATGATGACGATCGTGTCTATGTCACCGTCGGTGTGCGCGACGTCTACGCACTCGACATCGTCGGCGCATGTCCGGATGTCGACTGGTCGCAGCGGATCGGCATCCGCTCGCGGGGTTCGTCATTCATCTGCCAGGGATTGGACGCCGAACTGGTCGTGCCGAGTCCGACCGGAACCCAGTCCTGCGCCGTCACCGGCGTGCGCAAGCTGGGCGATGCTGAGGTCGAAGCCTATCGCGAGCGGCGTCGCAGCTGATCCGTTCGGCGCACGGCCGAAACATCATGGCGGAGGCGCGGAACCACGCCGCTCCTCTCCGGTTGGCTGAGGTGAATGCGGGGAGCGACGCCCCGTGCGTACGCCAGTCAGGAGCAGGAAAAAATGGAAATATCCAAACGGATTCGACACGAACATGCGGAGCTTCGCTCGCTTGCGCAGAGGATCCTGAGCCAGGCCGAGGGCGACACTGCGCGCGAGCAGGACTTCGCATCCTATGACCGGCAGATCCGCGAGCATCTAGACCTGTTCGAGGTCTTCTTCCTCAAGCGGATGAAGGAAGACGTGGCCGTCAAGGACAGCGTCGCCGACATCAAGTCCGAGCATGCGCTGGTTCGCAAGGAGCTGAAGGGGCTCCATCGCGGCGACAAGGACAGCCACCAGTGGAACGCCGAGTTCCGGCGCTTCACCGAGCGCTTCGAGCATCTGTGCCATCGTCACGACGCCCTTGTCGGCCATGCCGAGGCGAGCGGCCGCAGCGAGTGGCTCGACACGCAATATGAGGAAACCAAGTCGCGGCGGCAGCGCAGCTTCTTCGCGCCGTCAGGTGGGCGCGGCTCCACCACCGCCATGGTCGTCGGCGCTGCGGCAGCGGCCGGCGCCGCCTATTTCCTGTCGCGCTATCTGAAGGGCGGCACTCCGACGAGCACGAGCCGGCTCAGCCGCCGCAACGAGTGGAAAGAGGAAGGCTCGACGACCATCGTCACCATCCGTTCGGAAAGCGAAGTCAGCGCCTCGCCGGCCATCGAGCCGCGCCCGGCCTTCGGCTTCGAAGGCGCGGCCCCGGACACGGACGGCGCACGCACCGCGCCCAATCCGGCCACCGCGCCAAGCGCGAGCGGCATCATCATCAACTGATCTGAGATCGGACCGGCTCAAGGCCGGTCCACTTTTTTCCCACCGCTCCCCCTGCAGGGGGGGTGGCGAGCAGGATGCTCCGCTAGTGCCCTTTGCCGCGGGCCTTGTTGATCGCGAACAGAATCCCGATCACCGCCGCGCCGACGATCAGGCCGACCACGGCCGATCCGAGCGCAGTGACGATCCACTCGACCACGCCGCCCGCGAAGGGCGCGGCGTGGCCCGCCGCTGCCGCGCCGTCATGGACGAGGTGCGGGATCGGAGTGAGGTGGAACTCCTCGAGGCCGTGGACGACGATGCCGCCGCCGACCCAGAGCATCGCGGCGGTGCCGATGATGCTGAGCGCCTTCATCAGCACCGGCATGCCGACCACCAGTCCGCGCCCCAGCGCCCGGCTGGCGGCGGCGCGGCGCTGGGCGAGGTGCAGGCCGATGTCGTCCATCTTCACGATCAGGCCGACCGCGCCGTAGACGGCGATGGTGATGGCGATACCGACGACGGCGAGGATGATCGCCTGGCTGAGCAGGGGCTGGTCGGCGACGTCGGCGAGCGCGATCGCCATGATCTCGGCCGAGAGGATGAAGTCGGTGCGGATCGCACCCGAGACTTTCTCCGCCTCCATTTCGCCCGGCGCGGTGCCGACCGGCACGTCCGCGACATGGGCATCGTGGCCGATCACGGCCTCCATGATCTTCTCGGTCGCCTCGTAGCAGAGATAGGCGCCGCCGAGCATCAGCAGCGGCGTGATCGCCCAGGGCGCGAAGGCGCTGAGCAGCATCGCCGCCGGGAGCAGGAAGATGATCTTGTTGCGAAGCGATCCCTTGGCAATCCGCCAGATGATCGGCAGCTCGCGGTCGGGCGTGAAGCCGGTGACGTAGTTAGGCGTGACCGCGGCGTCGTCGACCACCACGCCCGCCGCCTTGGTGCCGGCACGGCCGGCGGCGGCGCCGATATCGTCGAGCGAGGCTGCGGCGAGCTTGGTGATGCCCGCCACGTCGTCCAGCAGAGCTACCAGTCCTGACGGCATCGCAATCCCCTGTAATTCAATGGATCACCAGATCGCGCTGGTCCTCGCGCCCCATCGCCAGCAGGAAGGGCGAGGCGGCCTGCATCTCCTGGAAATCGCGCTTGGAGCGCAGGCCGCGCCATTCGATGGCGATCAGCGCCTGGGCGATGGCGCCGCCGAGCGTGTCGCCGGGGCCCAGCAGGATGATGCGGTCGGGCGCATGTTCGCGCACCGCCACCTGGATGGCGCGGGTGAAGTCGTAGGTCTCGAGGATTTGCGTGACGAAGGTGTAGTCCCGCAACGCCTCCGCATTGCTGGCATGGCGCCGCCAGATGTGACCCCGGCCGTCAATCATGGGCGTGGCGGGAGACGTGAACCCGTCGGTCGGGATCTGCGTGAGCGCGCGTTCGGACGAACCCTGCATCAGCGGCGTGTGGAATGGGCCATGGTTGACGAGGCGGAGCGGCTCCCGCGCGGGCGTCGGCGGAGCTTCCTTCAGCAGCGCCTCCAAGGCCGGCTCTGTGCCGGCGAGGACGAGCATACCGCCGAGATCGATCGACGGGTAGAGAGAGTGGCCGGACCGCGAGTTGATCGATCGCACCAGCGCCAGCACGCGCTGGCGCAGGCCCGGCAGCTCGCGCCAATCCTCGTCGATGAGGGTCAGCAGGACCTGCCCGCCAGGTTTGCCGGCCTGGCTGTTCTGGCCCATGGCATCGACGATCTCGAAGCCGTGTTCGGCGCTGACCGCGCCGCCGACGGCCAGCGTCGTATACCAGCCCATCGAATTGCCGGTGGCGGCAACGATGTCGAAGCGTGAGCGGTCGATGGCGAGGAAATCGGCATAGGAGGCGGCGAAGATCAGCGGCGAGGCGATGTCGCCGCGCGTGTGCAGGGCAGGGCTGAACCGGTCCGCGCTGTCGAGCTCGGTGATGGCCGGCTGGCCGCGGGCAGCACGAATTCGATCGAACGCCCCAATCAGTTCGCCTTTGTCGCCGTGGAAGCGTTTCAGGTACCCGAGCTCGGCCTTGCCGTAGGTTCCCCGACCGGGGCAAACGACCAGCGCCGTCAGCTTCTCAGCCATGAACTGCCTCCAGCGCCGCCGCGACGATCGAGTCCCGGCTCGGCAGGGTGAGGGTCGCCGCACGGCCGAGCGGGATGAAGCTGTCCTCGGCGGCGATGCGGCGGCAGGGGATGCCCGGCGCACGCTCCGTGAAGAGCGCCATCAGCGCCTCGCTCTGCGAGCCGGTCTTGCGGCATTCGTCGACGATCAGGATGCGCTCGCAGCCCGCGACGGCATCGATCAGCCCGTCTTCATTGAGCGGCGCGAGCCAGCGCAGGTCGATCACCCTTGCCTTGAGGCCGTGCTGCTCGCTCAGCAGCTTTTCGGCCTGTCGAGAGAGGTAGTAGCCGTTGCCATAGGTGACGATGGCGAGGTCGGTGCCGTCGCCATGGACGCCGAGCTCGCCGAGGCGGATCGGCTTCGCCTCGCCGGGAGCAGCGTAGGTGGACGTCCAGAGCGCGTCGCCTTCGGCATGAAGGTCGCGCGTCATGTAGAGCGCGATCGGCTCGACGAAAACGACGACGCGCTGCTCCTCGAGCGCGAGGCGGACGCATTCGCGCAGCATCCCGACGGCGTCGGCGCCGTTGCTGGGCACCGCCAGAATGAGGCCGGGAATGTCGCGGAATACGGCGAGGCTGTTGTCGTTGTGGAAGTGGCCGCCGAAGCCCTTCTGATAGCCGAGGCCGGCGATGCGGATCACCATCGGGTTGGCATATTGGCCCGCCGAGAAGAAGCTCAAGGTCGCCGCCTCGCCCCGTATCTGGTCCTCGGCATTGTGGACATAAGCGAGGAACTGGATCTCGGTGATCGGCAGCAGGTCGTTATGCGCGGCGCCGATGCCGAGGCCGAGGATGCTCTGCTCGTCGAGCAGGGTGTTGATCACGCGGGCGGGACCGAAGCGCTCGTGGAGCTTGGCGGTGACGTTGTAGACCCCGCCCTTGGGCCCGACATCCTCGCCGGCGACGATGATGTTCCCGTGAGCCAGCATCAGGTCGGCAAGCGCCCAGCTCAGCAGCCGCGCCATATGCTGCGGCTTGTCCATCATGCCGAGATCGCGGGCGAACAGGGCCTTGCGCTCCTCGGGGGAGGGCGTGTTGGCGCGGACGGACTCCCGCTTCGGGGGCACAATGCTCGCCATCACTTCGCTGCTGGTGGTGATCTTCGGCCGCTTGATCGCTTCCGCGGCGAGGCGGTTCAAAGTGGCCTCGGTCTCGTTGTAGATGTCGAGGATCTCGCTCTCGGCGAGGATATCCTGCTCGCGGAGCAAGGACGCGCTGTAGAGCAGCGGATCGCGCTCCTCGTCCGCCTCGATCAGCGATTTCGAGAGATATGTGGACTGAACGTCGGAGCCGGCGTGGCCGTAGAGCCTTACACAGTCCATGTGTAGGAAGACCGGCTTGCGGCGGGTGCGGGCGAAGTGCGCGGCCTCCAGCGCGCCGCGATAGGCGTCGACCAGGTCGAGGCCGCTGCACCGGACATATTTGAGTGCGGGGCGCTCGCGGAAGTTGGCTTGGATCCAGCCCTGGGGCGTGCGGGTGGAGATGCCGATGCCATTGTCCTCGCAGATGAAGACGAGCGGCATCGGCGTGCCTTGATAGGCGGCCCAGGCGGCGCTGTTGAAGGCGCCTTGCGCGGTCGAATGATTGACCGAGGCATCGCCGAAACTGCAGAGGACCACGGAATCCGAGGGAAGGGGGGGGTCCTCGAGCTTCAGCGTCTTCGCGATGCCGATACTGAACGCGGCGCCGACTGCCTTGGGGAGATGGGACGCGATCGTGCTGGTCTGCGGCGGGATGTTCAGCGGCTTGGAGCCGATCACCTTGTGGCGGCCGCCCGAGATCGGATCTTCCGCGGAGGCGGCGAAGCTCAGCAGCATGTCCCAGAGCGGCGACTGGCCGGGCAGCTTCTTCGAACGATGGATCTGGAAGGCGTTGGAGCGATAGTGGAGGAAGGCCATGTCGCCGAGCCGGAAGGCCTCGGCGACGGCGGCGTTGTTCTCGTGGCCCGAGCTGCCGATCGTGTAGAAGCCTTCGCCCCGCGCCTGCAGGCGACGGGAGAGGCGGTCCATCTGCCGGCTGGCGCACTGGCTGTAGAACAGCTCGACCGCGGCTTCGGACGCCAGGCCGACATCCTCCGGCTGTACCTGCACGAGCCGGGGCGGCAGCTTCCCGCCTTTGACCTTCGCAACGAACTTCTCGTGAATGGCTTCGGCCGCGTCCATCAGCCGCCCCTATCGCTCGGCCGTCGCCTCGTCGAGGGCCCGAGCTTGACCTGACGTTTACGTAAGGTAGGAGAGGCGGGACATCGTAAGGAGCATTGCATGACCAAGAGCGAAATGGCCGCCGCCCTCAACGAAAAGAGCGCCTGGCTTCCCGGCAAGCGCGTCAAGATCGACTTCGGCGGCAGCGAGGGCGTCGTGATGCTCGACGGTCAGGCCAACAAGGTTTCCGAGGAAGACGGCCCCGCCGACACCACGATCAAGGTCAGCTGGGCGGACTGGGAGGCGATGTCCTCCGGCCAGCTCGACGGCATGACCGCCTTCATGCAGGGCAAGCTCAAGGTCGAGGGCGACATGTCCAACGCGATGCAACTGCAGGGCGTGCTGGCGAAGCTCCGGAGCTGAGCCCTCACGCGTCATCCCGGCGAAAGCCGGGATCTCAGGTCGGAGGCCGCGTCGGGAGCGTCCGCCTGCGCTCTACCGCGCTGAGATCCCGGCGTTCGCCGGGATGACGATGGCGCTGAAGTTGAAACCTCATTCAGGTTCGCTTGACCTGACTCGCCGCGCCCGCCTATCGCGTCTTCCGTTTCAGGGGAGATCGCATGCAGAAAATCTATCCCGATGCGGCCGCCGCGCTTGAAGGGCTGCTCTTCGACGGCATGACGATCTGCGCGGGTGGGTTCGGCCTGTGCGGTATCCCCGAGCGGCTGATCGACGCCATTCAGGCCAGCGGGGTCAAGGACCTCACCATCGCCTCCAACAATGCCGGCATTGACAATGAGGGCCTTGGCAAGCTGCTGCGCACCCGGCAGGTGCGGAAGATGATCTCCTCCTATGTCGGCGAGAACAAGGAGTTCGAGCGGCAGTATCTCGCCGGCGAGCTAGAGGTCGAATTCTGTCCGCAGGGCACGCTTGCCGAGAGGATGCGGGCAGGGGGCGCCGGTATCCCCGGCTTCTACACCAAGACCGGGGTCGGCACCCAGGTCGCGGAGGGCAAGGAGCATAAGGAATTCAATGGGGAGACCTACATCCTCGAGCGCGGCATCCGGTCGGACCTGTCGATCGTGAAGGGGTGGAAGGCCGACGAGGCGGGCAATCTCGTCTTCCGCAAGACCGCCCGCAACTTCAACCAGCCGGCCGCGACCTCCGGCCGCATCTGCGTCGCCGAGGTTGAGGAGATCGTGCCGGTCGGTTCCCTCGATCCGGACGCCATCCACCTGCCGTCGATCTACGTGAAGCGAATGGTCCTCGGCGCGCCCTACGACAAGAAGATCGAGTTCCGGACGACGAGGCAGAGGGAGACCGCGTGACGGTCCAAAGACTCCGTTCGTGTCGAGCGAAGTCGAGACACGCTTCTCGACTTCGCTCGAAGCAAACGGCTGTCGCTATCGGCGCTCTGCTGCTCTTTGGCTGCGCGACCATGCCTGCGCCGCCTGTGCCCGTCGTGGCGACCCCGCCAGCGGTGGGTTCTCCCGCCAATCCGCCCGCGACGATGCAATGGCTCTACGGCTCCGCCGAGGCCGCTGCGATCAGCATCCAGACCTACCACGCCTTTCGCGACCATGTTCTGGAGCGGGCACGCCAGCGGCCCCGAGAGAGCGTCATTCTGGCGGACGGCGCCACGCTGGCGAGCCCGGGCTTCGTGCCGTGCGGATCGAAGCCGCTTGCGGTCGTGCTGGACGTGGACGAGACGGCATTGCTCAACCTCGGCTACGAATATGACGAGGCGGTGAAGGGGCGCAGCTTCGATTCCGCGATCTGGAACCGCTGGGAGCAGACGGGCGCCGACAAAGTAGCGCCGGTACCCGGCGCCGTCACCGCGCTGCGGGCGATCCGCGAAGCCGGCGTTGCGGTGCTGTTCAACACCAATCGCAATGCCGCCAACGCTGCCCAGGCGGAAGCCGCACTTGCTGGCGCCGGCCTGGGACCGGCGAAGCACCGCGACACCTTGTTCCTGCAGGGGGATGCCGGCACCAGTTCGGCCAAGGACCCGCGCCGCGCCCTGATTGCCGAGGGTTTTTGCGTGATCGCGATGGCGGGCGATCAGCTCGGCGACTTTTCCGACCTGTTCAATGCCAAGAGCTTGAGCGTACCGGAGCGTCGGCGCGCGGCCGCGACGGCGCCCTTTGCGCCGCTCTGGGGGAATGGCTGGTTCCTGCTGCCCAACCCGGTCTACGGCCCGGGCGTGCGCGGCGGCTTCGACGATGTGTTTCCGGCGGACAAGAGATGGTCCGATCCGGCAGGGGAGAAATGACGATGGGTTGGGACCGCAACCAGATGGCCGCCCGCGCGGCGCGCGAGCTTCGCGACGGCTATTATGTGAATCTCGGCATCGGCATCCCGACGCTCGTCGCCAACAACATCCCGCAAGGGATGACGGTCACGCTCCAGTCCGAGAACGGGATGCTCGGCATCGGACCGTTCCCGTATGAGGACGAGGTCGATCCGGACCTCATCAACGCCGGCAAGCAGACCATCTCCGAGCTGCCCTCGTCGAGCTATTTCTCCTCGTCCGACAGCTTTGCGATGATCCGCGGCGGGCACATCGACCTCACCGTGCTCGGCGCGATGGAGGTCAGCCAAAGCGGCGACATCGCCAACTGGATGATCCCGGGCAAGATGATCAAGGGCATGGGCGGCGCGATGGACCTGGTCGCCGGGGTCAAGAAGATCATCGTCGTGATGGAGCATGTCTCCAAGAACGGCGATCCCAAGTTCATCCCCGAATGCACCCTGCCGCTGACCGGGAAGAACGTCGTCGACATGGTGATCACCGATCTCGCGGTCTTCCATCGACCGGACCATCAGAGCCCGTTCCGGCTGATCGAGATGGCGCCGGGCGTGACCGCGGAGGAAGTGGCGGCGAAGACGACGGCGCGTTACGACAGCTAGGGCTTGGACGGGGGTGATATGAAGAAGCTGATCCTGGCGGCCGCGGCCTTTCTCGGGCTCGGCGGCATGCAGGCGCCGAAGGCGGAGGCACCGTTGTCGCTCTGGCGGCTCGACTGCGGCGAATTCGAGATCAAGCAATATGGCGCCTTCTTCTCCGACACCTTCCAATACCCGGCCGGTCCCAAGGACATCGTCGCCAGCTGCTACCTGATCCGCCACGGCGATCGCTTCATGCTGTGGGACACGGGTCTCACCGACGCGCTGATCGGCCGCGGCTTCTCGAACGAGCAGCAGACGCTCCGCGTCCGCACCAGCATCGCCGACCAGCTGAAACAGATTGGCGTGCGGCCCGAACAGATCGAGCTGATCGGCATCAGCCACTGGCATTTCGACCATGTCGGTCAGGCACCGCGCTTCCCGCAGGCGCGGCTGCTGATGGGGAAAGGCGATCTCGACCTGCTCCGCACGACGCCGCCCGTCGACGAGGATTCGGTGAAGGCGCTGACCCATTGGCTGAGCGGCGCCGGCAAGGTGGAGCCGGTCACTCGCGATCACGACGTGTTCGGCGACGGGCGCGTGCTGATGCTGAAGCTCCCCGGTCATACGCCGGGCCACTATGCTCTCCTGGTGCGGCTGGCGTCCGGACCGGTGCTGCTGACGGGCGACCTTTACCATTTCACCGAGCAGGTCGCGAACCGCGGCGTCCCGCCGTTCAATCACGACCGCGCCGACACGCTCGCGTCGATGGACCGGTTCGACCGGATCGCCAAGAACCTGGGGGCCAAGGTGATCATCCAGCACGAGGCGGCCGACATCGCCAAGCTCCCGCCGTTCCCGAAGGCGGCGCGATGAAGACCCTGCTGTCGCGCGAACCAGGCGGTCCGGAAACGCTCGAGCTGGCGGAGGTCGCGGACCCAGCGCCTGGTCCCGGTCAGCTGCTGGTGCGGGTGAAGGCCTGCGCGATCAATTATCCGGACGTGCTGATCATCGAGGACAAATATCAGTTCAAGCCGGCGCGGCCCTTCGCGCCGGGCGGCGAGATTGCCGGTGAGGTCGAGGCGTTGGGGGAGGGCGTTTCCGGCTGGTCCGCAGGCGACCGGCTGATCGCGATGCTGGGGCATGGCGGGCTCGCCGAAAAGGTGCTGGTGCCGGCGGCGATGGCGCTACCCCTCCCCGCGGAGCGGAGCTTCGAGGAGGGGTCCGCGCTGATCCTCACCTATGCGACCTCGATCCACGCTCTGCTGGATCGCGGCAAGCTGAAGGAGGGGCAGACCCTGCTCGTCCTCGGTGCGGCCGGCGGCGTCGGGCTGGCGGCGGTGGAGCTCGGCAAGGCGTTCGGCGCCCGCGTGGTGGCAGCCGTTTCGTCGGAGGAGAAGGCGGAGGCGGCGCGGGCGGCGGGTGCGGACCATGTCCTCGTTTATCCGCGCGGGCCGTTCGACAAGGACGACTCCAAGGCGCTTGCGCAGATGTTCAAGGACGCAGTCGGCGGTCAGGGAGCGGAGGTCATCTACGATCCGGTGGGCGGCGATTATGCCGAGCCCGCATTGCGGTCGATCGCCTGGGAGGGCCGCTATCTGGTCGTCGGCTTCCCGGCCGGCATTCCCAGGCTTCCGCTCAACCTCACTCTCCTCAAGAGCTGCGACGTGTGCGGCGTCTTCTGGGGAGCCTTTGCGGCCCGCGACCCGCAGGCGAATGCCGCGCACATCCGGACCCTGTTCCGCCTCTGGGACGAAGGGAGGATCGCCCCCCGGGTGAGCCGCACCTGGCCACTAGCTCAAGGCGGCGAAGCGATCGCTCACATGGCCGCACGCCAGGCGGTAGGCAAACTCGTCGTGACGATGGAGTGAGGCGATGAGATCGGCCTATCTGCTCGCGCAGCACTGCCACGCCAGCAACCTGCAAGGCCTGCCACGACCTCTACCAGGTCCCGCAGGACCGAAGGAGTCGATCCGAGCGGGCGTCGCCTTCGGGTCGCGCCGCGTGAGTATCAGGCCCTAGCGGACAGCGACCGGGCGGCCTATCTGACGCTAATGAACTGCAGCAAAGGAACGACATGACGACTTTCGACGACCGCGAACGCGCGTTCGAGAATATGTACGCCCGCGATCAGGAGATGCAGTTCAAGATCGTCGCGCGCCGCAACCGGCTGCTCGGCCAGTGGGCGGCGGGGCTGATGGGGCTGACTGAGGTCGAGGCGGAGGCTTATGCCAAGGACGTGATCCGCTCCGACTTCGAGGAAGCCGGCGACGAGGACGTGATCCGCAAGATCCTCGGCGATCTCACCTCGGCCGGCGTCGACTGCGACGAGGGGCGGATACGCGAGGCGCTGGCGCACAAGACCGTGGAGGCGCGGCGCCAGTTGATGGAGGCGCAGGGCTGATGGCGATGGCCGCCGATGAGATCGAGACCCTGATCCGCGCCGGCATCCCCGATGCAGTGGTCCAGATCACCGACCTCGCGGGCGATGGCGATCATTATGCCGCCCGCGTGGTGGCGGAGAGTTTCAGGGGGCAGTCCCGCGTCGTCCAGCAGCGGCGCGTCTATGAAGCACTGGGCGGACGGATGGGCGGCGTGCTCCACGCGCTGCAATTGACCACCGCCGTCCCGGATTGAGGAAGATCAAATGACCGACAGCAATGCCCGCATCGACGAGATCGTAAGGTCTAAGGACGTCGTCCTGTTCATGAAGGGCACCGCCCTCTTCCCGCAATGCGGCTTCTCGAGCAGGGCGGTGGCGATCCTCGACCATCTCGGTGTCCAGTTCGACACGGTCGACGTCCTCCAGGACCCGGAGATCCGCCAGGGGATCAAGGCCTATTCGGACTGGCCCACGATCCCCCAGCTTTACGTCAAGGGCGAGTTTGTCGGCGGCTCCGACATCATGATGGAGATGTTCGAAGCCGGCGAACTCCAGACCCTGCTCGACGAGAAGCAGGTCGCCAAGGCCTAGGCCGCTGCGGCCCGGCTGCGCCTGACGCCGATCCATTCGAGCAATGCGAGCCCGCCGACGGCGGCGGCCTGGACGCTCACGAAGGCAGTGCCGAGCGCCGTGATCCCGCCTGTGTTGGCGGTGAGAACGAAGCTCTCGACCGTCCATATGAAATTGCCGCCGATCACCAGATAGACGAGCGCCGGCGCGGCCGCCTGGCGCGTGCCCAGCCACAGGATGAACAGGCCGAGCGGGATCAGTGCAAGCCCGGCGCCGCTGACGATCTGCCGGTCGATGCCGAAGAGCGGCGCCAGCGTCGCGGCGCCGATGCTGAGCAGCAGGCCCATCGCAAGGCAGCTCGCGGAATCGAGGACCAGCACGCGCTTCAGAAAGGTCGAGAGGATCATCGTCTGTCTCCTTGGATGTTTGGCGGCACGCCGTGCGCCTGCCGTAAGCGGAAAGATCGGCTAGGGAGGGAGGCGTGTCGATTACCTCGCAGGTAGTGGTCCGCCTGCTCGTTCCGCGCCAGAAGAGCGGGAGGAGGTGATCCCATGATCGAAGCGGCGACGGCATCGCTGGGCGACCAGCTGCGTGGATGGCGGCAGCTGCGGCGGATGAGCCAGCTCGACCTTGCGCTCGACGCGGAGATCTCCGCACGGCACCTGAGCTTCGTCGAGACCGGCCGTTCGCAACCGTCGCGCGAGATGATCCTGCGCCTGGCCGAGCGGCTGGGGATACCGCTGCGGCATCGCAACGCGCTGCTACTCGCCGCGGGCTTCGCCCCTGCCTATCGGGAACGCACGTTCGACGATCCCGAGCTTCGGCAGGCGCGCGCGGCGGTCGAGCAGATATTGCGGGGGCATGAGCCTTATCCCGCTCTGGCGGTCGATCGCCACTGGACCATGCTGGCGCACAATGAAGCGGTGGCGCCGCTGCTCGCCGGCATCGCGCCAAGGCTGCTGGAACCGCCGGTCAACGTCATCCGCCTCAGCCTCGATCCGGAGGGGCTGGCGCCGCAGATCGTGAACCTCGGCGAGTGGAAGGCGCACCTGCTCGAGCGGCTCAACGGTCAGTTCGCGACAAGCGCCGATCCGGTCCTGGGCGAACTCGCGCGCGAAGTCGAAGGCTATCCGGCGCCGCCCTTCCGCGGCTCGACCGAACGCCATGGCGGCGTGTTCGTGCCGATGATCCTCGACCTCGGGGGAGTGCGGCTCTCCTTCTTCTCGACGACGACCGTGTTCGGCACGCCGATCGACGTCACCTTGTCGGAGATTGCGGTGGAGGCCTTCTTCCCGGCCGATGCGGCGACTGCGGCGGCGTTGAGGGGGTCCTGAAAAGTTCAGGGCGGACGGCGCGACCAGAAAAGCGCCAGTCCGCCCCTTCAAGGAACTGTGTGGACGCCGGAAAAGATACACGCGCCGTGCCAAGTCGCGTCGGTGGCGGATTTCCGCGCCTTACGGTGGTGAACCGAAATTAACCTTTTCTCAGCGTGTAAAAATCGCCGACAAAAGAGCCTAACGCTCCGTTGACCCATTGCTCAGCGCCCCGAATGGCCGGGGGTGTCGCGCTCTTGGCTTCCTATGCCCCCGATGCCACATGCTCGGCATGGCGGACCTTACCGGCAAGATCGAACAGCTCGGCCCGCTGGTGCGCCGCGTGTTGGCGCCGAACCCGTCGGCCTTCACCTTCACCGGCACCCAGACGCATATCGTCGGCCAGGGGAAGGTGGCGGTGATCGATCCAGGACCGGACAGCCCCCCGCACATCGACGCCTTGCTGAGCGCCACCGCGGGCGAGGAGATTGTCGCGATCGTCTGCACGCATACCCATCGGGACCACAGCCCCGGCACGCGGCCGCTCAAGGCGGCCACGGGCGCGCCGATCGTAGGCTGTGCGCCGCTCGCGTTGCAGGACGAGGGCGAGGACGAATCCTTCGATCCCGATTACCGGCCTGACCGGGTGCTGGCCGACGGCGAGCTGCTGGAGGGTTCCGGCTGGACGCTGGAGGCGGTGGCGACGCCCGGGCACACGTCCAACCATCTCTGCTTCGCGCTGAAGGAGGCCAATGCCCTCTTCAGCGGCGATCATGTGATGGGCTGGTCGACCAGCATCGTGTCGCCGCCCGACGGCGACATGGGCGCCTATGTCGCCAGCCTCGAAAAGCTGCTGCCGCGCGAGGAGAGCATCTACTATCCGGCGCATGGACAGGCGGTAGCCGATCCGCGCAAGCTCGTCCGCGGCCTGATCCTCCACCGCAAACAGCGTGAGGCGGGTATCCTCGCTCGGCTGAGGGCCGGCGATGACGGCGTCCCGGCGATCGTCGCCAATCTCTACCAGGCGGTCGACCCGCGTCTCCATCCGGCTGCGGCGCGGTCCGTGCTCGCGCATCTGATCGACCTGGAGCGGCGGGGACTGGTGGTCGCGGAGGGGGCAACATGGCGAAGCCGATAGCGGCCGCGCCGCCGGTCCGGCTGCTGGTCGCCGCCATCGTCGTGGCGTTGCTCATCCTCCTCGGGCTCTTCGCCTATCAGCGATACCAGGAGCTTTACGCAGTCACCGAAGAGGAAGATGGTCCCGCGGTTACCCAGCTGATCACCGCGAGGCTGTCAGGAATGAGCCAGCTCAAGGTCGCAGAGCTGTCGGGCACGGTTCAGAGCACCGCGACCGACGTCCGCGGCTTTGGCTGGCTGCGGTCCGATCAGGTGGTGAAGATGCCTTATTCGGTCGACTATTTCGTCGATGTGTCGCGGATCGGCCCGGGTGACGTCGAATGGATCGAGGGCTCGCGCACCCTGATCGTGAATGCGCCCGATGTCGTCGTCGCCACGCCCAATACGGAGGAGGGGCGGCGCACGCTCGTCCGGACCAGCGGCGTGTTCGTGACCCGGCAAGCAGGGGAGGAGCTGAGCCGCCGCACATCGCTGGCCGCACAGCGCAAGGCCCGTTCGGAGGCGTATTCGCCGCAGAGGATGGCGCAAGCTCGAGAACATGCGCGGCGGGCGGTGTCGAACCTCATGTCTGCGCCGCTTGCTGCGCTGGGCTATGGCGATGCCCGCGTCATCGTCACCTTTCCCCCCGAGCGGTCGTTTCGCAGTGGCGAGCGCTGGGATGTGTCGAGGCCAGCCGCGGAGGTGTTGAACGACACCAGACCTTGAAAATCGGCGCCCGAAGCCCCATGTGGGACGTCCGTGGCACGCGGGTGGCACCTCGCTCTGGAGGCACCTCGGGACCGCCCTTCGACACGCTTGGGGCGAGCGGCTATAGACCGAACCACACGGGGGTTTTGCCATGAATATGACCGTCGGGAGCCTTCGCGGGCTCGACATCCGCGCCGAGATCGACCGGCTGCGCAAGGAGCGCAACGCCGTCATCCTCGCCCATTATTACCAGGAGCCGGCGCTCCAGGACATTGCCGATTTCGTCGGCGACAGCCTCGATCTGTCGCGCAAGGCCGCGGCCACCGATGCCGAGGTGATCGCCTTTTGCGGGGTTCGCTTCATGGCCGAGACCGCCAAGATCCTCTCGCCCGAAAAGATCGTCGTTCTGCCGGACATGAATGCCGGCTGCAGCCTTGAGGATTCCTGCCCGCCCGACCAGTTCAAGGCGTTCCGCGAGGCCCATCCGGACCATATCGCGCTCACCTACATCAACTGCTCGGCCGAGGTGAAAGCGCTCTCCGACATCATCGTCACCAGTTCGTCCGCCGAGACGATCCTGTCGCAGATCCCGAAGGAGCAGAAGATCATCTTCGGCCCCGACAAGAATCTCGGCGGCTGGCTCAATCGCAAGTTCGATCGCGACATGCTGCTCTGGCCGGGCGTGTGCATCGTGCACGAGGCCTTCTCGGAAACCGAGCTGCTGAAGCTCAAGGCGCAGCATTCGGGCGCGCCGGTGCTCGCCCATCCGGAATGCCCGCCGCAGATCCTGGACCATGCCGATGAGATCGGCTCGACCAAGGCGATTCTCGACGCAGCGCTGAAGTCGCCTTCGGAGACGATCATCGTCGCCACCGAGCCGCACATCATGCACCAGATGGAGAAAGCGGCGCCGCACAAGCGCTTCATCGGCGCTCCCGGCGCGGACGGGAACTGCAACTGCAACATGTGCCCCTATATGGCGCTGAACAGCGTGGAGAAGCTCTACGTCGCGCTCCGCGACCTCCAGCCGCGGATCGAGATGGACGAGGAGCTGCGCCTGCGCGCCCGCACCTCGCTCGACCGCATGCTCGAGATGGCCGGGCGCACGGTGGGGCAGGGCGATGTCGGCCGGCCCGTGGTCGCCGCGGGTTGATGTCCGCATTGCCAGGCTAGTGACTTCAGGGGGCGGGAGACGGTAGGTCTCCCGCCTTCTCTTCTTCCGGAGATCCGAATTGCATCGTCTGCTCTTGTCCGCCGTGGCTCTCGCCAGTGCTGCCGTCGCGATCGCCCAAACGCCCGCCGCTCCCGAAGACCCCTATCTCTGGCTGGAGGAGGTCGAGGGCGAACGCGCCCTTGCCCAGGTCAAGCAGTGGAATGCGGCGACCGAGCAGCTCCTCACCAGGGACCCGAAGTTCGAGCAATATCGCAGCCGCGCCCGCGCGATCCTCGACGACGAGCAACAGATCGCCGCGCCCGAGGCCGTGCTCGGGGAATATGTCACCAATCTCTGGCGCGACGCGAACAATCCGCGTGGCGTGTGGCGCATCTCGCCGCTCGCAGCCTATGCGGCCGGCAAGCCGCAGTGGCGCACGCTGATCGACGTTGACGCCCTCGGCAAGCAGGAGGGGAAGAGCTGGGTCTGGCACGGCGCCAACTGCCTCGCGCCCGAATATCGCCGCTGTCTCGTCTCGCTGAGCCCCGGCGGCACCGATGCCGACGTGGTTCGCGAATTCGACCTTCAGACCGGCAAGTTCGTGAAGGGCGGCTTTGTCGTTCCGGAAGCGAAGAGCAATGTCGCCTGGGCCGACGCCGACACCCTGATCGTCGCTACGGATTATGGCACGGGCTCGCTCACGACATCCGGTTATCCGCGGATCGCCAAGCTCTGGAAGCGCGGCACGCCGCTCGCGGAGGCGCGCACGATCTTCGAAGGAGAGGCGGGCGACGTGGCGGTAACGCCGATTGCCATCCAGGACGGCGACACGCGCTGGACGTTCGTCGGTCGGGGCAAGACCTTCTGGACCAACGAATACAGGCTGCTGACGCCTGAGGGTCGTCTCGTCTCCGTGCCGCTGCCGGAGGATGCCGAGTTCGAGGACATTATCGGCGGTCGCCTCATCGCCAAGCTGCAGAGCCCGACCACGAGCGTCGGACGCACGCTGCCAGAGGGCGCGATCGTCTCCTACGAGCTGGCGGCGATTCGCGACGGACGCGCCGCCGAGCCTAGGCTGGTGATGGCCCCAACGAAGAGCCAGGCGATCGAGGAGGTGGCCGCATCCGACAACGTCCTTTGGGTCAAGGCGCTGGACGACGTGTCGGGCAAGCTGTTCGCACTGCGGCCGGGCGCGGACGGTGGCTGGAGCCGGACCGAAGCGGATCTGCCGGACAACAGCACCCTCCATCTGCTGGAGACCGCCGGCAGCTCGGACATCGCCTTCGCGACGGTGGAGGGCATGCTGACGCCCCCGGCGCTCTATGCGGTTCGGCCGGGCCAGGCGCCGGAGCTGGTGCAGGCGCTCCCGCCCAAGTTCGATGCCAAGGCCTTCGAGGTAGAGCAGCGCTTCGCGACGTCGAGGGACGGCACGCGGATTCCCTATTTCCTCGTCCGCAGGAAGGGCGTCGCGGGACCGGTGCCGACGCTCATCCATGCCTATGGCGGTTTCCGTGCGGCGCAGACGCCGGGCTACATCACCGAGCAGCCGTATCGCGCCGGGCCGCTCGGCCTGTTCCTGGTAGAGGAGGGCAATGCCTATGTCCTCGCCAACATCCGCGGCGGCGGCGAATATGGACCCGAATGGCACCGCTCCGTGCTGCGCGAGAACCGGCAGAAGAGCTTCGACGACCTCCACGCCGTGGCCGAGGATCTTATCCGCACCGGGGTCACCGCCCGCGGCAAGATCGGCATTTCGGGCCGTTCCAACGGCGGCGTGCTGGTCGGCGCGGCGCTGACGCAGCGTCCGGACCTCTATTCTGCGGTGATCTCGGGCTCGCCGCTGCACGACATGAAGCGCTATTCGCACATGCTCGCCGGCGCCTCCTGGATTGACGAATATGGCGATCCGGACAAGCCGGAGGACTGGGCGTTCATGAGCCGATATTCGCCCTACCAGAACCTGAAGCGCGGCGTCGATTATCCAGCCGTGTTCTTCTACAGCTCGACCAAGGACGATCGCGTCCATCCCGGCCATGCCCGCAAGATGGCGGCGCGGCTCGGCGAATATGGCAATCGCTTCTACTTCCACGAATATCTGGAAGGCGGCCATTCGGTCGGCGCGGACCATGCGGAGGACGCGAAGCGCGCGGCCTTGCTGATGGCCTATCTCAAGCGGGAGCTCGGCGGGGCGGCCAAGTGAGCTTCGCGCTGCCCGGCTTCGACCTCGAGGCCTTCGTCCGCGGCACCCTGGCCGAGGATTTGGGAGAGGGTGGCGACATCACGTCCGCCGCGGTCATTCCCGCCGAGGCGCGATTTCGGGGAGTAATGGACAGCCGCGATGCGATCACCGTCGCGGGGCTGCCGATCGCGGAGGCCTTCTTCCGCGCACTCGACCCGGCGGTGGAGGTAGAGCGGCTGGTCGAGGACGGCGACAGGGTCCGCGCGGGCACGGACCTGATGCGCGTCACCGGGCGCGCCCGCGCCCTGCTCACCGCCGAACGGTCGGCGCTCAACACGCTCCAGCATCTCTCCGGCGTCGCGACCCTCGCTCGAGCGTATGTCGATGCGATCGAAGGCACCAGCGCCATCCTGCTGGACACGCGCAAGACCATTCCTGGCCTCCGGCTGCTTGAGAAATATGCGACACGCATGGGCGGCGCTCAGAACCACCGCACGGGCCTCTGGGACGCCGCGATGATCAAGGACAACCATGTCGCCGTAGCCGGCAGCGTCGAGGAAGCGGTGCGCCGCGCCGTCGCCGCCGGCATCGAGAGGATCATCGTCGAAGTCGACCGGATCGATCAGGTCGAACCCGCGCTTGGCGCGGGCGCGACCCACCTGCTGCTCGACAATATGGATGCGCCGACGCTGCGCGAGGCCGTGCGGCTGGTGGGCGGCCGCGTTCCCACCGAGGCGAGCGGTGGAGTCACCCTCGATACGATACGCGCCAAGGCGGAGACCGGCGTGACCTATATCTCGGTCGGCCGGCTCACCCAATCAGCTCCGGCGGCCGACATCGGCCTCGATTTCTCGGAGGTCTGAGCCTGGCCTCGCCACGACCTCGCCCTCGATCGTCATCGTCGAAGGATGATGCTTGTCGAGATAGCGCTTGATGATCCTGATGTTCCTGCTGTTGGACCGGAAGACGAAGTCGAACAGGTCCCCGACCAGCGGGATCGCCCCCACCGCCGTGTCGACGCCGACATTCGCCGCCATCCGCGCGAGCTGGAACTTAGACATGCCGAGGTTGCGCGCCTCCCAGACCAGCCAGGCGCCCATCGATGCGGTGATCACGTCGCCGACCACGGGGACGAGGCCGAGGATGGAGTCGAGCCCGATTGGCCGGTTGATGCCGGGAACCACGAAGATCCGCTCGAGCAGCCCCTCTACGGCCTCCAGGCGACGCCGGACCGAGGCGGGGTCGCGGCCGATCGGCAGCTGGCTCGCAAGCGCTTCGAACTGTTCCTGCGGCGTCGGCACCACCCAGAGCTAATGGTCCTAGGGGCGGGCTGCAACCAGCGCCCCTGCGAAATGTCGCCCGAACATGTTGGTGCGGAAGCCGGTGACACGTTCCGACACCAGCGACCACCGCACCGGCGCCGTCAGCGGAATGAAGGGCACCGCCTCGACCAGGAGGCGGTCAGCGCTGGCGAGAAGCTGCTGTCGTTCGGCGACGGAAAGGGTGTTCCGAGCCGCCTCCAGCATCGTGTCCACCTCGCTGTTGCAGACCCTGCGGCGGTCGCAGGTGAAGTGTCGCAGATACCAGGTGGCGAGCCCCGCCGGCGCGACCTCGTCGATCAGGACCAGGTCGGCGCGCTCGTCCGGCGCGACCCGCTCCGCCTCGACGCCGATGGCGCGCCAGTCGCGGCGGATATGGGCGAAAAGGAGACGGTAGCCAGGCAGGTCGGGCATTGCGACGCGTAGCGTCGGCGGCTGGTCGCCCTCTGCCAGGCCGCTGATGATCGCCGCGGCGGCGGCGCGACGGGCGGACAGGGGGTCTGCCACCCATGCCGGCTGGGCCGGGTTGGGAAGCTCGGCGATGCCGGGCGGCAGCAGGGAGGCGCGCGGCGTGAGATCGGGCACGGCGATGGCAGCGGCAATGGCGGTGCGGTCGATCGCCATGCTGAGCGCGCGGCGTGCCTCCGGGGTTTCGAGCCACTCGGGCGGCCGCGAGAAAGCAAGACCGAAGAGGCCGGACACGGAATCGAACCGCAGCGCGGCATTCGCCGGATCGGCCGCTCGCGCGATCGGCAGGTCGCCCGCCGTGCCCCCAAGGACGAGAGCGGCGAGGCCGCGCTCGAAACGCGCCACGGCCATGGCGGCCCTTTCGCCGCGCAGGATGATCTCGGAGGCGGCGGCCTGCGGCTCCGCCTCTTCATCCTCGCCGCTCGTGCGCGGACGAAGCCGGACGGCGCCCCCGCCAAGATCCTCCGCGACATAGGGGCCGGTGCCTTCTTCGTTGCGGATGATCGCCATTTCAGGCTGGGCGAGCAACTGCAGGAAATTCGGCCGCGGCGCCTTCAGCCTGATTTCGATGACTCGGTCCGTCATCGCGAGGATCTCGTCGATGGCGCCGAGCAGGGGCTTCAGATCGTTGCGGCTGGCGCGGCTGCCGGCCGCCTGCAGCCGTGCCGCGACCTGCTGCGCCGTGACTGGGCTTCCGTTCGACCATTGCAGGCGGTCGATCCGAAAGATGTAGCTGAGGCCGTCGTCGGAGACGGTCCAGCTCTGCGCCAGAGCGGGTTCGATCTGGCCGCTCGGGTCGAAGCGGGTCAGCCCCTGCGCCGTTGCCGCGAGCAGGAACGCGGAGGCCGCGTCGAGCTGCGTCAGGTTCGGATTGACGAGCGTCGGCGCGGCACCGATCGCGCTGACAGTGACCGGCCCGGTCTCGGCGCTGTCGCACGCCGCGCCCGCCAACAGTGCGGCGGCTGCGAGGGCGTTCAGGAGCCTGGTTCGAATCGTCATTGGTCCCGTCGATAGACCAGCCGCGACGGGATGTGCAGAGCCGCGGGACAGCCGGCCGTTAACCCGGTTTCTCCACCTGTTTTTCACTTAATCCCGGTTATCTGCCGGGAACGCCAGTGTGGGACGCGTAGATGAAGCCCGATCAGCACAGGACCAGCGACTTCGTCGACCGCGGAAACGAGCGCCTGCCCGTCGCCACCACGACCCGCATGCGCAGCGACGAATGGTATAATGTCGAGGTGAAGGTGCGCGACGTGTCGCAGACCGGCTTCATGGCGGAATGTGCCCACCCGGTCAGCATCGGCAGTGCGGTATCGCTCGACGTTCCCGGCATCGGTCCGGTCCACGCGCAGGTGCGGTGGCAGCTCGGTAGCCGGATGGGAGGCCTCTTCCTCGATCCGATCAGCCTCACGCAATGCGAGTGGACCGCAGTCCGGGCGGAGTCGCCGAAGGTTCCCGCCTGAAGATCGCTGAGTCTGGCAAGCGCTGCTGGAGCTAGACCCGAAAAGCTGTCAGAAACAGGATCATGCCGAGGGGGCCCGATCCGAATGCTGAATCGACCGCGCCGGCGGGCGGCCTGAAGGGGCTGCTGGTCCGCTTCGGCCTGAGATTCCCCGACGACCGCGAGGAAGAGCTTTTCTTTGCCGGCTACATCGCCCGGCACCTCACCTTCATTCGCTACATGCTGCTGCTCGGCGGCGGGCTGTTCATCGTCTACATCCTTTGGGACCGCATGATCGATCCCGTCGGCGCGCAGACGACGATGTGGATCCGCATCCTTCTCCTGACGCCGGCGGTGTGGCTGGCGGCCGTGTTGCTCTATTTCCGCGCCGCCACTCCTTATGTGGAGCAGATCAACTGCGGCATTTCGAGCATTTCGACCGCGATCATCTGCTTCATCTGCGCGATCCTCGACGGCGGCATGAACATCATCGCCGGTGGCCTCAGCCTCGTGATCGTGTTCGTCTTCTCGCTGCTGCTGATGCGGGTGCCCTGGTATCTGCTCTTCTGTCTAGCGACGATGACCAGCTATTATGTCGCCCAGGCCTATGCCGTGAATTACCTGCCGGGCATGCCGCTCATCAACACGATCACGTTGACGACTGCCATGTTCCTCGGTGGCGTCACTCTGGTGGCCCGCGAGAAGAGCGCCCGCCGCGAATTCCGGGCGCATAACCGCATCGAGGAGCTGCTCCATTCCATGCTTCCGGCGGACATCGTGCAGCGCATCCAGAGCGGCGAGACGCAGATCGCCGACCTCCACAGCAAGGTCAGCATCGTCTTTTCCGACCTTGTCGGCTTCACCCGGCTGTCGCGCGAGGTCAGCGCCTCCCGTCTCGTCGAGATCCTCAACCGGCTCTTTTCGGAGTTCGACCGGGCCGCGGATCAATATGGCATGCACAAGATCAAGACAATCGGGGACGCCTACATGGCGGTGGGCGGGGTGGTCGGGGAGGGCACCGGCAAGGAGCCGGCCATGTGCGCGGCCGAGTTCGCCTGCGCGATGCATGGCATCACCGAGCGCGTCTCTCGCGAACTCGGCCTGCCGCTGCAGGTTCGGGTGGGCCTCCACGTCGGACCAGTGGTCGCCGGCGTGATCGGCACCAGCCGTCCCGCCTTCGATTGCTGGGGGGAGGCGGTGAACCTGGCCAGCCGCCTTGAAAGCGCCTCTCAGCCGGGCGCCGTGCTGATGTCCGAATCCGCCTATCAGCTGCTCCGCGACGCCTTCCCGATCGAGCAGCCGGGGACGGTCCAACTGAAGGGGATCGGGGAGGCGAGCGTCTACCTGCTCCGCCTGGGTAACACTCTGCTCCGCCTGGGCGACACGCAGCCTGCTGGCAAGGCGCTACACTGACTGGTGCGGACGGCGGCACTGGAACCCGCAGGCTCAGAAGCAGAAGACTTTCAAGTCCGGCCGCGGAGGTTTGCCAAAGGTTCCTGAATGGCCGACTCTGCCTTCGGAACAGTGGTTAGCGTTCGCGTGACAAAGCGGGATGTGCCAGAACATGCCGGAAACTGCGGGCACGATCACCTACCAATTGCACGCTCCGCCCCGCCCCATCGCCTCTGTTCAGCCGCTCCTGAAATATGCGTTCATTCGCTTTGGTGCTCCGATCGCTACTTGCAGCACGGAAGCTAGCCACGTGACCGGCATCCAGTCCCGGGGTGCTTGCGAAGCACCCAGCAGCTCAGCAGGGATCTTGTCTGTAGACCCCTAAGCGCAGAGGCGGAACAGCTCGTCGCGGGCGGCGTGCAGGGTCATCTGGGTGTGGACTGCGGACAGGTTGGTTTGGGCAAGATGGCTGCCGCAACCGTGCATGCTGCTCTCCAGATCGGGGCGTTCGCCGATTGCCAGGCATCGTTCGAACGCGCAGGCGGCAAGAGGCAACCAGTGGGTCGACGCCTGCGGCGGATCGGCGGCGGCCTGTTCGAACGCGATGGTGCCCATCAAGAAGAAGAAATCGGGGGAATCAGGCCAATTGGCCAATTCGCTCTGGGCGATCGCCAGCGCGCTGTCGAACTCGCCCTGCCGGCGCAGGCAATTGAGGTGCCGCAGGACCAAAGCGTGGCGCCAGCTCACCGTCGGCCGGGCGCTCCCATAGGCTGCGGCATAATGGGCGCTTGCCGTCGCCAGCTCGCCGCGATGCTCCCGGTCCTTGCCCAGTTGATAGAGTAGATAGGGGTCACCCGGCCGATCCTGGAGCTCGCGCTCGAGCAGCGGGCCATTGCGGTCGCGCTTGCGAACGACCTGTTCGGCGAGATAGCCGTCATGGGCGATGTGAAGCTCGATCCGTTCGTGTGGAAGCGCGCATATCGGTTGCTCATGGACGCGGCCGGCATAGCGGACGCCGCGGGGCAGTATCCGCCCCATCCAGTGGCGGCGGCCGCCACCGGCCTCGGCATGTCCATCGAGGGCGCTGTGGACGCACAACAGGCCGAGCCGCGCCGGGCCCCGGCACCAGCGGCGCAGCTGCTTACCGCCGGACATGATCCATTCGTCGGCATCGATCACCAGGTTCCAGTCCGCATCCGCGAGGTCGAGCGCGTGGTTGCGCGCCGCCGCAAAGTCGTTCGGCCATTCCAGGTGGTGCACCTCGGCTCCGCACGCCCTCGCCAGCTCCGGGGTGCCGTCCGTCGACCCCGTGTCCACCACCAGCATCTTGTCGACATAGGGCCTGACGCTTTTGAGGCAGCGCGTGATCGAGCGGGCCTCGTCGCGCACGATCAAGGCCGCGGCGACGGATATGTTGCGGCGTTTCTGTCTGCGCATGCGAGGCTATTCCCGGATCCGGTTCGAAGATCTGAGTGTAAGGGTGGAAGAGCGAAGATGCGGTTAACCCTGTTCCCGCTCATAACGCGGCAGCCGTGGAGCTCGCCGGAACATCTCAAGCGGCCCTTTTTAGCCGCCGCTCGGGACGCGAAGACGCTGCAGGTCGCGCCGTCGGCATTCTGAAGCCCTGGCACGCCTCGAGCTCGAACTGCGTGGCCATCTGCTTGGCCCGTTCGAGGTCGCCGACCGTGTCGATTTCGTACGCATCGACCTCGCCGACGTTCAGCGGCAGGAAATTGCGCAGATGCTCGTAGACCGCGGTCGGTCCTACTTCCTCGAAGAAGCGGGTGGGCAGCCAGGAGATGTTCGCCCATTCATATCGGGTCGGCAGGTCGCGCCGGAATGCCGAAGCCCGGCCGTTCGCCAGCTCCACATAGACCGCATCGGTGCTGCGCGAACTGGTGAGCGCGAGACGCGGCTCGCCCGGCCGACATTCGGCGATGAACTGGTTAAACGTGTGAGGGACGATCAGAAGATCGGCGTCCATGAACAGGCAGTCGCCCGTCACACCCCTTGCACCGATCGCATAGCTGTGGAGCGTGGTCGTGTTCCTGTAGTCGGGATTGCGGACGACGATCGCGTCGGGACGAATGCGGGTCAGCTCCTCGATGACGTCCGCCTCCATGAAGCCGACCACCACGCGCACGTCCGGCACGTCGGCCACCAAGTGCATCAGGTGCGCCAACACGCTGACGCCGTTGATCCGCACCAGGCATTTCGGCTTTCCGTGTCCGAGGCGGGAGCCAAGCCCCGCCGCCGCGATCACAACGTGTCCAACAGTCGGCATAAGCCCCTCCCATTCAGCGCTACATAATCCGCGGCCGAGACCAGTGCGTCCGGGCTGGGGTGCACGCCGTTGAAGGCGATGCCGACATCGGCGGCATCGAACATCGGCACGTCGTTGAAACCGTCGCCGATCGCCGCCACCCGGCCGAACCGCTCCTTCAGCTCCCGCGTGGGCACGTTCTTCCGCATGATGTCGACCAGCTCCAGCCGGCCCTCACCGTCGATCCGGCTTGTCGAGGAATAGAAATGGCAGCCGAGCCGCTCGACCAGCGGCGCGATCCAGACGTCGAGATTGCCCGTTATGACGAAGCACCGTTCGCGATTGTCGGCGATGAAGCATTCGATGTCGGGGTCCAGCTCGACCTCGGAGACGATCTGCTGGATCCGCTCCAGCCCGGCGGTGCGCAGGATCGCGAAGCGCAGCCGGAAAGAGTCCTCGAACGGGATGAGCCCGTCCATGGTGATCCGGGTCAGCAGCCGCATCTCCTCCTCGAGGCCGACCTCGGACGCGATCAGCGGCAGCAGCTCCTCGCCCGTGATGGTGCCATCGAGATCGAAGCAGAAGCAACTGGCGGGCGGCTGGTATGTCACCGCTTCTTCCTGACGATGCAGAAATGCTGCCGGGTTTCGGCCCGGTTGTTCAGGTCCGATTGCTCGAACAGGAGCTCGATCGCCCCGATCTCATGTGCGGGTGAGGAAAAGGCTTCCCCCAGCGCGGCGGCGATCTCGCCCGGCGAGCGGTAGATTGCGCTGTAATGGGTCTGGAGCTCTTCCGACCAGTGTCCCGACAGGGTCAGGCGGCCGTTCATGCCCATCGGTTCGCGGACATAGATAACTGCGCCGGGCGTCAGATGCCGGCTGAGAGCCCCCAGCAGCGACGCCACCTGCCTGTCGTCGAGATAGATGAGGATGCCCGAGCAGATGACACGGTCAAAAGGCCCATGCTCTGCCAGCCATGCATCGGTGAGGTCGTCGACCCCCGCCGCGTGGAACGCGACATTGTCGCGCCGGCAATAGGATCTCGCCAGTTCGATCAGCGAAGGGCTGGCGTCGATTCCGTGATAGACGCTGACGCGATCTGCGATCGCCGCGCCCCATCGGCCGATGCCGCAGCCCACGTCCAAGACCCGTTCGGCGCCGGTTAGCTCGAGCAGGGGAAGCACCCGCTCCCGCTCCATCGCGTCGCGCAATTCGGCGATCTCCGGATGCTTGTCCTGATAGAGAATGGCGGTCAGCGGCGTCGCAGCATCGAATTTGCGCGCCCGCTGCTCGAAGAAATTGGCGACCTCATCCTTGTTGAGGGGGATCTTCTCCCCTGCGACCCTGCTCATAGTGCCTCCTGCCGCCGGGCGACGAAGCCGTCCGCGATCGAATCGAGGATGATCTCGGCTGGCTCCCGCTCGTTCGGGAGCAGGATATCCAGCAGCGCCTGCCGCTGCTCCTCATGCTTGAAGGGCGCGCCGCCGGCATAGCCTTCGGCGGCAGCCTTCATCGCATCGAAGGTCTGGACATGATGGGCTGCGGCCAGCGCGGCGTCGCCCAGCCGGTTCATCTGCACGTGGCGGCCGGAATCGAAGAAGACGAGCGGCTTCTCGAAGATCGGATATTCGGTGAGGAAGGAGACGCCGTCCGTCACCATCATGTCGGACGCGGCGAACAAGCCGCCATAGGTGCCGAGCTCGATGGCGCAATTCGGCAGCGCCCGCCACGCCTCCAGGAAAGCGTCGAGGTCCGCTTGCGGCACCGATCCGCTCTTCAGGGCGAATCTGAACAAAGCGGGGTGCGGCTTCAGCACGAAGTCGATGTCGGATCGTTCGCGCGCCCAGGCGAGGAAGTCGCGGTAGACCCGGTCGAACGTGCCGAAGCCCAGCCAATTGGTTCCCACCGAATAATGCGGCGCCCAGATGATCCGGAAGCGCCGCTCGCCTCGGTTCGCGACGGGCCAGGCCTCCGGCTCCTGCCGCGCGCGCAGCAAGCGGGTGAGCTTGGGATAGCCGCTGACGATGAACTTCTCCGGGTCCGAATGGTCGAACTGGACGAAGTAATCGCGGGTCTGGTCCGTCTCGCAGAACACCCGCCACGCCATGCGGTGATAAGGCTGGTCGAACGCCTGCTTGTTGACGCCGTTGATCAAGGTGTCGCGCGGCTGGAACTTGCCGACGATCGACATGCCGTATGGCACCGAGCAGATGCGCGCGAAGCTGAGCCGCGACGTCGCGAACGCCGGGGGAAGGTCATTGTCCCACTGCGCCTGACGGAAGATCACATCGGGCTGAAGCGCCCGCAGGATGTCGAGCGCCGCCGCAGCTTGCTCCGTGCCGAGCCGGATATGACGAACGCCGGCCCGGTCGAGCGCCGCGCTGGTCTCCTCCTCGCCGCCATATTGCGCATCGCCCGGGAAGCGCCGGTCGATGCTGATCACCAGCGGGTCGAAGCGGTCGTCGCCCACCATGGCTTCGTAGATTTCGACCTGCGCATCCCAAAATTCGATCGCATGGACGAGAAACACGCAGCGTATGCGCGGCCCCCACGTGCCGATCTTGCGGGACGCCAGATGCCCGATCTGCCTGAGATCGTTCGCCTCGCTGTCGACCTTCAGATAAAGCTGCTGCCCGACATCGGTGACGAGCGCGCGCATGCGCTCGCCGAGCCGCGCCTCCATTTCCGCAATGACGACATCGATCCGTTCGGCCAGACGTTCCTCGACATCGGCAATGGCGTTGGCGAGAAACGCAAGCGCCTCCACCACCACGTCCTGCGGCTCGGGCGCCGCATTCGGATCAGGATCGTCCGAGGGAAAGCTCTGGAGCTCTAACACGATATTCGTCTCACTCTTGTCCGAAAGGCATGACGGCAGGGCGGCTGCGACGGGCTGCGGCCGCAGCGTCAGAAGAACTGCTGGCAGTACGAAGGCAGGTCGAAGACGGCGTCGTCGTTGCTCGCCTTGTCGGCAAAGTCCGGATTGACCCGCAGCCATGCACGCGGTTCGCGATCGCCAGCGGGGGGAACCTCATGGGTCAGCCGCTCGAGCAGCTTGGAGGAGACCATCCCTAGTATGTCGCTGTCCAGCGTCGGGTCGACGATCGGCGGGCCGTCGCTGAATTCGACGGCTTCGGTCAGCGCCGTCGTCACCGCGGCCAAGGTCCGCACGATCTCTATCGGCAGGCCGGTGCTTTCCACCGGGCGGTAGGCGGCCATGCGATGATAGAGGATATAGGCTTCCACCCAATGCTTCGACTGGATCAGCAGGCGGAAGGCCACCGTTTGGCGGACGGCCATGAAATCCATAATGGCGCGATTGAGCGCGGCTCGATCCTCGTCGGCGAACTGGCCCCGCCCGAACGTGTGAGAGGCGATATATTCGAGGCCGCCGCGATAGCTGTCCCACTGGAACATGCATTCCTTGTTGCCCTGCTGCGTCCGCGGATCGTTGGAGATCGCGGTGACGCGGGCAAAGGGCTCGGGCATGAACAGGATGTCGGCGGCGTTTAGCGCCCGCGCCGTGAACAGGAAGGCCCAGAAGATGAACGGCGTCGCACCCGAAATCGACTTGGCGAGAACGTCGCGGCGGACGATCAGGAACTCGGGAAAGACGTGGCGCTCCAGGATGAAGTTCAGGAGGCTCGCGAAGTCGCCTTTGCTGTGTCGGGTAGGTGCGGAGAGCTTGTAGAAAGGCCGCATGTCGCCGCCGCCGGGTCGAGCATCGACGAGGAGCCACGGCGCCTGCACCATGCCGATTTCCGGGTCCTTCTCCATGATCTGGAGATATTCCGCGACCTTGTCCGGGATGAGCAGGTCATCGTCGCCCAGAAACACCGCATATCGGCCGCGTGCCCGCTGCATCGCGAAGGCGTAATTACTGAGGAAGCCGCTGTTGCGGGCGCGGCGATAGGACCTGACCTCAGGCTCGCCCTCCAGCGAAGCGAGATATTCGGCAGTCTCGTCGGTGGAGCAATCGTCCACCAGCACCATTTCGAAGCTGATCCCGAGCTGGCGGAATTCCTGCAGATGGAAGGAGACATTGCGCTCCAGCAGGAACTTCCGATTGAACGTCGGCACGCAGATCGAAAGTAGGATTTCGGATTCCGGCATGAGAGGACTGCCTACGGATGTTGCGACCCCACCATCCTGTTCGAAGGCTTTAAACATATCGTTAAGAGCGCGGTAAGGCGTCGGTTCAGCCGCGAGATTGCCTGGCGTCGGAGTGAAAAATCAGCGTGATCGCCACCACGGTCTCAATTTTTGAACACCGCTCTTCCCAGCGGCGACTTGCCGATACATCGGCACTCGCTATGGAGGGCGCTCACTCCGTCGGACCCCTGGTTCTGGCGTATCAAGCACGATCGTCCGAGCACAGGGTCCAACGTGTGATTAGCACTGCCTTCATCGGATCCGATGAGCTCAAAGCGTAGGTGATGACGACATACGATTACCTCGTCGTCGGCGCGGGTTTCGCCGGGTCGGTGCTCGCCGAGCGGCTCGCCAGTCAGCATGGCGCACGCGTGCTCGTAGTCGACAAGCGTACGCATGTCGGTGGCAACGCCTACGACCATCTCGACGAAGCGGGCGTGCTGATCCACCAATATGGACCCCATATTTTCCACGCGAACTCGGACGAGATCGTCGACTATCTCTCCGAGTTTACGGAATGGCGACCTTACGAGCACCGGGTGCTGGCAATGGTTCGCGACAAGCTCGTGCCGATCCCGATCAACCGGACGACGCTCAACATGCTGTTCGAGCTCGATCTCAAAACGGACGAGCAGGCGGCCGAATATCTCGGCTCCCGCGCCGAGGCAGTAGACGAGATCCGCACGTCCGAGGATGTTGTCATCAACGCCGTCGGGCGCGAGCTCTACGAACTCTTCTTCCAAGGCTACACGCGCAAGCAATGGGGGCTAGACCCCAGTGAGCTTGACAAGCAGGTGACCTCGCGCATCCCGACGCGGACCAACACCGACGACCGCTATTTCGGCGACAAGCACCAGATCATGCCAGCCGCTGGCTACACGGCCATGTTCAACAACATGCTGGCCCACCCGAACATCGAGGTGCTGCTCTCCACCGACTACAAGGACATCGTCGGCCGGGTCGACGCGGACCACATCATCTTCACCGGCCCGATCGACGAATATTTCGGCTTCCGCTTTGGCAAGCTGCCGTACCGGAGCCTGAAGTTCGAACATAAGGTGAAGGATCAGGAGAATTTCCAGCCGGTCGCCGTAATCAACTATCCCGACCCGACCGTGCCCTACACCCGCATCACCGAGTACAAGCACCTCACAGGGCAGGAGCATCCGAAGACCAGCATCACCTACGAGTATCCGGCAGCGGAGGGCGATCCTTATTATCCGATCCCGCGGGCGGAGAATCAGGAGCTGTTCAAGAAGTACGAGGCGCTGGCGGACGTGACGCCTAACGTCACCTTCGTAGGGCGGCTCGCCACCTACCGGTATTACAATATGGACCAAATCGTGGGCCAGGCGCTCGCCACCTTCCGCAAGCTCGACGCCGAGTGGAAGGCAGGCTGAGCGCGCAACTCCTCATCCTGCCCCCTTGTTAAGGTAAACTGCTGGATCCGCTGCTTCGCGACTCCACTTGGTTCGGGTGCTACCTCGGCGGATGGCGGTGCAGGGCAAGCCGCCGCCGGTCACTAGGCGACGGCCCTCGGGTCAGGGAGCATCGGCGAGTTCTTTGACGGCTCAGCGGTGCGAAGTGGGCTAAGCAGCTGACTCTCCTTGATGTAGAAGCGTCACGCTTCCCTACTTTAGCGGGGCTTAGGTGGTCGCCGTTTGATCTCGCAGACAAGCATGGTGCGGACGGCGGGACTCGAACCCGCACGCCCTTACGGGCAGAAGATTTTAAGTCTCCAGCGTCTACCGGTTCCGCCACGTCCGCACGGGTGCAGCCTTAGCGGGCGTCGCGCCGGGCGCGAAGATCATTCGGATGCGGATTTGTCGCGCCGCGACAGCTTTGCCGCGCGCAGTGGACAATAGGCTCGCGGGAGAACGCCTCAGACGTTCAGGCGCTCGCGCATTTCCTTGCCGGGCTTGAAATAGGGCACGCGCTTGGCGTCGACGTCGACGGCGGCGCCGGTGCGCGGGTTGCGGCCCTTGCGCGCCTCGCGCTCGCGGGTCGAGAAGGCGCCGAAGCCGCGAAGCTCGACACGGCCGCCCGCCTGGAGCTGGTCGATGATCGAGTCGAAGAAAGACGACACTACGCGCTCGATCTCCTTGACCGTCAGGTCCGGATGATCTTCGCAGAGCTGCTGCACCAGTTCGGAACGGATCAAGGCTTTATCCCCCACCCAAAAGTTCGAAAGATCAAGCGAACGCCGGATCGCACTGGCCGCAATCCCCAAAGCGGCTAATCCAGATCAATCGCACCACATCGCCGGAAAAGCAATGCTCTCCAAGGAGATATGGCTCCGGAAAGTATCGATTCGGCGCAGCTGAAGGGAGTGCGGACGCATTTTTGCGCGCACTCCCTCCGAAAAGAATAGCTTAGCTGTTCTTTTGCTTCAACGCTTCCCCAAGGATGTCGCCGAGGGACGCGCCCGAGTCGCTGCTGCCGTATTGAGCGACGGCCTGCTTCTCTTCGGCGATCTGCATCGCCTTCACGGAGAAGGTCGGCTTCTTAGAGCGGTCGAAGCCGGTCACCATCGCGTCGAACTTCTGGCCGACCTGGAAGCGCTCGGGGCGCTGCTCGTCGCGGTCGCGGCCGAGGTCGGTGCGCTTGATGAAGCCGGAGACGCCGTCGTCGCCGACCTGCACCTCGAGCCCGCCGTCGCGCACTTCGAGCACGGTGACGGTGACGACCTCGTTCTTGTTGACGCCGCCGCCGGCCTTGCCGCCCGCCGCCGCGGACACGCCGCCGCGCTCGAGCTGCTTGATGCCGAGGCTGATCCGCTCGCGCTCGACGTCGACCTCGAGCACCTGCGCCTGAACCGTCTCACCCTTGTGGTGAAGGTTGAGCGCATCCTCGCCGGAGACGCCCCAGGCGATGTCCGACATGTGGACCATGCCGTCGACGTCGCCCTCGAGGCCGATGAACAGGCCGAACTCGGTCGCGTTCTTGACCTCACCCTCGACGGTCGAGCCGACCGGGTGGGTCTCGGCGAACGCGGCCCATGGATTGGCCTGCGCCTGCTTGAGGCCGAGCGAAATGCGGCGCTTGTCCTCGTCCACCTCGAGGATCGACACGTCGACCTCCTGGCTGGTCGAGACGATCTTGCCCGGGTGCACGTTCTTCTTGGTCCAGCTCATTTCGGAGACGTGGACCAGGCCCTCGATGCCGGCCTCGAGCTCGACGAACGCGCCATATTCGGTGATGTTCGTGACGCGGCCCTTGAACACGCCGCCGACCGGATATTTGGCGCCGGCGCCTTCCCAGGGATCGCTCTCGAGCTGCTTCATGCCGAGCGAAATGCGCTGCGTCTCGCGGTTGATGCGGACGATCTGCACCTTCACCGTGTCGCCGATGTTGATCACCTCGGACGGATGGTTGACGCGCTTGTAGCTGATGTCGGTGACGTGGAGCAGGCCGTCGATGCCGCCCAGGTCCACGAAGGCGCCGTAATCGGTGATGTTCTTGACGACGCCGTCCACCACCTGGCCCTCGGCCAGCGACTGGATGAGGCCGGTGCGCTGCTCGGCGCGGGTCTCTTCGAGGATCGCGCGGCGCGAGACGACGATGTTGCCGCGGCGGCGGTCCATCTTCAGGATCTGGAAGGGCTGCGGCAGGTCCATCAGCGGGGTGACGTCGCGGACCGGGCGGATGTCGACCTGGCTGCCGGGCAGGAACGCCACGGCGCCGTTGAGGTCGACGGTGAAGCCGCCCTTGACGCGGCCGAAGATCACGCCCTCGACGCGGTTGCCGGCGGCATATTCGCTCTCGAGCTTGTCCCAGGCGGCCTCGCGGCGCGCGCGGTCGCGCGACAGCATCGCTTCGCCCTGGTGGTTCTCGACGCGGTCGACATAGACCTCGACTTCGTCGCCGATCTTGAGGTCGGCCTTCTGGCCCGGCGCGGCGAACTCGCGCAGCGGCACGCGGCCTTCGGATTTCAGCCCGACGTCGATGACCGCGAGGTCGTTTTCGATGCCGGTGACGGTGCCCTTGACGACGCGGCCTTCGAAGCCTTCATTCTCGCCGCCGAGCGATTGATTGAGCATAGCCGCGAAATCGTCGCGGGACGGCATTGCCGTGGTGGCCATAAAAGATGCTTTCCTTCTGGTTTGTTGTGCCGGCCGGGGGTTGTCTCCCCTGGTCTTTTGACCCGACTGCCGCGCCGGCCCCATGCCGATGCGGCGTCCGGTGGGCGCATGAGCGAAGCGAAAGCGGCGGATAAGCGAAAAGAGCGCGTTGAAGGCGGGCCTTAGGGCCTCTCCTCACGCGCTTATCCAAAGCCTTAGCTTCCGCAGGCGCTTAGCACCCGCCGGACGGGTGCGCGTATAGGCGAGAGCAAGAGGAGGGGCAAGCGGGAACGATAGACCCTGGCCGTAATCTGCCACTCGGCATCGACCGGTCGAATGTCTGCTTCAGAGCCCATGCGACATGAGGACGGCCGCTCTATCTGGCTCTCTGATCTTGTGCTGAGCGTTGGCGATCATAGCTCTGGCATCGAAGTCTGTCGCCATATCCAGCAGAACGCGCCTAGTCTGTTCGTCGGACGCGCCGCCAGCCAAGCGCCGACACTGAAGCGCCTTCTGTCGCAGCTCAGCCTCATTCATCGGGTTCAGCATCGTGCCCTCCGGGCTAGTCCCCCGTGATTGAAACGGCTTCCTTGAAGGGTATCGAGAGGACTAGCTGGCCGGCCTCGTTCTCCGCATCGATGCGGTAGCGCAGGTCGAGCTTACCTTGCTTCACATCGGCGCTCATGAGGTCGCGGGCGCCGGCAAGCACAGATCGCCGCAGCTCGTCCAAGGTCTCGAATTGCGTGCCGTCCGGGTCGAGGATCTCATCGACGCCGTCACGCTGGTGCAGGAAATAACGGGGCATGGACGCTCCACTTGCAGGCGGGAGCGCGTCGGTCTCTCAGCCGCCGGAGCCTGGGAATCCCTTTTCCGGCGATGGCGCTTTGTGCGCTTTCGCACAAAGCATGGCAAGATCGCTTCAAAACAAATGCTTAGCCATCCGAACTCATAAGCGAGCAGATAGCGACGTCGCTTCAGCTCGCCTTGCCGAACGGGCCGATCAGGCGGCGATATTCCTCCTCCGGCCGGCCGTAGCTTTCGCCGGCGACGGACAGGAGCTTGGAGCGGTCGCGGACGGCGATGCGGCCGCGCATGGTGCGGATGGCGCCGGCGGCTTCCAGCGTGTGGAGGGTGACGGTGACGCCGGAGCGGCGCACGGCCAGCATCATCGACATGAACTCGTGGGTGAGCTCCAGCTCGTCGCCGTCGATGCGGTCGTGGCACATCAGCAGCCAGCGGGCGAGGCGTTCGGGCAGGGTGTAGTTGCCGTTCGCAGTGGCGGTTTGGGCGGTCTGGATCATGAACGTCTGGACGTAGCGCAGCAGCAGGTTGCGCAGGCTCTCGCTGGCGTTGATCGCCTCGCGCAGCCGGTCGGCGTCGATCCTCAGGGCGGTGGTCGGGCCGACCTGCATGAAGCCGCGGTGGGGGGTGCGGTCGGCGCCGAGCAGCACCGGGATGCCGGAAACGCCCTCACGGCCGACGATGCCGACCTCAATCTGCTCGCCGCCCTCCTCGTCGGAGACGATCGAGCCGACGCCGGCTTCGAGGAAGTGGAGGTGCGCGATCTCGCGGTCGGGTTCGAACAGCCCATCGTTGCGCTCGAGATCGACCCGGCCGAGGTGCGGTTGGAGCAGCGCGAAATCTTCTTCCGACATGGCGCCGAGCAGCAGGTTACGCGTGTACGACTGGCTGGGTAAAGACATCTGCCCCCGATCTTGAGCCGCGATGCGGGGGCGTTCCTTCTTTGCCAAGCGAGAGGGGCACTTTGGTGCGCCACCGCACAAACCCTTAGGGGTTCAGCCCTCAGGCGTTGGCGGCCAGACGCGGCGCGCCGAATTCCGGCCGGCGGCGCTCGAAGACGTCCATCAGCGGATGAGCGATGCGGTAGAGGCCTTCCGGGTCGATGCGCGCGGTGCGTGAGCTGATCTCCACCAAGCCCTTCGCTCGTAATTCCTTCAACGTGCGGTTCACGTGGACAGCGGTGAGGCCGAGGATCTCGCCAAGCTCCTGCTGCGTCAGTGGCCAGGGAATGCTGGTCGCATCGTCCCCGACCAGCCCGGCCAATGCGAGCCGGCCGCGAATGTCGAGCAGCAGCAGCGCGAGGCGCTCCTCGGCGCGGCCGCGGCTGATCGCGATCAGCCAATTGTGCAGGCGCCGCTCGTCCTCGATCGACTGCCACCACAGGCGCAGCGTGAGTGCCGGATCCTTCATGGCCGCCCTGCGAAGAGCCGCTTGGTCGACCATGTCGAACTGACAGGCGGTGATGGTGGCGATCTCGTCCGGCTGTTGTTCCAGGACCATCGAGCGGACGCAGACGAAATCGCCCGGCAGCAGGATCGCCATGACCTGGCTGCGGCCGTCCTTGAGGAATCGCAGCCGCGCGCACCAGCCGGAACGGAGGCGGTAGACGAAGCTTTGCTCCTGGGCGGCCGGCACCAGGCAGCGGCGTGCCTCGATGCTCAGGCTCCGGGGTTCGACGAGCTGGTCGAAGCGGCGCTCGCCCTGCTGCAGCTCGGATCCGATTTCGGCGCGATGGAGCGGGAAGAAGGCGTGCGGCATGGCGGCGCGGGACGGATCCAGTCTCAATTGGAGCATGTCCTGCTCCTCCGTTTGAGGGTGCCGCATGACCGAGAGGAGCGGGGTGAAGGTCCGCCGAACTCTGCCTTTGAACGCTGCAGCAAAGCGGGAAAACATTCCCTCCGTGATGAATGCCCGAACGGTTAAGCCTTTGAAAGGACTAGCCTCGGAACCGTGCGGTTACGCACACACGTCATAAACCTCGATCAAGCGGACTTGCCGAATGGACCCAGCAGGCGGCGATATTCGGCCTCGGGCACACCGTAGGTCTCGCCGGCCATGTCGAGGAGCTTCTGGCGATCGCGGACGGTGATCTCGCCACGGCGGGAGGAGATCGCGCCGGTTCCCTCCAGCAGGTGGAGCGTCACAGTCACGCCGGCGCGGCGCACGGCCAGCATCATCGACATGAACTCGTGGGTGAGGTGGAGGATATCGCCCTCCACACGGTCGTGGCACATGAGGAGCCACCGCGCGAGGCGCTGCGGGATCTCAGCGCCGGCATTCGAGGCTGCGGTCCGCGCACCCTGAACATTCATCACCTGGCCGAAGCGCAGCAGCACCGAGGCGAGCGACGGGCTTTGCGCGACCGCTTCCTGCAGATGCCCGGTGGCGAGGCGAAGCGCAGTGGAATCGTTGATCTGAACAAAGGACCTGTCGGGCGTCTGGTCGGTACCCAGCAGGACCACCGTCCCGGTATAGCCTTCACGGCCGATCAGCCCGACCTCCACTTCCTCGCCGGATTGGTCGGCGACAATAGAGGCCACGCCTCCTTCGAGGAAATGGATGTACCGGATCGGCTGGTCGGCGAAGAACAGGTCATAGCCGCGCGACAGCTCGATCCGCTCCAGATGGGGCTGCAGCAGCGTCCAATCGGCGGCCGGCAAGGATGCAAGAAGGAGATTCCGGGTGTAACTTTGGTCTGGAAGGGTCATCTTTCGGCCCATTTAAATTGGGGGCGAAAGGAAAAAGCTTCTTCCAGCCGCTCGCGCCCTGAAGAGTCAGGCGAGCGATCCAATTGATATAGGTGAGTATTCGCTCGCTTTCAAGGAACTGATCTTGATCAAGGGAAATGTGCGATAGCGCACAAATCCTGGGAACCTCGTATTTCCCGAATCGCTGAACGTCGGACGGCCGGCACGGCGGGCGCCACCGTCTGGCGGCGAGCATGTGCCAGGAGGTGGGAGTTAATGCCGCGTTACTATTTCCACGTGGTGACGCCCAGCGAGCGGATCGAGGATACCGAAGGGCAGGAGCTGCCCAACCTCGAGAGCGCGCGCGTTGAGGCCGTCGAGAGCCTTCGCTCCATCATCAGCGCGGAAGTGCTGCATGGCGTGCTCGGGCTGGATGAATGGATCGAGGTGACGGACGGGGCGGGCAAGGAGCTGCTGACGATACGGGGCGGAGACGCCCTGAAGATCGCGACAGCCTCCAATTCGAAGGACACCACGGTCGTGTCGCTGCGTTCGGTGCGCCCGCACGAAGAATGACCGGCTCACAGGCGTGAGCCGGCACCTCAGGCCGCGCGGCTTTGCCGGGGCGGCCTTTTTCGTGCGCTTGGTGCGGCGGTCAGGGCAAAAGGGAGCGGGTGATGAACGAGGAAGAGAAGGACAGCCCTTCGACGGAATCAGGCGTCGCGACGATGGGGAGGCGCGAGCAGCGCTGGTGACGGCGCTGCGGCTGACCCAGCCGGGTTCTAAACCTCGCCCTCGGTGGTTAGGAGGGGCTCATGCAGTCGATTGCGACAAGGCGGCTGAAGCGCGCCTACAACATCGCCGATCTGCGCCGGCTGGCGCGCCGGCGGCTGCCGCGGCCTATCTTCGACTATATTGACGGCGGCGCCGATGACGAGGTGACGCTTGCGCGGAACATGCTCGCCTTCTCGCGCTACGAGATCGTTCCGGACGTGCTCACGGACGTGTCGGATATTCGGACGGGGACCACGATCTTTGGCCAGCCGGTGGCCTGGCCGCTGATGCTGGCGCCCACGGGGCTGACGCGGATGTTCCACGGGCACGCCGAGCTCGCGGTCGCGCGGTCGGCGGCGGCGCACGGCTTGCTCTACAGCCTCTCCACGCTCGGCACGACGCGCCTGGAGGCGCTTGCCGAGGCGTTCGGCGGTCCCAAGGTCTTCCAGATCTACATCTTCAAGGATCGCGGCCTTACGGCCGAGTTCGTGGCGCGCTGCAGGGCTGCCGGCTTCCATGGCCTGGCGCTGACCGTCGACACGCCGGTGGCCGGCAATCGGGAACGGGACCGCGTGAACGGGCTGTCGCTGCCGCCCCGGCTGACCTGGCGCTCGATGCTGAGCTTCGCGGCGCATCCGCTTTGGTCGATCCCTGCGCTTTCCGGCGCAAAGTTCGATTTCGCCAATGTCAGTCACAAGGTCGATGCCCTGGCCGGCGGCCCGATGAGCCTGTTCGACTATATCGGCGGGCAATTCGACCGCAGCCTGACCTGGGCCGATGTCGAATGGCTCGCGCGCGAGTGGGCGGGGCCGCTCGCCATCAAGGGCGTGATGGCGCCCGAAGACGCCAGGCGCGCCATCGCCTCGGGCGCGACAGGCGTGATGATATCGAACCATGGGGGCCGCCAGCTCGACGGGGCTCCGGCTCCGATCGACCAGATTGCGGCGGTTCGCGAGGTGTTGGGCGAGGGGCCTGACATCATCTGCGACGGCGGTGTGCGGCGCGGGTCCGACGTGGTGAAGGCTCGTGCTCTTGGGGCCACCGCTTGCTCGATCGGCCGCCCGTATCTTTACGGCCTGGCGGCCGGGGGCGAAGCCGGAGTGGACCGCGCCTTGACGCTGCTGAGGGAGGAGTTCGACCGCACACTGGCGCTGGCGGGAGTCAATGACTTGGCGCGGCTTGAACGCCGGCACGTGCGGCGGATTTCGCAGTGATCGCTATGGCGCGGCCGACCCGAAACTGGCGATTCAGGTCCTGCGCGAGAAGGAGCGGATGATGAGCACGCTGATCCGGCCGGTGGCGGAGCCGCGGATCCGGGTGCTCTAGCGGCGGCCTTCGACGGCGGCGATGGCTTCGGCGATGGCCTGTTCGACAGTGAGGTCGCTGGTGTCGAGGAGGTGGGCGTCGGGGGCGCGGGCGAGGGGGGCGGCGGCGCGATTGCTGTCGCGCTCGTCGCGGGCGCGGATGTCGATCAGGACGTCCTCATAATGGCTGGGGCGGCCGAGGCTTTCGAGCTCCTGCTGGCGGCGGCGGGCGCGGACTTCGGGGCTGGCGGTGACGAAGAGCTTGGCCTCGGCCTCGGGCGCGATGACGGTGCCGATGTCGCGGCCGTCGAGGACGGCGCCGCCGGGCTGCGCCGCGAAATCGCGCTGGCGCTGGAGGAGGGCGGCGCGGACCGGGCGATAGGCGGAGATGCGCGAGGCGATGCCGCCGACCGCCTCGCTCTTCAGCTCGCGGTCGGCGAAGTCGATCTGGCTGAAGTCGCAGGCGCGCAAGGCGGAGAATTCGCTCTCGGGGTCGCCGTCCCAGCGCAGAAGATTGAGGGCGACGGCGCGGTAGAGGAGGCCGGTGTCGAGATGGGGCAGGCCGAAATGGCGGGCGAGGGCGCGGGCGATGGTGCCCTTGCCGCTCGCCGCCGGGCCGTCGACGGCGATGATCATGAGGCGAGCCCTGCGAGGGTCTCGGAGAAGGCAGGGAAGCTGGTCTGGACTGGAGTCATGTCGTCGACCGTTACCGGCTGACGAGCGTGGAGGCCAGCGACCGCGAAACTCATCGCGATGCGGTGGTCGAGAGCGGAGTTTATCGTTGTGCCGCCGGCGAGCGGGCGGCCGGCGCTGCCTTGGATGGTGAGGCCGTCGGCGCTTTCACGAGCCTCGACGTCAATAGCGCGGAGGCCGCCGGCCATGGCGGCGATGCGATCGGATTCCTTGACGCGCAGCTCGGACAGGCCGGCGGCACGGGTGGTGCCTTCAGCGAAGGCGGCGGCAATGAAGAAGATCGGGAATTCGTCGATCATCGCGGGGATGATCCCCGGCGGAACGTCGATGCCGCGGAGCGGCGAATGAGCGACGGCGATGTCGGCGACCGGCTCCCCTGCGAGATCGCGTTCATTCTCGATGCGGAGGTCGGCACCCATATGCCTCAGCAACTCGAACAGCCCGATGCGCATCGGGTTCACGCCGACCCCTTCTATGCGGATGCTCGAGCCGGGGACGATCAGCGCCGCGACAGCCAGGAAGGCGGTGGCCGATGCGTCGCCGGGAATGCGGATATGCTGCGGCTCGAGCTCCGCCTCGCCGGCGAGCTCGATACGGCATTCTCCATCCCGCTCATGCCGATCGATGCGGGCCCCGAAGCGGCGCAGCATCCGCTCGGTATGGTCGCGGGTGCGGACCGGCTCGACAATGCGGGTGACGCCGGGCGTGTTGAGCGCCGCGAGGAGCAAGGCCGACTTGACCTGCGCCGAGGCGATGTCGAGGCGGTGGGCGAGGGGGACCGCCGGACAGACGCCGCGCAAGCTGAGCGGCAGCCGCTCGCCGGGGCTGGCGACGATGTCTGCGCCCATCCGGCGCAGCGGCGCGATCACGCGGTCCATCGGACGGCGGCAGAGCGAGCGGTCGCCGATCAGGGTCGGCGAGATCGGATGACTGGCGATGAGGCCCAGCAGCAGCCTTGCCGAGGTGCCCGAATTGCCCATGTCGAGCGCCTGTTCGGGCTGGATGAGTCCGCCAGTGCCGACGCCGTCGACGGTCCAGCCGGTGGGGGAGCGCTCGATCCGCACGCCCATGGCGCGCAGGGCCGATGCGGTGGCGGCGACGTCACTGCCTTCCGAAAGACCTTCGATGCGGCTGCGCCCGTGCGCCATCGCTGCCAGCATCAGCGCCCGATGCGAGATCGACTTGTCGCCGGGCACCCGGACGCTGCCCCGCAGCGGGCCGGCCGGCGCGAACGCCATCGGCTGAAGCTGGGGAGGGGGCATCGGCACCTGCGGGCGGAGGGGGTGCCAAGGCTTTTGACAGTGGCAAATCCCTGTGGCAAGGCGCGCGCCGACCGCGGCCCTATTGTTCGATATGGCCGCTTCTCATCATTTCATTGAAAGGCTCACCACCGATGGTGAAAGCTGAATGGGGCACGAAGCGTAGCTGCCCGAAATGCGGCACCCGTTTCTACGACCTCGGCAAGGACGATCCCGTGACCTGCATCGAGTGCGGCGTCGCCTGGGAGCCGGAGCCGGTGCTGAAATCCAAGCAACCGCTGCCGTTCGACGCGCCCAAGAAGGAGGCAGTCGTCGACGAGGCGCCCGATTCCGATCTTGCCGCTGACGATCTCGAGATCGACGAGGATGCCGAGGAGAATCCGGACGACGAGGTCGATATCGGCGGCGACGACGATATCGGCGTGCCGGGTGCGGGCGACGACGACGAGGAAGTCTAAAGCGTCTTGATAGGCGCCGCCGGCTGCTCTAAGCGGCGGCGTCATCACGCGCCCGCCCTTCCCAGGGGCGGCCAAAAAGGTTCGGGGCCGTAGCTCAGCTGGGAGAGCGCTGCAATGGCATTGCAGAGGTCAGGGGTTCGATCCCCCTCGGCTCCACCAGCCTCACGTTCGCACCCTCATCGTGCTTTGACGCCCCCGGGATAGGAGCCTCAGCAGGCAGGTCCCCGATTGTTCCACAAGGGGATGTCCCTGAGCCGTCGCCTATCCCAAGCAGGTCTTTGGTTCAGCCTGAGCCAATCCCGGAATGCCTGCAACGGGTTCTTTGCAGACGTTCGGCGCGGCGCGGCGGCGGCTTACGATACAGCAGCCGCTATCCGGTTGGAGAGGTCATCCAAGGCCAGCACCGCGTCTTCGAAGCGGTGCTCGGCTTCGGCGCGGCGTAGGAAGCCGACGCGCTCGACGAGAATTTCGGGAGGCGTGGGGTCTTGATGGAAGAGAGCCATCACCTCATCGATGAACTCGTCAAGCGGCTGGTATCCGTCCCGGTTCTCCTGGCCGGGCGTGAGGCTGGTCTGGACGGCCGGCGGGACAAGCTCGATAACTTCGATCTTCCCCTGGAGCGCGGAGCGCAGAGCCACCGTATAGGAGTGGATCGCGGCCTTGGTCGCGGAATAGGTCGGGGCCGCTGTCAGCGGCACGAAGGCCAGGCCCGAGGAGACGTTGACGATCGAGGAGTCCCTCTGCCCGGCGAGGTGTTCGACGAAGGCGTCGATCATCCGGATCGGGCCGAGCAGATTCGTAGTGATGCTCGCCTCGGCGTCATTGAGGTTCCGGGCCTTGTCGACCTTCTCGTAGCGCATGATCCCGGCATTGTTCACGAGCACGTTGAGCGTCGGATATTCGGCTCTCACGCGTTGCGCGAACTCGGCGATAGCCTCGCAGCTTTCGACATCGAGCTGCATCGCAAACATATTGTCGCGGCCCTCGATCGCTTCCTGAAGGACGTCGAGCCGCCGGCCTGTCACGATCACCCTGTTGCCAAGATCGTGGAACCGATGCGCCAGCGCCCGCCCGATGCCGGAACCGCCGCCGGTGATCAGGATCGTGTTGCCTCGGATCTTCATCGTCTGCCTTTCACCTCAGGTTGAGAGCAGCAATCTAGATAGCTACTCTTCGCACGAAAGAAGGCGCCGAAAAGATTTATACTTACTCGAAAGAGAGTGAAGCATGAAACGAGAGGCGCTGAGGCCCACGCGGGAAAAGCCCTGGCCGGAGTCGGATCCGCGCGTCGATGCGCTGGTGACGGAGGTCATCGGCCGTGTTGCCGACAAATGGACCATGCTGATCCTCGAAACGCTGGCGGAGCACGAATTCCTGCGCTTCACCCAGATCGGGCGCCTGGTGAAGGGCATCAGCCAGAAGATGCTGACGCAAACCTTGCGGCAGATGGAGCGCGATGGGCTGCTGGTGCGCAAGGTTCACCCGGTCATTCCGCCGCGCGTGGACTATAGTCTCACCGACCTCGGGATCAGTCTTGGCGCGGCATTTTGCGGCGTCTGGATGTGGGCGGAGGAGAATATCGAACGGATCGAGACCGCCCGCGGGGAATATGACGGGCGGAAAGCAGACTAGCGTCCGCCTTGGGGCGAAGCCGCAGTGGCGTGAGCGTGCGCAATGGGTGGAAAGCGGCCGCCGGTGTGCGTACAGGTGAAGCTCCACGGGGAGCAGACATGCTGACAGGAAGCGAAACCGGCCGGGCGTCGCCGGGGCCGACCGGGGAATGGATCGAACGCTTCAACGCCTCGGGCCTGAGTGACGAGGAAAGATATTCCTTGCTGGTCGAGCGGTTCGCGTCGGTGGGTGACGATGCCCTGATACGCCCACCGTTCTTCTGCGATTACGGATACAACATCTCGCTCGGGTCAGGAGCCTTCCTGAACTTCAATTGCGTCATCCTGGACGTTGAGCCGGTCTCTATCGGTGACGGCACAGCCATCGGTCCGGCGGTTCAGATCCTCGCCTCAGATCACCCACGGGATCCCCGGCTGCGGCAACAGAAAGTGCGCTTCGGCCGACCCGTGACGATCGGCGCGAATGTGTGGATCGGCGGCGGTGCGATCATCCTGCCGGGTGTTACGATCGGCGACGATGCGATCCTGGGCGCCGGCAGCATCGTCACGCGAGATGTGGCCGCCGGCGCTACCGTCGTCGGCAATCCTGCGCGGGAGAAGTGAAGGTCCGCTGCGGGTGGGAAGCGGAGCTGCGATGGCAAGCTACTACTCCAAGCCCTCGATACCGAGCGCAGCCCAGGCGTAGAAGAACTGCGTCAACACGATGAACGCGATCAGCGCAACGTCCACGCGCTCGCGCCTCGAGAAAGCGAGCCACAGAAAGGCGGGCATGTTGAGCAGAAGGAGCAGGCCCGCGACCAGCATCGCGGGATGGGCGGCAAGTTCCTCCGGCTTCACCTGCGGCATTGTCCCCAGTGCTGCGACCAGCCCCTGAGAGAGCGCGTTGATGATGAAGACGCCGAGGACCACGAAGCGCTTCTGCTGCCGGTAATATTGGTCGAAATCCGGCCACCGCTGGGGATCGTCCGGAAACACCTGCGTCGCGACCAGATAGTAGCCGCCAATCAGCGCCAGAACGCAGAACACGGTCAGCATATTCATTTCGAGGCCGGTGCGGGCCACCCAGAGCAGGCTCCAGAAGGTGGCCAGATCGACCAGAACCAGCAGGCCGAGCAGCGGCACCAGCCAGCCGACGCGGACATTGATAGCCGCCTCGTCGATGCCGGCTTTCCGCCGCGCACGCAGCTTCAGGACGTGGCCGAAACCGTTTAGCATCTCCGCCACCGCCAGCCCCAGCAGCAGGGCGAACAGCTCAAAGATGTAGCTGAACTCATCCATTCGGCGCCCTCCCGTTGAGCGAAGGGGGTGCGAATCACCACCCGCAGCTCGCTCCCGAGGCTTCGCAAGGCGTCGCTATGTCGGCAATGGGTCGAAAGCAGACACTGCGCTGGATGCTAGATATGGGTCGAAAGCGGACGTTCGGCTCGCGACCAAGACGGGCGGAGGTGAAGACGAGCGACATCTGCGTCGCGACGTATTGCTTAGCCTAGGAGCGTGTAGAGCCATTCGCCGAGACGCCGCTGGGGCCCCTGGTCGAACAGCGCGAACTCAGGCTTTGCTCGAGGATCAGCGCCGGCGCGACGAACAGCCATACCGGGTGGATCTTTCCGTAGCGCCCCCGATCGCGCAGGGCCGCGATCAGGATCGGGGAGTAAGCGAGCACCAGCGCGAACGTGATTTCGGGCTTGGGCACGAGCGGCAGCAAATGCCGTAAGCGGAAGAATGCCGGCCACAGGAGTTGGATCGTCGCGAGCATGGCAAGCCGCTTGTGCCAGTCGGGCCTCCCGCGCGTGGCGACAGCCGCGGTGGCGAGCATGAGGTAGAGACTGAGTCCGGTCACCGTTCCTGCAAGGCTCGAGGTGGCGGCGGTGCCAAGCGTGGCCAAGTCCCGTTCAGCCGCCCAAAGGGCGGTAGCGATCCCGCTCGCCCAGGCGGCGAGCGCCAGCGGGAGCCCACCCTGACCCAGCCGTCTGTGCAGCTGCGTCCGGCGCGCTCGCACCAGCTTCGCCTGGGCGATCAGCAGCAAGATCCAGCCGAGCGCGGCCGCGCCGTGGAGATGGACGAACCAGGGCGCCGAGAAGGTCCGGCGAGCCATGGGTATCGCATAGGTGACGCCGAAGCCGAGTGCGACGACCAGCAGGCCGAGAAGCCCGAACCCGGCATAGAAAGCCGTCGCACGATCCCGTGCCCACGGATTGGTCATTCTGAAACCCCCCCGCCCAACCCTAGCAGTGCCGTTTCTACCGGCAAGGAGCCGCGATAGCTCGCTGAGCAGGCGTGGGCGTTATCTGGCCCGGAAGATAGCGACCGGAAGGGTCTAAGCCGCTGGTGCGGTGCCCGGCCGAAGGTAGGCGAACATGTGCGGCACATAGTCCACCTTGCCGAGCGGCACGCCGGCGTGGCGCAGGATGGCGTAGGCGATCATCTGGTGGAACGCGACCTGCGGCAGCGCCCAATCGCGGACATATTGCTCGCCGGTCATGTCGAAGATCATGCGGGTAGGGAGATCGTGCGCGATCGGCTTGTCGGCAGCGGCGTCGAATTCGCCCGGCCGGACGGCGGCGAGAAAGGCCGCCGCGTCCGCCACGCGGCCACGCACCTCGGCCCAGGTGCCCGGCCGCTCCCCGCCGTCGCGGCCCTCCTGCCGCACCTCGAGCACCGCCTCCGGCACAGCTTCGCCCCGCAGACGATAGACCGGCTCCTGGGCCTGGAAGGCGAGGAAGCGCAGCTGCGTCGTCAACGGAAACATGTCAGGCGCCAGGCGCAGAGCAAGCAACCGGTCGGGGCTCTCTCCGCGCTCAGCGGCGAAGGCCTCCGCCTTGGCGAGCCATCCGGAGAGGGCGTGAAGCTGGTTGGAGAGGGTGGGAATGATGAGGCTTGTCAGCTGCATTGGCCGCTTGTGAGTGGCCGCACGCGCGGGATCAAGTCCTGCAGCCGCAAGGAGCAGCTTACCGCCTGCCTTGCCTCCGGGAATATCCGTGAATAGCCTCGGCCCATGGATGCGCTGCTGCTCGGGCTGGTTTTGCTTTCCGCAGCCGAGGTTCATGATTGGGGCGCGACCCTCCGCATGGACGCCACTGCGCTCCACGACGATATAGCCAACAATCATCCCGGACCGATCAACCCGGAAGACCCAGGCTTTGCAGCCCATAATGACGCTCAGCTTGCGCGGGCTCTGAGCCGGGCCGGAGTCGCGACAAGCTATGCCGACTATTTCTATGCGATGCGGCAATATGTCGCATCGTTCAACGACGGCCATCTTCAGTTCGGAGTCTTCGGCAATACGCCCGAGGATTATCGCTGGCCGGGCTTTCTGACCCGCCATGATAGCGATGGCGAACAGCGCGTCTTCGTCAGCGAGAAATGGTCGCCCGTGCCCATCGGGGCCCGCCTCCTGGCGTGCGACGGCAGGTCGGCGGAGGCCCTCGCGAGAGACATATTGGGCTCGACCGAGGGACGGTGGCATCTCCGTTCCCAGCGGCTGCGGTGGGGGATTCTGTTCACGGACAAGACGAACCCGTATGTAAAGCACCCGGAGCGCTGCACGTTCGACATCGGAGGGATGAAAAAGACTGTCGATCTCGAATGGCGATCGGTGGAGGCGACGGAGCTTATCGGCAAGATGTCGAGCGGACAGAACCGTCCTCAAAGGGCGGTGGGCATCCGCAGGCTGGCCGACGGCACCCACTGGGTGAGCCTTCCCTCCTTCGACGGCGATCCGGCGAGCGAGCGCGGGAAGGCCCTGTCTGCCGTCGTTTCCGCGCTGTCGGAAGGGCGCGCGGCGCTCAGCGCGGCACCGGCGATAGTGCTGGACTTGCGGGGCAACGGCGGCGGCTCGTCAGATTGGTCGGTCCAGATCGCGCGCACTATCTGGGGTGCGGGGGCGCTTGCTGCCCTTCCTCCGAGCAAAGCAACCGTGACGTGGCGGGCGTCTCCCGCGAACCTGGCCTCGATGGAGGAGAGCTACAGGCAGCGGATGAAGAGCGGGACTCTGTCGAAGGACATGCAGGGGTGGTTCGAGCAGACGATCTCCGGGCTGAGAGGAGCAATTGCTTCCGGTCAACGTGGCTGGAATCCGCCAACGGAGGCCGTTCCGGACCGACCGCCGGTGAGGCTGCCAGCTCATGAGCTGTCCGGCCGCGTCTACTTCATCACCGATTGGTCCTGCATGTCGGCCTGTCTCGACGCGGTTGACCTGTGGCGCGCGCTTGGTGGCATCCATCTGGGGCAGGAGACGTCTGCCGACACGCTCTACATGGAGGTCCGGGAAGCCAAGCTGCCGAGTGGGTTGGGGGCAGTCGCGCTGCCGATGAAGGTCTACCAGGGTAGGACGAGGGGCAATAACGAGCCGGTTGTGCCGCATCGGGCATATTCGGGGGATATCAGCGACGATGCCGCACTGGAAGCTTGGGTGGCGACGCTCCATTGACTGCGCGCCGGACGGATGCCTCTTTCGGCCGTGAGTTCGAAGCGAAGCGCGCGATCGCCTGAACCTGCCGCCACCGCCTTGCATGTTCTCGCGGCTCTTGTAGTGCCGGCTTCGCACCATGGCCAATCTTCCCGCTGTCATCGAAACCCTGGAGAATAGGTGGATGAGGGCGTGGGTGGCGCGCGATGTGCGCACCCTGAAGGCGCTGACGTCGCGGAACTTCATGCTGGTGATGGGGGCGGAGCCGTGCGTCATCCTGGACGCCAAGAGCTGGCTGGAAGCCGCGGCGACGCGCTACGTCTGCACGTCCTACCGCTTCGGTGACATTTATGCGCGCGACCTGGGATCAGTGGCCTTGTTCGCATCCCAGCTCGACCTGGAGGCGAGCGTGGACGGCCAGGACTGGTCGGGCCGGCTGTGGGTCACGGACCTGTGGCGCAAGAGCGCTGTGCGGCGGAACTGGCGCTTGATCGAGCGGGTGGTCTCGCGGCCCCAGGACCGTCCGGAGTTGCCGGCCGCGATCCGATCGATGCAGCTCTGGCGCTGAAGGGCGGAAACATGCTGCACCTCGCCGCTTCAGAAGGCGGCGTGGGCGCGCGTTCTTTGGTTGCCTGACCTGCGAAACGCCCAGGGCTCGCCGGGCTTGACCACGTAATTGGCCCAGACGTACCGCCACGGGATCGCGAAGATCAGCACCACTGCCAGCGACGTGTCCGAGACGCTGCTGCGCATGCCTTCATCGAGCGTGCCGTCGAGCCAGCGCGGCAGGGCGAAGGCGACAAGCCAGATCACTTTCCACATCAGTTCGAACAGCAGCAGCGGGATCATCTGAAGCGGATAACGAAGGCCCAGCAGCGAGAGCAGCCCGATCGTCCCCAAGAGGGCGAAGACGACGCCGGTCATGCGCGGCAGCTCGGGGTCGTGGCTGATGATCAGCGGCCAGATGGTGAGCCCGAGACCGACGGCCATGAGCAGGTACATGGCCCGCATCACCCAAAAGCGGATCGGCGAAACCTGGGTCATTGCTCTTTCTCCATGTTCACGATTGTTGGGGCGCGACGTCGTGCGCGAGCGGTCGCTGATGCCGCTGCCCGGTTCCGCCGGCGCGGATGCGCACGAGCCAGAAGAGCATGATCGCGAAGGGGGTGAAGGCCAGCACGAACAGGATGGGCGATCCGTGCACCACCTTGGGCAGGGCGTCCTGCTGGCCGAGGAAGAAGGAGCCGGTGGCGATGGAGAAGGCGAAGCACATCCGCCAGAGGTGACGCGACAGGCGCTGGACGTGCGTCAGCTTGCCGCGCAGCACCGCGGCGAGGTCGCCGAGGCCGGCGAGCAGGCAGAGCGCGGCGAGGGCGAAGACCGGGCCGGAGCCCGCAGGCGTCGTCGCTCCGTTGAAGCCGCCCCAGGCCATGATAGCGGCGGTGCCCATTGCCACCGCGCAGGCGGCCATTTCGAACCTGCCGGTCCTGCCCTCGCGGCGGCGCGCGGTAGCCCATGATGTCGCGACGAAAGAGCAGACGAAGAGGCCTGCGACCAGCGATCCCGGCGGCGTCCTGAACGGCTCCAGGATCGCGGCGGTAACGCCGAGGACGAGCATCGAAGCGACGAACCAGGTGCCGGCGCGGGCGTGGAACGGGCCTCCCTTGCGGGCGGCGACGGCGACAGTGCCCGAGAGGAGGGCAAGAATCCCCCCAGCGATATGGACCCACATCAGGATGGTCATGCTGCCTCCCTTTCCGGTCCGCTCGCTTCGGGCTGCTCGTCGTCCGCCGAGTCCGGCAGGAACTCCAGGATGTCGCCGGGCTGGCACGACAAGGCGGCGCAGATCGCCTCGAGCGTCGAGAAGCGGATCGCGCGGGCCTTGCCGGTCTTCAGGATCGACAGGTTGACGATGGTGATGCCGACGCGCTCGGCGAGCTCGGTCAGCGTCATGCGGCGCGCGTGCAGCAGGTCGTCGAGCTTGACAGCGATCGCCATGCTCAGACCGTCCCTTCCAGATCTTCGCGCATCAGCGCGCCGACCGCGAACACCCGCGCCAGCACGAAGGTGAGCAGCACCGCGAGCCAGCCGTTGACCGAGAAGCCCGCGTCGAGATTGACCGGGTGCTCCGGGGTGGAGACGCCCTTGGCGATCGCGGCGATGACCAGGCTGAGGAGCTGCAGCGCGAGCAGGATCCAGGCGATCGTGTTCAGGCGGTAGGCGTTGGCGGCGACGAAAGGATCGCCTTGCCGCACCGTCTCCGTCATCGCGAGCAGCCGCTTCAGAATGGCATGGTTGAGCGGGATCGTGAGGAGGCCGATCGCCGCCACCGCGCGAAGTCCCCAGACCAGCCGCTCCGCCTCCGGCGATGGCGTCAGATCGAACGCGCTCATGATCCACCGCTCGTTGGGCATGACGAACAGCAAAGCGAGGATCGCGGCCCCGACGAACCAGTTCACGAGGATTAGGATGCGGATCACGACATAGGCGATCGGCAGCGCGGCGGAATAGGGTCGGGGCATGGTTCACTCCAGCGACTCTGATATCGAAAAACGATAATCCATTTATCGAAAGTCGTCAAACCCGGCTTTGATGGTGCGAAGGGGCGGGGATGAGAAGTGATCGGGGTCTCCCGATCGTGGTGCAGCCCGCCGCGGGAGCGGCGGCGCGTATACGGTTCGCTAAGCCTTCCCGCCTTATCCTCCCCGCCAGGAGGCCCTGCGATGGCAACGATACCGGACGACGAAGCGGCATATTGGGCAGAGCGGGCGGAGCGGGAGCTTCAGCTTGCCCGCCAGTGCAACGGCCTGGCGGCGAGCAGCCACCGCGCGCGGGCGAGCCGCTTCCGCGACCTCGAGCACAAGGCGATCCGCCAATGCTCGGTCGAGGAGCGTCCCGGCCAGACGCTCTGGTTCTGAGCGCGCTGCCCGCCAGGGGCTCTGGCGGGCGCCGTTGAACTGACGTAGCCTCCAAGAGTGAGCGTATCCGCCCCGCCGAGGCTGTCGGCGATCTTCACCCATCCGAGGCTGCTGCAGGCGGCCGTGTGCGGCGTCGCGGCGCTGCTGATCGTGGTTGCGTGGAGCGTCGTCTCGAACCGGCTGCGGACGGAAAGAGCGACGGCGGTCGCCGCTGCGATCACCCAGAACAGGGTGCGCACGGTGGCGCTGGAGCAATATGTCCGGCGGACGCTGGAAGCCGCGGACCTGGCCATGCGCCATGCCGCCGAGAGGCTCGAGCAGGACGTGGAACGCGAGGGGCCGGCGCCGGGCATCGCGCTGATCGAGGACTTCACCGGCAACGACCATCTCTGGGGCGGCATCAGCATTGCGGACGCGCAGGGGAATTTGGTCGCCTCGACCGTCCGCGGGCTGAAGCAGCACGCCAATGTCGCCCGGCAGCCCGCTTTCGCTGTCCACCGGAACGGCACGAGCGGTCGCCTGTATGTGAGCCCGCCCCGTTATAGCCCTGGGCTCGGGGGCGACTTCCTTTGGCTCACGCGCCGGATTGACCACAAGGACGGCCGCTTCGCCGGCGTCGTCGCGATCAACCTTCCGCCGCACCGGCTGACTCAGCTCTACACCGACGTCGAAATGCGGCCGTCGGACCTGATCTCTGTGATAGGGCTCGACGGGATCACCCGGGCGCGGCGAACCGGCGGCAGACTGTCCTCGGGCGAGGACCTGAGGGGCAGGCTGGTGATGCGGATGCAGCAGCGCGCGCCCAACGGCAGCTATCGCGGGCCGAATTCCTTGAGCGGCGGCGTCCATTATTTCAGCCATCGGCGCCTTCCGGAATATGATCTTTTCGTCACGAGCGGGATGACGGAGGCGTCGATCCTCGCCCCGGTCGGAAAACGCATCGCGGCGGTGGCGCTCAACGCCGGTATATTCACCCTGCTCGTCCTCGCCGCGGCGGGCTTCTTCCTCGTCGTCGTAGGCCGCCGTCACGCGCAGATGATCGAGCTGGGCGAAGCGAACCGCCGGTTGAACCAGGCGCAGCGGATCGGCCAGATGGGCGACTGGAGCTACGACCGCAGGACGGACCGCTCGAACTGGTCGGACCATCTGCTGGAGATGTACGGCCGGGCGCCGGCGGAGGGCGCGCCGGGCTACCGGGCGTTCATGGGCTTGCTCGACGCGGACGGCCGCACCGCCTTCAAAAGCGCGGTGCGCCGGGCGATCGAGACCCATCTCCCGCAACGCTGTGACTTCGTGCTGCGGAGGGATCTCAGCGAGACCCACCGTGAAGTGATGGTGGTGCCGGTGGTGGAGAAAGGCGCGGTCGTCGGCTTCTACGGGACCGACCGGGACATCACGACGGAACGCGAGCTCGAGCAGATGCGGTCGCGCCTCGCCCATGCCTCGCGGGTCGGCGCGATGAACGCGATGGCCTCGACGCTGGCGCATGAGCTGAACCAGCCGCTCGCGGCCGCTAAAAATTATCTGATCGGCAGCCGCCGCCTGGCGCAGGGGGGCGATCCCAGCCTGACCGACGGCATCCGCAGCGCGGAGCAGCAGATCAGCTTCGCGGGCGACATCATCCGGCGGATCCGCTCGATGGTGCAGGGGCAGGCGAGCGCGGCCGAGCATGTCGAGCTGGCGGACGCCTGGAACGCGGCGGTGATGCTGGTGAGCGCGGCCGGTCGGCAGAAGGGCTTCAAGACCGCCGTCGCGCTGGATGCCGACGCCAGCGCGGTTTTCGTCGACAGGATCCAGCTCAAGCAGGTCTTCGTCAACCTGCTCCGCAACGCGCTGGCGGCGACGGAAGGGCAGAGGAACCGCCGTATCTCCGTCTCCAGCAGGCGGCTCGACGAGGATCTGGTCCAGGTCACGGTATCCGACACCGGCCGCGGCTTTCCCGAGGACATGGCCGATCCGTTCTCGGCTTTCTCCTCGGCGACGCGGGACGGGCTCGGCCTCGGGCTGTCCATTTCCCGGACGATCGTCGAGGCGCATCACGGGCGGATCTGGGCGGAGCGGACCGACCGTCTGACCTCGATCCATTTCACGCTGCCGATGCCGCTCGCCGACCGGCAGCTCATCGCCGCCGAATAGTCGGCCCGATAACGACTGCGTGCCGACTGTTCCGAAGCGGGACGGCGCCCGCGAGTGCGGCCTTGCAGGCTTGATGCGGTGGTAAAGAGCGCGTTAACGCGGCGGCATGAACCGCCTCTCGCCGCTGATCGTCCGCCAATATCGCAAGCCCCATCTGCGGGCGCGCGGACGCTGGCAGAACCTTCCGGAGGACGTGCAGAAGGACCCGCTGGAGGACCTGAAGCTGTTCGCCACCGGCTGGGTCGCGGGCCTCATCTTCTTCGGCACGTTCATCAGCTAAGCGAGCGGCCTCAGTCGCAGGCGAGGTGGAGCTTCCAGGCGATCCAGGCGGCGATGGGACTCATCGCCGCGACCAGCATCAAGGTGCCTTCCACTGAGACGCCGGCCTGAACGAGGCCGGTGAGGATCAGCGCGGAAAGCACCATCGCGCCTGAGTTGACGATGTTGTTGGCGGCGACGGTGCGGGCAGTCTCGGACTTGGGAACGGTGGTCGTCAGGAAGGCATAGAGCGGCACCACGAACATGCCGCCGGCCACCGCGACGCCGAACAGGTCGAACATCACCCACTCGGCCTGCCGGATGACGGCGAAGGTCCTGAGGTCCAGCAGCGGGCCCGAGGTGACCGGCCAGTCGAGCACGTTCCAGTAGAGGTGGAGCACGAACAGCCCCATCGCGATCGCCGAGGCGGGCGCGTATTTGGCGAGGACGCGGCCGGCAAGCAGGCGGTTGATCAGCACCGAGCCCAAGGCGACGCCGATCGAGAAAATGGCGAGGAAGGCGGTGGCGACCTCCTCATTGGCGTGGAGCACGTTCTTCACCAGCGGCGGGAACTGAGCGGCGAGGATCGCGCCCATCGACCAGAAGAAGCTGATCGCGCCGATCGCCAGGAACAGGCGCGGGATGTGCATCGTCGCATTCACGAGGGCGATCGAGGCGCGGATGATGTGCCAGTCCATCTTGAGCGGCGGCGCGTCCGCTTCGGGCGGGGCAGGGGGCACCATCCGGCCGGTGAACCAGCCGAGCACGGCCACGGCGAGCACGCCAACAGCAGCGATCTCGTAATGATTGCGGCCGAGCAGGCCGCCGGCGATCGTGCCGAGCAGGATGGCGCCATAGGTGCCGGCTTCGACGAGGCCGGTGCCGCCGAGCACCTCGTCGCTCTTCAGATGCTGCGGCAGGATGGCGTATTTGATCGGGCCGAAGAAGCTGGAGTGGACGCCCATTGCAAACAGCGCCGCGAGCAGCAGCGGGATGTTGTGGAGGACAAGACCGGCCGCGCCGAAGACCATGATCGCGATCTCGGCCGTCTTCACGATCCGGATGATCCGCGACTTGTCTGAGGAGTCCGCGAGCTGCCCGGCCAGCGCCGAGAAGAGGAAGAAGGGCAGGATGAAGAGCCCGCCGGCAATGGCGTTGAACGTCGCTTCCTTGGTTTCGTCGCTATAGATGGCGTAGGTGACCATGATCACCATCGCCGACTTGTAGAGGTTGTCGTTGAACGCACCCAGGAACTGGGTGGCGAAGAGCGGCAGGAAGCGGCGCTTGCCGAGCAGGCTGAGCGAAGGAGTCACGGCCGGTTGGTTGCCGTTATTTCGAAGCGGGCTGCGCGCCGGCGGGGATCGGGCGGAAGTCGCGGACGAAGCGGTCGAGCAGCCGCACGCCGAAGCCGGCGGAGCCTTCCGGCACCGTCGGAAGCGCCGAATTGCGCCAGTCGACGCTGGCGATGTCGAGATGCGCCCAGGGCGTGCGCTCGACGAAGAAACCAATGAAATGGCCGCCGAAGCCGGCGCCGGGGGCGCCGCCTTCGACGACATTCTTGATATCGGCGATGTCGGACTTCATGTCCTCGGCATAATTGGGGTGGAGCGGCAGCCGCCAGAGCTCCTCTCCGGTCGCCTGACCGGCGGCGGTGAGCTGGTCGGCAAGGGCGTCGTGGCGGGTGAGGAGGCCGGCATATTCATCGCCGAGGGCGGTGCTGACCGCGCCGGTGAGAGTGGCGACGTCGACGATCGCCGCGGGCCGGTACTGGCGCTCGGCATAGGCGACGCCGTCGGCGAGGACGAGGCGCCCTTCGGCGTCGGTGTTGAGGATCTCGATCGTGCGGCCGTTCATCGCCTTGACGACGTCGCCGGGACGGGTGGCGGAGCCGCTGGGCATGTTCTCGGCAAGTGCGGCGATGGCGACCACGTTCACAGGGGCGCGGCTGCGGGCGAGGCTCAATGCCGTCCCGACCACCGCGGCGGCGCCGGCCATGTCGCCCTTCATTGCCCACATGCCCGAGCCCGGCTTCAGCGAGATGCCTCCGGAATCGAAGGTGATACCCTTGCCGACAAGGGCGACGGGCGCGGTATTGGCGCCGCGATAGTTGACGATCAGCATCCGCGGCGGGCGAACCGAGCCCTTGCCGACGCTGAGGATCGAGCCCATGCCGAGCCGCTCCATCGCCGGCACATCGAGCACCTCGATGGTGACATTGTCCAGGCCGCGGAAGGCGGCGCGGGTGCGCTCGACGAACACTTCCGGATAGAGGACATTCGCCGGCTCGGTGGCGAGGTCGCGGGTGAAGGTCACGGCTTCCGCGAGCGCGCGGCCGTCCCGGTCATAGGTCCGTTGGGCGGCGGCGGGATCGGTGGTGACGACGGTCAGGGGGGCGTCGCGGCCGGCCGGCTTCGGCTTGGCCGGATCGACATATTTGTAGCGGTCGAAGCTGTAGCCGCCGAGGCCGGCGCCCGCGGCGATGTGGCTGGCGGCGTCGGGTAAGTTGGGGGCGAGGCCTGAGGCGAGGAGGCTGACCGGACCGTTGCTCTTTCCCGTTTCCGTGATCGCGATGCCGCCGATATCCTGGAGCTTCGCCGCGGTGAGCGGCTCCGCGCCGGTGCCGATGACGACGATCTGGCTCCACGGACCGATGCCGCGCAAGGACAGCTTCGACTTGTGCTCATAGTCGAACTCGGCCGAGGCGAGCGCGCGTTCGATGGCGCTACGGGTGCCTGCGTCGAGGCCGGCGCCGCGGGTGGCGAGCTCGGCCGCGTTGCTGAGGGGAATGACGACGGCGCCGCTCTGCGGCAGCTCGGCAGCGAAGCGGATCGGGCGAGCGGCCCCGGCGGGCGCGGCGGCGACGAGGGCGAGGACTGCGAGCGAGGTGAGAAAACGCATGTGCCGGGGGCTCCGTGAGGGGCGGGACAGAGGAGGCGCCGCTTTCATTGGCCGAGCTTCCGCCGCTCCGCAAGCTCCCGCCACGGCCGCTCCCATTGTCGGGCGGGACGCGCTAAGGGGGCTGGGATGCTGACGCTCCCGAACCTGCTCACCCTTTCGCGCATCCTGGCGGTGCCGATCCTGGTGTTCCTGCTGTGGAAACCGAGTTGGTTCGATTATGCGATCACCTTCGTGCTCTACTGCCTTGTCGGCATTACGGATTATTTCGACGGCTATCTGGCGCGGGCGCAGAAGACGGTGTCGCGGCTCGGCATCTTCCTCGATCCGATCGCCGACAAGATCATGGTGGTGGCGGTGATCGTGATGCTGGTCTCCAGCCGCCATGCCAATGCGGCGCTGCCGATCATCTACGATTACCACATCATTCCTGCGCTCGTGATCCTGCTGAGGGAGATCACGGTGTCGGGGCTCCGCGAATTCCTCGCCGGGCTGCAGGTGTCGGTGCCGGTCAGTCAGCTCGCCAAGTGGAAGACGACCTTTCAGCTGGTGGCGCTCGGCGCACTGATCCTGGCCGGCGCGGTGCCGCAATGGGAGTGGGTGCACCAGGTCGGGCTGGTCAGCATCTGGGCGGCCGGGACGCTGACGCTGGTGACCGGCTGGGACTATCTGCGCGTCGGCCTCAAGCACATGGACTAACTTTCCTCCCCAGCAATGCTGGGGAGGAAAATCAGAACGGCTTCACCGTCTGGAACTGGACGTTCCGCAGCTCCGGCAGGGCCTTGAGCTGCGGCGTGATCTTGGCGAGGTCGCCGACGACGACGAGCGTGGCGCGGTCGATCGGCAGGGCCTGCGTCACCGACTGCTGCATCCCCGTCGCGGTGACGGCGAGGACATTCTGGACGTAGGTGTCGAGCCAGTTCGACGGCAGGCCGTGGAAGTCGCGCGTCGCGATCTGGTTGATGAGGCCGGCGGGGCTGGCGTTTTGAAGCACGAAGACGCCGGCGAGATAGTTGCGCATGCCGGCCGCCTCCTGCTCCGGGATCGCCTCGGTCTGCATGCGGCGGATCTCGTGGAACACTTCCTTGATGGCGGGGCCGGTGACGTCGGTGGTGACGTCGGCATTGAAGGTCCAGACCGCCTGGCCGGGGTTGAAGCTCGTGGTGGAGAAGGGGGAGTAGGTGTAGCCCTTCGCCTCGCGGATGTTGCTCGTGATGCGCGAGCTGAAGGAGCCGCCGAGCAGGGCGTTGCTGACCCGCATCGGAATGTCGCCGGGCGATCCCGCGACGGGGGCGGGGAAGGCGAGGCGGATCGTCGATTGCGGCGCGCCTGGCCGGTCGACCAGGATCACCCGCGGTCCCGGCTGCGGCTGCGGCGGCAGCCTCAGGCGCTCGGGCCCGGCCGTCCAGTCGGCATAAGCCTGCTCGATCGCGGCGCGGACGGCGGCGGCATCGAAGCGACCGGCGACATAGAGCCGCGCCCGGCGCGCGCCGTAATTGGCGTCGTAGAAACGGCGGACGTCGTCGAGCGTGTAGCCGCGCAGCTGGGCTTCGGTCGGGAAGAGCCGGCCATAGGGGTGGCTGGTGCCGTAATAAGCGGCAGCGAGCGCCACATCCGCGGACGGCTGCGGCTGCGACTTGGCGACTGCGAGATTGCGCAACAGGCTGTCGCGCACCCGGTCCAGCTCGGTCGCTGGGAAGGTGGGCCGACGCACCACGTCGGAGACGAGACGGACGGCGTCAGGCGTGAATTCGGACAGCACGTCGAGGGTGACGGTCGTCTCATGCAGGCCCGACCCGACCGCGAGGTTGCCGCCCATGCCGGCGGCAGCCTCGGCGATCTGGGCACCGGTGCGGCCAGCCGCGCCTTCGCGCAGCATCTGGGCGGTAAGGTTGGGCAGCCAGACATCGTCGCCGCTGTTGAGGCCGCCGGCATAGACGCGAAGGCTGACCACCGCCGTCGGCGTGATGCCGTAGGGGATGAGCGTCACTTCCAGGCCGTTGGGCAGGCGGAAGCTCTCCGAGGCTGGAACCGTGAACGGCTTCGGCGTGCCGATCGGCGGCATCTGGGCCGGGAAGGGGGACTGCGCGACCGCCGGGGCGGCAACGGCGAGGGCCAAAGCGGCGACGGCCGCGGCTACAGTGCGACGGATCATTTCGCGGCTCCCGTCCTGGCGGGCGCGGCCTGCGCGGCCGCTCCGGGTTCGATGATGAGGATGGTGCGGTTGGTCGGCCGCAGATATTCGCGGGCGGTGGCGAGCAGCAGCTCCGGCGTGACCTGGTCGAAGCCGCGTTCGAGACGGTTCACCCAGTTCGGGTCATTCTCCCAGAGCGCTCCGACGGCGAGCAGGTCGACCATGCCGAAGCGGGTCGCCGGATCCACCGCGGAATAAAGGTCGGCGCGGACCTTGGTCTTCGCCCGCGCCAGCTCCTCGGCCGTAACCGGCGTCGTCCGGATGCCCTCGATCACCTCGTTCAGGGCAGCGGTGATCTCGTCGCGGCTCTTGGCCGGATCGTGGACGAAGCCGACCGTCCAAAGCATCGGCCCGTTATAATTGTACATGTTGCCGAGGCCGATATTGATGCCGCCGTCGACCGAGCCGGCGATCGCCCGCTCCCGCACGATCTCCTGGTAGAGACGGCTGTCCTGGCCCTGCACCAGGATCTGGTCGAGCAGCCCCATCGCATACCATTCGGGCGTGTTCCGCTCGGGCACGTGCCACGCCGCGGTGTAGGCCGGGCGCGGGGCGAGCGGGTCCTGCTTGACGTGGATCTTCTCCTGCGTCTGCCGCGGCTCGGAAATGTCGGGGATCTGCACCGGCTCGCCGCGCGGGATGGAGCCGAAATAGCGGTCCACCATCGCGCGGGTCTGGGCATAGTCGATGTCGCCCGCGACGATCAGGACGGCGTTGTTCGGGCGGTAGAAGCTGTTGAAGAACTGGGTCGCATCCTCGACCGTCGCAGCCTGCAGGTCCTCCAGAGCGCCGTAGAAATTATGGGCGTTGTGCCAATTCTCGTTGGCAACCTGCGGCATGTCGAGCCAGGGCCAGCCCCCATAAGGCTGGTTGAGGACGTTGACCTTGACCTCGTTCTGGACGACGCCCTGCTGGTTCTCCAGCACTGCCTGGTTGATCACCGGTCGCGCCATCCGGTCGGCTTCGAGCCAGAGGATGCTCTCCAGCGCGTTGGTCGGCACCACCTGGTAGTAATTGGTGAAATCGAAGCGGGTGGAGCCGTTGAGGACGCCGCCGGCATTGGTGATCGTGCCGATGAAGGTGCCCTTGGGCGCGTGCTTCGATCCCTGGAACAGCAGATGCTCGAACAGATGCGCGAACCCGGTGCGGTTGCGCGGCTCGATCCGGAAGCCGATGCCGTAATAGACGCCGACGGTCGCGGTCGGCACCGACGGCTCGCGCGCCAGGACGACCTTCAGGCCGTTGGGCAGCGTATAATATTGGCTTTCGAGCTGGAGACCGCCCGGCATTTCGCTGGCGGCGGCGGAAGCGGAGGCGGGCGGCGTCTCGGCGGGCCCGGTGGCGCAGGCGCCGAGCGCCAGAGCCATGGCCGCCGCAGCAAGGAGCTTGGTGCGCATGGTATCCCCTCTTTATGTGGGGGCACGTCTAATTTCGCCGCCGAACCGAGTCAACGCGGCGGCGCGTGAAAAGGCCAAGCAAATCAACCGGGCAGAAGGACCGCGTCGACGACGTGGAGGACTCCGTTCGACTGCATGACGTCGCCTTGGGTAACCCGGCTGCGATTGCCCCTCGTGTCCGATATGATGATCGCGCTCCCGTCCATGCGGGCACGCAGTCTTTGGCCGGAGACGGTCATGTAGGTCGCCGTGCCGCCGCCGGCCCGGATGTCGGCGGCCATGTCGGCGGCGGTCTTGCGGGCCGACAGAACATGATAGCTGAGGATGTTGGTGAGCAGGCTCCTGTTGTCGGGGTGGAGCAGGGTCTCCATCGTGCGCGGCGGTAGCTGGTCGAAAGCCGCATTGGTGGGGGCGAACACCGTATAGGGTCCGGCGGAGGCCAAGGTGTCGGTCAGCCCCACTGCCTGCACTGCCTGCACCAATGTAGTGTGGTCCTTGGAGTTCGCCGCGTTCTGTACGATGGTGCGGCTCGGAAGCATGGCCGCGCCGCCCACCATCGGAATGGCACCTGTGGCGGTGGCAGGAGCGGGCGCGCTCGCGGCTACGTTCGTGTCGGCCTGTGTGCTGGGCACGCAGCCGCTCGCCGTCACCGGGAGGAGAATAAAGACGCCGGGCAGGCATTTGGGCATGGGCAGTCCTCCGCTGCCTTCAAGAACACCCCATCCGCCGCTTCGTTGCGCCGCTGCAACCTTTTCAAGCGCTTGCTGCGCGCGCTTGGCCCAATGCGTCGGCGAGCAGGCGGAACTCCTTGTCGCGTGGAGAGCCCTTGCGCCAGATGAGGGCGATCCGTCGCGCGGCATGATCCGCCTCCAGCGGGCGCGCCTCGACACGGGTGCCCTCAAGCAGGCCTGCGCCGAGCGCCATTTCCGGGATCATGGTCACGCCCAGGCCGTTATCGACCATCTGGACGAGCGTGTGGAGCGAGGTGCCGAGCATCGCCGCCTCGGCGCGCAGCTCCGGCCGGTTGCACGCCGCCAAGGCATGATCCTTCAGGCAGTGGCCGTCCTCGAGCAGGAGCAACCGGGTCTCGTCGATGGCGCTGGCCGGGACGGGCTCGCCCGGGCGTCCACCCGCCTCGCCGGGAGGAAAGGCCAGGAACAGCCGGTCCTCGAACAGTTCGGCTGCATCCACTTCGCCGCAGCCATAGGGCAAGGCGAGAAGCACGCAGTCGAGGCCGCCGCGGTGGAGGGAGTCGCAGGCCGCCTGGCTCGGCTCCTCGCGGAGGTAGAGCTTGAGGTCAGGCCATTCGGCGCGCAGCTTCGGCAGCAGGGTGGGCAAGAGGAAGGGCGCGATGGTGGGGATGACGCCCATGCGCAGCTCGCCCGACAGCGGCTTGCCGGCGGCCCGCGCCATGTCGCTCAATTCCTCGGCCTCGCGCAGGATGCGCTGCGCCTTATTGGCGATGCGCAGGCCCAAGGGCGTGAAGCGGACGACGCGTCGCGTGCGCTCGACCAGGGTGATGCCGATCAGCGATTCCAGCTCGCGAAGACCTGCGGAAAGAGTGGACTGGGTGACGAAGCAAGCCTCGGCCGCGCGGCCGAAATGACCGTGGTCCTTGAGCGCCACGAGATATTGGAGCTGCTTCAGCGTGGGCAGGTAGGTTGTCATTGGCCTGATCGATCAATCGAAGCGATCTTATCAATTTGTTCGATCGGGAACAGCCCCTATATGAGCCTTGGCGCGGCGCTCCTCGCCGCCGCTACGCTATTCGAAAAACAGGAGAACATACGTGCTCACCGTTGGTGACAAGATCCCTTCGCTCATCGTTCCCGTCCAGCAGGGCAGCGCGCTGCCCGCCGGCGAGACGCTCGACCTCGGCGAGACCAACGGCAAGTGGAAGATCCTCTTCTACTGGCCCAAGGACTTCACGTTCGTCTGCCCGACCGAGATCATCGGCTATGGCGAGCTCGCCCAGGATTTCGCCGACCGCGACGCGGTGCTGATCGGCGCCTCGACCGACACCGACTTCGTCCACCATGCGTGGCGCAAGGCCGACGAGCGCCTCGCCGCCTGCGACTTCCCGTGGATCGCGGACAACAAGAAGGAACTGGCGGATGCGCTCGGCATCATCGCCAAGGATGAGGGCGTCGCTTTTCGCGCCACCTTCGTCATCGATCCGGACAACGTCATCCAGCATGTGACGGTGAACGGCCTCAATGTCGGCCGCAACCCGCAGGAGACGCTCCGCATCCTCGACGCGCTCCAGACCGACGAGCTCTGCCCGTGCAACTGGAGCGAGGGCCAGGAAGTCCTGAGGCCGGCCGCCTAACCTCCCAAGGCAGCCATTGGACTCGGACTTTCGGAAGGGGCGCGGCGCTTCGGCTCCGCGCCCCTTTTTCTTGAACAGGAAACCAAGATGTCACTGAAGCAATTTTCCGACGCTCTTCCCGATTATGCCAAGGATCTGCGTCTCAACATGTCGTCGCTGCTCAGCGATCAGACGCTCGGCGATCAGCGCAAATATGGCCTGATCCTCGCCTGCGCCCACGGCACCGGCTACAAGCCGATCGTCGAGGCCGCCGAGGCCGAGGTCGCGGGCAAGCTCAGCGAGCAGGCGGCCAATGCAGCGCGAGCCGCAGCCGCGATCATGGCGATGAACAACGTCTATTATCGCTTCGTGCACCTCGCCTCGAACCCCGAATATGGGACGATGCCGGCGCGCCTGCGCATGAACGTGATCGGCAATCCCGGTATCGAGAAGGACGATTTCGAGCTGTTCAGCCTTGCCGTGTCCGCGATGAACGGCTGCGGCATGTGCATCGACAGCCACGAAAAGGTGCTCCAGCAGCACGGCGTCAAGGCGGAGACCATCCAGGCCGCCGCCCGTGTCGGCGCGATCCTCAAGGCCGTCGCGACCGTCCACGCGACGCTCTGACTGAAGCCCGGGCGGCGGCGATTTGAAGCCGCCCGGACTTTCCCCTACCGTCCGCCGCCGATCGGCTGAGGCGGACAGATGAACGACATGCAACCGGGCCAGCGGCTGCGTCCCGCCATGGGCTTCCGCCAATGGTGGAGCGAGCATGTCGCCGTCAGCGTCGACCATCGCGACGTGGTCGACCGGGTGCAGGAGGAGGGCGGCTGGTCGGCGCACTACGCCTTCATGATCCTGATGTCGGCGGGGATCGCCGTCCTCGGCCTGCTCCTGTCGTCTCCGGCGGTGGTGATCGGCGCGATGCTGATCTCGCCGCTGATGGGGCCGATCATCGCATTGGGCTTCGCACTCGCCACCTTCGACTCGATCGAGCTGAGGCGGAGCCTTCGTGCCGTCGCGCTCGGCGTGGCGCTGGGGATCGCCTTCTGTGCGCTGATCGTGCTGCTCTCGCCGCTCCAGACGGTGACCAGCGAGATCGCGGCCCGCACCCGGCCCAATCTGTTCGACCTGCTGGTCGCGCTCTTCTCCGGCCTCGCCGGCACCTATGCCATGATCCGCGGCCGCCACGGCGCGATCGTCGGCGTCGCGATCGCGACCGCCTTGATGCCGCCGCTCGCGGTGGTCGGCTTCGGCCTTGCGACGGCGAACTGGACGGTGCTCGCCGGCTCGTTCCTGCTCTTCTTCACCAACCTGATGACGATCGCGGCGTCGGCAGCGGTGCTGGCGCGGCTCTACGGCTTTGCGCCCGATCTGTCGCCGCGGCAGACGCGGCTGCAGGCGACATTGGTGATCGTGATCCTGGTCGCGCTGGCGGTGCCGCTGGCGCTCTCCCTGAGGCAGATTGCCTGGGAAGCTGTGGCCTCGCGCCAGACACGCGATCTGCTCACCGCCTATTTCGGCCCGAAGGCGCGGATCAGCGGCATGGAGATCGACTTCGATGCGGAGCCGATGAGCGTCTCGGCCACCGTCCTGACGCCTCGCTACCAGGCTGCCGCGGAGCGCGAGCTGACCGGGCGGCTCGGCGAGAGGGTCGCGCGGCCGGTGAGCCTGTCGATCAACCAGGTGCGCACCGAAAATGGCGATGTGGAGGCGCTCGAGATCGCGTCTGCCAAGGGTGCGGCGACCGATACCGCGTCGACCCGCATCAGCGAGCGGCTGGCGCTCGTTGCCGGGGTCGAGCGCGATCGCGTGCTGATCGACGGCAGCGCCAAGCGGGCGCTGGTTCGCGCCGCTCCTTTGCCGGGCGCCGACCTCGCCGCCTATCGCGCGCTCGAAACCCGCGTCGCGGAGGCGGAGCCGGGCTGGACCGTCAATCTCATCCCGCCGGTGGCGCCGTTGCCTGAGATCGAGTTCGAGGGCGACGAACCCAGTCCCGCCGGCACGCAGGCCCTCGCCACCGCCGCCTGGGCGGCGCGGCGCCTGGGCCTGTCCGTTCGCGTAAGCGGCAGTTCGGAGCGGGTCGAACCGATCGTCGCCGCCCTCGTTCAGGCGGGCGTCCAGGCGAGCGCGAATGCGGAAGGGGAGGGGCCCGGAGTGCGCCTCGGCTGGGCGACCGGAGCGGCGGAATAAGGCTCAGGAGAGGCCGAGCAGCCAGCGGTCGAGCGGCACGGCCTGGACCTTGGCGCCCGGGGCGGTTCGGGCGAGGTCGAGGCGGTGGATCATGATCCATTGCAGGCATTCGCCGCGACTGCCGAACAGGGGATAATTGTCGCGCGAGGGGCGGCAGGATTTCTCGTCGATCAGGTAACGCGCGCCGAGGCGGCAGCCGGGGGCGCCGGCCCAGTCGCGCGTCGGCGCCCGCACCGCGGGCACCCAGTAGACGCGGGTGGAATCGAGCGACTCGACGTCGGAATGGTGCATGGCTCCACTCCTCTCCTTCGAGGGCGACTTTCCTGCTTTTCCCTGAGCTTGTCCATGCCCGCAGCGGGCGGGGCGGATCCGGCGCATCGCCGCACAGAGGCTGCGCGGCGGCCCCGGCTGGAAATCGCCTCTGCTCCGCCTTATCTTCCGACCCGGTGAAACCGGAGCGGACATAAGGGTGACGGGGCTGATCGACTATCTGGACAGCGTGAAGGCGCGCGATCCGGCGCCGCGCTCGCGCTGGGAGATCCTGCTCTATCCGGGCGTCTGGGCGCTCGGGATGCACCGGCTCGCGCACTGGCTGTTCAAGGGCGAGCTCTATTTCCTCGCGCGGCTGGTCAATCATCTCTCGCGCATGATCACGGCGATCGACATCCATCCCGGCGCGGTGATCGGCCGCAATTTCTTCATCGACCATGGCTTCACCGTGATCGGCGAGAGCGCGGAGATCGGCGACGACGTCACCATCTACCAGCAGGTGACGCTGGGCGGCACCAACCCGACCGACGGGGTTCCGGGGAAGCGCCATCCGACGATCCGCGATGGCGTCATCATCGGCTCGGGCGCGCAGATATTGGGGCCGATCATCGTCGGCGCCGGCGCCCGCATCGGCGCTAATGCGGTCGTAACCAAGGACGTGCCAGAAGGGGCGACCATGATCGGCATCCCGGCACGCTCCACCCTGGTCGATGCGGACCAGTATAAGACCGGCTTCGTGCCCTATGGCACTCCGTGCTGCGACATGTATGATCCTCAGACGCAGAAGCTCGAGCTCCTCCGCTGCGAGGTCGAGCAGTTGAGGAAGAGGCTGGCCGAGCTGATCGAGGAGCAGGGCAGGAGCGCGGGCGAGCCGACCCTCGAGGAACGGGCCGCGCCGAAGCAGGACCGGGCCTGATGGGGACGGTCCACCCTTTTCCGGTGGCCAAATCGCCCGCCGTCCAGGTGGGCTTCGATAGGGCGGAACTGTCCCGCATCATGGACCTGTACGGCCGCATGGTCTCGGCTGGGCAATGGAAGGATTATGCGATCGAGTTCCGCGGCGACGCGGCATCCTTCTGGGCCTTCCGCCGCACCGCCGAGCGGCCGGAATATAAGATCGAGAAGCGGCCGGCGCTGCGGGGCCGGCAGGGCATGTGGGCGCTGATCGGCGAGCACGGGACCGTGCTGAAGCGCGGCCATGAGCTCGGGCCGGTGCTGTCGCCGATCGAGCGGCGGCTGCTGAAAGTCGTCAATCAGTAAGGAAAGCCCCTCCCCGCATGGCAGGGAGGGGACAGAAGTTCAGGCAGCGACGATCGCTCGATCGATCACCGGCAGCTTCGCCTTGAGGTTGGCCGGCAGCGGCTGGACGACGCCGCGGCGAGCGCTGTGCCAGAAGGCTGAGAGCAGCAGCAGAGCCGAGCCGATCACCAGCGCGGTGAGCGCGACGCTCAGTTCGACCGCGCCGTAGGTCCGGAATAGGCTGTTCAGCGCGAAGAGCACATAGGCGAGCGCCGACACGAGCAAGGCGCGGCGGTCGATGGCGAGGGCGGTGAGGCCCAGCACGACATAGACCAGCAGCACGATCACCGCCTCGACCACCGTCGCATTGCCGTCGGTCAGGCCGAGCAATGAGAAGACCGGGTGGACGATCAGCGGCGCGGCCAGCAGGTGCAGCCAGAAGGCGACGTCGGAGCGGCGCGTCTCCCGGCGCGGGTCGGACGAATCCCACCACATCGCGAACAGAAACACGCCGATGCCGAGCGCCAGGCCGAAGCCGAGCATGATCTGCTCGAGCCGGGGCGTGTCGCCGATCGCGAAGGCGATCAGGGCAAGGACGACGCCGACCACCGCCGTCGCTCCGGCCGCGATCGTGATCGGCACCCGGAAACGCCGCCAATGCAGCCAAGCCGCGCCCGCGGCGACCGCGGCGGAAGCGGCGGCCACGATGGCGATGGCGCGTTCGTCATTCTCGAAATTGCTCTCGCCGATCATCGTGACGAGGCCGCTGAACGTGGCCACCAGCACGCCGCCGACGAAGGCCAGCAGCAGGATGATGCTGGGCAGCGCCATGCGCCGCTTGCGGGTGAAGAATTCGGCCAGCGCCCAGGCGGCGCCGGCGACAAACAGGCCGGCGAAGGGCGAGGGGCCCTCACCGCCGATATTGGGCGGGATGGAATTGCCGATCCACGAGACGGCGGTCAGCAGCAGCACCGCCGCGATGCCGACGAAGATGTCGTTGAAGCCGGTCAGCAGCCGGAAATGCTCCTCGTCGACCGTAGGCGCGGCACGGGTCCCGGCGACATAGTTCCTGAGCGAAGCCGCGGCGTCCGGCGTCAATGCGCCCGCCGCGACGGCAGCCTCCAAATCGCTTTCGCTGTACATGGTTTTATTCTTCCTAGCGCAGGAGGCGTAACACAAGCGTGTTAGAGTGGCAATACAGCAAGACGCTGCTCTTCATCCTATCGTCATCCCGGCGAAAGCCGGGATCTCAGGACGCGAAGACGCGGAGCTTGTTCTGGCTGAGACCCCGGCGTTCGCCGGGGTGACGCTAGCGGCCCAGTCGCTGGAGCTGCTGCAGGATCATCATCGCCTGCTCCGATCCGGACTTCGGCACGATCTCGCCGCTGCGGTCGGCGATCTTCTCCCAGTTCGCGGCCACTTGCTCGACCGTGCGCTCGCCTTCGGACAGGGCGACTCCCGGCGTGAGCGTGACATAGGCAGCCTGATAGACACCCGCGCCGGCGCCCATGATCGCGCCCGTCGGGGCATCCTGCGAAACCAGGAAGAGGGCACCCGGCACGACATTTTCGGGGTTGAAGGCCGCGAGCATCTCGGCCGGGAAGATGTCCTCGGTCATCCGGGTCGCGGCGGTCGGGGCGAGGGTGTTGACGCGCACGTCATATTTCGCGCCCTCCAGCGACAAGGTCTTGGCGAAGCCGAGCAGCCCGAGCTTGGCGGCGCCGTAATTGGCCTGGCCGAAATTGCCGTAGAGGCCGGTGGACGAGGAGGTCATCAGGATACGGCCGTAAGCCTGCTCGCGCATCGTCTCCCAGACCGCCTTGGTGCAGACGGCGGAGCCGACCAGATGGACGTCGAGGACGGCGCGGAAGTCGTCGACGCTCATCTTGGCAAAGGTCTTGTCCCTGAGAATACCAGCATTGTTGATGAGGATGTGCACGCCGCCCCAGCGCTCCTTCACGGCGGCGACCATCGCATCGACTTGCGCCTCGTCGGTAACGCTGGCGCCGTTCGCCATCGCCGTGCCGCCGGCGGCCTCGATCTCGTCCACCACGCGTTGCGCGGCGTCGGAGCTGCCGGAGCCGTCGCGGGCGCCGCCGAGATCGTTCACCACCACATGGGCGCCGCGCCGCGCCAGCTCGAGTGCGTAGGCGCGGCCGAGGCCGCCGCCGGCTCCCGTGACGATTGCGACCCTGCCGGTGAAGTCGATGCTCATTGATGATGCCCCTCTCGAAAGCCGTGGGGCGGGTGATGGCAAGGGGGGCGCCGGCGGGCAAGAGGCCCGGCTGGCGTGGCCGGTCCGCTTCTGGCAGTTTCCGGCCGTGCAGCGGACGATCATCCTCTATGCGCTGGCGCTCGCGCTCGCAGCGACGGCATTGCAATGGCTGGAATATCGCTACGTCACGCGCGCCTTCTCGACCGAAATCTACATCGGCCTGCTCGCTGCGGGCTTCATCGCGCTCGGCGCCTGGGCGGGGCACCGGCTGACGCCGGCGTCGCGCGCCGCGCGAACCGAGTTCCAGCGCAACGAGGCGGCGATCCGCTCGCTTGGCCTCACCATGCGGGAATGCGAGATCCTGGACCTGCTCGCGTCGGGGGAGTCGAACAAGGAGCTGGCGCGGCGGCTCGGCATCTCGCCGAACACCGTCAAGACGCACGTCGCGCGGGTCTATGACAAGCTCGGGGTGCAGCGGCGGGTGCAGGCGATCGAGAAAGCGCGGATGCTGGCGCTGATCCCGTGACCCGAAATGCGCATTTCTGTCCAAATCACCCGTTCGGGCGATAGGCCGCCGCCTCGGCTTGGCCTATCCCCGAGCTCTCAATGAAGGAGATGGATATGCCGGTTTTGGGGATGGGTGGCTTCTTTTTCCGCGCCAAGGATCCGGAGCGGCTGCGGCTCTGGTATCGCGAGCAGCTCGGCGTTGGTGGCGGCATGGGGACCGACGAGAACGGGCAGTCGAACGAATATTGCTGGTACCATCAGGGCGGTCCGATGGTGTTCGAACCATTCAAGGAGACCAGCGACTATTTTCCTCGCGATCGGACCGCGATGGTCAATCTTCGCGTGAGCGACCTTCAGGGGCTGATCGAGCAGCTGAGGGCGGCGGGCAACGAGGTCATCACCAAGGACGAATGGAACAGCACGGAAGCCGGCAGCTTCGCGCGAGTCCACGATCCGGAGGGAAACCCCGTCGAGCTGTGGGAACCGCCGGCGGCCGCCTGAGCCGGGTAGGGGAGACACGGGATGAAATACGCGCTCATCTACGGCACCATCGCCGGCGCCATCGTCGTCAGCATCATCAGCGCCAGCATCGCTATGGATCTGCCAAGCCATGCGACGTCGGTATGGGTCGGCTATCTGGTCATGCTCGCGGCGCTGTCTCTGATCTTCGTCGGCATGAAGCGCTACCGGGATGTTGAATGCGGCGGCGTCATCAGGTTCGGACGCGCTCTGGGTGTGGGGCTTGGGATCGCTGCGGTGGCGGCGCTCATCTACGTGATCGGGTGGGAGATCTACCTCGCCGCCTCCGGCCACGACTTCATGACGGAATATACGGCGGGTATCCTGAAGGACATGCGCGCGGAAGGAACCACGCAGGCGGCGATCGACGCGAAGGCCGCTGAAATGAGGGAGATGGCGGAAAGCTACCGCAATCCCTTGTTCCGGATGCCGCTCACCTTCGTGGAGATTTTCCCGGTCGGGCTGCTCGTGGCGCTCGTCTCGGCGGCGTTGCTCCGCAACCCGCGGCTGCTGCCTGCGGTGCGGTAGAAGGGGAGGCGGCGCATCGGCGATGCGCCGCCTTCACTCGTTAGCGCGGCGCGCGGCCCCGCTCGTAGGTCTGGACGCAGCCGTCCGTCATGTCGCGGGTGCAGGGCGGATATTCCTTGGTCGACGCCTGGGTGGCGAAGACCGCCGCCTGGTTCGGATTGACCGTCACCTGCGCACCGGCGGGCACCGGCGTCGCCTGGTTTGCACCGGACGGCGCCGTCGCCGGCGCGGAGACGACCGGAATACCACGGGCATCGCGTTCCGGCTCGGAACTGCTCTGCGCCATTGCGGCGGTGCCGATCGCGAACGCCGACAGGACGATGATGAACTTCATTTTTTGCCTCCTAAGCAAAGGCGCTCCAAATGAGGAGGAGCGCCGGACAAGCCCCCGAACCCACCGAGCAACGCAGCAGCGTTGCTTTTGCTCCCGAAACAATCTGGGGCGTGAAGGTCAGGCGCGGCCGTCGCTGTCGAGGGCGTAGCCGGCCGAGCGAACGGTGCGGATGATGTCGCTGCGGCCGCCGGCGTTGATCGCCTTGCGGAGGCGGCGGATGTGGACGTCGACGGTGCGCGGCTCGATGTAGCTGTCGTGCCCCCAGACGCTGTCGAGCAGCCGCTCGCGCGAGAAGACGCGGCCGGGATGCTCGAGGAAATGCTTCAGGAGCCGGAACTCGGTCGGCCCGAGCTGGACGGTGTCGCCGCCGCGCCGCACCTTGTGGCTGACGATGTCCATCTCGATGTCGGCATAATTGAGCTGCTCGCCGGCGAGCGCGGGGCGGACGCGGCGGAGGACGGCGCCGACGCGGGCGACGAGCTCGCGCGGGGAGAAAGGCTTGGTGACGTAATCGTCGGCGCCGGTCTCCAGGCCGCGCACCCGGTCCGCTTCCTCGCCGCGCGCGGTCAGCATGATGATCGGCACATTGGCCGTCGCGGGAAGGCGCCGGAGGCGGCGGCAGACCTCTATGCCGCTGACGCCCTCGATCATCCAGTCGAGCAGGACGAGGTCGGGCGGGCTCTCGCGCGCCAGCAGCAGCGCCTCCTCGCCATTGCCCGTCCGGCAGACTTCGAACTCCTCGCGCTCCAGATGATAGGTCAGAAGCTCGACGAGGGCGGCATCGTCTTCGACGAGCAGGATCAGGCCCTTAGCCATGGACCGCGCCGGCCCCGATCGGATCTTCACCCTTCGGCCGCTCCGCAAGATGCTCGCCGGTCGAGGCGAAATAGACCATCTCTGCGACGTTGGTCGCGTGGTCGCCGATCCGCTCCAGGTTCTTGGCGACGAACAGCAGGTGAGTCGCCGGCGTGATGTTGTGCGGGTTCTCCATCATGTGGGTGAGGAGGGTGCGGAAGATCGAGTTGTAGAAGTCGTCGACCGCCCGGTCGCGCTCGCACACCGCCCGTGCCTTGGCGGCGTCGCGCTCGACGAACGCGTCGAGGACATTGTGGACCATCTCGCCGGCGATGCGCGCCATTTCGGGCAGCAGCGACAGCGGCTTGATGTCGGTATTGTCCTCGACGACGCGGGCACGCTTGGCGATGTTCTTGGCATAGTCGCCGATCCGCTCGACGACGCCGGCGATCTTGAGGGCCGCGACGACCTCGCGCAGGTCGTCGGCCATGGGCGCGCGCAAGGCGATGATCTGGACGGCCTGGCGCTCGACCTCCGTCTCGAGGTCGTCGAGGCGGCGGTCGGCCTCGATCACGCGCAGCGCGCCGTCATTGTCGCGCTGGACGAGCGCGCGCATCGACTCGGCGATCGCATTTTCGGCCAGTCCGCCCATCTCCGCGATCAGGGCGCGGAGCTGGTCGAGCTCGTCGTCAAAGGCTTTTACGGTATGGGCGCTCATGGGTCGTTTCCTGGTCAGCCGTAGCGGCCGGTGATGTAATCCTTGGTGCGGGTCTCGCGCGGATTGGTGAAGATCTGCGACGTGTCGCCATATTCGACGAGATGGCCGAGGTGGAAAAAGGCGGTCTTCTGGGAGACGCGCGCCGCCTGCTGCATGTTGTGGGTGACGATCACGATCGCATAGCGGCCGCGCAGCTCGTGGATCAGCTCCTCGATCTTGGCGGTGGCGATCGGATCGAGGGCCGAGGCAGGCTCGTCCATCAGGATCACCTCGGGATCGACGGCGATGGCGCGGGCGATGCAGAGGCGCTGCTGCTGGCCGCCGGACAGGGCGGTGCCGCTGTCCTGAAGGCGGTCCTTGACCTCGTCCCAGAGGCCGGCGCGGCGGAGCGACTTCTCGACCACCTGGTCCATTTCCGCACGGCCGGCGGCGAGGCCGTGGATGCGCGGGCCGTAGGCGACATTCTCGTAGATCGATTTCGGGAACGGGTTCGGCTTCTGGAACACCATGCCGACCCGGGCGCGGAGCTGCACGACGTCCATCGCGGGCGAGTAGATGTCCTCGCCGTCGAGCTCGATCCGCCCCTCGACCCGGGCACTGGAGATGGTGTCGTTCATCCGGTTGAGGGTGCGCAGGAAGGTCGACTTGCCGCAGCCGGACGGGCCGATGAAGGCGGTGACATTCTCGCGGTTCACATCGATGGAGACGTCGTCGATGGCTTTCTTGTCGCCATAGAAGACGCTGACGCCTTTGGCGCGCATCTTCGGATGGGCGTCGCGGCTGTGATCGGCGCGCTGGTGCGCGGCGAGGTCGTTGACGGTCATGTCGGTCATCAGTTTCACCAGCGCCGTTCAAACTTGTTGCGAAGATAGATGGCGATGCCGTTCATCGCGAGGAGGAAGACGAGCAGCACGATGATCGCGGCGGACGTCTTCTCGACGAAGCCTTTGCTGACCTCGTCCGACCAGAGGAAGATCTGGACCGGCAGCACCGTCGCCGGATCGGCGATCCCGCCCGGCGGCGAGGCGATGAAGGCGCGCATGCCGATCATCAGCAGCGGCGCGGTCTCGCCGAGCGCGCGGGCCATGCCGATGATCGTGCCGGTGAGGATACCGGGCAGCGCCAGCGGCAGGACATGGTGGAAGACCACCTGCACCCTGGACGCGCCGATGCCGAGGGCGGCATCGCGGATCGACGGCGGAACCGACTTGATCGCGTTGCGGCCGGCAATGACGATCACCGGCATCGTCATCAGGGCGAGCACCAGCCCGCCGACCAGCGGTGCCGAGCGGGGCAGGTGCATGAAGTTGAGGAACACCGCCAGGCCGAGCAGGCCGAAGATGATCGACGGTACCGCGGCGAGATTGTTGATCGAGACCTCGATGAGGTCGGTCCAGCGGTTCCGCGGCGCATATTCCTCAAGATAGACCGCGGAGAGGACGCCGATCGGGAAGGCCAGAGCCAGCGTCACGAGCATGGTCAGCAGCGAGCCCTTGAAGGCGCCCCAGATGCCGACGACGGTCGGGTCGGTCGCGTCGGAGCCGGTCAGGAAACGGAGGTTGAGGCCGGTCCTCACCGCGCCGCGCTGGTCAAGGTTTCGATAGGCCTGCTCGGCCTCGGCGGCACCGTCGCCCTTGGCGGCCATGTCGATGCCGGTCGATGCGGGCAGCCACATTGTGGCGGTGCGGGTGAGGATCTGCGGATCCTCCTTGATTGCCTCGCGGACGCGCAGCCAGGCGCCTTCGGACACGAGGTCGGTGGGGCTTTCGCCATATTGCGCCGCCACCGCCTTGCGCACCGTCCCGTCAATGTCGGCGCTGGCGAGCGCGGCGTCCGCGCCGAAGCCCTGCAGCGTGGCGGGATCGACGAACAGGGCGCTGCGGGCGAAGTCGATGTCGAGCCGGACCTCGGTCTGGGTGAAGCCGCGGATGCCGTTGCTGAACATGGTGATCAGCAGGAAGGCGAGAAAGCCGGCGGAGAGGAGCACCGCGCCGAGGCCGAGCAGGCGGAAGCGGCGCTCGGCGGCATAGCGGCGGCGGATGCGCTGCTGCATCGCCTTCGACTTCCAGTCGGTCGGGGTGACGGCCCCTTCGGCGCCGCTCAGGACAGGGCTACTCATAGGCTTCGCGATATTTCTTCACGACGCGCAGCGCGACGATGTTGAGCAGCAGGGTGACGATGAAGAGGACGAGGCCGAGCGCGAAGGCGGCGAGGGTCTTGGCGCTGTCGAACTCCTGGTCGCCGGTGAGGAGCTGCACGATCTGGGTCGTCACGGTGGTGACGCTGGCGAACGGGTTGGCGGTGAGGTTGGCGGCGAGGCCGGCAGCCATGACGACGATCATCGTCTCGCCGATCGCCCTGGAGACCGCGAGCAGCACACCGCCGACCACGCCGGGAAGCGCGGCGGGGACGAGCACCTTCTTGATCGTTTCCGAATTGGTCGCACCCATGGCGAGCGAGCCGTCGCGCATCGCCTGCGGCACGGCGGCGATCGAATCGTCGGCCATGGAGGAGACGAAGGGGATGATCATGATGCCCATGACGAGGCCGGCGGCGAGCGCGGACTCTGACGAGGCGGGGATGCCGAGGGTGAGGCCGAAGTCGCGGATCGCCGGCGCCACCGTCAGCGCCGCGAAATAGCCGTAGACCACGGTCGGGACGCCGGCGAGCACCTCCAGCAGGGGCTTCATCCAGCGCCGCACCCGCGCGCTGGCATATTGGGTTAGGTAGATGGCGCTCATCAGCCCGAGCGGGATCGCCACGATCATGGCGATGATCGCGCCGATGAAGATCGTGCCCCAAAAGAGCGGGATCGCGCCGAATGCGCCGGACGAACCCGCCTGGTCGGCGCGGATCGCGGTCTGCGGGCTCCAGGTCGTTCCGAACAGGAACTCGACAGGGCTGACCAGCGCGAAGAAGCGCAGCGATTCGAACAGCAGCGAGAGGACGATGCCGAGCGTCGTGAGGATCGCGATCAAGGAGGCGATGAGGAGCGCGGCCATGACCAGTCGCTCGACCCGGGTGCGGGCGCGGAAGCTCGGCGAGAGGCGAGCGAAAGCGAAGGCGCCGCCGGCGAAAGCGAGCAGGAGGGCGACGACCGTGCCGATGACCGAGATGCGGGTCTGGGCGCGCTCATATTCCGGCGCCAGCGCCGTCGCCTGCGGGTTGAACGCGGCCTGCTGCCGGCCGTCGGCGAGAGCGCGCGCCTCATCGAGGATCGCGGTGCGCTGCATCGGCTCGGTCGGCAGCGATGCCGCGGCGGGGCTGTCGAGCACAGCGGAGGTGACGAGGCCACCGGAAACGCCGCTCCACACCGCCAGGAACAGCAGAGCGGGGACCATCGCCCACAATGCCACATACCAGCCGTGATAGCCGGGCAGCGAGTGCGGGCGCGCCTTGCTGCCGACGAATGCCTGAGCCTTGGCGCGCGCGCTCAGCCAGGCGACGAGGCCCAGTCCAAGCACCAGCAATGCGATCGCGCCAGTCGACACGGCAGTTCCTGTTCGGCCGGACGGGAGCCGGCGCTCTCTCTTACTTCAGCGCGTCCGGCGCAAGCGGCGTGAGCTGCGTCGCCGCCGCGGTCGCCTGCGCCTGCACGTCGACGGGCGAGGGGATGAGACCGCGCTGGGCGAGATAGCCGCCGGCGCCCCAGGCGCGGGCATATTCGGCGAGGAACTCCTTCATGCCGGGGATCACGCCAACATGCTCGCCCTTCGCGTAGACATAGACCTGCCGCGCGCCCGGATATTGGAGGCTGCTGATCGTGTCGGCGGTCGGTGCGACATTGTTCATCGGCACCGCGGCCAAGCTGTTCATATTGGCTTCGAGGAAGCTGTAGCCGAGCACGCCCAAGGCGCCGGGGTTGCCGGCGACCTTCTGGACGAGCAGGTTGTCGTTCTCGCCCGCCTCGACGAATGCGCCGTCCTCGCGGATCTTGGTGCAGACGTCCTTATGCCGGTCGGAGTCGCTTTCCTTCAGCGCCTTCATCTCCGGATTGGCGTCGCAGCCCTTCTCCATGATCAACTCCGCGAAGCTGTCGCGGGTGCCCGACGTCGGCGGCGGGCCAAACACCATGATCGGCGTCGCGGGGAGCGAGGGATTGACGTCGCGCCAGGTCTTGGCGGCGTTCGGCTTGCCATAGGGATTGGCGGCGAGCGCCTTGTAGACGTCTTCCGTAGTCAGGCTGAAGGCCGGCGTGTTCTTGGCGTGGATGAGGACGAGGCCGTCAATGCCGACCGGGACCTCGATGATCTTGTTGACCCCGTTCGCCCGGCACTGCTCGACCTCGCTCGCCTTGATGCGGCGAGACGAGTTGGTCATGTCGGGGAAGTTCTGGCCGACGCCGTTGCAGAATAGCTTGAGGCCCGCGCCCGAGCCGGTCGATTCGACGATCGGCGAGGCGAAGGAGGGGTTGGACTGGGCGAAGCGCTCCGCCACCGCCTTGGTGAAGGGGTAGACGGTCGAGGAGCCGACGATCTGGATCGGATCTCCAGCTGTCCCGCCACCGCCGCCGCTCTCGCCGCAACCGCCGAGGGTCAGCGCCGCAAGCGCCGGAATCAGGACTGATTTCTTCAACTGAGCCTCCGTTTGTCGCCCGATGCGAGCGTTCGATGAAAGTTTGATGACATGTCTCGTCAGAAATCGATCTGGGCGCGGGCGCCGATCACGTCGATGCCGTAATCCCGGTCGCCGCCCGCGGCTGCGATTGCCGCATCGTCGTAGCTCAACCGGCCGTAGTTGAGCATGAAGCGGACATAATCCTGCGGGATCCAGATCAGTGACGCCTGGTAGCCGCGCTGCCGCCCGCCGATGATGCCGGCGTCGCTGAGGTCGAGATGGTCGTAGCGCAGGTTGAGCTGGAGCGCGCCGAAGCCGCCGCTGCCGACCGGCTTCAGCACCTTGGTCCGCTCGAACCGGTCGGCCGAATAGCCGCGCGTCTCGCCAGTGAGATAATAGCCGATTTCCGCATAGCCGCCGAAGAAGGTCGGGTCGCTTGTCCGGTCGAGGACATCGAACTTCAGCCAATGGACTTCGGCGGCGGCGTGGAGGGGGCCGCGGATCAGCGCAGCTTCCAGGCCGTAATGGGTCTCTTCTTCCACGCGAAGGGCCGGTGTGGCGAGGAAGCGCGTGTCCGTAGTGTGGATCATCGGCCGCTGGCGGTAGCGGGTGGTGGTGCCGCTCGCCGCGAGATCGCCCGCATCGCGATAATGCGCCGAGCCGCCGAGATGGAGCTGGGTCGCGCCGATCTTCGGCGCGTAGACCAGGCGAATGTCAGCGCCGACGCTGTCATTCTCGTCGCCCGCGCCGGTGCCGCCGCCGTCGCCGGAAAGGTCGGCGATATTGTCCGTGAAGATGCCGGCCTGGGCAGTGAGGGCGCCCTGCGTATAGCGGCCCGAAAAGCCGACGCGCCGCTCGAAGTTGAAGGCGTCGGTGAAGGCGGCGCGCTCCAGGAAGGAGGAGAAGCGCGAGCTCGTCAGCTCCTCGAGCGACTGGTAGCTGTTGTGCTGGCCGAGCACGAACTCGAGCGCGTCCGAGGCTTCGTAGGTCAGGATGGCGTCGGTGATCTCGGTATCTTCGGCGAAATCGAGCTCGAACCGGTAGCCGAACCCCCCGGGCACGGTGCCTTCGACACCGAGACGCGCGCGGCGGAGCTCGTTGGCGAAGCCGAGGCCGGGGTCGGTCACGCCGCGTGGATGTTCGACCGAGCCGACATCATATTGGATGCGCCCACGCGGCTTGAACGACCAGCCGCCCGGGGCGGTGAAGCGCGGCGCGCCGCTGAAGCGGATCGGCTCGGCGGGCTTGGGCGCCTCCGCCTGCTTCACCGGCTCTGCAGGTTGTGCCGTCGGGGCGGGCTTGCCGCTCTCGAGCGTCTGAAGCCGCGCCTCCAGCGTCTCGAGCTTTGCCCGCATCGCCCGGATTTCGGCCGCGAGCGCAGCCGCATCGTCTTGGGGCGCCGCCTGGGCCAGCGCCGGTGCTGCGATGAGAGTGGCTGCTGCCAGACAAGCTGATCGGAGGATAAGTTTACGCATCGATCCGCTGAAGCTCCGATCTTATGTGACGGAACTGCAATAGGGATGTGACCTCTAAGTGAAAGCTGCGTTACGGATTTGTGACAATGCCGGGGAGATAGACGAGGACCGAGGTGCCTTCGCCAAGCGTGCTCCTGATCTCCAGGCGGCCCCGGTGCCGGCCGACGACATGCTTGACGATCGCGAGGCCGAGGCCGGTGCCGCCGATCGCCCGGCTGCGGCTGGGGTCGACGCGGTAAAAGCGCTCGGTGAGGCGGGGCAGATGCTCCGGTGCGATGCCCTCGCCTTCGTCGGTCACGCTCATCAGGAGCATATCGGGGCCGCTTTCCTCGAAGCGGATCACGACCTCGGACGCGGGCCGGCCATATTTCAGCGCATTGACGACGAGGTTTTGAAGCAGCTGGACGAGCTGGGCACGGTCGCCGGGCACCATCGGGTCGAAGTCGCCTCTTTCGACGCGAAGGGTGCTGCCTTTCTGCTCGATCATCGGCGCGCAGCCGTCTTGCACCTCGCCCACCACGGCAAGCAGGTCGACCGGCTTTCTCGGCAGGCTGAAGCGCTCGGCCTCGATCCGCGAGAGGGAAATGAGGTCGTCGACGAGGCGGTGCATCCGGCGGGCTTCATCGAACATGATGCGGATGAAGCGGGAGCGGGTCTTCTCGTCGCCGGCGGCGCGCTCGTCCTGGAGCGTCTCGAGGAAGCCGAGCAGGGTGGCGAGCGGCGTCCTCAGCTCGTGGCTGGCATTGGCGACGAAATCGACCCGCATCTGCTCGGAGGCATGGACCTCGCTGCGATCGATCAAGCGGACGAGGCGGCTGCCGTCGTCGAGTAAAGTCGCGGTCATCTCCCAGCGCCGGTCGGGCTCGCGGAGGCCGACCAGCTCGGTGCGCGTCACGCGCTCGGCCGGCTCGCCGGGGCCGCGGTCGATCAGGCGCTCCGCGGCGGCCGGATGTCGGATGGCGAGGCGAACGTCGACGCCCTCGATATGCTCCCCAAGCAATGCGCGGGCCGCGGGATTGGCGAAGAGAACCCGGCGATTGCGGACGATCAGCAAAGGATCATCGACGGCCTTCAGGAGATGGATGGCTTCGGGAAGAGGCGCCGGGCCGGTTTCGTCGCCGGGGGATTCGGGCCGCAGCTCGCGGACCTGCGTCGGCCGGACTATGGCAGCGGCAAGCCCGCCCGCGACCAAGGCCAGGAGAGCGGCGGCCACTGGCGCGCCCATCAAGCTGGCGATGAGCAGGCCGAGCCCTGCCGCCGCGACCCCGGCCAGCGCCCGCCTGATCCACCCTCGCCCCATCGATCTGTCTCTTAGCGGGAACATGTGACAGTCTCCAGCGCTCGCATTTGCAAGGCTTTACGGTTAGGAAAGCACCCGCCGTGTATCCGGAGCAGGCATGAGCGACGCGTTCGACAATAGGGGCGAAGCTCCCGAGCCCACCCGGCGGGTCGTCCTGGCGCTGGGCGCCGCCGCCGCTTCGACGGTGGTGACGATCAAGCCCGCGCTCGCCCAGACGGCCGGTTCCGTCCTCAATTGCGAGATCCCGATCCCGGCGCCGCAGGCCGCGGGCAGCTACATCGCGCCGGACGGCAGCCTGGTGCCTGCGGGGACGCAGGGCGCGGTGCCGCCGCTGCCGCGTACGCTGACCGGCGAGGAGGCGAAGCAGCTGCTGAGCGGCTCGACCCCGGCCGGCGTCGATGCTGAGGCGGCGCAGGCTTATGCCAATTACATACGCCGTCTGCAGGCGGGGATGAGCGGCTTCACCTGCTACGCCTCGCTGCAGATGCCGCGCTGAGCTGAATGGGCCGGCATGGCCGGTCCCCGCTTCATCGCCGATCCCGCCGATCAACTGAAGGCCGTGCGGCTCGACGGCCTGACGGCCGTTTTCCACCGCCCGTCGGGGATTACGCATCTGCTCGCGCCGCCGGCGCCGCAGATACTGGAGGCGCTTGCGGGCAGCGCGGCGGATGTCGAGGGGCTGCTCGCTCGCATCGCTGAGCAATTCGAGGTCGAGGGCGGTGCCGACGCGCTCACGGCCCGGCTGGCGGAGCTGGAGGCGGCCGGGCTGGTCCGGCGAGCATGAGGCACGAGCATCGGCTGAAGGTCGGGCCGGTTACGTTCCGGGTCGGCTCCGACTGGGCGGCGCCCGTCCGGCAGCTTGCCGCGCTCTATGAAGGCTATCCCTCAGGCGAAGGCGTCTGCGACTTCACCGTGCGGCTGGAGGCGGAGAAGCCCTGGCGGCGCTGGCTGCGACCGTCGGTGGCGATCCGCGGCGACTACATGTTGCCGGATGCGGTGCCGATGGCGCTGGAGCATGGCCTGCTCGCGGCCGAGATGGGCATGAACCTGCAGATGGCGCTCGGCTGGCGGCGGCACCTCCTGCTGCACGCGGCGACGGTGGAGCGGGACGGGCGGGCGCTGCTGATGACGGGTCTTTCGGGATCGGGCAAGTCGACGCTGGCGGCCCTGCTGGGTGAAGCGGGATGGCGGTTGATGGGCGACGAGTTCGCCTTGCTCGACACGGGGACCGGCACGTTCCACCCATTCCCCCGCGCGGTGAGCCTCAAGAACGAGTCCGTGGCCGTGATGGAGGCAAGGGCGGGGGCCAGTCGGCTTGGACCACGGCTCGAGGGGACGCCCAAAGGCACGATCCGGCACCTGAAGCCGCGCAGCGATGCGATCGCACGGATGCACGAGCCGGCCACGCCGGCGCTGATCCTTTTTCCGCGCTACGGTCACGAACCGGCGGTGCGCCCGGTCGGCCCGGCGGAGGTGTTCGTGCGCCTCACCCAGGCCTCGACCAATTATGTCGCGCTCGGCGAACTTGCCTTCGAAGCGCTCACGCGGCTCGTCGGGACCGTACCTGCACTGGCGATCGACTATCCTGACACCGATACGGCGCTCGCCCAAGTCGAGGAGCTCTGGAGCCGGTGAAGGCGGCGACGCTCCTCGTTCGCGCGCTTGCGGATCCCTCCGGCACCAGCGGCCTTCCCGACGAGCAGTGGACCGCGCTGATCGCGGCGGCGCGGGCGGAATCGCTGATCGGCAGCCTCGCCTTCCGGCTTGCAGGCGAGGGCCTGCCGCCGCGGGTCGCATCTCTGCTCGAAGCTGCACGGGAGGATGCGGCGCAGGCGAAGCGGCAGGCGCTCTGGGAGGCCGAGATGGCGCGCCGGGCCCTTGCGCCCCTTGGCGTGCCGGTGATCCTTCTCAAGGGCACCGCTTATGCCGCGGCCGGCCTGGAGGCCGCGGTCGGCCGCTCGATCGGCGATCTCGACATCCTGGTCCCGCGCGACCGGCTCGGCGATGTGGAGCGGGCTCTACTCGGCGCCGGGTGGGAGTGGGTGAAGGAGGACGCCTATGACGACCTCTATTACCGTCGCTGGATGCACGAGCTGCCGCCTTTGATCCACCGCGAGCGCGACCGGATGATCGACGTCCACCACACCATCCTGCCGCTGACCGCCCGGCCGAAGCCCGACGCGGCGGCGATGATCGCCGACAGCATCGCGCTAGAGAATGGCCTGAGGGTGCTCGCGCCCGCGGACATGGTGTTGCACGCCGCCGCCCACCTGTTCGCCGACGGCGATCTCGCCGGCGGGCTGCGCAACCTCTGGGACATCGACCGGCTGCTGCGCGAGTATTCGAGCCGACCCGATTTCTGGTCCGACCTCTCTAACAGGGCCGCTCGCCATGGCCTGTTGCCGGCGGTGGCACGTGCGGTCCGAGTCGCTGCCGATCTTTACGCCACACCCGTGCCCAGGGATTGGCGGGGGGGCGGGGCCGCCGATGCCCTGTTCAAGGCGCGTCTTCTCGCCCGCAACGGCTGGGGACAGGGGACAGACCCAGGATTGCGCCTCGGCTTCTACATCCGCTCGCACTGGCTGCGGATGCCGCCGCTCATGCTCGCGCGCCATCTCTGGACGAAGGCGCGGAGGTAGCCGGAGCTGGGTCTCGCCCCGCTATGGAAATCACAAGATTTCCGTGCGATGGAGCCGCCGAAATCTCCCGCAGGAACCAAGATGAAGACGGCCCGACCCTTTGCCGCAGTGATCCTTGCCGCCGGCAAGGGCACCCGCATGAAATCCGACGTCCACAAGGTTCTCCACCCGATCGCCGGACGGGCGATGCTCGACCATCTGCTCGGCGTCGTCGACCGGCTGAGCCCGGCGCACAAGATCGTCGTCGTCGGGAGCGGGCGTGAGCAGGTCGAGCATCTCGTCAGCGCCCGCGGCGGCGAGACGGTGGTGCAGGAGCAGCAGCTCGGCACCGCGCATGCCGTCGCCCAGGCGGGCCCGGTGCTGGACGGGTTCGCGGGCGACGTCCTTATCCTTTACGGCGACACGCCCCTGGTCGAGGCCGAGACCATGTCGCATATGCTCGAGCGCCTCAACGCGGCCGACAAGCCCGCGGTGGTCGTGGTCGGTTTCCGCCCGGATGATGCGGGCGCCTATGGCCGCATCATCGCCGGAGCGGACGGCGCGATCGAGAAGATGGTCGAATATAAGGACGCATCGCCCGAGGAACGCGCCGTCGACCTGTGCAATTCCGGCCTGATGGCGGTGCGGGCCGAAGACCTGTTCCCGCTGCTCGCCCGTGTCCGCAACGAGAACGCGGCGGGCGAATATTATCTGCCCGACATCGTCATGCTCGCGCAGGGCGACAGGCGGACCTCGGTCGTGATCGAGGCGCAGTCGTGGGAGATGGCGGGCGTCAATAGCCGCGCCGAGCTCGCTTTGGTCGAGGCCGAATGGCAGCGCCGCCGGCGCCTCAGGGCGATGGCCGACGGCGTCACACTCGTCGCCCCGGACACGGTGTGGTTCGCCCACGACACCGAGATCGGCCGCGACTGCGTGATCGAGCCGCATGTCGTATTCGGTCCGGGCGTGAGGATCGCGGACGGCGTCTGCATCAAGGCATTCAGCCACATCGAGGGCGCAACTGTCGCCAGCGGCGCGGAGATCGGCCCCTATGCGCGCCTCCGCCCCGGCGCGGAGATCGGCGAGACCGCAAAGGTCGGCAATTTCGTCGAGGTGAAGAAGGCGAAGCTGGGCAGGGGCGCGAAGGCCAACCACCTCTCCTATATCGGCGATGCCGAGGTGGGGGCGAACGCCAATATCGGCGCGGGCACGATCACCTGCAATTATGACGGCTTCTTCAAATACGGCACCAAGATCGGCGACGGCGCCTTCATCGGTTCCAACAGCGCGCTGGTGGCGCCTGTTTCGATCGGCCCCGGCGCGATCGTGGGCGCGGGATCAGTCGTGACGAAGGATGTCGCCGCCGACGCGCTCGCCCTCGCCCGCGGCAAGCAGCAGGAGGCGCCCGGCTGGGCCGCACGCTTCCGCGCGAAGATGGCTGACAAGAAAAAAGCGGGCTAAGGGCGCGGCTCTTTCGGGAAAGTAGGCTTATGTGCGGGATTGTCGGAATCGTCGGGCACGCGGAGGTGGCCGACCGGCTGATGGGAGGGCTGAGGCGCCTCGAATATCGCGGCTATGACTCGGCGGGTATCTGCACCATCGTCGACGGCGAGCTCGAGCGCCGCCGCGCCGAGGGGAAGCTCAATAACCTCGAAGCCGAGCTGGAGAAGGAGCCTCTTCCCGGCATCGTCGGCATCGCCCACACCCGCTGGGCGACGCACGGCGCGCCGACGGTCGGCAACGCGCATCCGCACCTCGTCGACGGCGTCGCGCTCGTCCATAACGGCATCATCGAGAACTTCCGGCCGCTCCGCGAGGAGATGAAGGCGCTCGGCCGCGAGTTCCAGAGCCAGACCGACAGCGAGGTCGTCGCCCATCTCGTGGCGAACGAGCTCGGCAAGGGGAAGACGCCGCAGGAGGCGGTCGCTGCCGTCCTGCCGCGCCTCGAGGGCGCTTTCGCCATCGCCATCATGTTCCGCGACCATCCCGACCTGCTGATCGGCGCCCGCATGGGCGCGCCGCTGACGGTCGGCTATGGCGAGGGCGAAACATACCTCGGCTCCGACGCGCTCGCCCTGGCGCCGCTGACGCAGAAGATCGCTTATCTCAACGAGGGCGACTGGGCGATCGTCACCCGCGAGGGCGCGACCATCTACGACCGGCAGAATAACGAGGTGAAGCGGCCGATCGTCGCCTCGGGCGCCTCCAGCGCGGCGGTCGAGAAGGGCAATCACCGCCACTACATGCAGAAGGAGATCTTCGAGCAGCCGATCGTGGTCGCACAGACGCTGCAAAGCTATCTGCGCTCCTACGAGCAGACCGTGGCGCTGCCCGACATGGAGTTCAGCTTCAAGGACGTGCCGCGCGTGACGATCGTCGCCTGCGGCACCTCTTATTATGCCGGCATGGTCGCCAAATACTGGATCGAGCAATGGGCGCGGGTGCCGGTCGAGCTCGATATCGCCTCGGAATTCCGCTACCGCGAGCCGGTGTTGGAGGAGGGCGGCATGGCCCTCTTCATCTCCCAGTCGGGCGAGACTGCCGATACGCTCGCCGCGCTCCGCCACGCGCGCGAGCAGGGGCAGAAGATCGCCGTCGTCGTCAACGTTCCCACCAGTTCGATGGCACGCGAGGCGGACCTGCTCCTCCCGACCCGTGCCGGCCCGGAAATCGGCGTCGCCTCCACCAAGGCCTTCACCTGCCAGCTTGCCGTGCTGGCCGCGCTGGCGACGAAGTTCGCGCGCGACAAGGGTCGGATGAGCGAGGAGGAGGAGCGCGAGATCGTCTCGCACTTGGCCGAGGCGCCGGCCGCGATGAACCACGCGCTCGATCATGACGAGGAGATCGAGCGCATGGCGCCGATCATCGCCCGCGCCCGCGATGTTCTCTATCTTGGCCGCGGCCCGGACTATCCGATGGCGCTTGAAGGCGCGCTGAAGCTCAAGGAGATCAGCTACATCCATGCCGAGGGCTATGCCGCCGGCGAGATGAAGCACGGCCCGATAGCTCTCATCGACGACCACGTGCCGGTCATCGTCCTCGCGCCGTCAGGCCCCCTGTTCGAAAAGACCGTCAGCAACATGCAGGAAGTCCAGGCCCGCGGCGGCAAGGTCGTCCTCATCTCGGACGCCGAAGGCCTCGCCAAGGCGAGTGAGGGCACGATCGCCACGATCGAGATGCCCAAGGTCCACCCCCTGATCGCGCCGATGGTCTATGCGATCCCGGTGCAGCTGCTCGCCTACCATGTCGCCGTCGCGAAGGGCACGGACGTCGATCAGCCGCGGAACCTGGCGAAGAGCGTCACGGTGGAGTGATTGCTGCTGCGTCTGCGTTGCAGCCATTGCGGACGTTCGAACCCGCCGATACCCATCGCTTGGTGGGTGGAAAAAGCGATGGAAGATCCCTTCGAGACTACGGTCAAACGGCGACTTCCGTTGCTGATCGCTATACTATCTACTGCTTTCCTCGTTCCCGCACTGATGCTCGCGATGGTCTCGCCCATGGCGATGGCCGGAGGCCCTTCCGCGGCTGGCTGGGCGTTCGTTATTCTCCTCATCAGCCAGCCATTTCTACTCGCAGGAGCGGCGGTTGCGGGTTTTCTGTGCTACAGGCGATTTAATCGAACGCGCTTCATCGTCGCTCTCGGCCTGCCAGCCTTGTGCATTCTCGGGATGATAGTCACGGTCGGCGCCTGACCGTCGCGCGCGTCCCCGCACGCGGAACGTCCGCTTTCGAGCCGGCGCGACGCTCAGCCGCGCTTCGCCAGCAGCAACTTGGCTTCATCGACGAGCAGCGACGCCTTGAAAGGCTTGGGGATGAAAGTCGAACCGGGCGGCACGTCGCGGTCGTCCGGTTGCGATACTCCCGAGATGATGATGATCGGGATCTCCGGATGCTGTTCGGCGACGACGTGGCCGAAGACCACACCGTCCACATTGCCGGGCATTCTGACGTCGGTGACGACCAGATTGATGCTCCCGCTGTCCTCCAGCACCGTGTGCGCGTCCAGAGCATTGCTCGCCGTCGCCACGTCGAAGCCGGCATCTTCGAACGCCATGACGAGCTGTTCCACGATCATCTCCTCGTCATCGACGACGAGCACTCTTTGCTTCTGCCTGGCCATGTCACCTCGCCACTAGTGGCCTGACAAGGAACATATTCTCGGAGATAAATCCAGCGGTCGGTAAGTGTCCGAACGAACATTAGCGTGCACCGGGCGACGACTTGCCGCCCGCGCATTCATACCGGCATTCTGCTCGGGCTCGACCCAGTCCAGCGCTTGAACGCGCGGGAGAAGGCGGCGGGGTCGGAGAAGCCGAGGCGGTAGGCGACCTCCTTCACCGGCAGGCGCTCCCGCACGAGCCTTAGCGCAAGGCGGCGGCGGAGGCGGTCGAGTAATTCCTCGAACGTCGCGCCTTCTGCCTTGAGGCGGCGATAGAGGGTCTGGCGGCTCAGGCCCATCGCGCGGGCGACCTGATCGATCCGGACCGGTCCGGCGGCGAGCAGCGGCTCGATGCGTTGCTCCACCTCGCGCCGGAACGGCGTCTCGCGCGGCTTGGCCCCCGCTTCGATGGCCTTTGCGACGGTGCCGAGGAAGGCGACGAACACGTTCGCGCGCGACGGCCGCTCGCCCGACGCCATTGCCGGCCGGCCAAACCGCAGCGCCTTGAACAGCGAGGCGCAGGCGTCCCGCCGCTCGCACCCTCCGCAATCGTCTCGCTTCATTCGATCGATGCAACCGGCGATCATGCCTTTGGTCTCCCAAATCATGGTCTTAGGTGTTCTATACGAATAATACGCCTGAGTTCAGATTGTGCAAGGGGGAACCACATGCATCCGCTGCTGCCGATTCACATCGTCGCGGGAGGTGTCACGTTGATGGCCGGCGCCACCGCGCTGGCCGGCCGCAAAGGTTCTCCGCTGCACGCGCGGCCCGGCACCTGGTTCTTCGCCTCGATGCTGGCAATGGCCGGCACCGGATCCGTCATCGCCGTGTCGATGCCCGAGCGGGGCACGGCGACGGTCGGCGTCCTGACCTGCTATCTCGTCGCGACCTCGTGGATCTCGGCGCGGCGGCGGGACGGCGTTGCAGGACCCTCGGAAGTCGCCGGCCTGCTGGTCGCGCTCGCCTGCGCAGTGTCGTTCCTGACCATCGGCCTGCTCGGCCTCCGGGAGCCGGACGGCAAGCTCGACAAGCTGCCCGCAGTGGTCCACTTCCCGTTCGCGGCGCTGGCGTTCCTCGCCGCCGCGCTCGACCTCAATTTTCTCCTGCGCCGGGAGATTTCCGGCGTGCAGCGCATCGCCCGTCACTTGTGGCGGATGAGCACTGCGCTGCTGATCGCCGCTTTTTCCTTCTTCCTGGGACAGCAGAGGAACCTGCCCGAATTCATCCAGGGCTCCGACCTGCTCTACGTGCCGCCGCTGGCGGTGCTGGCGACGATGATCTTCTGGATCTTCCGCGTTCGCTTCAGCCGCGCCTTCCGCTGGGTCCAGCCGCGCCGGCGCTCGCCCGAAGCAGCCCCTGCACCCGCGCAGCCCGCGGCCGAGCAGGCATAGACTATTTGGGTCCGCGCCTCGGTCCGCGCGGGCCTGCCGGCGGGGTGCGGCCTCGTGGCGGACCCGGGCGGCGGCGCTTGTCGTCTCCACGGCCTACCACCTCCGGGCGCGGCGGCGGGCGGCGCGGGGGCGGGGCGTTCATCGGGGCGACCGAATAGCCTTCCTTGTTGAGGCGGTTGAGGGCCGAGCGGACGCTGGCCGTGATCGCCGCCTGAAGCTCCTTCGGCAGATCGGCGAAGGTGGCGTTGGCGTGGACCGCGTTGATGTCGCGAAGCAGCGTGTTCGGGACGCCCTTTGACGCGGCCTTCAGCGCGTCGAGCGCGTCGACCATCGCCGAGAAGACGATCTCCTGCATCACTTCGGTGGCGGACTTGGTCATGGACGATCAACGAGCCTTGGCTGAAATGGTCGCATAACCCGTCGCTACGCCCGCCGCCAGCGGCTCAGCGGCAGCGCATCTCGTTCTGGTTCTGCTCGACGCTGCGCCCGAACAGCGCACCCAAGGCGCCGCCGATCAGCGTGCCAGCGCCACGGTGCCGGCCCCCGTCGATGACGTTGCCGAGGATGCCGCCTGCCGCGCCGCCGATGACGAGGCCGGTCGTGCCGTCGCCGCGCTTGCAATAATAGCGTCCGTCGGAGCCGCGATAGACCTCATCCTCGGCGCTGAGCCGGCGCTCGGCATAATTGGGTCCATCCCGATAGTCGCGCGCGGCGTCATAGTTGGTTTCGTAGCGGCCGCGGTCGCGGGCCCGCTCCAGCGCCGACATGTAGAGGTCGCGCTCGCGCTCATAGCGGTCCGTCTCGGCCCGATAGCGGTCCTGCGCCTCGTCCCACCGCCGTTCCTGTTCCGCCGTCTGGGCAAGAGCGGGCGCCGTGAGCACCGGCATGAGCGCCAGAGCCAGCATGATGTCGAGCTTACGCATACAAAGATTCCCTCCCGTTGATACGCGACAGAAGAAAGCCGTCACGCTGAACCTATGGTGAATCCTTACGGCGGCGCAATCTGGTTAATTTGTATGATTTTTCGCTTGCGGCGTTGAGCCACCTCTTTATCCGGCGCGCCATGATCGAGAGCGAAGCGATTCCATTCGACGTCCAGGCCGTCGCCGAAGGAGAGGGGACCCGTTTCACGGTCACCCGAGGCGGCGAGACCCGTCACTATCATCTGCCCGGTGGCGATCAGGACGATTATGCGGCCTTCTATCGGGAGCTGGCGCGCGACTTCGGCACGCGCGCGACGCACGATTTCGAAGCCTCGCCGCCGGACGGCGAGCATCATCCGGGCTGGCAGCCGCTCATCACCGATAATCTCAGCCCCCGCATCCTCGCCGGCTATGGCGATCCGGCGGTGCTGAAGACGGAGGAGGGCTATTATCTCGTCGCAACCTCGAACGACGCGCCCGATGCCTTCCCGATCCTGCGCTCCGACGATCTGCAGAGCTGGGAGCCGGTCGGCTTCGTCTTTCCGGAGGGGCGCGCGCCGGACTGGACGGCGCAGGGGCGGCATGTCGCCGATTTCTGGGCGCCGGAAATGGCTAGGGTCGGCGACGAATATTGGCTCGTCTACACGGCGCGGGAGAAAAACAACGCGCTCGCCATCGGCCTCGCCAAGAGCGCGCACCCGGCCGGACCCTGGCAGGACCTCGGCCGGCCGCTGATCACCGGCGGAATCCTGCTCTACCCGCCCGCCGATCCTGAGGCGCCCAAACCGCCGATGAGCGGGGGCGTGATCGACTCTCACATTCTCCTCGATGACGAGGGCAATCCGTATCTGTTCTGGAAGGCCGACACGAACGGCGTCTGGCCGCGGCCGCTTGCCGGGCTGTTCCGCGAGCATCCGGAGCTGATCGCCCAATTGTTCGACAGCGAGGAGGATCGCCGCACCGCCGCCTTCGCCGCCGCCGTCCAGCCTTGGGCGAATGGTCGCCGGCCGATGGAGCGCTTCTTCCTGATGCAGCCGCTGATCGAGGCTGCGCTCGCCGTCTGGCCGAGGGTGCGCCGCGTGCTCGAGGACTTCGCCCATGCCGGGCACATCGTCGAGGCGATGCGCACGCCGATCCGCGCCCAGCGGCTCTCCGCGGACGGCACGTCCTTCCTCGGCGAGCCCACCATCGTCCTCGCCAATGACCTCGATTGGGAAGGCCATCTCATCGAGGGGCCGTGGGTGACGAAGCAAGGGGGGCGTTACTGGCTCTTCTATGCCGGCAACGACTTCTGCACGCCCAATTACGGCATCGGCGTCGCGGTGGCCGACCACCCGCTCGGGCCTTACGTCAAGCAGCCGGAGCCTTTGCTCAAGTCGACCCGCACCTGGTGGGCGCCGGGCCACGCCTCCGTCGCGCCGGGCCTCGACGGCGAGCCGCAGCTCTTTTTCCACGCCTATTTCCCGGAGACCGGCGGCTACAATGCTTTCCGCGCGCTGCTGACGGCCCGGCTGCGCTTCGGCGCGGACGGGGTCGAGCTGGTCTAGACCCGCAGGCCGCCGCCGCCGCGGACCCGGTCGGCCACTTCCTTGAGGAAGTCGAGGAACACGGCGATCTTGGGCGATAGCGCGGTGCGGCCGGCATAGAGGGCATAGACGGTCGGCGGGTTGTAGATCTGGTAGTCGGGCAGGACGCGGATCAGTTCGCCGCTTGCGACCTTGTGCGCCGCGACGAACAGCGAGACGGGCGCGAGCGCATATCCCTGCTCCACCATCTGCAGGTTCATCATCGGATCGTTGCAGGCGAAGCGGGGCCACACGCGCACGTCGAAGCGGTCGGACCCGTTGGTCAGCTGGAGCGGGAAGGACTCGTTTGTCGGCAGTCCGACGACGGCGTGGTTCGCGAGCTCCTCCACCGACTTCGGGAGGCCGTGCACATCCAGATATTTGCGGCTGGCGACGAGCACCGCATTCACATCGGCGATCTTGCGAGCGATCAGGTTCGAATCCTCAAGCCAGCCGATGCGGATGACGACGTCATAGCCGTCGGTGACGGGGTTGAGCGTGCGATCGGTGAGCTGAAGCTGGAGATCGACGTCCGGATAGCGCTCCAGGAAGCCGGGGAGAAATGGGCGCAGCACGATATGCCCCATCGAATAGGGCGCCGAGACGCGCAGCCGGCCGGAGGGGTGGCCCTGATGGGCTGCGATCTCCGCCTCCGCATTTTCGGCTTCGGCTACGAGATTGAGACAATGGGCGTGGAGGGCGCGGCCGATCTCCGTCAGCGTGACGCTGCGGGTGCTGCGCTCCACCAGGCGCGCGGAGAAGACGTTTTCGAGCTTCGCCACCGCGCGGCTGACGCTCGACTTGGGAAGGCCGAGCGCGCGCGCCGCGGCCGAAATGGTGCCGAGCTCACCTACCTTGGCGAAGATCGCCATCTCCTCGAGGTGCCGCACAGATCGTTCCATATCTGGAACGCTGTAGCCCAGATTGGCCCACTACTGGAAGGCTCTGCGGACGACCATAAAGGTTCAGACATCCGAAACAGGGAAGGATTCAGATCGTGGCCGAACTCGCACTGGTCGTGCGCAACGAAGTGCCCGAGGCGCTGAAGCGCGAGCCGGGGGCGGAGCCCCATGTCGAGGCTCCCGCGCCCGCCGAGGAAAAGGTTCGCCCGAAGCGGCGGAAGAAGGTCATTATCGGCGGGATCGGCGGCCTTCTGCTGCTCGCCGGAGCCGGCCTTGGCTATCAGTATAACGCCGTCTGGGCCCACCAGGAATCGACCGACAACGCCTATGTGCGCGCGGATATCACTCCCGTCGCGGCGAAGGTTGAAGGCTATGTCGCCAAGCTTGCCGTCTCCGACAACGAGCGGGTGAAGGCGGGTCAGGTGCTGATGGTGATCGAGGCGGCCGACTATCAGGCGCGCGTCGCCAAGGCCGAGGCGGATCTCGCCAATGCGCGCGCGGCGGTCGAGACCGCCATCGCCGGACGACGCTCGGCGGGCGCCGAGCTCGGCGCGCAGTCCGGCGTCATCGGGCAGGCGAGTGCGAACGTTGCCGCCGCGCAGGCGACCGCCGCACGCGCTGCCGCCGACGAAGCGCGTTTTTCGGAGCTTGCCCAGCGCGGCTGGACGACCCGTGCACGGCTCGATCAGGCGCGGGCGGAGGCACAGGCCTCGCGCGCCGCAGTGGTTGCGGCGCGTGCCGCCGTCGCCGCGCAGCAGGGCCAGGCCGGGGCGCTTGCCGCCGGCACGTCCCGCGCCGACGCAGGCGTCGCCGCTGCCCGGGCGCAGGTTCAAGCGGCCGAGGCGGCGCTGCGGACGGCGAAGCTCGACCTCCAGCGGACCGTGGTCCGCGCGCCGGTCGACGGCGTCGTCGGCAATCGCGCGGTGCGCGAGGGCCAGCTCGTCCGCGCCGGCCAGCAGCTGCTCGCGGTCGTGCCGATGCAGGAAAGCTATGTCGTCGCCAACTTCAAGGAGACGCAGCTCGAGAAGATGAAGGTCGGCCAGCCGGTCGAGCTCCATGTCGACGCCTATCCGGGCCTCCCGATCCACGGGCGCGTCGAGAGCCTCGCCCCGGCCTCCGGCGCGCAGTTCGCTTTGATCCCGACAGACAGCGCCACCGGCAACTTCACCAAGATCGTCCAGCGCGTCCCGGTGAAGATCGCGGTCGAGAGGAACGGCCTCGCCGCGCAGCTGCTGCGGCCCGGCCTGTCGGTCGAAGCGACCGTCGACACGCGAGGCTAGCATGACAGGGCAGGGGCAGACCTTGTCCGCCCGGGCGATCTGGGCGGGCTATCTCGCGATGATCCTCGGCAATTTCATGGCGATCCTGGACATCCAGATCGTCGCCTCCAGCTTGCGCGAGATCCAGGCGGGCGTCTCGGCCTCGGCCGATGAGATCGCCTGGGTGCAGACCAGCTACCTGATCGCCGAGGTGATCGCGATCCCCTTGTCCGGCCTGCTCGGGCGCGCGCTGTCGATGCGGAAGCTGTTCCTGATCTCGGTGAGCGGCTTCACCTTCATGAGCCTGCTCTGCGCCCTCGCCTGGGACATCCAGTCGCTGATCGTCTTCCGGACGCTCCAAGGCTTCCTCGGCGGCGGGATGATCCCGACGACCATGGCGGCGCTGTTCATCCTCTTCCCGGAGGCGAAGCGCGGACCGGCGATCGTGCTGGTCGGCATGGTCTCCACTCTGGCGCCTTCGATCGGCCCCACGCTCGGCGGCTGGCTCACCGAGGCGCTCGGCTGGCACTGGCTGTTCCTGATCAACATCGTTCCCGGTGCGGCCGCCGCCTTCATGGTGTGGCGTTTCAGCCCGCTTCGCGCGGCCGAGCCGGCGCTGCTCCGCCGCATCGACATACTCGGCCTCGTCGGCATGGCCCTGTTCCTCGGCAGCCTCGAATTCGTGCTGGAGGAAGGGCCGGGCCACGACTGGCTTGCCGACGACATGGTGCTGATCATGAGCATCGTCATGGTCACAGGCGGCGCGCTCTTCTTCTGGCGGGCGTTCACCTCCGCCGCGCCGATCGTGGACCTCAGGGTGTTCGCCAACCGCAACTTCCTCGTCGGCTCGATCGTGTCGGTGATCGCCGGCTTCGGCCTCTACGGATCGGTCTACCTGATGCCGCTCTTCCTGGGCGGCGTGAGAGGCTACAATTCGATCGAGATCGGCGAGGTGATGATGGTGACCGGCATCGCCATGTTCTTCACCGCGCCCATAGTGGGCAAGCTGCAGGGCAAGGTCGACCTCAGGATCCTGCTGTCGGTCGGCATCATGCTCACTGCGGTCGGCATGTGGGAGAATGCCCAGCTCACCGCCCAGAGCGGCTTCTGGGAGCTGGCGCTGCCGCAGGTCCTGCGCGGCTCCGGCATCATGATGTGCATGATCCCGATGACGGGTCTCGCAATGGGCACGCTGTCGTCGGACCGGGTCCAGAATGCGTCGGGTCTCTTCAACCTGACCCGCAACCTCGGCGGCGCGCTCGGGCTTGCCATCATCAATACGCTTATCGACAGCGGCCAGGCGCTTCACCGCACCGAACTCGCCACGGCCGTTTCGACCGGCCACGCGGACGCGCAGGGCTGGCTCGACCAGACCAGCGCGAGCCTGGCGGCCCAGGGGGTTGCCGATCCCTCGGCGGCGGCGCTGGCGCAGCTTGCCGGCATGGTCGAGCGGGAGGCGATGGTGATGGCCCTCAACAACGTCTTCATCGTGCTGACGCTCGCCTTCGCTGTGCTCGTCCCGCTGGTGATGTTCACTCGCCAGGCCAAGGCCGCCGGCGGCCCCGGTCACTAGGCGGCGATTGGCCATCCTCCCGCGGCCGCGCTAAGAGGCGCCGTGCCTTCGAGGAGGATGTGATGCGTAGACTGATCCTTGCCGCTTTGCTTGCCACCGCCGCCTGCACCCAGCCGGCTGCCGAGGCTCCGAAGGAAGCGGGCGCCGGAGCCTACGACATGGCGGCGTCGCGGGCGAAGATCGCGCGCATCGACATGAACCCGAACCTCAGCTTCCTCAACGCCGAGGAGCGGCAGGTGGTGAATCTGCTCATCCAGGCGGCGGAGCTGATGAACCCGATCTACCTGCGCCAGCGCTCGGCCGAAAATCCTGAGGTCAGGGCGGCGATCGAAGCGGGCGGCGACGCGGCGCTGCTCGACATGTTCGACCTTCACTTCGGCCCGTGGGACACGCTCTCCGAAAACCACACCTTCCACGGCGACAGCCCGATGCCGGCCGGCGCCGGCTTCTATCCGGCGGACCTCACCAAGGAGCAGTTCGAAGCCTATCTCGCCGCCAATCCGGCGCAGAAGGAAGAGCTCACCAGCGGCTATACGGTCGTGAAGCGGCAGGGAGATCGTCTCGTCGCCGTCCCTTACAGCGTCGAATATAAGCAATGGCTGGAGCCGGCGGCGAAGCTGCTCGAGCAGGCCGCGCAGACGACCACCAACGCCAGCTTGAAGCGGTTCCTGAACCTCAGGGCGCAAGCCTTCCGCACGAACGACTACTATGAGTCCGAACTCGCCTGGATGGATGTCAGCGGCACGCCGATCGAAGTCGTGATTGGGCCCTACGAGGTCTATACGGACGGCCTCTACGGCACCAAGACCGCGTTCGAATCCTTCGTCACCGTGCAGGACCCGCGGGAGAGCGGCGCGCTCGAAAAGTACAAGGGGCTGCTCCGCGACATGGAGCAGAATCTGCCGGTCGAGGACCGCTACAAGAATTTCAACCGGCCGTTCAATTCGCCGATCCTGGTCGCCGATCAGGTCCATGGCGGCGGCGACAATGTTCCCGGCGTGCAGACGGTCGCGTTCAACCTGCCCAACGACGAACGGGTGCGAGAGGCGAAGGGCGCCAAGAAGGTGATCCTCGCCAACGTGCTCGGCGCCAAATATGACCGGATCCTCGCGCCGATGGCGAGCCAGGTGCTGGTGCCGGAGCAGGCCCGGCTGGTCTCGAAGGAATATATGACCAACGAGACGCTCTTCCACGAACTGTCGCACAGCCTCGGGCCGGGCACGATCGCCGTCGGCGGCCGCCAAACCACCGTCAACGCCGAGCTGAAGGACGTCTATTCAGCCAGCGAGGAGGCGAAGGCCGACGTCATGGGGATGCACAACATCCTCTACATGATGAGCCGCGGCGAGCTGCCGCCCGCCGAGCGCGAGCAGGCGCTGGCGACCTATTTCGCCGGCATCTTCCGCGCCGTCCGCTTCGGCATCGACGAGGCCCACGGCCGCGGCGCGGCGATGCAGTATAGCTACCTGAAGGAGAAAGGCGCCTTCGAGTGGGTGCCGGACCAGAAGCGCTTCCGGGTGAACTTCGACCGGATGGAGCAGGGCCTTCGCGAGCTCACCGCCGATCTCGTCCGCCTGCAGGGCAATGGCGATTATGCGGGCACCAAGGCCTTCTTCGAACGCTATGCCCGGCTCGACGACAATGCCCGCACCGTGCTTGCCGCCACGTCGGGCATACCGACCGACATCCAGCCCAACTACCCCGACCGGGTTTGACCGAACCGCTCCGTTGAGAGCAGGGTCACGAAGAGGAACAGGGTCGCCGCGACCAAAGCGAGGCCGCCGACCTCGCTGAGCAGCGGCAGGACCAGTTCCACGGCCTCGTCGCCGACCGAAAGGATATGGCGCGCGGCGAGGAACAGGGCCGCAGCCGCGAGCAGCTCGATCACCACCTCCTCGCGCCGGGCTCGCGCGGCCGCACGGTCGGCGACCTCGATGTCGATGGTCCGGTCGACACGCAGCACGAACCCTTCGTCCGGCCCCCGCTCCGGGATCGCCAGCCGCCGTGCGAGTTCTTCCGGGGTCATGCCTGATCTCCGTTGCCGAGCAGCTTCATGAGCTGCGCGGTGCCGCGCGCGACGCGGCTCTTCAGCGAGCCGAGCGGGAAGCCGAGGATCGCCGCCGCCTCCTGGTGGCTGTGGCCGAGCACGTGGCAGAGCACCACCGCCGCCCGGTCCTCCGGCTTCAGCCGCTTCATCGCGTCCGCCACGATCGCCTCCTGCTCCGCGGTGGCGGCGGCGCTCGACTCCGGTGCCAGCGCCTGCCCCGCATAAGCGGGCGGCCGCCGCCGCCGCGTCCGCGCGTCCATCAGGAACGCGTTCCAGGCGATGCCGAGCAGCCAGGAGCGGTAGCGGCCGCCACCGCCATAGCTGCCGGCGCGGGTCCAGGCGCGCAGGAAGGTCTCCTGGGCCAGGTCGTCGGAATTGCCGAACTCGGGCGCCAGCCGCATCAGGAAGCCCCTGACGACCCGTTCGTGCCGCCGCACGAGCGCGCTGAACGCGGCCCGATCGCCCGCTGCCGCGGCGGAGGCAAGTGCGTCATCGGCCGGCTCCAGCTCAGCCTCCCTGCCTCTTCAGGATCGCCCGCCAGACGATGACGATCCCGATGAAGGCAGGGAAGATCGCCGCCCCAGCGGCGCTGCGGATATTGGTTTCGCCGCCTTGGACGAAGCCGGAGAGGAGGATGGCCACGGCGATGGCGATGAGGACGAAGCCGGTGGTCTGCACACGCCGGCGCGGGCGGTCCTTCAACTGCTCCATCAGCTCCGGGACGATCGGCGAATTGGCCCTGATCGCCTCCTGCAGCGTCTGGTGGAGATGAGCATCCTGCCGCACCCGCATCACGTGGAAGGCGACGATGAACAGGCCCATCGCGATGAACGCCAGCAACAGCTCCTGATCCACTACCGCGCCTCCCGAACCTGAAGCATCGGTTTGGAGGATCGAGGCAGCGAACGGTAGCGGAAATTGGGCCAACTCAGCACCGTCGGACGATCTGGCTCACGACCCCCTGGCGGAGCATCGACTGGGCAAGGATCGTCTCGACCAGTTCGGCATGGCTCATGCCGACCGCGCGGGCGGCGCGGGAGATGGTCTTCTTCGACCAGAGGTTGCAGGAGAGGTTGACCTCCATGAAGCGGATGTCTCCGGTCGCCGGATCGTAGCGATATTCGAAGCGGCCATAGTCGAACGGCCACAGCTCGCCGATCAGCAACTGCGTCTGCGCTTCGAGCCGCTCGACCAGCTCCGGATCGTCGATCGTCTCGAGCGGATCGTCTTCGACCGCGACGAGGCCGCGCTTCTCCTCGTAGGAGCGCATCGTGCCCGTCGCCTTCGGGAAATAGCCGGTCGCCGGCAGCAGCCAGGGCCCGCGCGCGCCGATCACCGGCACGGCGATGTCGATCAGCGGCGCATAGGGCTCGATGATCACGTCGTGGCCGGAGGCGAGAATGCCCTCTGCATGCGCCTTCGCCTCGCTCCAGTCGTCGAGGATCTTGACGCCCCAGGAGGCGGAGCTGGCATTGGGCTTCACCACCAGCCGCTCCCATGCGAAGGGCGGCGGCTGGACCTCGCCCTGGCCGCGGCGGACGCAGACCCAGTCGGTGACCGGCACGCCCAGATGCCGCGCGACCACCTTCATCAGATGCTTGTCGTCGCTGAGGCCGCGCAGGATTGGCGTCGCGCCGAGATAGGGGATGCCGTGCCGTGTCAGGAGCAGCGGCCCCAGCATCTCGCTGTTGAGGAAGCCGCCGCGGTTGAGGAGCGTCACGACATAGTCCGCGTCGGGCCGCGCCTGGATCGCGTCGAAGCTGCTCGCCGGCGTCACGGCGAGGCCGATCTCGCGCAGCGTCGTCAGCATCTCGTGATGATAGACGGCGTGGGTGCCGTCCTCCGCATCGGGCACGCCGCCCGACAGTGCGTGCTTGGCGAGGAAAAGGACGCGCAGCCGCTCCTTGTCCTCGGCGAGAATGCCCAGAGGGCCTTGTTCCTGCTTCACATATTCCACGACGCGTCACTCCGGCTGCTAGTCCTGCCTCTTTGATGCCGGTGCGGCGGGTGCTGGATGAATCCGCACCAAAAATATTCGGAAGCGGAACGAGCTTAACCAGTGTTAGGCACATTTCCAGGAACGGGAACGGCGCTCAACGGGTTGAGAAGGCAGAGTTTATCTTCCGTCCGGCGTTCTTTCGGGCGGGCTCTCGGAGACCTTCATCCATGGCGACGCAGATCGCTTCCTTGCCGCCGTCCGTGGCGGCGCTGCCCTTCCTGTTCGCGCGGCCGCAGGTGGACGATGCCGGCTGGAACTATCGCGCGGCCTTGCTCGCCGCGACGGCTGCCGAGCGCGCCGACGACACTCGCCGCAACACGCGCGGGCGCATTGCCTATCTGCTGTGCGAGCTCGGCTTCCAGCTCGCCCGGCGCCGGATCGATGCCGACGCGGCGCTCCCGCTGACCCGTAATGACATCGCCGACGCGCTCGGCGTCAGCCTCTGCAAGGTGAAGCGCACGCTCGCCTTGCTGTCGCTCTCGCAGGTGATCGAATGCGACGCCGCCACGTTGCGCGTGCTCGATTGGCCGCGCCTCTGCTCGGTCGCCACATACGAGGCGAGCCGGCTCGAGTTGAAGCAGGAAGAGGACGCGTTCGATCTCGTCTCCGCGGTCCAGGACGAGGAGCAGCCGCAGCTCGTCACCAGAGCCGGCGATCCCGCCTGCTTCGTCTGATCCTTATTCGTGCAGCGAGGGATCGTCCTCGCTGTGGGGGGCAGGCTCGGTCGGTTGCTCGGTGAAGCCTTCGATGCCGGCCAGCTCTTCGAGATCGCGCCTGATCTCCACCGGGCTCGAGGCATAGAGCACGATCAATTCCGCCAGTGACTTGAGCGAATGGGCGTGGATGCGCTCGTAGCCGTGGCTGGCGTCGATGCCGAAGGTGATGAGCGCGGTGCGCACGTCGGCGCCGCCTTCGAGGGCCGAGGCGCTGTCGGAGCGGTAATAGCGGAAGACGTCGCGCTGGTAGCGGATAGCGTTCTCCTCGCAGAGGCGGATCAGCTTGCGGGTGAGATAATAATCGAACGGCCCGACCTGGTCGGCCATGGCGACGGTGACGCCGAATTCGGAGCTGTTCTGTCCGGGCGCGGTGGTCCCGTTGTCGATCGAGACCATGGCGACGACGTTATCGAGCAAAACCGCCGACGCGCCGGAGCCCACCTCCTCCGTGATCGTGAAGATGAAATGGATATCGACGGGTGTCTCGACGCCCTCGTCGACCATCGCCTTCAGCGCAGCGAGGGCGATCGCGCAGCCGGCTTTGTCGTCCAGGTGACGCGACACGATATAGCCGTTGTCCAGAATCTCGGTGCCGGGATCGATCGCGACGAAGTCGCCGATATGGATGCCGAGCGCCTCGGTCGACGCGCGGTCATAGCAGTCGGCGTCGATGCGCACCTCGATATGAGGCCAGCCGACCGGCTGGGTGTCGACCTCCTCGTTGAAGGTGTGGCCCGAGGCCTTGAGCGGCAGGATCGTGCCGCGGAACGAGCCCTGGTCCGAGAAGATCGTGCAGCGCGAATATTCCGCCGCCCGCGCCGACCAGGTGCCGATCGGCACCAGCTCGAGCCGGCCATTGTCCTTGATCATCTTCACGGTCGCGCCGAGCGTGTCCAGATGGGCGACGATCGCACGCGCGCCCTCGACCTCGCGGCCGCGATAGAGCGCCAGGATCGCGCCCCGCCGGGTGACGGAGTAGGGGACGCCGAGCCGCTCCAGCTCCTCCGAGACGTAGCGGACGACCGTGTCCGTATAGCCGGTGGGGGAGGGGGTGGAGAGCAGCCGCTCGAGCTGCGCCCTCAGATAATCCGTATCAATGTTCGGCAGCGGCATCGGCCCTCCTCGGCGCGGCTGCGGGCATGCTCAGCGGGAAGAGCAGGTCGACGAAGCGCTCGGCGGTCGGCTGCGGCTCGTGATTGGCGAGGCCGGGCCGCTCGTTGGCTTCGATGAAGACGTAATCGGGCTCGGACGGATCGCGGACCATGAAGTCGACGCCGACAACCGGAATGTCGATCGCCCGCGCAACGCGGACCGCAGCCTCTGCGAGCGCCGGATGCACCTGGCTCGTCACGTCGTGGATCGTGCCGCCGGTGTGCAGGTTGGCCGCCTTGCGCACCGGGAAGCTGACCCCTTCGGGCGGCACTTCGTCCATCCCATAGCCGGCCTTGGCCACGCACCGCTCGGTCTCGGCATCGAGCGGGATCTTCGACTCCCCGCCGGTCGCGGCGGCGCGGCGGCGGCTCTGCCGTTCGATCAGCTGGCGTACCGTGTCGCGGCCGTTGCCGACAACTTCGGCGGGGCGCCTCGTCGCCGCGGCGACCAACTCGAAGCCGATCACGATCAGGCGGAGGTCGGAGCCTTTGTGGAAGCTCTCCACCAGCACCCGGTCCGATATGGTCGAGGCGATCTCGATGGCTTTCTCGACGCTGTCCATCGTGTCCAAGTCGACGGCGACGCCGCGGCCCTGCTCGCCGCGCGCGGGCTTGACCACGAGCGAGCCGTGTCTTTCCAGCATCGCCTTCACGGCCTCGCGGTCGGAGGCTTCGACCTCCTCCGGCACCTTTACGCCGGCGGCCTCGACAATGCGCCGGGTCATCGCCTTGTCGTCGCAGATGGAAAGGGCGACGGCGCTGGTCAGCTCCGACAGGCTCTCGCGGCAGCGCACGTGGCGGCCGCCGAAGCTCAGCTGGAAGACGCCGCCCTCGGCGTCGATCACCTCGACGCCGATGCCGCGGCGACGGGCCTCGTTGATGATGATACGGGCATAGGGGTTCATCGCCTTGGCGGGATCGTGGCCGACGAACAGCCGCTCGTTGATGACGTTGCGGCGCTTTACGGCGAACACCGGCAGGCGGTGGAAGCCGAGCTTCTCGTACAGCGCGATCGCGCCTTGATTGTCGTGCAGGACGGACAAGTCCATCCAGCCAGCACCACGGGCGATATAATGCTCGGCGAGCCAGCGGATCAGCGCCTCGCCGACGCCCGGGTGCGGGGTCTGCGGATCCACCGCCAGCGTCCAGAGCGAGGAGCCTTTTTCCGGATCCTCAAATGCTGCCGCATGATCGATGCCGGTGACGGTCCCGATCACCGCGCCCGTTTCCTCGTCCTCGGCGACGAAGTAGGTGAGGGTCCGTCCCTGGCTCTTCTCGTCGAAGAAGTCGGTGCGGACCGGCACCATGCGGTGCAGCGCGTAGAGCCGGTTGACGGCGTCGGCATCCGTGTCCGGAACCATACGCCGGACGAAGAAGCCCTGGGGTCGCCGGTCCGCCGTCCGATAGGTGCTGAGGTTCAGCCGATAGGTATGGGAAGGATCGAGGAACAGCTCGGCCGGTGCCGAAGCGATCAGCACGTGCGGATCGGTGACGTAAATCGCAATGTCGCGGGTGTGCGGGTTCTCGGCGCGGATTTCGGAGACCAGGTGGGCAGCGTCCTTGAACGTGTGGCCGAACAGGATGCGTCCCCAGCCGCAATCGACGACCGCGTTGGGCGAGGGCTCCGGACCGGGCGCGTGCTGCCGGGAGAAGGGGGAGGGGCGTCTCAGGCGGAGCCTTCTCATCCGCCGACTCCATGCTGCTGGAGCCAGAGTTCGAGCAGCCCCACCTGCCACAGCTCCGATCCGCGGAGCGGCGTGATGTGTCCGGTGGGGTCGGCGAACAGCCGCTCCAGATAGGACGGGGAGAAAAGCCCGCGCTCCCGCGCCGCTCGCGAGGTCAGCGCGTCGCGGACGAGGTCCAGATAGGGGCCGTCGATATATTTGAGGGCGGGGACGGGGAAATAGCCCTTGGGCCGGTCGATCACCTCGGCCGGGATCACCTTGCGTGCGACATCCTTAAGGATGCCCTTGCCGCCGCCGGCCAGCTTCAGCTCGGCCGGCACGCGCGCGGCGAGCTCGGCCAGATCGTGGTCCAAGAAGGGGACACGCGCCTCCAGGCCCCAGGCCATGGTCATGTTGTCGACGCGCTTCACCGGATCGTCGACCAGCATGACCGTGGAATCGAGGCGCAGCGCCTTGTCCACCGGGTCGCTGGCGCCGCCGCGGCCGAAATGCTCGCGCACGAAGTCGAGCGGCAAGGTGCCGCCGTCTCGCCAGTCGGAGCCGAGATGTTCGTTCAGCGTCGCTGCATCGCGGTCGAAGAAGGCGCGGGCATAGGTCGCCACCGGATCGTTGGCGCCGGCCATCGGCGGATACCAGTGATAGCCGGCGAACACCTCGTCGGCGCCCTGGCCGGACTGGACGACCTTGATGTGCTTGGCGACCTCGCGGCTGAGCAGATAGAAGCCGATATTATCGTAGCTCACCATCGGCTCGGCCATCGCCTCGATCGCGCCGGGGAGCTCGCGCAGCAAATCATCCGACGGCACGAACAATTTGTGGTGATCGGTGGCGTAATGGCGCGCGATGAGATCCGAATAGACGAACTCGTCGCCTTTCTCGCCATGCGCCTCCTCGAAGCCGATCGAGAAGGTGGCGAGGCCATGCTGGCCCATCTCGGCCAGCAGGCCGACGATCAGGCTGGAGTCGACGCCCCCCGACAGCAGCACGCCGACCGGCACGTCCGCAACCATTCGGCGCTCCACGGCTGTGCGTAGGGAGGCGAGCACCAGCTCCTGCCATTCCCCGGCGCTGCGGCTCCGGTCATTGCCTTCCTGACCGAACGGCGGGTCCCAATAGAGGTGCTCCCTGGAGCTGCCATCCTCTTCGATCACCCGCACGGTAGCGGGCGGCAGCTTCCTTATGCCCTTCAGGATCGTCCAGGGCGGCGGCACGACGGCGTGCCAGCTCATGTAGAATTGGAGCGCCTCAGGATCGACCGAGGTGTCGACGTCGCCCGCCGCGACGATGCCCGGCAGCGTCGAGGAGAAGCGCAACCGCCCCGGCACCTCCGAGATGTAGAGCGGCTTGATGCCGAACCGGTCGCGGGCGAGCATGACGCGTCCGCTCTCCCGCTCGTGCAGCGCGAAGGCGAACATGCCCTTGAAGCGCTTCACGCAATCGACGCCCCAGGCGTGGTAGGCCTTCAGGATCACCTCGGTATCGCCGCCCGAGAAGAAGGAATAGCCGAGAGCCTGCAGCTCCCCGCGCAGATCCTGGTAATTGTAGATGCAGCCGTTGAAGACGAGGTCGAGGCCGAGCTCGTTGTCAACCATCGGCTGGGCGGAGCGGTGCGACAGGTCGATGATCTTCAGCCGCTGGTGCCCGAGACCGACGCGGCCGCGCATCAGCTGCCCGCATGAATCCGGCCCGCGCCGCGCCTGGCTGCGCATCATCCGCGCGACGGCGTCGGCATCCGCGATGCTGCCGTCGAAACGGATTTCGCCCGCTATGCCGCACATGGGCCGCGGGCCTCCTTTGCTGAAACTGGTAACATGGGCCCCGAACGAAGAAAGCTGTTCACCCTGACAACCGCTCCGGGCGCAATAAGGTCCCGGCTTTCAAAATCGGCCCGGGTCTGAAACAAGGGCGCCGAACGAAGCAGGGGAGCGGCCGATGGACCTTCAGAAACTGGTCGAGGACGCGCTGAGCGGCGCCGAGGTCTATCGCGGCCATGGCGACGTGGCGAGCTACATACCGGCGCTGGCGGCGGTCGATCCCAGGAAGATGGGCATCGCCATCGCCTGCAAAGACGGCAGCACCTATCGCGCCGGCGACGCCGACGAACCGTTCTCGGTGCAGAGCATCTCCAAGGTCTTCGCGCTGAATCTCGCGCTCGATCATGTCGGCGCGCAGCTCTGGAACCATGTCGGGCGGGAGCCTTCGGGTTCGCCGTTCAACTCGATCGTCCAGCTCGAGCAGGAGAAAGGCAAGCCGCGCAACCCTTTGATCAACGCCGGCGCGATCGTCGTCAGCGACAATATCATGGGCCACGGCACGGCCGACGCGGCGGTGGCGGAGATCCTCGAATTCCTGCGCGATCGGGCAGGAGACGACAGCATCGCGATCGACGAGAATGTCGCCATCTCCGAATCGCAGGCCGGTTTCCTCAACCGCAGCCTGGCTTATTTTGTCTCCGCCTTCGGCAACCTCAAGAACCCGGTCGAGGAGGTGCTGTCGGTCTATTTCCGGCAGTGCGCGATCGCGATGAGCTGCCGTCAGCTCGCACGCGCGGCGCTCTACCTGGCGTTCGACGGAACCGATCCGATCACCGGCGACGCGGTCACCATCTCCCACCGCGCCCGACGCATCAACTCGCTGATGCTGACCTGCGGCCACTATGACAATAGCGGCGACTTCGCCTTTCGCATCGGCCTTCCCGGTAAGAGCGGCGTCGGCGGCGGCATCCTCGTGATCGTCCCCGGCTTCGGCGCGATCTCCGTCTGGTCACCCGGCCTCAACGCCGCCGGAACCTCGCTCGCCGGGGCGGTCATGCTGGAGAACGTCGTCGAGCGGACCGGCTGGTCCGTGTTCGTCTAACGGATCGCCGACCAGAGCCCCTGGCGCCGCGACCGCACCTGGCTTCGCGCCGGCGTGAAGGCGGCGGCGACCTGCTTGATCACGGCCGGCTGCGGGGCGTCGCAATAGAGCTGCAGCGTTGCCGGGTTGCGCTGGAGCCAGCGCTCGCGGCCGCGGATGATGTCCTCGGCGGTGCGAAGAGTCCGCACCAGATCGTCCTCGCTATAGGGCTTGGAGAGGCAGCCGAGCGCCAGCTCCGGCATCGGAAAGGCGGGCGGCATGCTGGTCGTGAACAAGCAGGGTATGCCGAGGTCGCCGAGCTTCACCGCGACGCTGTAACCGGTCGATCCGCGGGCAAGCTGGAGGTCGACCAGCGCCAAATCCGGCCGGCGCTCCTCTGCCGCCTCCATCGCGCTTTGGAGGTCTTCGGCGACGCCGGTGACCTGGTAGAGCGGGTTGAGCTCGACGAGATGCCTCAACGTTGCGGCCAGCAGCGGCTCATCCTCCACAATCAAGATCTTCAGCATCAAACCCCTCCCATGCGTTTTGAGGAGGTTAGCCGCGGCTTCGGCGCCCGTGAATCGTTTCGTAGCCGTTTTGCGGCGAACGATTCTCCAGCAGCGCCGAAACGTGTTAGATGAAGTGCGCAGGACGCATGTGCGGGTGAGCGTTTCGCATTCCGGCTGCTCTTCAGCAGGCGGCGTCACGGCCGTATGAGGCGGCCAGAATAACCGGGCGGGAGACAGCCGAGGTGAGCGACGCGGAAACGGCATTGCTGCTGGCGCGGATCCAGTTCGCCTTCACCGTCTCCTTCCACTTCATCTTCCCGGCCTTCTCGATCGGCCTCGCTTCCTATCTGGCGGTGCTGGAAGGGCTGTGGCTGAAGACGGGCAAGGAGGTTTACCTCAACCTCTTCAAATACTGGCTGAAGATCTTCGCCATCGCCTTCGCGATGGGCGTCGTCTCCGGCATCGTCATGTCCTACCAGTTCGGCACCAATTGGTCGGTCTTCTCGGACCGCGCCGGGCCGATCATCGGTCCGCTGATGGCATACGAGGTGCTGACCGCCTTCTTCCTGGAGGCGGGCTTCCTCGGCGTGATGCTGTTCGGGCTGGAGCGGGTCGGCAAGAAGCTCCACTTCCTCGCCACCTGCATGGTGGCAGTCGGGACGGCCATCTCCGCCTTCTGGATCCTCAGCGTGAACAGCTGGATGCACACGCCGGTCGGCTGGGCGCTCAACGATCAGAATCAGTTCGTGCCGGCGGGGAGCTGGCTGACCATCATTTTCAATCCGAGCTTCCCCTATCGCCTCGTCCACACCGTCACTGCCGCCTACCTCACCACGGCCCTGGTGGTCGGCGGGGTAGGGGCCTGGCACCTGCTCAAGGGCCGCGACCTGCCCGGTGTCCGGACGATGTTCTCCATGGCGATGTGGATGGCGGCTTTGGTCGCGCCGGTGCAGATCTTCGTCGGCGATTTGCACGGGCTCAACACGCTCGAGCACCAGCCGCAGAAGGTGATGGCGATGGAGGGCCATTACGAGCCGAGCCCAAACGGCGCCCCGCTGATCCTGTTCGGCCTGCCCGATGACGAGGCGGAGGTGACGCGGTGGAAGGTCGAGGTGCCGAAGCTCGGTTCCTGGATCCTGAAGCACGACGGCGACGCGCCGCTTCCCGGCCTCAAGGATTGGCCGAAGGAGGAGCGCCCGCCGGCCGAGATCGTCTTCTGGTCGTTCCGGATCATGGTCGGCCTCGGATTCCTGATGTTCGCGCTCGGCCTCTGGAGCCTGCTCGCCCGGGTGCGCAGGCGCCTCTACGACTGGTCATTGCTGCATCGCTTCGCCGTGCTGATGGGGCCCGCGGGCTTCGTCGCCGTCATCGCCGGCTGGATCACCACCGAGGTCGGCCGCCAGCCCTATGTCATCTACAATCTTCTCCGCACCGAGGATGCGGTCTCGCCGATCGCCACCCCCGGCGTCACCGGATCGCTGATCGCCTTCGTGATCGTCTATTTCGCGGTCTTCTCGGTCGGCACGCTCTACATCCTGAAGCTGATGGCCCACCCGCCGCACAAGGGCGAGCCCAAGCCCGCCGAAGCCCCGATCCGCACCGCCGGCATCACGCCGTCCCCGGCGATGCGGCGCGGTGCCGCCGACCCGCGGCCGGATGCTACAGAGGAGGCGGAGTGATGGACCTGACCGTCATCTGGGCGTTCCTGATCGCCTTCGCCGTCGCAGCTTATGTGGTGATGGATGGGTTCGATCTCGGCATCGGCATCCTCTTCCCCGGCTTCAAGGTGGGCAAGGAGCGGGACCAGGCGATGAATGCGATCGCGCCGGTCTGGGACGGCAACGAGACCTGGCTGGTGCTCGGCGGCGGCGGTCTGCTCGCCGCTTTTCCGCTGGCCTATGCGATCATCTTGCCGGCGCTCTACGCGCCGCTGACCGCGATGCTGCTCGGCCTCGTCTTCCGCGGCGTCGCTTTCGAGTTCCGCTGGCGTGACGCCGAGCATCGGCGTTGGTGGGACGCAGGTTTCTTCCTCGGCTCGCTGGTGGCGACGTTCGCGCAGGGCGTGACGCTCGGGGCCTTGCTGCAGGGCATCACCATCGAGGGCCGCGCTTATGCCGGCGGCTGGTGGGAATGGCTGTCGCCGTTCAGCCTGATGGCCGGCGCGAGCCTGGTCGTCGGCTACGCCTTGCTCGGCGCCTGCTGGCTGATCTGGAAGACGGAAGGGCAGATCCAAGCCGACGCCCGCCGCTACGCGAAGCCGCTGCTGCCTGCCTTGCTGGTCGCCTTCGGCGCGGTCAGCCTGGCGACGCCGTTTCTGGAGGAGAAATATTACGAGCGCTGGTTCGACTTCCCGGGCCTGCTCGTGACATTGCCCATGCCGATCGTCGTGCTCGCCGTCTCATGGCTGATGTGGCGGAGCCTCAAGCGCGACAATGACGCGCATCCCTTCCTCTACGGCCTGATCCTGTTCGCGCTGGCGATGATCGGCCTCGCCATCTCGATGTGGCCGGACGTCATTCCCGGCCGCCTGTCGATCTGGGACGCGGCCGCGCCCTATACGAGCCAGCTCTTCATGCTGGTCGGCGCGGCGGTGCTGATCCCGCTCATCCTCGCCTACACCGCCTGGTCCTACTGGGTCTTCCGCGGCAAGGTCGGCGAGGAGGGCTATCATTGAGGACGAAGCAGCTCGCCTGGTTCGTCGGGCTCTGGGCGGCGAGCGTCGCCACGATCTCGGCCGTCGCGTACCTGCTCCGCCTCTGGATCCATTGAAAGGTGAAGCGGCGGGCGTCTTTCCGCCCGCCGCTCAAGAAGGTCAGTTGCCGAACAGACCGCCGAGGCCGCCGGGGATCGGCAGACGAACCTTCTTCTTCTTGCCGCGCTGCGGCGCTTCGGCGGTGACGTCCGCCTCGTCGTCGCCGCCGGTCATGTCCGGCATCTCCATGCCGAGCATGTTGCGGTAGGTCGACTTGGTCCTGAGCTTCACCGCCCATTCCGGACGCCATGAGGCCGGCGCCTTGGCGGGACGGGCCGGGTGGCTGAAATTGGCCTCGCTGCCGAAGGCGACGACGCTCAGCATCGCCTGCGGCGCCGCCTTCACGGCCTCGGCGGGAACGGTGCAGCGGTCGGTCGCGGCCGGCAGCAGCATCTTCTGCTGGAGCAGGCGCGCGATTTCCGCCTGCGGCAGATAGTCGCTCATCATGTCGAAGATCTGGCTCTGGCTCGAGGTCCAGACGACGAGATCGCCGCCCTGATTGGAACCGATCGTGCTGGCGAACCAGGCCTGCGCGCCGGCCACGGGCTTCCACACGAGCGGCATCGCACCGGACGGCGCCTCGGCCTGCGAAAGCAGTTGCACCGGCGCCAGAAAGTCCTGGTTCTGGGCAAGGTTGAAGCGGATCTCCGGAGTGTAATTGCCCTTGACGACATGGGCGCCGACCAGCGAGCCGGCGGCGGGCACGCGGGTGCCGCTCTTCTCGTTCGGCCACTCGCCATAGGTGCCGGCCCGGTCGGCCGATGGCGGGGTCATGAACTTCACGTTGGCGGTGCGCATCAGCGACTGCGCCTTGCCGGAAGCGAGGCTGGCCATGTCGATCACCGCCGGCTGACCCGGGCCGGCGCGCTCGCCGCAGCCCCAGTAGATCAGGATGCGGCCCTTCGGGCGCTCCATGTTCGCGGTCCAGTCCTGATTGGTCTGGCCAGTCGGGCGCACGATCTTCGGGCTGACCAGCGGCAGGGTCGGGCCCGCCTGCAAGCCGGTCGGCGGCAGATGCTCCGCCATCGGCTCGCCGGCCGCGCGCTGGGGTGATCCGAGCTGGAGCATCAGGGTGCGTGCGTAAGCTTCCTGCTTGCCGCCGCCGAACATGGCTTTCATCATCGAGGCCGACGGGTTGCCGCCGGTCATGCCCGCGCCGAGGCCGGAACTGGTCTCGGCCGAAAGCCAATATTCGGCTGTGCCGCGCGCTGCCGGCTGCTGGGCCTTGGCGGTGGCGAAGGTCAGGGTGCCGGCGACGGCAACCGCGCAGACCCCCGCGAGCAGGTGTTGGTTGAGCTTCATAAGTCCCCCTTGAGAAAGCAAAACCGGCCGCCTTTCGGCGACCGCTGAGCGGGCGCCTAGAGGTTCGGCAGGGGAAGGGGAGGCTCGTGCGACGGACCCGTCATTCCAGGCGGGGAAGGGGAGGCTCCTGCGACGAGCCCGCCGTTTCAGGCGACGGGCACGACATTGTCGTTGGAATTCCGGTCGATGTAGAAATTGTAGGGGTCGACGCCGGCGTGGGTCGGCTTCTTGTCGGTGACGAAGCGGAAGACCTGCTTGCCGCTCTTCACCGGCTGGCGCTGCATCAGGATGACGTTCTTCTTGTCGAAGGAGCCGCGTCCGGGCTCGGCGGTGAACAGGCCGATCGCGATACGGTCCTGGAGCGGTGCTTCCTTCTCCGCTCCCTTGCCGTCGGCGTAGAATTTCTTCGCCTCTACGGTCACGGTTACGTCCCATTTGCCGTCCTTGCGCTGGACGGCGGTGGGGGCGGTGGTCTTGAGATCGTAGACGGTGATCCGCTCGAACAAGTCGGTGATCAGCGCCTGATCCTCGGGCGTCCTGGCCTCGCGCCGGAACGCCTGGATCGCGTCGACTGAGCGCGGGTAGGGAGCGCCCTTGAACTTGTAGCGGTCGATCACGCTCTTCAGCGCACGATTGACCGCCGCCTCGCCGAGCCGGGCCTGCAGCAGGTACATGACCAGCGAACCCTTCTGATAGTGGATATATTGCTGGTTCTCGACGCGGGCGATCGGCAGTTCCTCGATCACCTCGCCGCCGCGGCTGCGCAGGTATCGGTCCAGCTCGAACTTGAGGAAGCGGCGCATCGCATCCTCGCCGTAGAGCTTCTTCATCACCATCAGCGCCGAATATTGGGCGAAGGTCTCGCTCAGCATCGTGCCGCCCTGCATGTTCGCGCCGATCACCTGGTGTGCCCACCATTGGTGGCCGACCTCATGGGCGGTGATGTAGGTGACGTAATCAATCTCTTCCGGATCGGACGTGTCGGCGACGAAGCCGATCGCCTCCGAATAGGGCATTGTGTTGGCAAAGGCCTGCGCGAAGGTCGCATAGGCAGGGAACTCGATGATCCGCGCCTGATCGAACTGATAGGGGCCGAAGGCGGGCTGATAGTAATCGAGCGCCGTCGCCATCGCGTTCAGCATCCGGTCGACGTTCCAGCGATGCGCCGGATGATAATAGACGGCGAGCTCCACGCCCTTGTGGTTGCGCTTCTTCTCCGCATAGCGCGCCGACTGGATCGAGAAGAAGGTGAGGATCGGCGCGTCGGAGAGGAAGCGCGCCGTGCGGCGGCCGTTCCGGGTCACATCGGACACCTTCTTGCCGGGCGCGATCGGGAGCTGGTCGGCAGAGGTGGAGAGGGTGATGTCGGCAGTGGACCAGCCGCCGCCGAAATAGGGATCCTTGGTGGCCGCTACCTCCTCCAGCTTGGGGAGCCTGAGCTCGGCCGGCAGGTCATATTTGCGGCGCCGCGTGCGATCCTGGAGCATGCCGGTCCGGTCCATGCCGATCAGCGGCGCGAATTCGTAATTGTTGAGGAAGGTGCCGTTCTCGACGAGGTTCGTGTCCTCGCCGGCATTGCGGAAGCCGCGGTTCCAACGCTGCGCCTTGAAGGTGAGGGTGCGCGTCTCGCCCGGCGCCATCGGCTGGTCGAGCCGGTAGATGCGGTAGCCGAACTCCTCGTCGTGGCTGGCGAGCCGGGCGCCCGGGAAGGTCACGTTCTGGATCTTGGTTTCCAGATCGAAGTCGCGAACGTGGACGTTGCGGATCGGCGTGTCGGTCAGATTGCGCAGCAGATATTGGCCGCTCACCTCCGCCCGCCGTTCCTGGGGGTATAGGTCGACGGCCAGCTTCACGTCCGAGATGGTCGGCTGCGGCAAGTCCTCATATTTGAGGAACTTCTTCTCGTAATTGGCCCTGAACAGCTCGCCCTCGTCGCGGGTGCGATATTCGTTGAGCACATTGGTGTTGTAGAAGATCCAGGCGCCGGTCCCGACCAGCACGATGACAGCGAGGCCTGCAATCAGGCCCGGCGTGCCCTTGAGGCGGGCCGGTGCGCGCTGCAGCCGGGGCTTGAGCCGCGTCTCGGTGCCGCGCCGCCAGAGCAGGTGCGCGGCGACCAGCAGCAGCACCGCGAAGGCCGCCCAGTAGAGGCGGAACCACCAGGCGCCGATCCAGAAGCTGCCGGCATTGTTAATGTCGGACAGCGGCACGTTCGGCCCCTGGCCGTAGACATAGAGATTATGCTCGAGCCCGACGCTGCCGGCGATGATCTGGAGCACGATGTAGAGCACCATCACGCCCCAGCCGACATACTTATTGGGGCTGAGGGCCTGCACGAAGACGGCGAGGATCGCGATCAGGATGACCGCGAAGCCGTTCGGCAGCACGTACCAGAGGAAATATTTGCCGAGCTCCAGGTCGGTATAGCCCTTGCCGAGCTGGACCAGGATCGCTGCGGCGACGCTGATCAGCAGGGTGACGAGCAGCACCAGGCTGACCGCCGCGGTCTTGGGAATCACATAGGCCCAGTTGGGGAGCGGCGTCGCATCGACGATCTCGTGCATCTTGCGGTCGCGCTCGCGCCAGACGAGCTCGCCGGCATAATAGATGGCGATGATGATCGGGATGATCGAGAAGGTGCCTTCCAGCACAGGGATGACCGCGCGGGTCACCGGCAAGGTGGGCGTGCCGAACAATTCGCCGGCCAGGGCAAGGCTCGCCACCGAATTGACGAGGCCGAGGGCGATCAGGACGATGAAGGCCGGGCTGCGGAAGACCTGGCGCATCTCGAAGCCGGTGCGCGACCAGAATTGCGCACGCGCCGCCTCGCGGCCGAAGCGAGGGGCGGGAAGGGCCGCGGCCGGCCCTGTATGCTGCTCGGCCGCCTCGGCGGCCGCGAGCGCCGTTTCGGCCTTCTTCTGCTTGCGCGCCTTGCGCTTGGAGATGCCCGGCTCGGCGAAGCGATAGGCGAAGTAGGCGATGGCGAGGAAGCCGATCGAGATCGCGATCCAGAGCAGGCGATTGTAGAGCAGAACCCCGGCGAAATCCGGCAGCATCGTGTTGCGCTCGGCGGCGGTCCAATACCTTGTGATCGAGTTGAAGGCGCGGCCGCCGAACGGCTCGAGGACGCCGATCGTCGCCTCGATCTCCGGCCGCTCGCGCACGCTGCTCAGGAAGACGAAGTACAGGATCAGGAACGCGATGACGCCGATATAGGTCGTCATCATCGACCGGGTGGCGGTCGCCAGCGCGAAGAACAGGGCCGAGGTGATGAGGACGTTCGGCACCGCGAGCAGGAAATAGGTGTAGAGATAGTCGTTGAGCCGGTTCGGCCCGAGCGTCTCCGGGTCGAGCCAGGGCATCAGGGAGCCGAACCAGATCCCCAGCGGAATGGAGAGGAAGCCGAGGCAGGCGATCAGCCAGGCGCCGGTAAAACGGCCCATCAGGTAGTCGAACTTGCTCACTCGCGTGGAGCGGACGATCGGCCCGAAACCGGTATCGTCGTCACGCACCACCACGTTCGCGACGAACGCCGTCGTCACGAACATGTAGAAGAGCGAGAAGATCATCTGCGTCTGGGCGAGCGCGTTCGGGCTGTTCTCGTGGACGTTGCCGCCGCTGCCGATCTGCACCTGGTCGCTGGCGACGAAGCCGAAGGAGAAGAGGAAGAACAGGCCGGCCGCCACCCAGAAGACCGGGTTGCGGAACTGGTAGCGGAACTCGAAAGCCGCGATCTTGCCAAGCATCGTCTCGCTCCTCAGGCCGCGCGGCGCGATTGGGCGAGGGTCGAGAAATAGACGTCCTCCAGGCCACCCTCGACGGCGACGAAGCCGTCGCCGGGATCGTTCTCGGAAAGGATGTGGACCACCGTCCGCCCCGCGAAGAGCCGCGTGGAGATGAGCTCGTAGCGCTCGCGATACTGGTCGAGCTGGCCGCGCTCGATGACCTTCATCCAGATCCGGCCCTTGGTCGACTGGATGAGCTCGAGCGGCGCGCCCTCGATCTGGATGCGGCCGCCCGCCAGCACCGCCATGCGCGGGCAGAGGTCGGAGACGTCCTCGACGATATGGGTCGAGAGGATGACGACGACATTCTCGCCGATCTCGGCGAGGAGGTTGAGGAAGCGGTTGCGCTCCTCGGGGTCGAGGCCGGCGGTCGGCTCGTCCACGATGATCAGCTCGGGATTGCCGATCAAAGCCTGGGCGATGCCGAAGCGCTGCCGCATGCCGCCGGAGAAGCCCGCCAGCGCCTTCTTCCTGACCGACCAGAGATTGACCTGGTGGAGCAGGCCCTCGACCGTCGTCTTGCGATCGGACGCGGAGGCGACGCCCTTCAGCACGGCCATGTGATCGAGCATGTCGTAGGCCGAGACGCGCGGATAGACGCCGAAATCTTGCGGCAGGTAGCCCAACGTGCGCCTGAGCCGCTCGGGCTCCCGGATTACGTCGATGTCGCCGAAGCGGATGCTGCCCTCGGTCGGGGTCTGCAGCGTCGCGACGGTGCGCATCAGGGTCGACTTGCCGGCGCCGTTGGGGCCGAGCAGGCCATACATGCCGCGCGGAATAGAGAGCGTCACATGATCGAGCGCGCGCGTCCCGTTGCCATAGACATGGCTGACATCGTTCAGTTCAAGCATGCGATCCCCACCCCGTCTTCAACTGTATTATCACTATAGGCCACGTGACGGGCGCCAACCTTTCACCTCTTGAAGCTGTTGCCAAGCCCTTGTCGGAAGTTCAGTGCACAGCCTCATGAAAAAGCTGACCTTGCTCGCGGCGCTCGCGCCGCTGCTGATCGCCGCCAAGCCCTTCGAAATCGCCTCGGACGTGAGGCAGGAGAATATCCGCGCCATCATCGAGAAGCTGGTGAGCTTCGGCACCCGCCACACGCTCTCGTCGCAAAGGGATCCTAGGCGCGGCATCGGCGCCTCCCTCAAGTGGACCGAGGACGAGTTCCGCCGCTACTCCCGCGCCTGCGGCGGCTGCCTGACCATCGCCACGCCGTCGGACGTGGTCACCGGCCGCCGGGTGCCCACGCCGACCAAGGTCACCAACGTCCTCGCCATCCAGCGCGGCACCCGCGATCCGAACCGCGTCGTCATCATCTCCGGCCATATCGACAGCCGCGTCACCGACGTGATGGACTTCACCAAGGACGCGCCCGGCGCCAACGACGACGCTTCGGGCACTGCGGCCGCGATCGAGGCGGCGCGCGTCCTCTCGAAGCACAAATTTCCCTACACCATCGTCTATGCTGCGCTGTCGGGCGAGGAGCAGGGCCTGCTCGGCGGCAAGATCCTTGCCGACTACGCCAAGGCGCAGGGGTGGGAGGTGCTCGCCAACCTCAACAACGACATCATCGGCAACAGCTGCGGCTCCGACGGCAAATGCGACGACGCCCATGTCCGCGTCTTCTCGGAAGGACCCCGGTGGCAGGGCAGGGAGGACCTCGCCGCCCGCCAGCGCAGCCTCGGCGGCGAGAATGACGCGCCTTCGCGCAACCTGTCGCGCTTCATGGACGAGCTCGCCGACGATCTCGGTCTCGGCCTCGACGTCCGCCAGATCTGGCGCAACGACCGCTTCGGCCGCGGCGGCGACCATACCGAGCTGCTGAACGCGGGCTATCCCGCCATCCGCCTCACCGTCGCGGTCGAAAATTATAACTGGCAGCACCAGGACCTGCGCGTCGAGAACGGTGTCGAGTTCGGCGACACGATCGACAAGGTCGACTTCCCCTACCTCACCAAAGTGGTGAAGCTGAACGTTGCCGCCCTGGCCGCCCTCGCCAGCGCCCCGCCGCCGCCGGCGCCGACTGCGGAAGGAGCGGTTTCGACCGATACGACGATCACATGGCGGACGGTGCGCGGCGCCGACGCCTATGTCGTGCGCTGGCGCGCCACGGATGCAGCGGACTGGGAGGAGAGCCTCCGGGTCACGCCGGGCGTGAACCTCGTCTCCACCGAAGTGCCGCAGACGAGGCGGAACGCACCGCGGATCTGGGCCGATCACAAGCTGGTCCTGCCGGGTATCCGCGTCGACGACTATGTCTTCGGCGTCTCCTCGGTCTCTGCCGAAGGCTTTGAATCCCCCGTTGCATCCGCATTGCCGGGTGGCGCGTTCGGGCCCTACACGCCTCCGCCGCCAGCACAGTAGGAATGCCGAAGAAGCAGCAACGCACCGGGCTCCCGAGCCGCCAGGAGATACTCGATTTCATCGAGAGCTCCGACACGCCCGCCGGCAAGCGCGAGATCGCCAAGGCGTTCGGCCTCTCCGGTCACGACAAAATCGCGCTGAAGCAACTGCTCCGCGACATGGGTGACGAAGGGCTGATCGACGGCGGCCCCGGCCGCGCCTTCCACAAGCAAGGCGGCGTGCCCAAGGTGACGGTGCTGCGCGTCGTCGACGTGGACGACAGCGGCACCGCCTGGGCGACGCCCGAGCGCTGGGAGAGCGACGCGCCCGAACCGCGCCTCCGCCTCCAGGAGCGCGGCCGCAAGGGCGCGCTCGCCGTCGGCGACCGCGTCCTCGCCCGCACGGAGCAGAAGGGCAACGGCTTCATCGCGCATCCGATGAAGAAGCTCTTGAAGGGCAGCGAGCTCGTCATGGGCGTCGTCCACCAGGAAGGCGAACGCCACTGGCTCCGCCCCGTCGACAAGCGCGAACGGCGCGAGCTTCCCATCTCCGACCTCGGCAAGGCGGAGGTCGGCGATCTCGTCCTCGCCGAGAAGACCGGCCGCCCGCCTCGGCTCAGCGCGCGCGTTGACGCCGTGCTCGGCGACCCGTTCGCCCCGCGCAGCTTCAGCCTGATCGCGATCCACAAGCATGGCATCCCGCATGAATTCTCCGACACAGTGCTCGAGGAGGCGGAGCGGGTCGCCAAGCAGGACCTCGGCAAGCGCGAGGACCTGACTCACATCCCGATCGTCGCCATCGATCCGGCCGACGCGCGCGACCATGACGACGCCGTCTGGGCCGCGCCCGATGACGATGCGGCCAATGCCGGCGGCTGGAAGGCGATTGTCGCCATCGCCGACGTCAGCTTCTACGTCCGCCCCGGCTCCGCCCTCGACAAGGAAGCGAGGAAGCGCGGGAACAGCGTCTATTTCCCCGACCGGGTCGTGCCGATGCTGCCGGAGACGCTCTCCGCCCATGTCTGCTCGTTGGTCGAAGGGGAGGACCGCGCCGCCCTCGTCTGCCACCTCCAGGTCACGAAGGACGGTCAGCTCAAATCGTGGCGCTTCACCCGCGCCCGCGTCCGCATCGCCGCCAACATCGCCTACGAGGACGCCCAGGCCGCGATCGATGCCACGCTTGGCCAGGAGCGGATCGAAGTCTCCTCGCCGACCTGCGCGATGCCGGAGATCGAGCCCACCGAGCCGCCGGTCGATCCCGAAATCGTAGAAACCACGCTCAAACCCCTCTGGGCCTGCTGGGACGCCATGTATCGCGCCCGCGAGAAGCGCGGCCCGCTGGAGCTCGACCTCCCCGAACGCCGCGTGGTGCTCGACGAAAAGGGCCGCATCCTCTCCGTCGCCCCGCGCGAGCGGCTCGACGCGCACAAGCTGATCGAGGATTACATGATCGCCGCCAACGTCGCAGCCGCCAAGGCGCTGGAGGCAAGGAAGGCGCCGGTCATGTATCGCGACCACGAGCCGCCGAGCCGCGAGAAACTGGTCGCCCTGAAGGAATATCTGAAGACCTTCGACGTCGAGTTCGCACTCGGCCAGGTGGTGCGCCCCTCGACCTTCAACCACATCATCGAGCGTGTCGGAGAAGCGGACTTCAAGCCGCAGATCATGGAGCAGATCCTACGCACCCAGACCCAGGCCTATTACGGCCCGGAAAATCACGGCCATTTCGGCCTGTCGCTCGGCTCCTACGCCCATTTCACCAGCCCGATCCGCCGCTACGCCGATCTGGTGGTGCACCGCTCGCTCGTGCGCGCTTACGGCCTCGGCGAGGGCGGCCTCACCGACGGCGAAGCCGAGGCGATGGAAGTGACCGGGGAGCTCATCTCCCAGCTCGAGCGCCGTGCCATGGAGGCGGAGCGCGACACGATCGACCGCTACGTCGCCGCCTATCTGTCGGAGCGCGTCGGCGACCTCGTCGATTGCCGCATCACCGGCGTCCAGCCGTTCGGCTTCTTCGCGACCGTCGTGGGACTGGGCGGCGACGGGCTGGTGCCAGTCTCCACGCTCGGCACCGATTATTTTCGCTATGACGAGGCCAGCCAGACGCTGGTCGGCGATGACAGCGGCGTCGAGTTTGCATCGGGCCAGCGGCTGAAGCTGAGGCTGGTCGAGGCCAATCCGGTCAGCGGCGGCCTCCGCTTCGAGCTTCCCGACGCCTCGGGCGGCGGCGGCGGCCAGCGGCGCACCGTTCGTCGCGACGGACGCAGGGAAGAGGGCAAGCGCCCGCAGGGCAGGCGCGGCCGTCCCGCCAACATCCGCCACCAGGGGCGCAAATAGCCGTAGCCGAGGCGACGAGCGTTCAGTTGATCGTGATCACGCCATCCACCGCCCGCCATTCGGCCGGGCGTATCAGATGCTGGTGGGCGATGCGGACCGAGTGGAGCGCCGCTTCGATCTCGCGCCGCCAATGGTCGAGGAAGCCGTGCAGCACCGGGAAGGTCGGCGCGGTGTCATATTCCTGCCAGATGAAGAGCTGGATGAGCCTGGGATGGTCCGGCATCCAATAGCTGATCTCGGCCGTGGTGAGCCCATAGCCTTTGACCTGCATGAGGAAATCGCGGCTCGGTGCCGCACCGCCTCCTGGATCCTTCATCATCTCGCGACCTTCCCTGCTCCTCCAATGCGCCGGGGCAGTGAAAACTCTGACACGCCCCGGTCGTTCCGCAAAGGTATCGAATCTGGGTTAACCGAAGCGTAACGGCCACAGGCACTTGCCGGGGCAGGCTGGGATCATGCTATCGCTCGCCTGATGCATTTTCTCCTGATCCTCCTGATGCTCGTCCAGCCCACACCGCCGGTGCCAGCGGCCGAGCCGGTCGTCCTGCTGCGCCCGGCGCGCGTGTTCGACGGGACGACCCCGCGCTCGCTCGAAGGCTGGCAGGTGCTGGTCCGCGGGGACCGGATCGAAGCCGCCGGCCCCGCGCTCGCCGCGCCGGCCGGGGCGCGGGCCGTCGACCTTCCCGGCATGACGCTGATGCCGGGCCTCATCGAGGGCCACTCGCACCTCTTCCTGCATCCGTACAATGAGACCAGCTGGGACGATCAGGTGCTGCGCGAGCCTGAGTCCCTCCGCACCGCGCGCGCCGTCACTCATGCCCGCGCGACCTTGATGGCCGGCTTCACCACCGTGCGGGATCTCGGCACCGAGGGCGCCGGATATGCGGATGTCGGCCTCAAGCAGGCGATCGAGCAGGGCATCGTCCCGGGCCCGCGCATGCTGATCGCCACCCGCGCCCTCGTCGCGACCGGCAGCTACGGGCCAAAAGGCTTCGAGCCCGGCGTCGCGGTGCCGCAAGGGGCCGAGGAGGCGGATGGATCCGAACTGGTCGTCGCGGCGCGGCGCCAGATGGGCAAGGGCGCCGATGTGGTGAAGCTATATGGCGATTATCGCTGGCGCCCCGGCGAGGAGAGCCGGCCGACCTATACGCTCGCGGAGCTTCGCGCCGTCGTCGAGGCGGCTCATGCGGCCGGCCGCAAGGTCGCCGTCCATGCCAGCACACCCGAGGGCATGCGCAATGCCATCCAGGCGGGCGCTGATACGATCGAGCATGGCAATGCCGGCACGCCCGAGATATTCCGGCTGATGCGGGAGAGGGGGGTGGCGCTCTGCCCCACGCTGGCGGCGACCGACGCGATCTCGCGCTACCGCGGCTGGAACGGCGCGGAGCCCGCGCCCGCCGCGGTCTTGGAGAAGCGTGTCAGCTTCGCCGCGGCAATGGCGGCGCGGGTGCCGATGTGCATGGGCGGCGACGTCGGCGTCTATGCCCATGGCGACAATGTCCGGGAGATGGAGCTGATGGCCGCTTACGGCATGCGTCCCGTCGACGTGCTGATCGCCGCCACTTCCGGCAACGCCCGCCTGTTCGGCCTGGAGGACAGGCTCGGACGCGTGCGGCCCGGCCTGCTCGCCGATCTGGTGGCGGTGGAAGGCGACCCTGCGAGCGACGTCGCCGCATGGCGTAAGGTCCGGCTGGTGATGAAGGGCGGCGCGATCGTGCGGGAACCCTGAGGGGCTGCGGGTTCAGGTTGTCGTCAACTGCCGGCCGCCGGGGGCCGGCCCGCTAAGGGCGCTTGAGGCCCGACTTCGACCAGCTCGTCACCGAGCAGCCGCCGGTCGAGATCTGGCTGATCGACGAGCAGACCAGCACCGTGTCGCGGTCCGCAGACTTGTGATCGACGATGATGGTGGCCGGCTGCATGCTGCCGGGCTCGGGGAGGAGGATCACCGTTGCTGCCTTGGCGCCGCCGGTCAGTGCGGTGGCGAGCAATGCTGCAGTCAGCAGGTGCTTCAACATCGTTCATCCCCCTTTCTATGCAGCGACGAAGCGCCCCATCGAATGAACCCATTATGAACGCCTGTAAGACTTTGCAAAGCCAAAACTAAAGGGGTGCCACTTTTGTAGCAGAGTCGTGACCTGTTTGCATCGGTCGGACAGGCCGATTCGTTCGGCTTTCAGCCGAAATGAGGTGTATTATTCGACCAAGGCACTTTGTCCGTCTGCAAACCGACAGGCGGAGTCTGCCGGGCGTCTCACCGGGGCGGTACACATGAACTCCTCAAAGCCACAGGAGATACATCATGCGTCTGATCACCGTCACCGGCCTCGCCGCCGCCCTCGCTCTGTCCGCCACGCCTGCCTTCGCGGCGAAGACCAGCGCCAAGGACCAGACCGTCGCCCAGGAGAGCGGCGCCTCGGCTGAGGCCGGCGAGAAGAAGATCTGCAAGCGGCTCGAAAATTCGGGCACGCGCATGAAGAACGACCGCGTCTGCCTGACCAAGGCCGAGTGGAGGAAGGTCGAAGACCAGCGCTAAGCGCTCCCGAGCGGGCTTGGGCTGCGGCTCGCTCCGTCAGGGAGCGGAACGAGCCGCCTGCGCCTGCCGACCTGCAACGATGTTCCCCGACCGCCACGCGGTCGACCTGCCTCCGTTCGAACCTTGGGCGGAGGCAGTTTCTTTTCGGCCTTACTGGATCGGCTGGCCGCTCGCGAGCTGGCGCTTGGTGCGGGCGATCGCCTCCTCGTCGCGCTCGACCTTCAACTGGGCCTCGATCGCCCGGCTGAACTGCGCGGCATATTCCTCGCCCATGATCCGCTCGAACTGGGTGCGCGTGGCCTGGATCAGCCCAGGCTCCGCGGCGGCATTGCCCGGCGTCGCTTCGGCAAGGTGGACGACGAACCAGCCTTGGCCGTTCGGCGCCGGCAGCACCCGCGCCTTACCCTCGGGCAGGCTGAACAGCATCGTCAGCGCCGGCGGCACCGGCTGGCCCGGCTGGGCGATGTCGATCCGGCGGCGGCTGACACGTTCCGGCGCCGGCAGGCGCACGACGGCGCCTGCAAATGCCTGGGCCGCGGGCATGCCGCCGTTGATCTTGGCGACGATGGCGTCGGCGATCGCCCGCGCCCGCTCGTTGGCGCGCTGCTGGACGAGATCGGTCCGCACCTGCTGCGCAATCTGTGCCAGCGGCGGCGGGGCGGCGGCGACCACGCGGGCCAGCGCCACGACCGCGAACCGGTTCGGCGCGAGCGTCTCGACCACCGGATCCTCGTCCGGGCTCATTTGAAAGGCTTCGCGGAGCAGGGGCACCAGTTCGGGCGGGGTCTGCCAATTGGCCGCGCCGGGGTTCTGACCCGTGGCGGTGAGCGGCGGCGTCTCCTGGATCTGCAGCCTCTCGGCCCGGGCCACTTCCTCGAAGCTGGCGCCGTCCGCGAGCGCGTCCTCGATCCGGGTGACGAGGGTCGTCAGCGCGTCCTGCGCCTTCTGCTGCTGGAGCTGGGTCCGGATTTCGTCCTGCACCGCGGCGAGCGGCGTCTCCGCCGTGCGGTTGATCGACTCCACCCTCACCACGTGCCAGCCGAGCGGCGACTGGACCGGCGCCGTCGCCGCGCCCTCGGCGGCGGCGAAAGCGGCATTGGCGACGGAGGCAGAGGTCAGCCGCTGATACTCGGCCTTGTTCTGGTTCTCGAGGCGCGTGTCGGCCTCGCTGAAGCCCGCTTCCCGAGCCGCCGCGGCGAAGCTGGTGCCCTGGCCGAGCTTCGCGGCGAAGGCCCGCGCCGCCGCCTGATCGGGGAGGACGACCTGGTTCAAGGTCCGCGTTTCCTTGGCACCGTAGCGCGCGGCATTGGCGCGGTAGAAGGCCTGGACGTCGGCGTCGGTCGGCTGAGCGGCGCCCGTGACATGCTCCGGACCGAATGCTGCATAGCGGATGACGCGCCGCTCCGGGATCGTGTAGCGGGCCTGGTTCTGCCGGTAGAATGTAGCGACCTCGGCATCGGTCGGCGCCGCGCCTGCTTCGACCGCGGCGGCGGGCACGAGGCCGACGCTGCCGCTTCTCTGTTCGAGCAGCAGCGAGGCATATTGCAGCGCCATCTCCTGCGGCACGACCGGAGCCGCCGCCACCGGCAGCAGGATCTGCCGCTGGATGATCGAGCCGGCAATGTCCTCCCGCAGCTGATCCTCGGTGATACGCTCGCTCTGGAGCATCTGCTGGAACACCTGCTGGTCGAACTGGCCGGCCAGGTTCTGGAAGGCGGGGATGCCGGCGATCTCGCCGTCGATCAGCCGCTTGGATGCCGCAAAGCCCTGGCTTTCGCCGAACGCCAGCATCGCCTTCTGCCCGATCAGCTGACGCACGACCTCCTCATAGGCGCCCTGCTGGAAGAAGGCGGCGAGATCGACCTCGGGCTGCTGCTGGCGCACGCGCTCCAGCTGGCGGTTGACCTGGTCGGCCACCTCGACCGAGCTCACCGCCTGATCGCCGACGCCGACCAGCCGCTCGCCGCCGCCCGCCACTGGCCCCCCGCCGGGGCTGTTCACGCCGGTGATGATGAAGGCGATCATGACGAGGCCGAGTATGGCCAGCACCAGCCAGGACGAGAGACCTTTGCGGAGGAAGGAGATCATTCGGGAAGTCCGTGACTTGAGGGCGGGGCGCCGGGCGCCAGGTTGCGAGCGTCATAGAAAGGCCGCCGCCGCCCGGCAAGCTTGGCGCGGGGCGGCGGCCTTGCTAGGCGCCGCTCCAAGCCAAGGAAGAAGGGTCATGCACGTGCGTCGCAAGCTGGTTGTCGGCAATTGGAAGATGAACGGCAGCCTGGCCCAGCTTTCGGAGCTGAGCGCGATCGCCGCCGCGGCCCGCAAGGCGCAGGGGGCGGACGTCGCCATCTGTCCCCCTTTCACACTGATCGCGCCCGCCCGCGCCCGCGCCGCGGGCCTGCCGATCGGCGGCCAAGATTGTCACGGCAAGGAGAGCGGCGCCCATACCGGCAGCATCTCCGCCGCCATGCTGAAGGAGGTCGGCGCCCGCCTCGTCATCGTCGGCCATAGCGAGCGCCGCGCCGAGCAGGGTGAGAGCGACCAGATCGTCCGCGGCAAGGCCGAGGCCGCGCTCCGCGCCGGGCTCCAGGCGATCGTCTGCGTCGGCGAAAGCGAGGCCGAGCGGGAGAGGGGCGAGGCGCTGAACGTGGTCGGCGCCCAGCTCCAGGGCTCGCTGCCCCAGACCGCGGAAGGGGAGGGCGAACTCGTAATCGCCTATGAGCCCATTTGGGCGATCGGCACCGGCAAGGTCGCCACGCCTGAGGATGTCGCCCAGATGCACGCCGCGATCCGCACCGAGCTCAACCAGCTGCTCGGCCATCGCGGCGCCACCGTTCGCATCCTCTACGGCGGCTCGGTCAAGGCTGACAATGCCGCCGCCTTGTTCGCAGTCGAGGATGTCGACGGCGCCCTCGTCGGCGGCGCCAGCCTCACTGCCGCCGATTTCGTCCCGATCATCGAAGCCGCCGCGCGCGGTTGAACCCCCTCCCTTTCAAGGGAGGGGCTGGGGGTGGATGCGAGCGCAACGCGCGAGCGACAGCGGTTGAACCCGCGCCAGCCTTGCCCTAGATCGCACCCAATCACGTCATCCCGGCGGAAGCCGGGATCTCAGGCCGGAAGAGGCTCAGCCCTGCCCACTGAGATCCCGGCTTCCGCCGGGATGACGATCAAAGAAAGATCGTCATGTTCACCTTCCTCCTGATCGTCCAGACCCTCGTCGCGGCCGCGCTCGTCACCGTGATCCTGATGCAGCGCTCCGAAGGCGGCGGCCTCGGCGTCGGCGGCTCGACGTCGGGCCTGATGACCGCCCGCGGCGCGGCCGACTTCCTGACCCGCGCCACCGCGATCCTCGCCACCCTGTTCGTGGTCCTGTCGATCGCGCTCGCCGGCCTCGCCGCCGTCGACCGCGCGCCGACGACGATCGACCCGAGCCTCGCCCGCCGCCCGGCGCCGACCACCCCGATCGGCCAGCCAGCCCCGGTCCCGGGCGCCGTCAACACCGGCCAGGTCCCGCTCGCCGACGATCCGCTCGCCGGCGCCGCCGCGACCGCGATCAACCAGAGCGCGCCGCAGGACCAGATCCGTCCGACGCCGACCCCGGCGCCCGCCGGCAACACCGCTCAGTAATTCCACCTTTCCGGGCGGAAGGGGCTTGCCCTATCCGCTTGGCCGGTCTTAAGCCTCGACTCCCATGGCGCGGTTCATTTTCATCACCGGCGGCGTGGTGTCTTCGCTCGGAAAAGGCCTTATGGCAGCGTCGCTTGCGGCGCTGCTGCAGGCGCGCGGCTACACCGTTCGCATCCGCAAGTTCGACCCCTATCTGAACGTCGATCCGGGCACGATGTCGCCCTATCAGCATGGCGAGGTCTACGTCACCGACGACGGCGCCGAGACCGATCTCGACCTGGGGCATTACGAGCGCTTCACCGGCGTCCCCGCCCGCCAGAGCGACAACATCACCACCGGCCGCATCTACCGCGACATCATCGCCAAGGAGCGCCGCGGCGACTATCTCGGCGCCACCGTCCAGGTGATCCCGCACGTCACCAACGAGATCAAGGCCTTCGCCCGCGCCGAGACCGACGGCTGCGACTTCATCATCTGCGAGATCGGCGGCACCGTCGGTGACATCGAGAGCCTCCCCTTCATCGAGGCGATCCGCCAGCTCCGCAACGACCTCAGGAACGAGGATCCGGGCACCAACCGCTCGGTCAGCATCCACACCACCCTCATCCCCTACATCGCCGCGGCGGGCGAGCTGAAGACCAAGCCGACCCAGCACAGCGTCCGCGACCTCACCAGCCTTGGCATCCAGCCCGACGTCCTCCTCTGCCGCGTCGACCGCCCGCTCCCCGACGGCGAGCGCGCCAAGATCGCCCAATTCTGCAACGTCCGGAAGGAAGCGGTCATCCCCGCTCTGGACGCGAAGAGCATCTATTCGGTCCCGCTCCAATATCACCGCGAGGGACTCGACGCCGAGGTGCTGCGCGCCTTCGGCATCATGGACGCGCCGGCGCCCGACGTCTCCCGCTGGAACGACATCATGGACCGCCTCGACCATTTCGAGGGCGAGGTGACGATCGGCGTCGTCGGCAAATATGTCGGCCTGCCGGACGCGTACAAGAGCCTCACCGAGGCGCTGATCCACGGCGGCCTCGCCAACCGCGTCAAGGTCCGCATCAACTGGCTCGACGCGGAGCTGTTCAGCGAGAACGGCAGCGACGTCGCGCCGATGCTGGAGCCGGTGCACGGCATCCTCGTCCCCGGCGGCTTCGGCGAGCGCGGCAGCGAGGGCAAGATCGCGTCCGTCACCTTCGCCCGCGAGCGCGGCGTGCCCTTTTTCGGCATCTGCCTCGGCATGCAGATGGCCTGCATCGAGGCGGCCCGCAGCGTCGGCCTCGAAAAAGCGAGCACCACCGAATTCGGCCACACCGACGAGCCCGTCGTCGGCCTTATCACCGAATGGATGAGCCCTGAGGGCTTGCTCCAGAGACGGGATGCCGCAGGCGACCTTGGCGGCACCATGCGCCTCGGCGCCTATGAGGCGAAGCTTACCGGCAACAGCCACGTCGCGTCGATCTACGGCGACACCAGCATCAGCGAACGCCACCGTCACCGCTACGAGGTCAACGCCCATTACAAGGAACCGCTGGAAAAGAGCGGCCTCCTCTTCACCGGCATGAGCCCCGACGGGGCCCTCCCCGAAATTGTCGAGCGCCCCGACCATCCCTGGTTCGTGGGGGTGCAGTTCCACCCGGAACTGAAGTCAAAGCCATTCGACCCGCATCCGCTTTTCGCGAGCTTTATCGAAGCGGCGGTGAAGCAGAGTCGGTTGGTCTAAGATCCTCCCGGTGTCGGGCACGCGGAGCTTCGGATCACCTCGCTCGCAGAAGCGGCATCAATGCTTCGTCTTGCACATTCTGTTCTGCTTTCATGGTAGCGAACTCCACGCCCTGCACGGCTTCATCAAGAGGGCGCGCAAAGCGTCCGTCGATCTGCGGGGCCGTCTGGTAGGTGGTCGGGAGCGCCGTGTAGAACTCATAGGTGAAGGACGTACCGGTCCACGGGGTATAAGCGGCAAGTTCGTCGCGTTATTGAGATTGCCTTTCATTCGACGTCCTCCCCAAGAAGATGCTTCAGGAAGCCGCGGGAGAGCCGCGCTACGTCGCGGTGCACATCCCAATATGGCTTACCCGTCACAGGATCGGTGACCGCGTCCTCGGCAATCATGCTTCGTGCATCGCTTCCCGCGACGATCACGCTGGGCCGGTCGATGAAGGCCTCGTATGCTTTGCTGCCTCTGGTGGCGGTGAGTGTCACCCGATAGCCTTCGGGGCGTTCACCTAGCGAGATCCGCTGGCGAACGAGCATATCGTTCAGGCGGTCCGGGCAGTCCGCACGATCAACGCCAATATGGCCGGCCTCAAGGATTCTGAAGTCGCCGGGATATTTGCCGATCTGGCCCACTGCCTCCTGGGTCCTCAATTCGCGGTCCAAATTCGAACTGGTGATGCCGTTCAGCGCGACGATACGTTCCGGTGAGAGCCGTTCGCCCGACGCTTCGACGATTGGCTTCACTGCAGGATCGAGTGTGGTGATCACGCAAAAACCTGTTGCCGCTCTCACCTCCAGACGGTCGGCCCGCACGACCCGCAGCGCCTCGCCCGCTCCTGCCCCGGGGCGAACGGATCGATCAGGGATTGGCTGTGCGACCGCACATGCAGTCGTCACATGCAAGGCCAGGATTGCCATTATCCGCTGCGCTCTCATTCTTCTCTCCTGGCGAAAGTGGCCGATCGGGGACATGTCTGAATAGATGACCGACGACTAAGCGGCGCTGGTCGAAAGCGCGGTGTGACAGCCCCAGGCTCGAGCAGCCAAATTTCCGGTGACATCCAAGCTCCGAGCACACCGCAATTTCCGGGCGAAATTCCGGAGGCTACGCCGCTGCAGGAAGTGGCTTGACCCTGATGCGCTTCCCAATCACCCGCGCCTGCGCCAGATCGTGCGCCGCCTGCATCCGCATCAGCGTGTCGGCGCGCAGACCCAACGCCTTTTTCGAAGCGGATTGCCATTTCGACGGAGAGGCCGGCATTGCCGTTGAGGAGGTTGCTCATCGCCTGGCGGGTCACGCCCAGCTTCTCGGCCGCGGCGGTGACGCTGAGGCCGTAAGGTTCCACGATCTCAGTCCTGAGCCACGCGTTGGGATGGACGGCGAAGCTCGCATGAAGCTTGGTGGCCATCAATGATAATCCTCTAGGTCCAACGAGGGCCTTTCCATCAATGGTATGTGCTGAGGCAGGTACCTTGCAATGCAGGACGTCGTCTGAAACGTTGGCATGTTCCGATCTTGTTCCAGCGAGGTCAGCCTGTCCGATCGCCGCCAGCTTGTGCCCTCAAAACTCCTCTCGCCGGGGAGGGGCGCTTGCGGAAGGAAATCCCCCGCGATTCCATGTGATTTTCGTCCAGTCGTGACCTTCCGCGCCGTCGTTGACCCCCTCATTGGGAGCAGAGCCGCACACCCGAGGAGGGCCTTCACGATTTTCGCGGGACATCGTGAACTTCATGAACTTCACCTCGCCGCGGCCGCCCTCCCGGAAGAGCGCACCGGCTCCCAAGTCGGGAACGCGAGGGGCTTCAAAGGGTTGGATCGACGTTGCCCCAGCTTCGAAAGTTCGCGTCCATGGTCGATGAGCAGGAAGTCGCTGCCATTCCGCTCGTCGAGGAGCGCGTCCTCGTCGACAAGCGCCAAATCGAGGCCGGCCGCACGCGCATCCGCGTCTCCGTCGCCGAGCGCGAGGAGCAGGTGCCGGTCGAGCTCACCCATGACGAAGTCGAGATCGAGCGGGTGCCGAAGAACGTGGCGCTTGCGAGCCTGCCGAGCGTCCGTCTCGAAGGCACCACCACCATCATCCCGGTCGTTGAGGAAGTGGTGGTGGTCGAGAAACGCCTCGTCCTCGTCGAGGAGATCCACGTCCGCCGCAGGAGCCGCACCGACCGGCACGAGGTCCCCGTCACGCTCCGCGCCGAGCAGGTCGACATCGACCGGGAACCCTCTGCTTCGCCCGCCGCCGCACCTCCACCCTCATAGGGAAGACCGCCACATGACCCGCGTCGTCACCGCGCTTTACGAGTCGCTTCCCCAGGCCGAGCTGGCGCTCGCCCATCTCAACAGCGAAGTGGGGATCGAAGAAGGTGACATCGTCGATGGCAGCGTCGCCGGCCGCACCCGGCTAGCCCGCATGAACATCCCCGCCGAGGAGCGCGCCGCCTGCGAGCGCGAGCTGGGGCAGGGCGGCTTCCTGCTGATCGCCCAGGTCGACGAGGCCCACGACCGCAGTCGCATCGACAAGCTCCTCAAGGCCATCCCGCGCGACGGTCTCGGCAAATCGGATGCGCACAAGCAAGGCGCGGGCGGTTTCTTCGACTTCCTCTTCGGCGAACAGAAGGCGCCCGAGCCCGCCGCGTCGGCGCCCATGCCGGCGCCTGCCGCCCGGCCGGTTTCGTCGCCGCCGCACGGCACGGTCGGCGAGTTCGAGGGCTTCCGTGTCGAGGACCCGAAGGCGCCGCAGCCCGCCGCCGCTCCGGCCGCCGCGAGTGCAAGCGCGCCGCCCGCCGCACCGCCTCCCGAGCCCCGCCTCGGCCCGACCGAAGGCTTCCGCGTCGAAGATCCTGCCGAGAAAGCGCCGGACCCGCCCGAGCCGGAGGAAACGGAGCAGCGCATCCCGATCGTAGAGGAGGAGCTCAGGATCGGCAAGCGCGAGGTGCTGCGCGGCGGCGCCCGCGTCCACGCGCGCATCGAGGAGCATCCGGTGCGCGAGGAGGTGGAACTGCTCGCCGAGCTGACCAGCATCGAGCGCCGTCCGGCGGCGCGACGCCTCAGCGAGCAGGAGCTCGAGGAAGGCGGCCTGCTGCGCGAGCGCGTGATCGAGATCACCGAGATGCGGGAGGAAGCGGTGGTCTCCAAGGAGGCCTTCGTCCGCGAGGAGCTGGTGGTCAAGAAGACCGTCGAGCGCCGCACCGAGATCATCGAGGACACCGTCCGCCGGACCAGGGTCGAAACCGAGCGCCTCCCCGCCGCCGAGGACCGGCCGGCCTTCGGCGGCTTCAGCGCGAGGAGCCGGGACGAGACCGGCGGCCGCTGACGCATCGACTGGCGGGGCGGGGGCGGGGAACCTCTTGAGTTCCCTCCGGTTAACCGTGGCACCCACCGCCTACGGAGTTCCCGCCAAGTGCTCGCCATGGATTACAGGGGCCCTTATCGGGTCCGCACCGAAGAAAAGCCGATGCCGAGGATCGAGCATCCGCGCGACGCCATCGTCAAGGCCACGCGCTCCTGCATCTGCGGGTCGGACCTCCACCTCTATCACGGCATGGTCCCGGATTGCCGCGTCGGCACCACCTTCGGCCACGAATTCACCGGCATCGTCGAGGAACTGGGCGAGGAGGTCACCAATCTCAAGGTTGGCGATCACGTCCTGGTGCCGTTCAACATCGCCTGCGGCCAGTGCCATTTCTGCAAGCAGGGCCTCTACGGCAATTGCCACGAATCCAACCCGATGGCGACCGCGGTGGCCGGCATCTACGGCTATTCGCACACCGCCGGCGGGTATGACGGCGGCCAGGCGCAATATGTCCGCGTCCCCTATGCGGATTTCGGCCCGACCGTCATTCCGGACTGGATGGACCCGGACGACGCCGTCCTCCTCACCGACGTCGTCCCCACCGGCTACCAGGCGGCGGAGATGGGCGGCATCCAGCAGGGCGACACCGTCCTCGTCCTCGGCGCCGGCCCGGTCGGCCTGCTCGCCGCGCGCTCGGCCTGGCTGTTCGGCGCCGGCCGCGTCATCGTCCTCGACCAGTTCGACTATCGCCTCGAATTCGCCCGCACCTACTGCCCGGCCGAGGTCTACAATTTCAAGGAGTTGGACGACGTCGTCACCTTCATGAAGAAGACCACCGACGGCCTCGGCGTCGACGTCGCGATCGATGCGGTCGGCGGCGATGCCAAGGGCAATTTCCTCCAGACCCTGTTCGGCACCAAGATGAAGCTGGAGGCCGGCAACGCCATCGCCGCCCACTGGGCGATCAACTCGGTCAAGAAGGGCGGCATCGTCTCGATCGTCGGCGTCTACGGCCCGACCGGCAACATGGTCCCCTTGGGCAACATCGTGAACAAGGGCCTCACGATCCGCGCCAACCAGGCGGCGGTGAAGCGCCACATCCCCAAGCTCATCGAGCATGTGAAGGAAGGGCGGATCGACCCCAAGGGCATCATCACCCACCGCGTGCCGCTGGAGGATGTCGCCGACGCCTACCACATCTTTGCGGCCAAGCTCGACAATTGCATTAAGCCGGTGCTGCTGCCCAATGGCTGAGGGAAATCACATGACCGACGAACGCACCCGCATCGCCGCCCGCCAGGGCCAGATCGACCCCAGGAGCGTCATCGGCTGGGGCGTCGATGCCAATCCGGAGAACGACCCCACCTACCCCTATCGCGACCGCTCGGTCGACGAGGGGCTGACCAAGGACTGGCAGCGCCCGCCGCAGCAGGAGAGCGAGGTCGAGATCCTCCAGTCGATCGAGCATATCCGTACCCCCGCCGTGTTCGGCACCTCGACGCCGCCTTCGGGCGTCAGCGGCATGATGCGCCGAGCCGCCTTCCGCTGGAGCGAGTCCAACTGGCTTCACTGGCTGCTGCTGATGGGCGCCGATCGGGTGAACGTGGCCGAGGGCGTCGCCCAGGATCTCGCCCGCGGCAAGATCCCGAACATCCCCGCCGAAATGGGCGCCAAGTCCGAATGGCGGCACAACAAAAAAGGCTTTGTCATCAAGACGGCGGTCGTGCTGGGCGCCACCGCCGGCCTGGTCGCGCTGGTGCGGTCGAGGCGGCGGAGCGAGCCGTCTACGCGGGACTTCGAGCGATATGATGAGGCGATGGGCGACCTCGGCGATGCCGGCGGCGCGCCGAGCATCGGAGGGCCGGCGGTTTAGGCGGCAGAGCAGCGGCTTTCCTTCCGCAGGGCGTCGGCTCCACCGCAACTCCCGCGATCGTGACTAGCTCAAGCGGTCCGGATTGGCCGCTTGCCCTCGTCTCTCGCGATGATAAAGCCTCGGCAGCGTAGGACCGACAATCATCAATGCTGTCGGCGATTTATTCCATATCCCTGTCCGCTAGCGTCAAACCAGGCTCGGTTCGATCTTGTCTCGCTAAGAAATATGAGAACCATTCCGAACGTGCTCTGCTCTGCCGTCATACTGGCAGGACTGATGGTAACGGCGCCGGCGCCGGCCCAGAACACCCCCGCCAAGCCTGACTCGCCGGAGGCCGAGCACCTCGAGGATCATGAGGAGGAGGTCGAGGAGATCATCGTCCAGGGCACGCGCACACGCCGCCGCATCCAGGACGAACCGATCCGGGTCGAGGTGATCGTGCGCGAGGAAATCGAGGAAAAGCTCCTCATGCGCCCCGGCAACATCGCCATGCTGGTCAACGAGACGCCGGGCATTCGAGTCCAGGTCACTTCGCCTGCGTTGGGAGCGGCCAATATTCGCGTGCAGGGACTGGAAGGGCGATACACGCAGCTTCTGGCGGACGGGCTTCCGCTCTACGGCGGCCAGGCCTCTTCGCTCGGGCTCCTGCAAATCCCACCGACCGACCTTGGCCAAGTCGAGGTGATCAAGGGTGCCGCCTCGGCCCTATACGGGCCGTCAGCGCTCGGTGGCGTCATCAACCTCGTCTCGCGCCGGCCGAGCGACACGCTGGAAGCCGAGGCCCTGCTGAATGCCACGACCCGCGACGGCCAGGACTTCACAAGCTACGTTTCCGGTCCGCTCGGCGGCCGGTGGGGCGTGTCATTGACTGGCGGCGCGCACCGTCAAGGCCGTGACGATCTGGACGGCGACGGGTGGATCGACATCGCTGCCTACGAACGGTTTACCGCGCGCCCGCGCCTGTTCTGGGAAGGCGCGAACGGCGCTTCCTTGTTCGTCACGCTCGGCGCGCTGACAGAGGACAGGTCGGGCGGGACTCTGCCGGGCCGCACGACACCGGATGGGAGACCGTTCCCGCAGGCCCAGGAAACGGAGCGGCTCGATGCAGGGCTTGGCGCCGAACTTCTGCTGGAAGGGATTGGCACGCTTGGCCTGCGCGCATCGGGCATGACCCAGGACCACCGCCACACCTTCGGCGAAGTGATCGAGGACGACCGGCACAACACGATGTTTGCCGAAGCCACGCTCGCCCGCCGCTCAGGCGCGACCTCCTGGGTCGGCGGTATCGCATTCCAGCGCGATAGCTACCGTTCCGACAGCTTTCCCGCCTTCAACTACAGCTATGCAGTGCCTGGCCTGTTCGCGCAGCTTGAGCATGAGGCTCGGGACAATTTCACGCTTGCCGCGAGCGGCCGGGTCGACTTCCACAGCGCATATGGCACTCAATTCAGCCCGCGCTTATCGGGGCTCTGGCGCCCCGGGCCGTGGACCCTGCGCGCCTCCTACGGCCGCGGCTTCTACGCGCCGACGCCGTTCGTCGAGGAGATAGAAGATGCCGGCCTTTCGCGGCTCGAACCGCCGCAGGGCCTGACGGCGGAAACGGCGGAGAGCGGCTCCCTCGACATCGGTTATGCGCGAGGACCCATCGAGACGAGCCTCACCTTCTTCACCTCAACCATCAATCATGCGACCCGGCTGGTGCCGACCGCGGCCGACCGGGTGCGGCTGGTGAACGTCGAAGGCGACACGAAGGTGCGTGGCTCCGAACTGCTGCTCCGATATCGCCGAGCGCCGTTCACCGTCACTGGAAGCTACGTCTTCATGGACGCCAGCGAGCCGGGTGAAACCGGCAGCGCGCGCCGGCCAACTCCACTCGTGCCACGCCACGCCGCCGGGCTGGTGGCAGTGTGGGAACGCCATGGGCGCGGCCGCATCGGTGTTGAGGCTTACTACACCGGCAAGCAGCCCCTGGAGGACAATCCGTACCGCACAGAGAGTCGTCCATACCTCCACGTCGGCATCCTAGGCGAGCTTGCCGTGGGCCGTGTGCGCCTGTTCGCCAACGCTGAGAACATCCTCGGTGTTCGCCAGACCCGCTATGATCCGCTACTCCTGCCGCAGCGCCTGCCGGACGGGCGCTGGACCGTGGATGTTTGGGCACCGACCGAAGGTTTTATCTTGAACGCCGGACTGCGACTCCGTTTCGGCCGCGAGGAATAACAAGCGGGATCGGTGCCGCCCCGGCTGCCCGCGCCTAGCTGCGATCGACTTCGCGCTTAGCAATGTCCGTCGTCTCGGTACGGGCGACGTTCGTCTGCGAGAATGCCAGGGTCCAGCGCGGCTGGGAGGATCCGCCGACCGCTCAACCCTCCTCCCGCAACCGCGCCGCCAGCTGTTCGATCTCATCCGGGTTGAGCAGCCACGTCCTCGTCTTCTGGCCTTCGCGGGGGACGGGCTGGGTCAGCAGGATGCGGGCCTGCGCCTTCGCGAAGGGCTTGAAGATCGCGAAGTGCATGGCGCACTCGCGGACTGTGCCAATTACCGGCGCCTTGCCGTCGAGGTCGATCAAGGTCGCGGGCTGATCCCAGGGAATGGCGGGCATGTGCGTCTCCGATTGCCGCGCTCCGACACCAGCAAAGCGGCCGGAGATCAAGCCTCGGGCTCGCCGCGTCACGGGTTCGCCGCTTCAGGCCGGGCGGTCGCCCATCTTCTCGCCGAGGCGCACCGGCCGTTCCGGCGCCCAGTCCGGGTTGAAGGCGATCGTGCCCGGCCGGAACAGCATCACGATGGTCGAGCCGAGCAGGAAACGGCCCATTTCCTCGCCTTTCCTCAGCAGGATCTCCTGGTCGCCATATGTCCATGCGGAGACCTTGCCGGTGCGCCGGGGATTGACCACGCCGTGCCACACGGTCGCCATGCTGCCGACGATGGTGGCGCCGACCAGCACCATCACGAACGGGCCGTGCTCCGGCGATTCGAAGACGCACACGACGCGCTCGTTGCGCGCGAACAGGTTCGGCACGCCGCGCGCGGTGACGGGGTTCACCGAGAACAGGGCGCCCGGCACATAGATCATCCGCGTCAGCTGGCCGTCGCAGGGCATGTGCAGGCGGTGATAATCTCTCGGCGAGAGATAGAGGTTGGCGAAGCTGCCGTGGCGGAACTCGGCCGCCAGCGCGGCGTCGCCGCCGACCAGCTCGGTGGTGGTGAAGCGGTGCCCCTTTGCCTGCAGCATGTGATGGTCGTCGATCGCGCCGAGCTGGCTGATCGCGCCGTCCACCGGGGAGACGAAATCGGCGTCCGCCAGCGGGCGGGCGCCGGTCTTGAGCGGGCGGGTGAAGAAGTCGTTGAAGCTCTTGTAGCTGGCGATGTCGGCATTCTCCGCCTCGTCCATGGCGACATTATATTTGCCGACGAACCAGCGGATCAGCCGGGTCGTCATCGCGCCGCCCTGCGCCCCGGCGACGCGGCCGGCGAAACCGGTCAGATGCTGCTTGGGCAGGACGTATTGCAGCAGGACCTTCAGGCGATCTGACATGATGAGCCTCGTGAACTGGATACCCGACCTAGAGGGTAACCAAACGCGCGGCCACCGTCAGAAGGCTCCACGGCTGCGATGCACTTCATGAACGTCCGCAGGGCGGCGCTCGGGAAGGCCGCGGTCGGCAGTCGGCTTCGTCGCGCGGATTTGCGTCTCTGCCGACAGGTCGAAGCGGAACGGGGCTTCGTCGCCCGGCGCTACCCTCTCGGCGCCGCTCGGGCACAATCGCCGCCTCCAACATGGGGTAGACCGCATGCCGATCGAACCGCCGCACGCCCAGGCCGCGCTCCAGGCCTATCTCGCCCATATCGGCTATCGCGGCGAGCCGGAGCCCTGCCTCGCCACGCTCGCCGAATTGAGCCGCCTCCACATGGACGCCTTCGTCTACGAGAATGTCGACGTCCAGCTCGGCCGCCACGTCACGCGGGATCCGCGGGCGGCGTTCGCCAAGATGGTCGGTGAGGGGAGGGGCGGCTGGTGCTTCGAATATAACGGCCTGTTCGCCTGGATGCTGGAGCTCGCCGGCTTTCGCGTGCTCCATCTCGCCGGCGCGGTCATGCGCGAGGCGGCCGGCGACAAGATGGTCGGCAACCATCTCGTGCCGGTCGTGGTGCTCGACCGGCTCTACATGGCAGACGTCGCGATGGGCGTGATGCCGGTGCCGCTCGTCGAGGGGCCGATCGAGCAGGACTGGCGCCGCTACGCGCTCGAGCGGACCCGGGACGGCTGGTGGCGCTTCCGCAACCATAAGGGCGTGCTGCCGCCCTCGTTCGATTTCTCGCTCGATTGCCAGGACGGGGCCCTGCTCGATGCGGGGAGCGATTTCCTGCAGACCGATCCCGCCTCGCCGTTCGTGCGCAACGCGATCGTCCAGCGCTTCCTGCCCGACCGGATCGAAACCCTGGTCGGGCGCAGCCTGAGCGTCATCGACGCCGCCGGCGAGCGCGTCACCGAGCTCCATTGCCGCGACGCTTATGGCCGGGTGCTGCGCGAGAAATTCGGCCTTTATTTGCCGGAGCTGGACGCGCTCTGGTCGCGGGTCAGCCTCGCCTCGGGCGCCGGCTTTCTAGACGGCATGGACGAGGCCGCCTGAGGCGCGGCTTACGGCTGGGCGGCCGCTTCCGGGAGCTTGTCGTCGGAGGCGTTGGCGGAGGCCGTGAGGGCGCCGGTCAGGCATAACGCGGCGACGGCCACGAACAAAAAGGGAAGGTGCTTCAACTGCAACTGCATAACGCCCCCGAACAGGAGAGATAAGTCTCTCTGTAGCCACGGTGAATCACCGGAATCTTGCGATCAATGTGAAAACCCGCGCTAAGCATTCTTCGCTGTCGATTTTGCCCACCTGTTGCGCCGGCGCAACGAATGGCGGCCACGGCGGCTCGCCGGTTGCAATGTAGGACCTCGCCTGTCAGCCTCGCCGCGATCCAAGCTCGAAGAGGTCCGCATGCCCGATCGCCTCCCGCTCCCGCCTTCGGCCGCTCTCGCGCGGCGTGGACGCCTGAGGCGGGGGGCCCCCGAAATTTCATGGGCCCTTAGTGACTTTCGTGACTTTTGCGCCACGCCTGGCGCAGTCGCGCATGACTTCGGATCGCTCGTGCAACGAAAAGGCTCTGCGAAGGTTTGGCCCCGCATGAAGAGCCTCATCCCGGCAGCCTGCGCCTGCCTCCTCGCCATGTCCTTCGTTGCACCCGCCGCCGCCCAGGAGCGGCGCAGCATCGACGCCCGCGTCGGTCTCGGCGTCGAAGTGAAGCCCGATTATCCGGGCGCGGACGAGGTGAGCTTCGGCCCGCTCGTCAATGTCGACATCCGCCGCGGCGACGACGAGTTCGAGTTCGAGGCGCCCGACGAGAGCTTCGGCTTCTCGGTCGTCTCGGCCGGCGGCTTCAAGTTCGGCCCGGCCCTCAACATCGAGGGCAGCCGCAGGCCCAGCGAGGTCGGCGCGGAGGTGGACAAGGTGTCGACCACCTTCGAGGCGGGCGGCTTCGCGCAGATTGCGCTCGGCGAGTCCTTCCGGTTGCGCACCGAGCTGAGGCAGGGGATTGGCGGCCATGACGGCCTGGTCGGCAATGTCGGCGCCGACTTCATCGCCCGCGACGGCGACAAATATGTGTTCTCGCTGGGGCCGCGGCTGCTGTTCAGCGACGGCAAGTATCAGCGCGCTTATTTCGGCGTGACGCCCGAGGTCGCCGTCCGCACTGGTCTGGCGCAATTCCGCCCCGACGGCGGCATCTACGGCGTCGGCGCGACCGCCGGCTTCCTCACCCAGCTCGGCGGACCCTTCGGCCTCTATGCCTATGCGCGCTACGACCGGCTGCTGGAGGACGGCAAGAACTCACCGATCACGCGCGGCTTCGGCTCCGCCGACCAGTTTTCCGGCGGCCTGGCGCTCACCTACACCTTCAGCGTGAGGCGCTGAGCGCCGCAGCTATTTCGAAGCGAACTGGCCTGCTTCCGCTCCGAAATGCGTCTTTGCATGGGCCCGGGCGGCGTTGGCGGTCTTGAAGCTTTCCTCGACCATGGTCGTGGTCACCAGGGGATAGCCCTGGCTGTTGTAGCGCGTCTCGCGGACGGTGAGGCGGACATTGCCCGTCTCGTCCTTGGCGATGAGGAAGGGGCGGATCGCGGCTCGTGACATCTGATGTTCTCCAAAGAAAGGCTCCTCCCCACTAGGACGCGGGAAGGAGCGGGAAGTTGCTAGCCGATCGTTGCGGCGACGATGCGCCGGATTTCGTGATCGGGAAGGATGCCGGAGCGGATCGCTGCGGCGCTGCAATTCGGGTGGGTCGCCATCTGGCGCTCGATCCCGAAGGGCAGGAAAAGCTTCGGCCGGTTCGGCCGGATCGTGTCGATATTCATGATTTCCTTGGGCGGCCTCTTGCCGCCGTCTCAGTGTAGGTGCCGATGCACCGCGGCTCCTTACCGCCGGAAAGTCCGGCGCGGGCCGCCACCGCCCTGGCCGGGCGTCTTCTCGCGGAAGATGATCCGCCCCTTGGAAAGGTCGTAGGGCGTCATCTCGACATGCACGCGGTCGCCGACCACGGAGCGAATGCGGAACTTGCGCATCTTCCCCGCCGTGTAGGCGATGATCCGGTGCTCGTTGTCGAGCATCACGCCGAAGCGTCCGTCGGGCAGGATCTCGTCGATCTGCCCTTCCATGGTGAGAAGTTCTTCCTTGGCCAATTGCGGTCCTTTGCGCTCGGCATCGTTCATCCGGCGCGCGCACATCGCGCGGCGGAGCCAGGCAGCATGTTAGGGAAGGCGGGGCCGGCAAGCGGCCGTCGAAATCCGTCGCAGGCGACGTCAGCCCGACCGATATGGGCGCATCGTCCCTAATTTGCAATGAACGGCCGCTTCCCGAGCCACCCACTGCTTTCGCCCGCGCCGTTACGGGGTTCGTGACGCTCGTCGAACGAAACCGGCTGCTTGTCGAGGAGCCTCTGTGACGGCGCCCGCGCCCCGTGAAGGGTTCGCCGGGGCGTAGCGACGGGAGCTTGATAGCATGCGTTCGAACGACAAGGGCATCGTCCGCTGGCTGGCCGCAGCAATCCTGGCCGCCGCCGCCGTGCCGGCCGCCGCCCAGCGGGCGAGCGAGAATGCGGTGCGCTCCGCCGACGACGCCTTCGGCACCAGCGTCGGCAATGAACGGGTCGGCCTCTATTCCCCGTTCGGCGCGCGCGGCTTCAGTCCCGTTCAGGCCGGCAACGTCCGCATCGAAGGCCTCTATTTCGACTATCAGGCGGATCTGAACGAGCGGCTCATCGCAGGCTCGAACGTTCGCGTCGGCCTCTCGGCGCAATCCTATCCGTTCCCTGCGCCGACGGGTGTCGGCGACTTCTCGCTCCGCAAACCGGGTGACGAGGCGGTGTTGAGCGTGGTCGGCGGCTTTGGCCCGTTCGGCGGCCTGCGGTTCGAGATGGACGGCCAGCTCCCGCTTGGGGAGACGCTCGGCATCGCCGCGGGCGTGGGCGTTAACAAGGAGGAGATGTTCTTCGGCGGCGATCGGACGGTGCTGAACGCCGCCGTCATTTCGCGCTGGCGCCCTACGGAGAACATCGAGATCATGCCGTTCTGGAGCATCGCCGACTTTTCCGGCTCGGAGCCGCAGCCGATCATCTTCACGGCCGGCGATTTCCTGCCGCCCCGGATCGAGCGCCGCGTCTATGTTGGCCAGCCCTGGGCGCGCAGCCGCTTTCGCGGCACCAATTACGGCGTTCTTTCCAGCTTCGGGCTGGACGAGGCGACGACGCTGCGGGCGGGTCTGTTCCGCTCGGATTTCGAGAATGGGCTGAACTTCACCGACCTCGCCCTGAACACCACCGCGGACGGCATCGCAGACCGGCTCCTGATTGCGGAGGCGGACCGGCGCTTCGCATCCACCTCCGGCGAGGTTCGCCTCTCGCGCCGCTTTGACGAGGGCGACCGCCGGCACATTCTCCACCTGGCCGTGCGCGGTCGGGAGCAGAAGAGGCGCTATGGCGGTGGCCAGACGATCTCTCTCGGCCGCGCCCGGATCGACGAGCCCATCTCGTTCGCAGAGCCCGAACTCGAGTTCGGGCCGCAGACCCGGGACCAGGTCCGGCAGTTCACCGCCGGTCTCGGCTATGAGGGGCGGTGGCGCGATCGGGGCGAGCTCAGCCTCGGCCTTCAGAAGACCGACTACCGAAAGGAGGTCGAGACGCCCACGGGAGCGCTGCCGGTCAGCACCGACAGCCCCTGGCTGATGAACGGCACGCTGTCCGTCTATGCCGGCAAGAGCCTGATCTTCTACGCAGGCTACACCAAGGGCCTGGAGGAAAGCCCGGTCGCGCCGGAGGTCGCGCGCAACAAGGATGAGGCGCCGCCGGCCATCATCACCGAACAGATGGATGCGGGGCTGCGCTACGTCATCTCCGACGGTCTTCGCCTGGTCGCAGGCGTCTTCGACGTGAAGAAGCCCTATTATGCGCTCGACAACAGCCTGCTCTTCGCCAACCTCGGCACCGTCCGCCATCGCGGCGTCGAGCTGTCGCTGGCGGGCCAGATTGCGCCGCGGGTCAATGTGGTCGCAGGCACCGTCTTCCTCGACGCCACGCTGAGCGGTGAGGCGGTCGGACAGGGGCTGGTCGGAAAGCGGCCGGTCAACGCTATCGGCCGCGTGAGCAGCGCGGCGCTCGAATATAGCGTGCCATGGGTCGAGGGCCTGTCGGTCGACCTCTATTATGAGAGCACCAGCGACCGGACCGCGAACCGCCAGAATACGCTGGAGGTGCCGGCCCGCTACATCGTGTCGCCAGGCGTCCGCTACCGCTTCAATATCGGCGACAAGCCAGCCTCGTTCCGGGCGCAGGTGGCGAGCGCCAACAACGTCTACGGCTACAATGTGATCGGCGAGGGCGTTTACTATAATGTCCCGCGGCGCTTCTCCATGAGCCTCGTCGCCGACCTCTGAGGCGTTAACAAGGGTGTCGGGCGCACTGGTTCGCACGCAATTTACTAACCTTTGTGTGCGATGCGGGCGCAATGGGCAAAGGATTGCGCGCGTCGGATAGCGAGGGGAAGAAGCGGGGGTCGCCGCGCTTCCGCCTGCTCGCCTGGTCGCTGCTGGTGGCCCTGATCTTCGGCATCACCGATATCGGCAAGCCGATCGAGGACGCCCTGCGCAACGGCCGCGACCTTATCCGCAAGCACGACGCCAGCGGCGAGATCGTCGTCGTGGCGCTCGACGATCGCAGCATCGAGCGGCTGGCGCGCTGGCCCTGGCCGCGCCGCCATCACGCTGCCCTAGTCGACGAACTCAGCCGGCTCGGCGCGCGCCGCATCTTCTTCGACCTCGACTTCGCCGCCGCTTCGGATCCGAAGGAGGACCGGCTGATGGCCGAGGCTCTTGCCCGGCACCGTGGCAAGGTAGTGCTCGCGGTCCAGGCGATCTTCGATCCGGAAACGGGCAAGAAGACCTTCAACTATCCGATCCCCGCTTTCGCGGCCAACGCGGACAAGGCATCGATCACCGTCGACTACGACTTTCGCGGCATCGTCTGGGACATTCCCTACGGGCTCAACACGGGCCTCAAGACCTATCCCTCCTTCGCCGCCCAGCTGGCGGGAAAGAGGGGGCCGATCGAAGCCGGCGTGCCGATCGACTATTCGATCGACTATCGCAGCATCCCGACCGTAAGCGCCGTGGACGTGATCGATCGCAAGCTCGACACCGGATCGCTCGCCGGCAAAACGGTGATCGTCGGGCCGACCGCAATCCAGCTCGGCGATACCTGGTTCGTCCCCGGCGCGGGCCGGCTGGGCGGCGTCTACCTGCACGTGCTCGGCGCGGAGACGCTGAAGGCGGGCGCGCCGCGCGCCATTGGCTGGCTGCTTCCGCTGGTCTTGGCGCTGGCGCTCAGCGCGGCGGCGCTTCTGCCGCGTCGCGCGGCGGCGGCGCTGGCGGTGCTCGGTACCGGCATCGTGGCGGTGCTGACTGTGCCGCTGCTGCTCGAAAACCTCCGCATCTACGCGAATATCGTGCCCTCTCTGCTGCTGCTGACCATCATCGCGGCGCGCGTCAGCTGGCTCGCCTTCCGCCAATCCTATAGCGAGAAGGCGGTCACCCACCCGCTGTCGGGCCTGCCCAATCTCAACGCTCTTCGCGCGGAGAATGGCGGTCTCCAGCGACCGCTGATCGCGGCGCGCATCACCAATTATGCGGAGATCACCTCCTCGCTGCCGGCTGAAATGGAGAAGAGCCTGGTCGAGCAGATCGCGGCCCGCCTGCGGCTGGGGAGCTCCGGACAGACGCTTTACCAGGGCGACGAAGGCGTGTTCGCCTGGTTCGCCGACGACGAGATGGCGGTGACGCTCACCGACCACCTCAACGCCTTGCACTCCCTGTTCAGGAGCCCGATCGTCGTCGACGGCACGCAGCTCGATCTCGTCGTGACCTTCGGCATCGAGCGCGGCAGCGCCCGCTCGGTCGCGAACCGCCTCGGCAGTGCCCTCGTCGTTGCGGACGAGGCTGCGGCCGAGGGGCACAAGTGGAAGGAATATGATGCGGCGCGGCTCAAGGAAGCGCCTTGGCGGCTCTCTCTGCTCAGCCAGCTGGACGCGGCGATCGATGCCGGCGAGCTCTGGGTCGCCTATCAGCCCAAGCTCGACCTCAAGACGCGGCGGACGATCGGCGCCGAAGCTCTGGTGCGCTGGACGCATCCGGAGAAGGGGCCGATCAGCCCAGCCGAGTTCGTGCTCGCCGCCGAACAGAGCGGCCGCATCCAGAAGCTGACCAGCTATGTGCTCGAGCGGGCGGTGCAGGCCGCGGCCGAGATCAACGCCCACGGCATCCCCTTCGGCATCGCCGTCAACCTCTCGGCCCGCCTGATCGACGATCCCCAGCTCCCGGAGAAGATCGGCCGGGTGCTGCGCGCGCACGGTCTCGGGCCTGAGCTGCTGACGCTCGAGATCACGGAGACGGCCGCGCTCGGCACGACCAGCGCCCACCTCGAGAATCTCGCCCGGCTGCGTGAGCTCGGCATCCAGATTTCGGTGGACGATTATGGCACCGGCTTGTCGACCCTGGACTATCTCAAGAAGATCCCGGCAAACGAGATCAAGATCGACAAGAGCTTCGTCCAGGCCATGCATCGCAACCAGGGCGACCGCGTGATCGTCGATTCGACCATCCAGCTCGCCCACTCCCTGGGGCGCCGGGTCGTTGCCGAAGGTGTCGAGGATCGGGAGGCGCTTTACGCCCTCAGCCTCATGGGCTGCGACGTTGCCCAAGGATTTTTCATTGGCAGACCAATACCTTTAGGCTCGTTGATGCGTCAGCTTCTCGACGAGCAGGGGGAAAGGGTTGCTGCTTTGGGTTAATGGCTTGCTAACCTTACCCGTAACGGTTAAAAGATCTCTGTCGACCGCGGCAATCGTGACGCGTGCGAACAGGGGATCGACCGATGGACAAGGATCAGGTCAAGCAGCTCGAGTGGAGCTTCTGGGACTGGCTCTTCGGTGGCAGCGGTAGCGCAGGCGCCGGCGGCAAAGGCTGAAGACAAGGTAAAAACCCCGGCCTAGGCTGGGGTTTTTCGTATCTGCGTCGCTCGACATCACCGCACGCCGGCGGCGCTGCGGCCTTGTTCCATATCTGAGTTCCAGCGCGGACTCTGGTCGTGCGGTGTGTTCAAGCGCGCTGTCGCTTCGCACCCCTCACTCTTTCGCTCATCTGATGGCCTAAGAGCTGGGCCGCAGCGCCTCGGCGCAGCTCCAAAAAACAAGTGCCCGGACATTGCTGCCCGGGCACCCGCGTGACGATCTTTCGATCGTCATCCCCCTTGTAAGATGCTTCGGCCCGCGCGCAGTCCCACCTCGCTTGGCACTGCGGGACCGAAGCCTCCCCGAACCCAGGCCAATAGCCTTCGCTCGTGAGCAAACGGCTAGGCGCGCAGCTTTTTCTTGTCACGGCGAATCCGCCGCGGCGTGGCTTTTGCGGCGTGCCTGTGACGATCCTGCCACAGGGCCGGTTGCCTTGCCGCCATGGCGTCCGTAGAGCGTGGCGACCCCGACCTTTCGACGGATCTCACGCCGAGCCCATGCGCCTGTCCCGCTACTTCCTGCCCGTCACCAAGGAAACGCCCGCCGACGCCCAGATCGTCAGCCACAAGCTGATGCTCCGCGCCGGGCTCATCCGGCAGACCGCCGCCGGCATCTATGCCTGGCTGCCGCTCGGTCTCCGCGTCCTCAACAAGATCGAGCAGGTCGTGCGCGAGGAGCAGGACAGGGCCGGCGCGATCGAGCTCCTCATGCCGACCATTCAGTCGGCCGACCTCTGGCGCCAGTCCGGCCGCTATGACGCCTATGGGCCCGAAATGCTGCGCCTCAAGGACCGGCACGATCGGGAGATGCTCTACGGCCCGACCAATGAGGAGATGATCACCGTTCTCTTCCGCGACGCGGTCAAGAGCTATCGCGACCTGCCGCGCACGCTCTACCACATCCAGTGGAAGTTCCGCGACGAGGTGCGGCCCCGCTTCGGCGTGATGCGAGGCCGCGAGTTCCTGATGAAGGACGCCTACAGCTTCGATCTCGACGAGGAGGGGCTGAGGCGCAGCTACGAGGCGATGTTCGTCGCCTATCTGCGCACCTTCGCTCGGCTCGGCCTGCAGGCGGTGCCGGTCAAGGCGCCGACCGGCCCGATCGGCGGCGACCTCAGCCACGAATTCCATATCCTGGCCGACACCGGCGAAAGCGCAGTCTTCTATGACGCCGCCATCGAGGAAGTGAGCCGCGAGGAGCTGCTCAGCGCCGACGCGTCCACCATCGCACGCCTCACCGGCCTCTACGCGATGGAGGAGGAGGAGCATGCGAAGGTGGCGGACTGCCCCGTGCCTGCCGATCGGCTGCGTACTCGCAGGGGGATCGAGGTCGGCCACATCTTTGCTTTCGGGACGAAATACAGCGCCAGTATGGGCATGTCGGTCCAGACCAAGGACGGCGGACAGGTCCACCCGCAGATGGGCAGCTACGGCATCGGCGTCTCTCGCCTGATGGGCGCGATCATCGAGGCGAGCCACGACGAGAACGGCATCGTGTGGCCGGAAAGCGTCGCTCCGTTCCGTGTCGGCCTCGTCAACATGCGAGCGGACGACGGCAACGTCACCAGCGCGGCCGACGACATATATGCTAAGCTCACCGCCGGCGGCGTCGAGACGCTCTATGACGACCGCGACGAACGCGGCGGCGCCAAGTTCGCGACCATGGACGTGATCGGACTGCCCTGGCAGCTGATCGTCGGCCCCAAGGGCCTCGGGAAAGGCGTCGTCGAACTCAAGCAGCGCGCTACCGGCGAGCGGCAGGAACTGTCGGTCGAGGGCGCTCTGGCGAGGCTCGCTGCATGATCCTCTCCCGCTACGAGCGGATGATCGCCAAGCGCTACCTCCTCCCGGGCAAAGGGGAGGGGTTCATCTTCCTCGTCGCGGGGATCAGCCTGTTCGCGGTCATGCTTGGGGTCGCCGCGCTCATCATCGTGATGAGCGTGATGAACGGCTTCCGCGCCGAGCTGTTCGACAAGATCGTCGGCCTCAACGGGCATGCGGTCGTGCAGGGCTATGGCGGCCGGCTGCCCAACTGGCAGGAGATTGTCCGCCAGGCGCAGGCGACGCCCGGCGTTACCGAGGCCGTGCCGCTGATCGAGCAGCCGCTGATGGCGAGCTATGAAGGCCGGGTGGAAGGCGTGCTGGTGCGCGGGATGCGGCGTCAGGACATCCTCGACAACCCCACCTTGCAGGGCAAGGTACTGTCGGGCTCGCTTGAGGCGCTTCAGCCGGGCGCCGGCAAGGTCGCCATCGGCGTCCGCCTCGCCGAGGCGCTGGGTGCGACGGTCGGCGGCTCCATCACCATCATCAGCCCGCAGGGTCAGACGACGCCGTTCGGCACCGTGCCGCGCATCGTCGATTACGAGGTTGCGGCGATCTTCGAGGTCGGCGTCTACGATTACGACAAGGCCTTCGTCGTCATGCCGATCGAGGACGCCCAGACCCTTCTATTCCTCGGCGACGCGGTCGGCATGGTCGAGATCGAGACCGAGGACGCGGAGCAGGTGGGGGAGATTTTGGCCCCGCTCGCTGCGCAGGTGGCCGGCCAGGCGCAGGTCGCCGACTGGCGCCGGATGAATGCGAGCCTGTTCGAGGCCCTCGCGGTCGAGCGGGTGGCGATGTTCGTCGTTCTCTCGCTGATCATCCTGGTCGCCGTGTTCAACATCCTCTCCTCGCTGATCATGCTGGTCCGCGCCAAAACCCGCGACATCGCCATCTTGCGCACCATGGGGGCGACGCGGCGGGGGCTGATGAAGGTGTTCGTGACTGTCGGCGTTACGATCGGCACGCTTGGCACCATCGCCGGCCTGATCCTGGGGGCGATCTTCCTCTTCTTCCGGCAGGGCGTGGTGAACTTCATCCAGGTGGTGACCGGCCAGAACCTCTGGGACCCCTCGATCCGCTTCCTGACCGAGCTTCCGGCTAAAACCGATCCGTTCGAGGTCATCGCCGTCACGTTGATGGCGCTGGTCCTGACCTTCCTCGCCACGCTCTACCCGGCCTGGAAGGCGGCGAGCACCGATCCGGTGCAGGTACTGCGCTATGAGTGACGTCCTTGTGGTGCGCGGGCTGAAGCGCAGCTTCCGCCAGGGCGAGGCGGTGATCCACGTCCTCAACGGCGTCGACCTGACCGTCGGCAATGGCGAGATCGTGGCGCTGCTCGGCCCCTCGGGTTCGGGGAAGTCGACCTTGCTCCAGGCGGTCGGCCTGCTGGAAGGCGGCTTCGAAGGTTCGATCCGCATCAACGGCGAAGAGGCGGCCCAGCTCGATAATGACGGCCGCACGCGCCTCCGCCGCGACGCACTGGGTTTCGTCTACCAGTTCCATCACCTTCTGCCGGACTTCAACGCGGCCGAAAATGTGATCATCCCGCAGCTCATCCACGGTGCGGACAACCCCGCCGCTCGGGAGCGCGCTGAATCGGTGCTCAGCTCGCTCGGCCTCGCGCACCGTCTCCACCACCGCCCGAGCCAGCTTTCCGGCGGCGAGCAGCAGCGCGTCGCCGTCGCCCGGGCGCTTGCGAACCGTCCCAGCCTCGTGCTCGCCGACGAGCCGACCGGCAATCTCGACGAGAAAACCGCCGACGTCGTCCTCGCCGAATTCCTCCGTCTGGTGCGCGAGGAAGGCAGCGCCGCGCTGGTCGCCACACATAATGAGCGATTGGCTGCAAAGATGGACCGAGTTGTGCGTTTGCATGAGGGCGTGCTGGAGTAGCCCCAGGCGAAGAGCTCCCGCGCCTCCTGTTGTTTACGAGGGCGAGTGCGATGGATAGACGCAAATTGTTCCTGGCCGTGGCGGCCCTGGTGGTCGTCGTGCTGGCGGCGTTCGGGCTGGCAACCAACAGCGACCGCGGCATCACCCGCAACCCGGACAGGGTCGATACGGCCGACGCGGGGGAGACCGCGGGCCCGTCTCTCGACGAGCGCCAGCTCCAGCAGCTGTGCGCGTCGAGCGCCACCGCCGCCCGCCTGAAGCAGGTCGCGTTCGAGGAGGCCTTCCGCGTCCGCAACGCGGATCCCACCAATCTCGATCGGCTCGCCGCGAGCTCGGTCGTGCGCATGGAAAATACCGAAATGCGCAGCTTCGACGACAGCTCGGCCGTGGTCACCTGCGCCGGGCGCTTCGTGCTCGAGCTCCCGCCCGGTGCCGAGCGCGCCTTCAACGGCGAGCGCCGCCTCGTCGCGGACGTCGAATATTCGGCTCAGACCGGAACGGCAGACGGCACGGTCTTCCAGCTGAACGGCGCCGAGCCGCTGATCTACCGTCTCGCCTCCTTCGACATGCAGAACGCGCCGCCCCAGCCAGTGCCGCTGGGCGAGGAGGTCGAGCTGGCAGAGGCCGTTCCTCCCGCGATCGGCGGACCCGAGGACGAGGAGGAGATTGAGGAGCCTCAGGAGGCGCCGACCCCGCGTGCCACCGCGGAGCCGACGCCACGGCCTTCCCCGCGCGCGACGAGCCGTCCCACCCCGAGACCCACACCCCGCGAGACTCAGGCTGCGAAGGAGCGTGAGGAGCCGCCGGCGCGTCGCCGTGCGTCGTCCAATCCAAGTTTCAACTGCCGCTATGCGCGCTCCCGCAGCGAAACGATGGTCTGCGAGAGCTCGCGTCTCGCAGCGAAGGATCGGGCGATGTCGTCGGTTTTCTATTCGGCTCTCGACAATGCCGATCCACGCCAGCGGCGTGAACTGCGCCGCACCCGCGACCGTTTCCTCGCCTATCGTGACCGCTGCCCAAACGAGGCCTGCGTCGCCGAAGCCTATGACGGCCGGATCGAGGAGATACGCGACATCATGCGCGACCTCGAGTGAGGCGGCCGAAAGCTGTGGAAAAGTAAGGCGCTGCGGTTTCCTTGATCGGCCGCAGCGCCCATAACATGGCTATGGCCGCGCCCTACGTCCCGCTCCGGATCTTCTCCTGCTACACGATGCTCGAAGGCGCGATCGAGCCGAAGGCGATCGCCAAGCAGGCCAAGAAGCTCGACTTCCCCGCCGCCGCGCTCACCGACCGCAACGGCCTCTACGCGGCAATGGCCTTCACCGAAGCATGCAAGGGCGAGGGAGTGCAGCCGATCGTCGGAGCCATGCTCGGCGTCGCGAGGCCCGGCACGCCGGAGGGGAAGCCGGCCCTAATCGACTGGCTGGCGCTCTACGCGCAGGACGAAGCCGGTTATCAGAATCTCTGCGCGCTCGTCTCCTCTGCCCATCTCGATCGGCCGCTGGAGGAGGAGCCGCATGTGCCCTTCGACGCGCTCGAAGGGCGGACCGATGGTCTGATCGCGCTCACCGCCGGGGCGGAAGGCGCGCTGGCGCGCCTGCTGGCGGAGGGGCAGAAGGCGCCGGCGCTCGATCTGCTGACGCGGCTCGAAAGGCTGTTCCCCGGCCGTCTCTACATTGAGCTCAGCCGGCGCGGTGAGGAGGTCGAGCAGCGGGCCGAGGCCGAGCTGATCGACCTTGCCTATACGCGCGACCTGCCGCTGGTCGCGACCAACCCCGCCTCCTTCGCGGACGCGCAATTCCACCGCGCCCACGACGCGATGCTCTGCATCGCCCAGTCGAGCCAGATCGATCGCGACGACCGCAGGAAGTCTTCGCCCGAGGCATGGATCAAGCCGCCCGACGAGATGCGAAGGCTATTCGAGGACCTGCCCGAGGCGATCGAGAATACGTCGGTGATCGCCCGGCGCTGCGCGTTCGGCGCGCCGAAGCGGAAGCCCATCCTCCCCAGCGTCGCGGGCGACCTGGAAGGGGAGGCGGAGCAGCTCAGGATCGACGCGCGCGCGGGGCTCGAAGCGCGGCTCGCCGGCTATAACGATCTCGGTGAGGAGGCGCGGAAGGTCTATTTCGACCGGCTCGACTTCGAGGTCGATGTCATCGTCCGGATGGGCTTTCCGGGCTATTTCCTCATCGTCGCCGATTTCATCAAATGGGCCAAGCAGAACGATATCCCCGTGGGCCCGGGCCGCGGCTCGGGAGCGGGTTCCGTCGTCGCCTGGTCGCTGACCATTACCGATCTCGATCCGATCAAGCTCAACCTGCTGTTCGAGCGCTTCCTCAATCCCGAGCGCGTGTCGATGCCGGACTTCGACATCGACTTCTGCGAAACCCGGCGCGGCGAGGTGATCCGCTACGTCCAGCAGCGCTACGGCACCGATAAGGTCGCGCAGATCATCACCTTCGGAAAGCTGAAGGCGAGGGCGGTGCTGAAAGACACAGGGCGCGTGCTCCAGATGAGTTACGGCCAGGTCGATCGTCTCGCCAAGCTCATCCCCAACCATCCGACCGATCCCTGGACGCTCGACCGCGCGCTGAACGGCGTCTCCGAACTCGCCGCCGAATATAAGAACGACAAGGACGTCCGCCGCCTCTTCGATCTGGCGATGAAGCTCGAAGGCCTGCCGCGGCACAGCTCGACGCACGCCGCCGGCGTGGTGATCGGGGACCGGCCGCTCGACCAGCTTGTGCCGCTCTACCGCGACCCGCGCTCGGACATGCCGGTCACCCAGTTCGATATGAAATATGTCGAGGGCGCCGGCCTCGTGAAGTTCGACTTCCTCGGCCTCAAGACGCTGTCGGTGCTGCAGAAGGCCGTGCAAATGCTCAGCAAACGCGGCATCTCGGTCGATCTCGACCGCCTCGCCTGGGACGATCCCAAGGTCTACGAGCTGCTGAAGCGCGGCGACACGGTCGGCGTGTTTCAGCTGGAATCGGAGGGCATGCGCCGCACGCTCGCCGCGGTGAAGCCGACCAGCTTCGAGGACATCATTGCGCTCGTCTCGCTCTACCGGCCGGGCCCGATGGACAACATCCCGATGTTCGGCGCGCGCAAGAACGGCCGCGAACCGATCGAATATCCGCATCCGATGCTCGAGGAGGTGCTGAAGGAGACCTACGGCATCTTCGTCTACCAGGAACAGGTGATGCAGGCCGCGCAGGTGCTCGCCGGCTACAGCCTCGGCGAGGCCGACCTCCTCCGCCGCGCCATGGGCAAGAAGATCAAGGCGGAGATGGACGCGCAGCGCGACCGCTTCGTCACCGGCTGCGCCGCCAATGCCATCGCCAAGCCGAAGGCGAACGAGCTGTTCGACTTGATCGACAAGTTCGCCGGCTACGGCTTCAACAAGAGCCACGCGGCCGCCTACGCGCTGGTCGCGTACCAGACCGCCTGGCTGAAGGCGCATTACCCGGTCGAGTTCTTCGCCGCGTCGATGTGCTACGACATGGCCCAGACCGACAAGCTCGCCATCTTCGTCGAGGACATGCGGCGGATGGACGTCGCCTGCCTGCCGCCCTCGATCAACGCCAGCGAGGCGGAGTTCGCCGTCGAGGACGTGAAGGAGGGAAGGGGGGTCCGCTACGCGCTCGGCGCGCTGAAGGGCGTCGGCGAAAAGGCTATGGAGCAGCTCGTCGAAGAGCGGCGCGGCAACGGAGCCTTCAGGTCGCTTGACGACTTTGCCGACCGCGTCGATCCGCGCCTGCTCAACCGCCGCCAGATTGAGAGCCTGGCGGGCGGCGGCGCGTTCGACGTGGTGGCGCCGAACCGGGCCGCGGTCCATGCCTCGGCCGAGACGATCCTTGCCCATGCCTCCAGCGCCGCCGATGCGCGGACGAGCGGGCAGGGCGGCCTGTTCGGCGGCGAGTCCAACGTCGTGCCGATCCGCATGCCCGCCAACGCGAGCTGGACTCTGGCCCAGCGGATGGCGGCCGAGAAGGAGAGTTTCGGCTTCTATTTCTCCGCGCATCCGGTCGACAATTACCGGCACCTGGCGCAGGCGCACGGCGCGCGGAGCTTCGCCGAGCTTGGCGCTCTCCCCGCGCCGGCCGACGGTGGCCGTTCGGCGGGCGTGATGGCAGGCCTGGTCGAGGAAGCGCGCTGGCGCACCTCCGCCAAGGGCCGGCGCTATTTGATGGCGACGCTCTCCGACGCCTCAGGCCAGTTCATCGCCACCGTGTTCGACGACGCCGTCGCCGCTCAGGTCGAGGAAGCGGCCAAGGCAGGCGGCTGCGGGCTGCTCAACGTCGAGCTCGACCGCCGGCCCGGGGAGGAGGCCCCGCGCGTCACCATCCGCTCGATCCAGTCGTTCGAGAACCTCTCCCGCCGCACCCGCCTTCAGCTCGAGGTGGAGGTGGAGGGGCCCGATGTCGTTCACCGGCTCGCCGAAGCTGTCGCCGACGAGCGTGGCGGCAATGGGCAGCTCCGCCTTCGCGCCCGGCTGGAGCAGGGCGAGGCGCAGCTCATCCTCGGCCGCGATTTCCTGCTCGACGCCGAGATGGCAGCGAGGATCGAGCGCATCGAAGGCGTGACGTCGGTGCGGCTCTCCGTTGCCGAGCCGCCCCGGCTTGCGCTGGTCTCCTGACGCGACATAGACTGCTCCTCAAAAGAGGAGAGGATATGCTTGGCGGGATGCAGGACTGGCCGCTCAGGATCATGCGGCTGCTCGACCATGCGGAGCGGGAGCATGGGCCGCGCGAGATCGTGTCGCGTTACGCTGCCGGCAATGTCGAGCGCACCAACTGGATCGGGATCGCCCGCGACGCGCGGCGGCTGGCCAAGGCGCTGGAACGGCTCGGCATCGGGAAGGGTGACCGGGTCGCCACGCTGGCAATGAACCACGCCCGCCACCTCGTCGCCTGGTACGGCGCGATCGGAATGGGCGGCGTCCTCCACACCATCAATCCGCGCCTGTTCGAGGATCAGCTCGCCTACATCGCCAATCACGCCGAGGATCGCGTGCTCTTCTACGACCGGGCCTTCGCGCCGATCGTCGAGAAGATGAAGCCGCATTGGCGGACGATCGAGCATTATGTCTGCTTCGATCCCGCAGACGGGGCGAGCTTCGAAGACCTCATCGCGACCGAGGATGACGATTATGCCTGGGTGGAAGGCGACGAGCGCGAGCCGGCGATGCTCTGCTACACCAGCGGCACCACCGGAAATCCCAAGGGCGTGCTCTACGAACACCGTTCGACCGTACTCCATGCCATGGCGGAGGTGAGCGCAGACTGCCTCGACCTGTCCGCGCGCGCCGTCGCGCTCCCGATCGTGCCGATGTTCCACGCCGCCGCCTGGGGCCTGCCGTTCGCGGCGCCGATCACCGGGACCAAGCTGGTCTTCTCAGCCGACTACACGCCCAACGTGATGTGCGACCTGATGCGCGAGGAACGGGTGACGCATAGCGCCGGGGTCCCGACCGTGTGGCTGGCGATGATGCAATATGTGGAGGCGACCGACACCGACCTCGGCGACCTGCGGGTCGTGACGATCGGCGGGTCGGCCGCGCCGCGCGCGATGATCCGCTTCTTCATGGATCGCGGCATCCGCGTCGGCCATGCCTGGGGCATGACCGAGATGTCGCCGATCGGCACGGTCGGCTCGCCCCCGGCTCAGTGGGACGATTTCGGCGAGGAGGAGAAGCTCGACTATATTGCGCGGCAGGGGCGGGTGCCGTTCGGCGTCGAGCTGCGCATCGTCGACGACGAGGGCAATGTATTGCCGCGCGACGGCATCGCCTCGGGGCGCCTCCAGGCTCGCGGGCCCTGGATCATCGAACGCTATTTTCAGGATGAGAGCGGCCCGGCCGCCGCCCCGGACGGATGGTTCGACACCGGCGACGTCGCCATACTCCACCCCGACGGCACGATGCAGATCACCGACCGCGCCAAGGACGTCATCAAGTCGGGCGGCGAGTGGATCAGCTCGATCGAGCTGGAGAATGCCGCCGTCGGCTGCCCCGGCGTCGCGGAAGCGGCGGCGGTCGGCGTCTACCATCCGAAATGGGATGAGCGGCCGCTGCTGCTGGTGGTGCGGAAGCCCGGCGCAGAGTGCACGGCCGAGGCCATTCGCCAGCATCTCGGCACCTGCGTCGCCAAATGGTGGCTGCCCGACGAGATCTTGTTCGTCGAAAGCCTGCCCCACACCGCGACCGGCAAGTTGCTCAAGACGGCGCTGAGAGACCAGTACAAGGATCACAAGCTCGCCACCGCGGCTTGACGCCGAGCGCCCTCAGGTTGGCTGCGTCGCAACAATTGTCGGTTTCGTCGACAGAAGTGCCAATCTGACACTTCCCGAACATTAACTATTTGTATCGCTGGAAAAAGGTTTATAAGGCGCTAACCAATTGGGGGGTGCCGGGGGACCGGAGCGCGTGTCGCTCCTTTGATCAGCACCCAACAGACTGAGCGAGCTTCGTCCTTCCCGTGCGAGCTGCTTCATGTTGGTTGGCATCGGGGAGTGAGGGAGCTTTAACATGCTGAGTTTCAAGACGAAGGCCGCCTTTGCGGCCGGCGCAGCGATGGCCTTGGGAATGGCCTCGCCGGTCAGCGCGGCGTCGATCATGGGGCTATACGACACCGGCGTCGACAATTCGAGCAAGGTGCTCGCACCGGGTGCTGCAGAGCAGCATTATGTGATCACGGCGACCAGCAATGGCTCGCTTGCGCTTCCGAATACGCCGACCGTCGCCACCAGCACGTCATGGTCCGCCAACGATGCGATCGGCAGCTCGGGCTCGTCCTGGATTTCGCCGTTCACCAATGCGGCTGGCGTCGCGACCAAGAGCACGAGCTATCCCAGCCTCGAAACCTACGACTATGTGCTGACCTTCAGCCTGGGCTCGCTCAGCGCCGCCAGCGCGATGATCTCGGGCCAGGTGCAGTCGGACAATTTCGTCACCATCCTGCTGAACGACGTTGCACTGCCGACGCAGGCGCAGACGCCGGTCGGGGTTCCGGGCTCGGTGTCCTACTTCCGCAACTTCTCGGCCTTCGGCGCTGACGGCGGCTTCCTCAACGGCGTCAACAAGCTGACCTTCCGCGTCACCGACTATGGCGTCATCAGCGGCCTCAGGGTCAGCGACCTCGTCGGCACCGCGGTTCCGGAGCCGGCCACCTGGGCCATGCTGATCGTCGGCTTCGGTCTCGTCGCCGGCCAGATCCGCCGTCGCCGCCGCAGCGAAGGCACGGCCGCGCTCGCCTGATTGGAAAGCGCGTGAGTTAATGGGAAGGGGCCGGTGTCGATGACGCCGGCCCCTTTTCTTTGTCCGTCTCCAGTCGCTGCCAACAGACCCTAGAAGAGCCGCATCTGCGGACCCTCCGGCGGCCTGAACAGGTCGGTGCGAAGCTGCATCCTCTGCTGGGGGAGGCCGTATCGCTTCACCGCCTTCTCGAAGCGCGTGCGCAGCAGGTCGGCCCAGGGGCCGAAGCCCTGCATGCGGGTGAACCAATTGGGGTCGTTATCCTTGCCGCCGCGGAGCGACTGGATGATGCTCATCACCTTGCCGGCGCGATCCGGGAAATACTCGTCCAGCCAGGCGCGGAAGAGCGGCGCGACCTCGTGGGGCAGGCGCACCGGCAGGTAGAAACAGCCGCCCGCACCGGCCTCGGCCGCAGCCTCGACGATATGCTCCAGCTCATAATCGGTGATGCCCGGCACCACCGGGGCGATCGCGACCCAGACCGGCACGCCAGCCTCGCTCAGCCGTTTCACCGCAGCGAGCCGCTTCCTTGCCGCCGGGGCGCGCGGTTCCAGCGTGCGCGAGATTTCAGGGTTCAGCGACGTTACCGACAGCGCCACGCTGACGATGCCGAGCCGCGCCATCGGCTCCAGCAGGTCGAGGTCGCGCAGCACCCGGTCCGATTTGGTCGTGATCGTCAGCGGGTGGCGCGTCTCCAGCAGGATCTCGACGCAGGAGCGGGTGATACGCCAGCGTCCTTCGATCGGCTGATAGGGATCGGTGTTGGTGCCCATCGCTATCGGTCTGGGGCTGTAGCCCTTCCTGCCGAGCTCTTCGCGCAGCAGCCTTGCCGCATCGGGCTTGGCGAACAGATTCGATTCGAAATCCAGTCCGGGTGAGAGATCGTGAAAGGCATGGGTCGGCCGCGCGAAGCAGTAGATGCAGCCATGCTCGCAGCCCCTGTAGGGATTGATCGAGCGGTCGAAGCCGACATCGGGCGACACGTTGCGGGCAATGATCGTCTTCGGCTTCTCGATCGTCACCGTGGTTCTAAGCGGCGGCGGCTCGTCGTCGACCGTCTCCCGCTCGTCCAGCCAGTTGCCGTCCACCTCCCGAACCGGCAGGTTGAAGCGCGTCGGGGTCCGGTTCTCGGGCGCACCGCGGCCTGCGACTGCATCAGGACGACTCATCCCGGGACATTGCACCGGGTATGAGAACAGATCAAGAACGAATGGCGGTTTACTTCGGTTCGTTCAGCGCCGTCCGCTGCCGCTCGTCGAGGCGGACGGCGGACGCTCCAGGCAAACCGGGGAAGCGCGGCCACATGCCCTGCGCGAGCGCCGTGCGGCTGCCGGAATCCTTCCCGGCCTTCTGCTCATAGATCCAGTAGTTGCGAAGCACGATCGGCACGTAGCCGCGCGTCTCCCAATAGGGGATCGACTCGATGTAGAGGAGCGGGTCGCCCTTATCCATGGCGCGGGCGTTCCACTCGGCGACCGGCGCCGGACCGGCATTATAAGCGGCGATAACCTTGGGCAGCAGCCCGCCGGTGGCGTGATAGTCGCGCAGATATTCGAGGTAGGACTGGCCGAACTCGAGGTTCGACGCCGGTTCCGTCAGCTGCGACGGGCTGAACGGCTCACCCCGGCCGCGTGCCATGTCGCCCGCGGTGCCCGGTCGCACCTGCATCAGGCCGACGGCTCCGGCCGGGCTCACCACCTTGGTGCGGAAGCTCGATTCCTGCAGCGCGTGGGCGAAAGCGAGCGCCTTGTCGACGCGCCAGCCGCGCGCCGGCTGCCAGTCCGGCATCGGATAGCGTGCGGCGAAATTGACGCTCGCGCCGCGCGGCGCGTTATGCGCCAGCCAATACTGGGTCGAGGCGAGATTGAGGTCGTCGGCGAGGTGGAGAAGCGCGTCATGGTCCCGCGGCTCGATCCTCGCCTGATGCTTGATATAGTCCTCGGCTAGGGCATCCTCGCCAAGCTCGGCGAGCGCGATCGCGGCCTTTACGTTCGGCTTCTCGGCGATGCGCCGCCACTCGGCGTCACGGAAATCGTGAAGCCCATCCGGGTTGCGCGCGGCGATGCCGAGTGCCCGCTGCGAGAGCATGCCGTAAAAGGTTTCCTTCAGCCGCGACGCCGTCCTGAGCCGCTGCTGCACCCGTTCCGGACGTCCGCACATCATGTCCGCGCGCGCCGCCCAGTAATTGCCGGCAGCCATCAATTCGACGTCGCCGGACCGCGAACCGACCAGCGCGAAGGCGTCTGCGGCGGCGTTGCAGTCGCGCATCCGCCATGCCGCGAGGCCGGACACCCAAGCGCCCTGGATCGCCCATTCGCCCATGCCGACCCGCGCCCGCTCCGCCAGCCGCCGCGCCGCCGCATCGTCGCCGACGATGTAATAGGACCAGGCGACGCGCTGCTCATATTCGGTGCGGGACTCGGGGATCAGCCGGTCCTGCCATTGGGTGAGGATCGCCTCGGCCTCGGTAGCGCGATTATCGACGATGAGAGGCTGGATGATGGTCTCCAGCTCCGTGGCGAGCGGATCGCCGCTGACCCGCCTCGCGCGTTCCCGCCGCGGCTGGCTGCCGGCCCAGACCAGGTCCGCCGGGCTCGGGATCAGGGGCAGCTCGGTCGCGCCGCGGCGTTCGGCCAGCCGGCCGAGCTGCGCCGCCTGCGGCAGTTCCGGCGCCTGCGCCAGCAGCGGCATCAGCTGGTCCAATGTGACCGTGGGCGATCCCTTGGCAAGGTAGAGCTCCGCACGCGCCGTCGGGTGGAGCGGCCCATTCCCCATTGCGTCGAGACGCGCGGCTGCCGACGCCCAGTTGGAGGCCTTCAGGGCCGCGAAAAACTCGCGATAGTTGCTCCGCTCGGACGGGCTCAGGATGCTCGGTTCGGCGGCGGCGCGGGCGACCTGGCCGGGCGTCGCAGACGCGTCTGCGGCCAGAGCCGGCGCTGCCGGCAGTATGAAGGCTGCGCCGAGCAGTAGGGTGGAAAGCTTGGTCATCCTTGCAGTCCTTGCATCAACAATTGGAGGTCGGCCCAAGCATGCGCCTTGGCCGAGGGCTGCTTGAGCAGAAAATCGGGCGGCAGGGTTACGATCGTCCTAATCGGCCCGGCATGGGTTGCCACCTCGTGCCAGCGCCCGCGCGCCTGCGACATCGCCATGCCCAGCAATGCCTTCGACGGCGCGTCGCCGAACAGGAGCAGCGCTTTCGGCGCGGCGAGGCCGATATGATGGCGCGCCAGCGCCGCGCATTGGCCGGCGGCTTCCCCGGAGAAGCGCCCGTCCGGCGAGCGCAGGCAGGAGAGGGAAGCGAGGTAGATCGAGCTGCGGTCGCGCCCGATCGCGGCAAGCATCCGGTCGAACAGCTGCCCGGCGGCACCGGACAGCAATGTCCCCGCGCTGCAATCCTCGGCAGCTGGCATGTCGGTGAGCATCATCAGGCCGGAGGCGGGGTCGCCGGAGGGGCAGATGCGGCGGGCGCCCGGAGACGCATAAGGAAGCTCTTGGTGATCGCGCAGCCAAGCCTGGAACAGCTCGAGTTGATCCGGCAGCGCCTCGGAAGGCGGCTTTACGGGAGCAGCGGCAGGGGCGGGCTTGCTCTTCGGGCGCAGCCAGTCGCGCGGAGCTTCGTCGATCATCACGTCGACGCCCGCATCGGCCCACCATTGCAGCGCGCTCGCCACAATCGGGGAAATTGGATCGCCTGCCCGCTCCATCCGCCGGCATTGAGTCAGCTTCTGCCGGGCTGGTCAACCGCAAGGCACCCGCTTATCTGCCAGTCGTTGGTCGTTTGCGACCAAGGGACGGCGCCGAAACGGAGAGCATGAATGGCCGAACGGGAATCGATGCCCTACGACGTGGTGATCGTCGGCGCGGGGCCAGCGGGTCTCGCCGCGGGTATCCGCCTGAAGCAGCTCGCCGAAGAGGCCGGCCGCGAGCTTTCGGTCTGCATTCTCGAAAAGGGCTCCGAGGTCGGGGCGCACATATTGTCCGGCGCGGTGATCGATCCGCGGGCGATCGACGAATTGCTGCCCAACTGGCGCGAGCTTGACAGCCCGCTGACCGTGCCGGTGGTCGAGAACCACCATTGGGTGCTGACCGCGACGAAGAAATACGATTTCCCGCACGCGATCATGCCGCCCTTCATGAGCAACAAGGGCACCTACACCGCCTCGCTCGGCAATGTCTGCCGCTGGCTGGCGGGGCAGGCGGAAGCGCTCGGGGTCGAGATCTTCCCCGGCTTCGCCGCGGCCGAAGTCCTGTTCCACGACGACGGATCGGTGAAGGGCGTTGCCACCGGCGACATGGGCGTGGCCCGCGACGGCACCCACAAGCCGGACTACCAGCCCGGCATGGAGCTCCACGGCAAATACACCTTCTTCGCCGAAGGCGCGCGCGGCCACCTCACCAAGGAAGTGAAGCGCATCTTCAATCTGGATGCGAACAGCGAGCCGCAAGTCTATGGCATCGGCCTGAAGGAATTGTGGGACATCGATCCGGACAAGCATGTGCCGGGCCGCGTCATTCACAGCCAGGGTTGGCCACTGGACGATGCCTGGGGCGGCGGCTTCATCTACCATCAGGCGAACAACCAGGTCGCGATCGGCTTCGTCGTCGCCCTGAACTATCGCAACCCGTACCTGTCGCCGTTCGAGGAATTTCAGCGCTTCAAGCAGCATCCTGAGGTGCGCGCGATCCTGGAGGGGGGGCGTCGCATCTCCTACGGCGCCCGCGCGATCAACGAGGGCGGCTACCAGGCCATCCCGAAGCTCGCTTTCCCAGGCGGCGCCCTGATCGGGTGCTCGGCCGGCTTCGTGAACGTGCCGCGCATCAAGGGCAGCCACACGGCGATGAAGTCCGGCATGCTCGCCGCCGAAGCCGCATTCGAGGCGATCGGAGCCGGGCGCGAGGCCGACGCGCTGCAATCCTATGAGGATGCGCTCCATTCCAGCTGGGTCGCGGACGAGCTCAAGACTGTGCGCAATGTCGAGCCGATGGTGGCGAAGTTCGGCGGCACCGCCGGTACTCTCCTCGCCGGCATCGACATGTGGATGCGCACGCTGAAGATCGGGCTGCCCTTCACCCTGCGGCACCATCCGGACAACGAGACTCTCTACCGGCGCGACATGGTGAAGCCCATCGTCTACCCGAAGCCGGACGGGGTGATCAGCTTCGACCGCCTCTCCTCGGTATTCCTGTCGAACACAAATCACGAGGAGGACCAGCCTGTCCACCTGACGCTGAAGGACCCGTCGATTCCGGTCGAGGTGAACCTCGCCGATTATGCCGGGCCGGAGCAAAGATACTGTCCCGCAGGCGTCTACGAATTCGTCGAGGAAGGCGGCAGGACGCGCCTCCAGATCAACGCGCAGAATTGCGTCCACTGCAAGACTTGTGACATCAAGGACCCGACGCAGAACATCAACTGGGTCGTGCCGGAAGGCGGTGGAGGTCCAAATTACCCAAATATGTAAGAGCGTTAGGTCTTGGCTGTTGGCAGGCGCGCTGCTGTTCCCGCTCGCGCCCGCTTCGGCGAATGTCGACGATCTGGCGGAGCTCAGCGCCTATGCCCGCGCCCGCGCTGCCGACAGCTTCGGCGCCTCGCGGGATGCCGCCCGGGATTATGCGGCGGCGCTCAGCTTTTCCCCCGAAAATGCGGTCCTCGCCGCCCGCACGCTCAGTCAGGCGATCGCCTCGGGCGACCGGGCGCTGGCGCTTAGTTCAGCGCGAGTTCTCGAGCGTTCCGATCTGCTCGCGCCGGATGCGCGTCTGCTCCTCCTGACCGAGGCCGTTCGCAACAAGAAGTGGAAGGCCGCCGCCGTTCAGGTCGATGCGATCTCCAGGGACGAGGTCTTCGCATTCATGGGGCCGGTGCTGCGCGCCTGGCTCGCTGTCGAGACGCGCGGGGATCCGCTCGAAATGCTCGCCTCGGCGGGGACGAACCCGCTCGCCGCCAGCTATGCCGCCGAGCATCGCCCGCTGATCCTGCTCGCCATCGGCAAGAAACAGGAAGGCGTCGACGCCTTGCTTAAGGGGACGGAGGCGGCGAGCGGCCGCGCCAACCGTCTGCGCATCGCCGGGGCCGCCCTGCTCGCGCGCAAGGGCGACCGCACCCGCGCGCTCCAGCTGCTCGAAGGAGATGCCGAGCCGATCCTCGTCGCCCGCGGCCTAGTCGAGCGGAAGCAGCCGATCCCCGGTGAAATTGCCGGCGCTCGCGGCGGTATCGCCGAGTTCCTGGTCCGGGTCGCGGTCGATCTGCAGCGCCAGGACGCCAATGAGCTGGCCTTGATCCACGCGCGTCTCGCGAGCTTCCTCGCGCCGGAGAATAGCGAGACGTGGCTGGTCACCGGCGAGCTGCTCGCCGCCCAGAACCAGCATAAGGCTGCCCTCGCGGCGATCGCCAATGTCGCTCCCGAGGATCCGTTCGCAGCCGGGGCGAGCGATGCCCGCATTCGCGCCCTCCTCGCCAGCGAGGACAAGCAGACGGCGCTGGCGGAGGCGGAGTCCACGGTGAAGGCGGAATCCTCGACTTCCGCCGACTGGATCCGGCTCGGCGAACTCTATGGCGAACTCCAGCGCTTCGAGGATTCCGCCCGCGCTTACGGCGAGGCGATCCGGACCGCCCGTCCGGACTCGGCGACGCAGCCGGTCTGGGCGCTGTGGCTGCTGCGCGGCAGCGCGCTCGATCAGGCGGACAAATGGCCCGAGGCCAAGGCGGCGCTGGAGGAGGCCTATAAGCTGGCGCCGAACCAGCCGCTCGTCCTCAATTATCTTGGCTATGCCCAGCTGGAGCGGCGCGAGAATCTGGCCGAGGCGGAACGGCTGATCCAGGAGGCGAGCCGGCTGCAGCCGAACGACGCAGCGATCACCGACTCGCTCGGCTGGACGCACTACATTCGCGGCAACCTGCCCAAAGCGATCGAGCTGCTCGAGACCGCGGTCGCCGGCCAGCCGGCCGATCCGGCGATCAACGAACATCTCGGCGACGCTTATTACACCGCCGGCCGCCGCTACGAGGCGCGCTATGCCTGGAAAGCGGCGCTGCTCGAAGCCGAAGAGGATGCCGCCAAGCGTCTCCGCGCGAAGATCGAAACGGGCCTGACGCCGGATCTCGCCTCCCCCTGATGGAGGAGATTGCCTATGCGAAGGTCAACCTGGCGCTCCACGTCCGCGGCCGGGAGCCGGACGGCTATCATTGCATCGAGACCTTGTTCGCCTTCTGCGAACATGGCGACCGGCTGAGCGTCGGCGAGGGGGAGGGGCTCAGCCTCTCGGTCACCGGTCCTTTCGCCGATGCGCTTACCGGGGAGCAGGACAATCTCGTCCTGCGGGCCGCAACGGCGCTCCAGGAGCGCTACGGCGGCTCGCGCGGAGCTCGCCTGACGCTCGAAAAGAACCTGCCCGTTGCCTCGGGAATCGGCGGCGGATCCGCCGACGCGGCGGCGGCGCTGCGGCTGCTGAACCGGTGGTGGGGTCTGGAGGCGGCCGAGGCCGAGTTGCTCGAGATCGCCACCCCGCTCGGCGCCGACGTGCCCGCCTGCGTCGGCAGCCGCACCGCGCGAGGTGAAGGAAGGGGCGATCTCCTCAACGAGCCCGGCACCGACGTCTGCGGCACACCGATCCTGCTTGCCAATCCGGGTGTTCCGGTTTCGACCGCTGCCGTCTTCCGCACCTGGGATGGGGTCGATCGAGGGCCGCTCGGCTCGCTGACGGATTCGCGCAACGATCTCGAACCGCCGGCGCTCACGCTCGCTCCCGCCATCGACGCGGTCCTCGCCCGCCTGACCGGAGCGCCGGGTGCGTCGCTGGTGCGGATGTCAGGCTCCGGCGCCACCTGCTTCGCGCTGTTCGCCGACGAAGCCGCGCGCGACGCTGCTCGATCCGCCATCGCTGCCGAACGGCCTGACTGGTGGCTCCTCGCCAGCCGCCTCAGGTGAGCGAACTCTGCCGCTTTTTGGGACGACAAGCATGGCGCCGCTGGGCAAGGGAAGCCAATGTTTGAGTTGTCGATCGAGGGCGCGATCGCCCGTCTCCGCCTGTCGCGCCCGGAGCGGCGCAACGCCATTCCGTTGGCCGGCTGGGCTCAGCTTGGCGACCTTGCGCAGGAGGCGCAGGACCGCGGCGCCTCCGTCCTGATCGTTTCGGGCGTTCCTGGCGCCTTCTGTTCGGGCGCGGATGTTTCGGATTTCGATATCTTTGCCGAGGATGCCGAGACCCGCAGTGCCTTTCGCCGCGCGATCCGATCGGGCCTCGATCGGCTCAGCGCCGGCATTCCGAGCATCGCGGTGGTGGAGGGTGCCTGTTACGGCGCCGGCGTCGCAGTCGCGATGGCCTGCGACATCCGCTTCGCCGGGCCCGGCGCGCAGTTCGCGATTACGCCGGCCAAGCTCGGCATCTCGTACCCGCAGGAGGACGTGCACCGCCTCGTCTCCCTGGTCGGCGCGGGTCAGGCGGCGCGGCTGCTGCTCGGCGCGCAGAGCATCGACGGCGCCGAAGCGGCGCGGATCGGCCTCGTCGAACGCTTCCTGCCGGACGGCCTGGACGCAGAGGTTCTGGCGGCCGCCGCGGCCATTGCCTCCAACGATGCCGCCAGCTTGGCGACGCTGAAGCGCGGCATTGCTCTCGCGGCGCAAGCGGTGGCGCATGACGACGCTCAGGACCGCCGCTTCGACGACCTGCTCGGCTCCGATGCCCTCGCCACCCGTCTTGTGGCGCACAGGAGCCGTCGCCGCTAGACACTTGCCTGACCCCGGTCGTTTGACCAGAACGAGCGCATGAGACGCGCCGTGGCCTTCGCCCTCCTCCTGCTCGCCGGCTGTTCCGACGCTGAATCGGTCGAGGAGCGGGTGGCGCGGGCCAAGAGCTCGGACAATGGCATCGACTGCGCGCTGGCGGGCGCGGCGGCTTTCGAGCGGGCTTGCATCGTCGAGCGCGGGGAGGATGGCAGCCTCACCATCCGCCATCCCGACGGAGGCTTTCGCCGCCTGACGATCGCCGACGACGGCCGGGGGGTGATCACTGCCGACGGAGCGGCTGCGGCCGAGGTCCAGGTCATCGCCGACAATCGCATCGAGGTCACGATCGGCGAGGATCGCTATCGATTGCCTGCCACCGTGGGGGCGCGCCCGCCCTCCGCGCCGTGAGCGGCGACGTCATCCTCACCGCCGCCGAAATGCGTGCGGCGGAGGCGAGAGCGATCGCCGCCGGCACGCCTGTCGAGACCTTGATGGAGCGCGCGGGCATGGCGGCTGCCGAGGCTGCCCGGCGCTTCGCCGGCCCGCTTCCGACTTTGGTCCTGTGCGGTCCCGGCAACAATGGCGGCGACGGCTATGTGATCGCGCGCGGTCTTCGCGAGCACGGCGTCGACGTCCGCGTCGCGGCGCTTGCCGAGCCGGCTTCGGCAGCCGCGCAATGGGCGAGGGGGCTTTGGAAGGGGCCGGTAGAGGCGCTCCAGGAGGCGGAGCCCGCCCCGATGATGGTCGACGCGCTGTTCGGCACCGGCCTCGCCCGGCCGCTTGATCGGGCAATTTCCGACCAGCTAGGCAGGCTCGCCGAAGCGGCGGCGGTGCGGGTGGCCGTCGACCTGCCGAGCGGCGTCGCCACCGATGACGGCGCGATCCTCTCGCCGGTCCCGGATTATGACCTCACCATCACCTTCGCGACGCTCAAGCCCGCGCACCTGCTCCAGCCGGCCGCGCGCCACATGGGCCGAATCGCGGTCGCCGACATCGGCATAGCGGCCGAGAGCGACCTTCGCGGCATCAGCCGGCCACGCCTTGCCGCCCCCGGCCCCGACGATCACAAATATAGCCGCGGCTATGTCGCCGTCCTTGCCGGCATCATTCCCGGCGCAAGCGCCCTCACGGTCGCCGCTGCCGCGCGAGCGGGGGCGGGCTATGTTCGCTTGGTCGGTAACCGGCCGCTTGCGAACGTGCCGGCAGCGGTGGTGCAAGGCTCCGACGAGTTTCCGCTACGGGACGAGCGGATCGGCGCGCTGGCGATCGGCCCCGGCCTCGGCCGCGACGCTTCGGCCGCCGCCCTCCTGGAACAGGCCTTGGCCTCAGGCAGCAAGCTCGTGCTCGATGCGGACGCGCTGGTGCTCATGGCGGACCACAAGGTCGCGCTCGAACTTGCTGAAGAACCTGTCCTGACGCCCCATGCGGGCGAGTTCAGCCGCCTGTTCGGAGCGCTCGACGGAAGCAAGGTCGAGCAGGCCCGCGAAGCCGCGCGGCGGGCAAGGGCCGTCATCGTCTACAAGGGTGCCGACACAATCGTGGCAGCGCCGGACGGTCGGGCCGCGATTGCCGCCGCCTCGTCGCACTGGCTGGCAAGCGCCGGAACGGGCGACGTGCTCACCGGGATCATCGCCGCGATGCGAGCACGCGGCCTCGGCGCGTACGAGGCGGCTTGCGCCGGCGTCTGGCTGCACGGCCGCGCCGCTGCCCGGCTCGGTGCCGGCCTCGTCGCCGACGATCTTGTCGAATGTCTCCCTGCCGCTCTGGCCGAATGCTGTGATTGAGTCTGAGCAGATCGTCCGCATTGCGGCCCGAGGCGACGGGGTCACGGCGAGCGGCCGCCACGTGGCGTTGGCCGCGCCTGGCGACACAGTCGCGGCGGACGGGGCACTGATCGCTGGACCGCACCGGCAGGTGCCGCCATGCCGCCACTTCCCGGAATGCGGAGGCTGCCAGCTTCAGCATCTCGACGACGAGGCATTCGGCCGCTTCCTGCAGGACCGCATTGCCTCAGCGCTGGCAGCGCAGGATCTGTCGGCGGACATCCTCCCGCCGCACATCTCGCCGCCGAACAGCCGCCGGCGCGCCGCTCTGCGGGCGGAGCGGCGGGGAAACCAGATCCTGCTCGGCTTCAATGCCGAGGCTTCGCATCGCATCATCGACATGCGCGAATGCCATATCCTGCGGCCGGAGCTGTTCGCGCTGGTGGATCCGCTGCGGCGATTGCTTCGAAGCCTCCTCGGCCCGCGCGCAGGCGGGGAGGTGCGGATGACGCTCACCGATCAAGGTGTCGACGTGCTGCTCGACAAGGTCGAGGCGAACGATCTCGACGCGACGGAGGCGCTGGCGGCGTTCGCGCAGAGTCACGGCCTCGCACGGCTGGCGATCGACGACGGCTATGGCCCACAGACACGCTGGGAGCCGGAGCCGGTCACCGTGACATTGGGCGCCGTCCCGGTGCCGCTCCCGCACGGGGCCTTCCTGCAAGCCACGGCGGAGGGCGAGGCGGCGCTCGTGGCGGCGGTGCGTGATGCGCTCGGGCCGGCGCGGATCGTCGCCGACCTGTTCGCCGGCCTCGGCACCTTCGCGCTGGCGCTGGAGGGGCGCATCCTTGCCGCGGAAGCTTCCCGCGATGCGGCGCTCGCGCTCAAGGCGGCCGCGAACCGGGCGCAGCGGCAGGTGTTCGTCGATCATCGCGATCTCTTCCGCCGGCCGCTGGACGTGAAGGAGCTGAACCGGTTCGAGGCCGTGATCCTCGACCCACCTCGCGCCGGAGCCCGCGAGCAGGTCGCCTCGCTCGCCAAAGCAGCGGTGCCGTTTCTCGCCTACGTTTCCTGTAATCCCAGCACCTTCGCGCGCGATGCGAAGACCCTGATCGAAGGCGGCTATCGGCTCCACTGGGTGAAGCCGGTGGGGCAGTTCCGCTGGTCCACCCATGTCGAGCTTGCCGCTGCCTTCACGCGCTGAGGGTTCGAATCGGCTGCGAAATCTGCTATAAGCAGGGCGTAAACAGGGAGATCCGCATGCGTCTCGTCATCCTTGCCGCCGCGCTCGCACTCCCGGCCGGCTCGAGCTTCGCTCAGCCGCCCGCCGCCGCAGCCGCGCATAACCCCAACAAGTTCGCCGGGTCGCGCCTCGACTGCATGGCCAATGATGTCCGTCATGCGACGCTCGGCGAGCAGGGAAGGTTCAACCGCCTCGGCGACCTCCCGCCGGGCGACCTGCAGCTCGCCGTCGTCCGCCAGGTCGAGGGCTGCCAGCAGCCGGTGATCGTCCGCCAGGGCTACGGCGCCATGGCTCAGCCGGGGCGCCGCCGCTAGCGGTGCAGCAGCGCCAGCCCCGCGTGAAGGGTGAGCGCGACCAGCACCAGGGAGGCGAGCGAGAAGATCGCGAACCGCACCCGCACCAAATTCCAGGTCGCCTGCACGATGCTGTGCACCACCCGCAGCGCGACATAGGCCCAGGCGAGGACGAGGTTCATACCGCCGCCGAAGTCCATCAGCGCAAGGGTGAGGCAGATCGCGTAAAATAGCGTCGGCTGCTCGGTCAGATGATTGTAATTGTGCGCCTTCCACTGGACACGCGCGTCAAGCATCTGCTCGAGCTGACCGCCCGTGCCACCGCGCCAGGTGGCAAGGTCGATGCCCGACCGCCCGATCGCCGGCAGCCGCGTCGCGTACATCCACAGCATCATCAGCAAGGTCCAGGCGACGAGCGCCACCACGGGCGCGAGGATCGGACTGTGCATGGCTGGACTCCCCCTTGAGATGCAGGGAAGGTGCTCCAGTTGCGGTACCGTTTCAATGGAGAGGAAGATGCTGGGGCCGGTGATCGAGACGGAGCGCCTGATCCTGCGGCCGCCTTTGGCCGAGGATTTCGAAGGCTGGGCCGAACTGATGGGCGACGCCCAAAGCTCCCAATATATCGGCGGTCCCGTCGCCCGCGCCGCCGCCTGGCGCGGCCTTGCTACCATGGCCGGCTCCTGGTCGCTCAAGGGCTTCGGCATGTTCTCGATGATCGAGCGTGAAAGCGGCCGCTGGATCGGCCGCACCGGCCCGTGGCAGCCGGAGGAATGGCCCGGCACCGAAGTCGGCTGGGGCATCCTCAAATCCGCCTGGGGCCGCGGCTACGCCTATGAGGCGGCGGTGGCATCGGTCGACTGGGCTTTCGACACGCTTGGCTGGACCGAGGTCATCCACTGCATTGATCCGGCGAACACGCCCTCGCAGGCACTTGCCGAACGCCTCGGCTCCGGGAACCGCGGCCGCGGCAAGCTTCCGCCGCCCTTCGACAGCTACGAGGTCGATATCTGGGGCCAGACCAGACAGGAGTGGCGGGCGCGAGGGAGGAGGCCATAGCCGCCGGCGTCCTTCTCCGCGGCCTTCTAAGCGATTGCGAAATATGCTCTTATGGCTCTTCGATTAGGGCTGCCGAGTCGGCGCCCGGCATAAGGGGATGAACATGGGTGCGAAGCCTTTTGTGAAAGCGTCGGTCGCCTTGGGGATGAGTTTCGCCGCTCTGTCGGCGACGACCGCGCTTGCGGGGCAGACCGGCGGATCCGCGGACGGCGCCGGGGAGCGCAAGTCTGCCGCGAAGGACGCCGGCAAGAAGGTTTGCCGGAACCTCATCATCAGCGGGTCGCGCCTCAGCACCCGCTCCTGCCGGACGCAGGCGGACTGGGACAAGGCGGCACTCGACGCTCAGGACAGCGCCCTGCAGCAGCAAACCGGTCCCGGCGCGCGGCCTGAGGGGGGCCAGGCGGGGGCGAGCGCCCCTCGATAATCGACCAGATGGCGCCGCCGGCAGAAGCGGCAGCGCCACTTTTTGTCAGGATCTTGCCTGAACGGTGGAAAGTCCGCGGTAAAGCGCGACGGAGACCAGCGCTCGCAAACCCTGCAGATCGATCTTCAGCTTCTCGCCCTCGTTGGTGCAGGCATTGACGTGGGTCGCGATCCGGTTGGCCGCCGCCATCTCGGCAGGGCTGCCCAGGTCGCTCAGCGCGAGGTCGCGAGCCGCGGCCGGATCGCGCGCCGCCAGGCACAGGGCGAAATCCTCGGAGACGTTAAGCGGCGCCAGGGTCGACAGCACCGTCTTGAGGCGCGCGAAATCCGCTCGCTCGATGTCGGTGCGGACGAAATGCTCGGCCAGATTGCCGACCATGCCGGCCGGCCGGAAAGTGAACTCGCCTTCGGTCCCCGGCACGCAATTGTCCCTGCCCCCGAGCGCTTCGGAGGCAGCGCGCGATTGCGCTTCGCTGAGATAGGGGTGCGACAGCGTCTCGCGCGCCCAGCGCGGCCGCGCCTTGGCAAGGCAGACCGAAAGGTCCCGGAAGACCTTTCTGGTGTGGGCGGAGTCGACGCTTTCGATCGGCACTGCCTCCGGAGCCGGCTGGGCTTGGACCGATACAGCGGCGGCCGCGAGCAGCGCCGCAAGATAAAGCTTGGCCATGGGCAATCTCCCGCTTCGATTCTGCGTGCATGATGCGCGTTTGTTGGCCGAAACGAAAGTGGTTGAGAATCAGCGTCGAGTCGATGCGACAGGAGCTTCAGCTGCAAGCCTAGCGCCGGAGCGCCTGATACATCACGTAGACGTCGACATAGCCGACCGCCGGATGGTGGAAGGCGCCGGGCAGGGTCCCGACGATGTCGAAACCGAGATGCTGCCAGAGGCGCACTGCCCGCGCGTTGGTGCTGACGACATAATTGAACTGCATCGCGCGGAAGCCACCCTCGCGCGCCCAGTCGAGCGAGGCGCGGGCCATGGCCGACGCGACCCCGCGGCCGACGGCATCCGGGTGCGTCATATAGCCGGCATTGGCGATGTGGCTCCCCGGTCCAGGCTGGTTGGCGCGGACGAAGTAGGTGCCGAGGACGCGACCGTCCTCCTCCGCGACGAATGCTTCGCGGTCCGGCGCGCACCAGTAAGCCAGCGCTTCCTCGCGGCTCCAGTCGCGAGGCAGGGCGTAAGTCTCGCCGGCGCGGATCGCCGGCTCAATGACGTCCCAGATGCCGTCCTTGTCGGCTTCGGTTGCCCGCCTGATCTCCATCATGCCCCCATAGCAAAAACCCCCGCCGGTGAGGGCGGGGGTTCGTGTTGCTCAGTCTTTATGGAACAGCTTGGAGAAGCGGCGCTTGGCGCGCTCCCGCCAGTGGCCCCGGTGATAAGCGTCGGAAGCCAGCAGCGGCATGACACTGGTCGCCTCGGCGAACACCATCTGCTCCATCGCCGTCGAAACCTTGCCCCAGCTCGCCGCTTCCTGGAGCGTCGACGAAGAGCAGGCGCCGTCGCGCACGTCGGCGACGGTGATCTGCACAGCATACTTATGCACATCGACTTCCTTGCCGAGGATCTCGGCGCAGACGACCGTGTCCTGGATGAAGTTCTTCGGCACGCCGCCGCCGATCATCAGCAAGCCGGTCTGGCCCGCCGCGATCTTGATGTCGGTCAGCTCGCGGAAGTCCGCGATGCTGTCGAGTGTCATGTACGGCTTGCCTTCCTTCATCCGGTCGACCTGGTGCTTGACCAGGCCGAAGCCAGCCGAGCTGTCGGTGAAGGCCGGGCAGAAGATCGGCACGTCATGCTCGTAGGCGAGCTTGACGAGGCTGTTCTCCTTCTTGCCGTGCGTCATCAGCCACTTGCCCATCTCGCGGATGAACTCGCGCGAGCTGTAGGGGCGGGCTTCGAGGCTGTTGGCGATCTCGCCGATCGTGTGATCGGTCTCCTGCAGCTTCTCCTCATCGATATAGGTATCGTAGATCCGGTCGATGTAGAGCGAGCGCAGCGTGTCGTCGTCAGGGATCTCAAGCGCTTGATAGTGCTTGTGGCCAAGCGCTTCGAAGAAATCCATGTCGACGATCGTGGCGCCGGTGGCGACAATGCCGTCCACCATGTTGTTGCGCACCAGGTCGGCATAGAGGTCCATGCAGCCGCCGGCCGAGGTCGAGCCCGCCACGACCAGGAAGATCGAGCAGTCCGGATCGGACAGCATGGTGTTGTAGATCTCCGCCGCCCGGCCGAGGTCGCGGCTGGTGAAGCTCATCTTCTTCATCGCGTCCACGATCGGGCGCGCGTCGAAGCTCTTGATGTCGATATGCTCGACGACGTTGGCGAGCAGCTCCTGCTTGCGGGTATCGTTGATCTTGGTCTGGTCGTTCACTCTCGTTCTCCAATATCCGCGACACGCCGGCGAGCCGGGTCCTTCGGAGACACTAGGGATATGGACGGGACCCGGGCTCCCGAAGGCCACGCAGGTCACCGTCCATCTACATAAACGCGGCTTGCTTAGAGCTGAACCACGTTATTCCGCGCCACTTCACGGCTCGTCCCGCCGTAGAGGCTCGCCATCGGCTCGTCATCGACGACGGCCTTCTGGTCGGAGCCGAAGCCGTTGAAGCCGGTGCGCATCGCGCAGCCATAGGCGCCGAGCATGCCGATCTCGATATAGTCGCCCGCCTGAACGTCGGCCGGGAGCATGAACGGCCCCGCCATATGGTCGAGATCGTCGCAGGTCGGCCCGTAGAAGCTGAAGCCCATGTCCCGGGTCTCCGACTCGGGCTCGCGCACCAGCTTCACCGGGAAGCGCCAGCCGACATGCGCCGCATCGAAGAGGGCACCGTAGGCGCCATCGTTGATGTAGAGCTCGTCGCCGCGGCGCTTCTCGACCCGCACCAGCACGCTCGCATATTCCGCGCACAGCGCCCGGCCGGGCTCGCACCACAGCTCTGCCGAGTAGGAAATCGGCAGGCTTTCGAAGGCGTTGTGGATCACTTCGAAATAGGTTTCGAGCGGCGGCGGCTCCATGCCGGGATAGGATGAAGGGAAGCCACCGCCGACATCGACAATGTCGACCGTGACCGCCGCCTCGACGATCGCTGCACGGACGCGCGCCATCGCCTCGCCATAAGCGGCCGGAGTCATTGCCTGGCTGCCGACATGGAAGCAGATGCCGAGCGCGTCCGCCGCCTGGCGAGTCGCCATCAGCAGGTCCTTCACCTCATGCGCTTCCACCCCGAACTTCGAAGCGAGACTCAGCTTCGAATGGTCGGAGGAGACGCGGATGCGCACGCAGAGGTTGAGATCGGTCGCGCCGCGGGTCGCCCGCACGATCTTCTCGAGCTCGTCCATCGTGTCGAGCGAGAAGGTGCGCACGCCATGCGTGAAATAGGCTTCCTCGATCGCCTCCTCGGCCTTCACGGGGTGCATGAAGCAAAGCGTCGCCTCCGGCAGCGTCCGGGCGACGAGGCGCACCTCGGCGATCGACGCCACGTCGTAATGCGTGATGCCGCTGTCCCACAGGATCTCAAGCAGGTCCGGGGAGGGATTCGCCTTCACCGCATAGATCGAGCGGCCCGGAAACTTCTCGACGAAGAAGCGGGCGGCACGGCGTGCAGCGTGCGGACGAAGAAGCGTAACCGGCTGGACCGGTCGAGCCTTGGCGATGCCGGCGACCACATTGTCGCCGGAGGGGGCGGCAGCTAGCCCCAGCGCGTTATGATGGCTGTGCAATTCAAGGGACCTCCAATGGGGTAGTTGGCGACAAAGGCTGCCTTGCGGTTATTGGAAGTCCCCTTGGGGCAGCGGGGCGCGATATATGGGCCACCGACCCCCCTGTAAAGACCTGTGAAAAGCTGATGTAATTTAGCGACTTAGCACCGGCACAAGCGGTGCAAATGTTGCGCCGAACGGAGAATCCATGATCAAGAGAAACCCCAGCAGGCAGGGAGTCGAGGCCGCCGCCGCCCGGATTCGCGCCGACGTGACCCGCACCCCGCTTCTGCCGCTCGAGATTGGCGGCCAAAGCCTCTGGGCCAAGGCCGAATGCCTGCAGCAGGGCGGCAGCTTCAAGCTGCGCGGCGCGACCAACCGCCTGCTGCTGCTGAGCGAGGAGGAGCGCAGGCGCGGCGTTGTCGCCTTCTCGTCAGGCAATCATGCCCAAGGCGTCGCGCTCGCCGCCCGGCGCCTCGGCATCGCCGCCACCATCGTCATGCCCGCCGACGCGCCCGCCGTGAAGCGCGAGGCGACGCTCGCCGCCGGCGCCCGCATCGTGCCCTATGACCGCCGAACCGAGAGCCGCGAGGAGATCGGCGCCCGCCTGGCGCGGGAGAGCGGCGCGACGCTCGTCCCGTCCTTTGACGATGTCGACATCATCGAAGGGCAGGGGAGCGTCGGCGTGGAGCTACGCGATCAGCTGGGTGTCGCCCCGGACAAGGTGATCGTGCCCTGCGGTGGCGGCGGCCTCTCGGCCGGCATCGCGCTTGCGCTGCCCGAGACGGAGGTCGTGATCGCCGAGCCGGAAGGCTGGGACGACATGGCGCGCTCGATCGAAGCCGGCGAGCCGGTGTCCGTCGCCGACGACGCGCCGCCCACGCGCTGCGACGCGCTTCAGACCAAGCTCGTCTCGCCGCTGACGCTCGGCGCGCTGCGCCAGCAGGGCGCCCGCGGGCTATGGGTGAGCGAAGCGGAGGTCGCCGCGGCCATGGCCTACGCCTTCCGCCATCTCCGCCTCGTCGTCGAGCCGGGCGGCGCAGTCGCGCTCGCCGCCGCGCTGACCAGCAAGGCAGGGCTGCTCACGGAGCGCAGCGTGGTGGTGCTATCGGGCGGGAATGTGGATCCGCAGCTTTACGCCGCAATCCTGGAAGCTCAGGCTGCCGAGGAGGAGCGATAATCCTGCGGGTCGACATGGGCCGGCGAGGCGGCCTCGACCTGGCGGGTCAGCGCCTCGAGCTGGAGTGCGATCGTCCGCAGCTCGGCCGCATAGATTTCGGCATCCTTGCTGGGTTTGGCGAACTGCGCCGCTTCCAGCAAAGTGTCGAGCATCAGCGAAATGCTCGGCAGGATCGTCTCTTCGATCCGCTCGAATGCCTCGTCGAGGCTATGCTTCTGGTCTGCCGAGCCCATGATGCGAATCTAAAGGCTCAAGGTAAACGAACGGTAAAGACCGGCTGCTTTCTCAAATGTTGCCGGCGTGGCAGAGGGGCGCGATGCTCACCGGCCTTTCCGCGACCCTGCTTTCCATCATGGTCATCGCCGCCTTCGCGCTGGCCGGCGGAGGCCTCTACATGCTCACCAAGCGGCGGGACACGAAGAAGGGCGTGCTGATGCTGGTCGCGGCTCTGGTGATTCTCGGCAACGTGGTGATCTGGACGGCGCCGATCACCTGATCGTGCAGGAGGGATCCAGGCGGAAGTCGAGATAATCGTCCACCGACTTCATCAGCTGCGGCATCTCGTTGACGAAGAAATGGTTCGCGCCCGGAATGGTGTCATGGTGGATGGTGATGTGACGCTGGGTGCGGAGCTTGTCGACCAGCTTCTGGACCGCATTCGGCGTCACCACCTCGTCCGCCTCGCCCTGGATGATGATGCCGGAGGAGGGGCAGGGGGCGAGGAAGGTGAAATCATACATGTTCGCCGGCGGCGCGATCGAGATGAAGCCGCGCACCTCCGGCCGCCGCATGAGGAGCTGCATGCCGATCCACGCGCCGAAGCTGACCCCCGCCACCCAGGTCTGCTCCGCCTCGGGATGGATCTGCTGCACCCAGTCGAGCGCCGAAGCCGCATCGCTGAGCTCGCCGACGCCATTGTCGAAAATGCCCTGGCTCTTGCCGACACCGCGAAAGTTGAAGCGCAGGGTCGCGAAACCGCGCCGCACGAACGTCTTGTAGAGCGCCTGCACGATGTGATTGTTCATCGTGCCCGACGCCTGCGGGTGCGGGTGGAGGATCAGCGCGACCGGAGCGCGAGGGCGGGGACCGGGCTGGAAACGCCCTTCAAGGCGGCCTTCCGGCCCTGGAAAAATGACTTCGGGCATTGCACCTGCGGCGGGAAATGAATGGGTGTTGCGCGTGGTTTCGCGCGGCGGCACCTATATAGAGGCTCGCGTCCGCTTAGCAATCGCAAGGAAAACCGGCTTGTCCCGCGCCTATCTCGACCATGCCGCGACGACGCCGCTGCTGCCGGCGGCGCGCGAGGCGATGGCCGAGGCGCTGGCGCGGTGGCACAATCCCAGTTCGCCCCATGCGGAGGGCCGGTCCGCCAAGGCGGCGCTGGAGGATGCGCGGCGGCGAATTGCCGATGCGCTCGGCTGGACCGGCTCGATCATCTTCACCAGCGGCGCCAGCGAGGCTCTGGCGATAGCGCTGTCCCGCGGCCATGGCGGAACCCGCTTCGTCTCCGCGGTCGAGCATGACGCCGTCTTTCGTGCGGCTCCGGACGCGGTGCGTCTGCCGGTCGATCGCGACGGCCTGGTCGATCTTTCGCCGATAGGCGGCGAGCGGCCGCTGGTCGCTATCCAGCACGCCAATAACGAAACGGGGATCCTGCAGCCGCTGGAGGAGGTCGCCGCGCATGTCCGCGCCCGCGGCGGCCTGCTGCTTGCCGATTGCGCCCAGACCGCCGGGAAGCTGCCGCTCCCGGATGCGGACATGATCGCGCTCTCCGCCCACAAGTTCGGCGGTCCTCCGGGCGTCGGCGCGCTGCTGCTTCGCGAACTCTCGCTCATCGAACCGGTCGGCGGCCAGGAGCAGGGCTATCGCGCCGGAACCGAGAACTTGCCCGGCATCATCGGCATGGCAGCCGCCCTCGAGGCCGGTCCAGCGTGGATGGCCGAGGCAGCCGCCCTCCGTCAGCGCCTCGAAAAGCGGATCGCCGAAGCGGGCGGCGGTGTCGTCGGCCAGTTCACGCACCGCATTCCCACGATCGGCGCCTATTTCATGTCCGGCGCGCCTGCCAACGCCCAGCTGATCCAGTTCGACATGAACGGCATCGCCGTCTCGGCAGGCAGCGCCTGCTCGTCCGGCAGCCTCAAGCCCAGCCATGTCCTGGCAGCCATGGGTTGGGACGGAGCCAGCGCGGCAGAGGTCATCCGCGTCAGCTTCGGCCGCTCCACGACCGAGGCCGAGGTCGACCGCTTCGCCGCCCTCTGGACCGAAATGGCGGCAAGGCGCCGCGCCGCATGATCTACTTGGATTATCAGGCGACCACCCCCCTCGCGCCCGAAGTCGCGGCCGCCATGCGCCCGTGGATCGACACCAATTTCGGCAACCCCCATTCACCCCACCGCCTCGGCCGCGAAGCCGCCGCCGCCATCGAGGTGGCGCGGGAGCGGGTCGTCCGCGCCCTGACGACTCCCCTCCCGGACTTCCGGGAGGGGCCGGGGGTGGGCTCTTCGGCCAGGCAAGGTGCTCAAGAAGGCCCACCCCGAACCCCTGCCGGAAATCCGGAAGGGGGAGAGAAGGGGGGCTTCTACTTCACCTCCGGCGCCACCGAAGCCGCCAATTGGGCCCTCAAGGGAGCTGCGGCCCGTTTGCCCCCGGACAAGCGCAAGATCGTCACCCTCGCCACCGAGCATGCCTGCGTGTTCGACACCATCGAGTGGCTGGGCGGCCAGGGCTTCGAAGCCGATTTCCTCCCGGTCCAGCCGGACGGCCTCGTCGACCTCGACCTCGCCGCCGAGCGCATTGACGACCGCACCGGCCTCGTCGCCGCTATGCTCGTCAACAATGAGATCGGCGTCATCCAGCCGGTCGAGCAGATCGCCGAACTCGCCCACCGCCGCGGCGCGCTGTTCTTCTGCGATGCGGTGCAGGCGCTCGGCCGCATCGCCATCCCGCTCCACGCCTGCGACATGGTCGCCGTCTCCGCGCACAAAGTCCACGGCCCCAAGGGCATTGGTGGCCTGTGGCTGCGCGACGGCCTCCAGATCGACCCGCTCCTCCACGGCGGTGGCCAGGAAGGCGGCCTCCGCTCCGGCACCTTGTCGCCAGCCCTCTGTGTCGGCTTGGGCGAGGCCGCTCGCCTGCTGGTCGAGCGTCGTGACGCGGATCACGAGCATGTCGATCGACTATGGGAGGTCGCGCGGCGCGCCACGCAGGGCTGGACCCTCAATGGCTCGTTCGAGCATCGCTACCGGGGCAATCTCAACATCCGGGCCGAGGGCATCGACTCTGCCCGCCTGATCTCCGAGGTCCGCCAGGTCGCCTTCTCCGCCGGCTCCGCCTGCGCCAGCGGCTCGGGCCGCCCCAGCCATGTCCTGCAGGCGATCGGCCTCGCGGACCGGGAGGCGCGTTCCAGCATCCGCCTCGGCTTCGGCCGCTACACCAGCGAAGAGGAACTGACGCGCGCCCTCGGTCTCATCCTTGATGCAGCCGCTCGCCAGCGCAGCTTCGCCGCATGACACTCGTCCGCTTCATCTCTGCCGACGGCGCTGAGGTGCGCGAGGTCGATGCCCCGCCCGGCGAGCGCCTGCTCGACGTCGCCCAGGCGGAGGGCCAGCCGCTCGAAGGCACCTGCGAGGGTCAGATGGCCTGCTCGACCTGCCACATCATCGTCAAGCCTGAAGATTTCGCGAAGCTCCCCCGCGCCAGCGAGGAGGAGGAGGACATGCTGGACCTGGCGGCTCACGTCACCCGCCATTCCCGTCTCGCCTGCCAGATCTGGCTCACCGAGGAACTGGCGACCCTTACCGTCCGCATCCCCGGCGCCGCTCACAACATGCAGGGACGCTGAGTTCAGGGGGTCTCGGCCGCCGCCTCCAGGGGCTCCTCAGGTCCACCCATGGCGGTCTCGAACGTCTGCCCGGTGACCATCGCATAGGCCGCCTCCGGCGACGGCGCGTCATCGACGATCACCACCGTCGCCCCGAGATCGGTGATCCCATAGAGCTTGGCCGCGAACGTCTTCGGCAGGCGGACGCAGCCGTGCGACGCCGGCTCGCCCGGAATGGCGCCGGCGTGCAACGCGATGCCGTCCCAGGTCAGCCGCTGCATGAACGGCATCGGCGCATTGTCGTAGAGGTTGGAGAAATGCTTCTCGCGCTTTTGCAGGATGCTGAAGCGCCCGGTCGGCGTGTCGTAGCCCGGCATGCCGGTAGAGACGGTGGTCGCCCCTATGAGGGTGCCGCCGCGATAGACATAGGCGATCTGCAGCGGCAGGCTGACGACCACCTCTACCGGTCCTTCCGGCGCCAGTTCGGGCCGCCAGACCCAATGGCCGGGCTTGAGGCTGTCGATGCGCTCTTCGATCGGGACAGACGGTGCCGCCGGCTTGGCGGCGAGGGGGTGAGCTGTCGCGAAACACAGTGCCAAAGCAACAAAGGTTCCGCGCACGAACACAGGCGTGCGGACCATCACGGATACTCTCTTTCTCTTCTTGGAAGACGGAAAGCTCGGTGCCCACAAGGCCCGCTCCTTCCGTTCTTCCCAACCTAATCCTGTAACGCAGGGGAACGGAATCAGTGCCGGAACTGGCTCAGGCTGGTCACTGGAGGTGATGGGATCGAAGCGCTTGTGCTGCTGGCCAGTCTGACCCATCTGAGACAGGCTCCCGATCCGCCACTATGCGGCGGTCTCGCACTGCCACCATCTCCTTGTTCAGGACCGCCAGGTTTTTCGTCATTGCAGCCGGCTCTCCACCCCTACGTTCCGGCCAGCCCCGAGGCCCCTTCACTACGCCGTCGCGCAGCGGCGATGGCACTGGCGATCGCTGCCAACCTCCTTATCCTCATCGCCCTGCTGACGCTGAACGCACCGCCTGCGCCTCCCAGGTTCAAAGGCGGGCCGATCCTGCTGGACCTCAGCCCAGAAATAGCGGCGGCTCCCGACGCCGAGCCCAGCGAGGCGCCGGTCAAGCCAAAGCCAGTCCCGCGGAGCGATCCGCCTCCGCCGCTGCCGACCGTCGAGCCCCCGCCCTTGCCGAGCGAGAACCCGCTGCCGTTCATCGCCATCACTCGCGAAGAGTTCGCTGCCAGCGACCTCGCGAGGTTCGAGGGCTCCAGCGCCGCAGGAGCAGCCGGCGAAAAGTCGGCTTCGACGGCAGGAGATTCGCAAAGGGTCGGCACCGCGCCCGATGGCGAGCCCCTCTACAATGCGGAATGGTATCGCCGGCCGACGCCCGCAGAGCTCAGCCCATACCTGCCGGCGCGCATGCCCAAGGAAGGCTGGGGCCTCGTCGCCTGCAAGACGGCGGCACGCTTTCAGGTGGAGGATTGCGTGGAACTCGACTCTTCGCCTCCGGGCAGCCGGCTCGCCGGCGCCGTCCGCCAGGCGGCGTGGCAATTCCGGGTCCGTCCGCCGCGGATCGGCGGAAAGGAACTGATCGGCACCTGGGTCCGCATTCGCATCGAGTATAGTGAAAGCGCTGTGCAGTAAGCGGGACTTCTCACTCCGGCCCGGCAATCTTGCGCGGGAGGAGGCCTTGCCCCATATGCGCCGCGGGAGTCGGGCGGACGGAGTTGTCGCCAACCCGGTCAGGTCCGGAAGGAAGCAGCCGTAACGATTTCGCTTCGGGTCGTTCCGGCTCCCACCGCGCAGCGCGCACGAAGATAGCAAAGCTATCTACGAGACGCGCAAGCGCGGCCGGCCTCGCTCAGGCGAGGACCGACGGCGCGGCTTTGCCGCGGCGCCATGGCGCGAGCTTCCTTTCCTACAGCTGCGCCGCCGGGCTATCGCGTAGCCATGGGTTTACGAATCTCCCATCGGCCAATTTCCATGAGCAAATGTCCTGAAGCCAAAGCTGCGAAAGCCGACGCGATACACCTGCCGATGTGTCGGCTTCGTCAGCTTTGGGGGCAGCGCCGGCCTTCGACAGCCTGCCGGGGAGGCGCTAGGGTCCGGTGATGTCCGAATCCTTCGATGAACTTGGCCTCGGCCTCGACGAGCCGCCGCAGCCGCAAAAGGCGCAGCCTTATCGCGTGCTCGCCCGCAAATACCGGCCGCAGCGTTTCGACGAGCTGATCGGCCAGGATGCGATGGTGCAGACGCTCGGCAACGCGATCCGGCGCGACCGGCTCGCTCACGCCTTCCTGCTCACCGGCGTCCGCGGGGTCGGCAAGACCTCAACCGCACGCCTGATCGCCAAGGCGCTCAACTGTATCGGCCCGGACGGGCAGGGGGGACCGACGATCAGCCCCTGCAACGTCTGCGAGCCCTGCGTCGCCATCGCCGAAGGACGCCACATCGACGTGGTCGAGATGGACGCCGCCTCTCACACCGGCGTCGACGACGTGCGCGAGATAATCGAGGCGGTCCGCTACGCGGCAGTGTCGGCGCGCTACAAGGTCTACATCATCGACGAAGTTCACATGTTGTCGAAGAACGCGTTCAACGCACTCTTGAAGACGCTTGAGGAACCCCCTGCGCACGTTAAGTTTCTCTTCGCCACCACCGAGGTGAACAAGGTGCCGGTGACGGTGCTGTCGCGCTGCCAGCGCTTCGACCTGCGCCGCATCTCGGCCGAGCAGCTCGCCGACCATTTCGCGATGGTGAGCGAAAAGGAGGGGGTGCAAGTCGAACCGGAAGCGCTGGCGCTGATCGCTCGTGCCGCGGAAGGCTCGGCCCGCGACGGCCTCTCGATCCTCGACCAGGCGATCGCCCACGGCGCCGAGGGCGTAACCGCCGATCAGGTGCGGATCATGCTCGGTCTTTCCGATAGGGGTGCGGTCCGCAAGCTGCTCGGCCTGCTTCTGGCCGGCGATGCGCAGGGCGCCCTGACGGCGGTGAAGGAGCAATATGATCTGGGCGTCGAGCCGTCGGCGCTGGTCCGCGGACTGCTCGAAAGCGTCCACGGCATCACTCGCGCCAAGGTCGGTGGTGTCCAGGACCGGGCTCAGTCGGTCGAAGAGCGCGAAGCCTATGCCGACTGGGCGAGCCGCCTCGGCTACGCCACCATCCACCGGCTGTGGCAGCTGCTGCTGAAGGGCCTCGGCGAAGTGAACAGCGCCGCGCTGCCGCTGGAAGCGGCCGAGATGGCGCTGCTGCGCGTTATCCACGCCTCGGAGCTTCCCGACCCGGGCACTCTGCTCGAGAAGCTGCAGAGCGGCGAGGCGCTGCCGGCACGCGCGGCCGAGGCTGCGGCAGCGCCGGCCCAGGGCTCCACGATGAAGGCGCCTGCGACCTTCGCGGCTCTGGTCGATCTGCTCTCGAACAACGGCAAGCCGCACCTTGCCCAGCAGTTGCACGATTATGCCGGCGTCGTCCGCTACGCTCCGCCGGAGCTGGTGATCAAGCCGTCCAAGCCGCTCGGCGATCTCGTCCGGGATCTCGCCGGCACGCTGAAGGGCCTCACTGGCGTTACCTGGCAGGTCACCACCTCGGACGGACCCGCCGAGCCCAGCCTTCTCGACCAGGAGAAGGCTCAGGCGGAGGAGCTGAGGCAGTCGGTGCTTGCCTCGCCGGTGGTGAAGGCGGCATTCGACGCCTTTCCCGACGCGGAACTCACCCACTACGATTTGAACGAACGGAGCGCATGATGCCGGATTTCGACGAGATCATGAAGATGGCGCAGAACGCCCAGGCCGAGCTGATGAAGGCGCAGGACAATCTCGACAACATCATCGTCGACGGCGCGTCCGGCGGCGGGCTGGTCAAGATCCGCGCCAGCGCCAAGGGCCGGATCGTCTCGGTCGAAATAGACGAGAGCCTGCTCCAGCCATCCGAGAAGCAGATGGTCGAGGACCTCGTCGCCGCCGCCCTCAACGACGCCCGCGCCAAGGCCGACCAGGCGGCGCAGGCCGAAATGTCCAAGATGACCAGCGGTCTGCAATTGCCGCCGGGCTTCAAGATGCCGTTCTAGAGGCCGTTCGTCACCGGCTCCTCCGCCTCCGGAACGGGCTCGGGAGCGGGCGCCTCGACGGCTTCAGGCTCGGGTTCGGCGGGAGCCGGCTCGATATAATCCTCGACTCGCTCGGGCGGCGGGGAAGGAGGCGGGGTCTCCGCGCGCTTCGGGCGCGAGCGCTTCGGCGCCGGCTCGTCTGCTTCGGGCGCCACGGCCTCCGCATCGTATACGCAGGCGTCGAGCCCGTCGCGCGCCACCACGCCGATGCGCCTGGAGATGCTGTTGCCGTAGCGGCGGGTGAAGCCGCCCGGCGTCACCGCCTCGCGCTTCTTGGGCAGCGGCAGCACCGCCGCGATCCGCGCCGCCTCCTGCCGGCTGAGGTTCGAGGCGTCCTTGTCGAAGTAACGCTGCGCGCCGGCATTGACGCCATAGGTGCCGATGCCGGTCTCGGCGACGTTGAGATAGACCTCCATGATCCGCCGCTTCGACCAGAGGTTCTCGATCAGCAGGGTGAACCAGGCCTCCAGCCCTTTGCGGAAGTAGCCGCCGCCCTGCCACAGAAAGGCGTTCTTCGCGGTCTGCTGGCTGATCGTCGAGCCGCCCCGCATCACGCCGCGCCCTTCGGCGTTCCGCCGCATCGCCTCGGCAATCGCGTCCTGGTCGAACCCCCAGTGGCTGCAGAATTTGCTGTCCTCGGCCGCGATCGCCGCCCGCGCCATGTCGCGGTCGATCTCGTCGATGCTCATCCAGTCCTTGGTGACGCCGCGCCCGCCGAGCGCGTCGCCCATCATCGTGAAGGTGATCGGCGGCGGCACGAAGCGGTAGAGCAGGACCCAAGCCAAGCTGACGACGATGAACAGGAGGAAGGCGCGGATGACCCAGCCGATCACCCGGCCGAACCCTCCGCGCCTCTGTCTGCCCCGCTTCGCTCTTGCCATCGCGGCTGCTTAGCGGGCGCTCAGTGCCTCGTCACCAGACCCCGCGGCTCAATGCGCCGGAAGGAGCCGGCGCTCGCCTGCGAGGTTCATCAGCGCCTTCTGGAGCTTCTCGAACGCGCGCACCTCGATCTGGCGGATGCGCTCGCGGCTAACGTCATAGACCTGGCTCAGCTCCTCGAGCGTCTTCGGATCCTCCGACAGGCGCCGCTCGGTGAGGATGTGCTTCTCGCGGTCATTGAGCGCGCCCATCGCCTCGACGAGCAGCTCGTGGCGGACCTTGGTCTCCTCGGCCTCGGCGACGCGCTCGTCCTGCAGCGGATCGGTGTCGACCAGCCAGTCCTGCCACTGCCCTTCGCCTTCCTCGCGCAGCGGCACGTTGAGCGACGTATCGCCGCCCATCGCCATGCGCCGGTTCATCGAAATGACGTCATCCTCGCTGACGCCGAGATCGGTCGCGATCTTGGCCACATCCTCGGGCTTGAGGTCGCCGTCCTCGAACGCCTCGATCTGGTTCTTCATCCGGCGGAGGTTGAAGAACAGCTTCTTCTGCGCCGCTGTGGTGCCCATCTTGACGAGGCTCCACGAGCGCAGGATGAATTCCTGGATCGAGGCGCGGATCCACCACATTGCATAGGTCGCAAGCCGGAAGCCCCTTTCGGGCTCGAACTTCTTCACGCCCTGCATCAGGCCGATATTGCCCTCCGAGATGAGCTCGGCGACGGGCAGGCCGTAGCCGCGATAGCCCATCGCGATCTTGGCCACGAGACGAAGGTGCGAGTTGACCAGCTTGGCCGCCGCCTCAGTGTCCTGATGCTCGGTCCAGCGCTTGGCCAGCATATATTCCTCCTCGGGGGCGAGGATCGGAAACTTCTTGATCTCGGCGAGATAGCGATTGAGCCCGGCTTCGCCGCCCATGGCGGGGATCGAGGGCACGTTCTTACCGCTTGCCATTACTTCACCTATCTCCCTGGCCGGTCGGGCATTCCCGCCTTTTCCGGTATCTGGTTGCTATAACGTGAGCGCCCTGAACAGTTCCTGCATGTCCGACGGAACGGCGCTTTTGAAGGACAGAGTCGCTTTCGAAATTGGGTGGACGAAGCCAAGTTCGGCTGCGTGCAGCGCTTGGCGTTTGAAGTCCAATTGATTGAGTAGATCACGGTGAACGATCCTGGTGCGCCCATAAACCGGGTCCCCCAGCAACGGGTGCCCGATCGAGGTCATGTGGACCCGCACCTGGTGCGTCCGGCCGGTCTCCAGCCGGCATTCGACAAGCGCCGCTTCCTTCAGCGCCTGGACGACCCGGTAATGGGTGACCGCACGCTTGCCGCGGCCATCGGCGACGATCGCCATCTTCTGGCGATTAGCCGACGAGCGGGCGAGTGGAGCATCGACCGATCCTTCGGACGGGTTCGGCAGCCCGGCGACGATTGCCTGGTAGCGGCGGTCGATGCTGTGCTTTGCAAACTGCTTGGCCAGCCCTTCATGCGCGACGTCGGTCTTGGCGACGACGAGAAGACCCGACGTGTCCTTGTCGATCCGGTGGACGATGCCGGGCCGCGCAACGCCGCCGATGCCGGACAGCCGTCCCGCACAATGATGGAGCAGGGCGTTGACGAGCGTGCCGTCCAGATTACCCGCGGCCGGATGCACCACCATCCCCGCCGGCTTATCGACAACGAGCAGATGATCGTCCTCGAACACGATCTCCAGCGCGATGTCCTGCGCCACATTGTGCGCAGGAGTCGGGGCGGGAACACGAACTTCGTAATCGCCGGCCTTGGCCTTCGAGGACGGGTCGCGCACCTGGGCACCGGCTTGGTCGCGCACTTCGCCGCTGCTGATCAGCGCCTTCACGCGTTCGCGGGAGAGGGTCGGGAGCGCCGCTGCGAGCGCACGATCGAGCCGCCAGCCTGCGGCATCGGCAGCAATCGTCGCGCGTATGATCGACACCCCCCGGTTCATCGAGCATCGGATGTGGGTATTGTGCGCTGATTTTCAAGAGCGGTGCGGCTCCGAAACGGCTGCCGGAACAGGGTTAACGCGATGGTAACCACCGCCTTGCAAGCTGGGCCGGCAAGCGCCAATAGGACGGGCGACAAGGACAGGGGCCGGTAACCGTATGAAATCCTACGAATTCGCGAGCCTGCTTTGTTCGCGCCTCTGTCACGACCTGTTGTCGCCGGTTGGTGCGCTCAACAACGGGATCGAGCTGCTCGCCGACGAGCATGATCCCGAAATGCGGGCCCGCTGCCTGGAGCTGCTGAGCGAAAGCGCCCGCGCGTCGGCCAACAAGCTCAAATTCTTCCGTCTCGCTTTCGGCGCCGCCGGCGGCTTCGCCGACGAGGTCGACACGCGCGAGGCGCGGGTCGCGATCGAGGGCCTGTTCGGCGGCGACGGCCGAATCCAGCTCGGTTGGATGGTCGACGATCCCACGATGAGCAAGTCGGCGCTGAAGGTGCTGCTGAACCTGGTGCTGATCGCGGGCGACGCTTTGGTGCGCGGCGGCCGGCTTGACGTCGGTGCGGAGCGGCACGGCAACGGCCTCGACATCGTCGTCCGCGCCGAGGGGACGCGCATCGTCCTCGATCCGGAGCTGAAGCAGGTGCTGATCGGCAAGACGGCGGAGGATGCGATCGCGCCGCGGGCCGCGGCCGCCTGGCTGGTCCACTGCCTCGTCACCGACGGCGGCGGCGAAGTCCAGGTGATGGACGGCGATGCCGGAATGCTGCTGCTGGGCGCTTCCGTGCCGGCCTGAACCGCAGGCCGGGTAAACGCCTCCTTTACCAACTCCTCTCCATAAGGCCTCCGCACGCGCTGAGGGCTCCATGGAAGACCTGATCAACGAATTCATCGCCGAAACCCGCGAGATGCTCGAGGCATTGGGCGGCGAAATCGTCGCCTGGGAAGCGACGCCCGACGACCGCGAGCGCCTCGACGCAATCTTTCGCTTCGTCCACACGGTGAAGGGCAATTGCGGCTTCTTCGACCTGCCGCGGCTGGAAGCTCTCAGCCACGCCGCCGAGGATGTCCTGGCCGAGGTTCGCTCCGGCAAGCGCGTCGCCGACCACCGGCTGGTCAGCGCCGTCCTCGCCGTGATCGACCGCATCGGCGAGCTGGTGCAGGCGCTGGAGACCGGTGAATCTTTGTCCAGCGAGGACGACCAGCAGCTCATCGACGCCCTGAGCGAGACCTGCGAGCCGCTCGAAGCTCAGCATTCCGCCGCCTCCGCGCAGATGGAGAACCGGAAGGCGATCCGCAGCATCCGCCTCTCCGTCGATCTCCTCGACCGGATGATGAGCGGCGTCTCCGACATGGTCCTGGCCAGGAACGAGCTCGCCCGCCGCCTGCGCGAGGTGCCGGGCGACATGGCCGTCGAGGCCGCCTTCGACCGCGTCTCGGCCTGTATCGCCGAGATGCGCGACGCGATCACCCGCACCCGGATGCAGCGGATCGACAATCTCTTCGCGACCCTGCCGCGCATGGTCCGGGACCTCAGCAGCGAACTTGGAAAGCAGGTGGCGCTGGATGTCGACGGCGGCGACGTGGAGCTCGATCGCGAAATGATCGAGATGATACGCGATCCGATGACGCACATCATCCGGAACGCGATCGATCATGGCATCGAGACGCCGGAGGAACGCCAGAAGGCGAAGAAGCCGGAGGCCGGGATGCTTCGCATCTGCGCCCGCCAGTCCGGCAACCAGATATTGATCGAGGTGGTCGACGACGGCCGCGGTCTCGACGGCGAGAAGCTCGTCCGCAAGGCCATCGCCAATGGCGTCATGACGCCGGAGCAGGCCGAACGCCTCTCGCCGGCCCAGCGTGCCGGCCTGATCTTCGAGGCAGGCCTTTCGACGGCGTCCGAAGTGACGGCGATTTCGGGCCGGGGCGTCGGCATGGATGTGGTCCGCGCCAATATCGAGCGGATCGGGGGCGTCGTCGACGTCGACTCCAGGCCGGGGCAGGGGGTCCGGCTGACGCTGCGCGTGCCGTTGACGCTGACGATCATCCCGGCGCTCACGGTCAGCGCGGGCGGCCAATGCTATGCCATACCGCGCTCGGCGATCGAGGAGATCGTCCGGCGCAACAATGCCATGGTGCGCATCGAAGCCGTCGGCGGGTCCCACGTCGTCAGCATCCGCGACAAGCGCATCCCGCTGGCATCGCTGGCGGAGGTGCTCGGCGTTCCGGAAGAATACGGGCCGGCCGAGCAGAGCCTGATCGTGCTGAAGCCCGCGGGCGGCGATCTCTACGCCCTCGCCGTGGACGCCGTGCTCGACCATGAGGAACTGGTGGTGAAGCCGGCGGCGCCGATCGTGATGGCCACCGGCCTTTATGCCGGCACCACGCTTGCCGACGACGGCAGTCCGATCCTGCTGATCGATGCCTCGGGCGTCGCCTCGGCAGCCGGCGTGGTGCTCGACCAGAACGAGATCGACAAGCTCACTGCCAAGGCGCCAGAGAGCAGCGCCAAGATCAAGACCAGCCCCGCCTTGCTGTTCCGCGGCCTCGATGGCGTGAAGCGCGTCGTGAGGCTCGCCGTTGTCGAGCGGATCGAGGACGTCGCGGCCGATCGCGTCCAGCTCAGCGCCGGCCGCATTCGCGTCGGGCTCGGCGAGCGCATCCTGCCGCTGGCCGGAGCCGCCGCTCTCCCGCAGGGCAATGTCCGTATCCTGCGCCTCTCCGACGGCCTGAGCGAAATCGCTTATGCCTTCGCCGAAGTTGTCGACCTGGTCGAGCTCACCCCCGAGCTCCAGCCGGCAGCCACATCCGGGGAAGTGAGCGGCGTCACCCTGATTGCCGGCGAGCAGGTCGAGGTGCTCGACCCCTTCTGGATCTTCGCCGCTCATGCGACCAAGGAAGCGGGCGAGACCTGCAAGCCCGTCTGCGCGCTGCCCAAGGACGATCCGTGGATGGACAACATCTTGCGGCCGATCGTCGAGAGCGCCGGCTATCGGGTAGTCGGCAGCGCCGAGGCCGAAACGGCCGACCTGGTGATCGCGAGTGCCGACGACGCGCCGCCGCAGGCGGGAGAAGGGAAAGTCCTTCGGCTCCGTTCGCAGCCGGATCTCGTCCATGAGAATGACGACAGCATCTATCGCTACGACCGCGCCGGCCTGCTCGCCGCGCTCAGCCGCAGCGCCGCGGCCCGGAAAGGCTGATCCATGACCCACCTCCTGCTCATCATCAAGCTGGCTGGCGAGCGCGTCGCAATCCCTGCCGAAGACGTCGAATCCGTCGTCGAGATCGAGGGGCTGACGCCGATCCCCCGCGGGGCACCTCATGTCGCCGGTCTCACCGCACTCAGGAGCCGCGTGCTGACGGCGATCGACTGCTTTGCGTCGCTGGAGCTCGGCTGCTCACACGTCGAAGGGCTGAGGGATGCCATCGTCGTCGAGCTGGACGGCTACCCCTATGCGCTGATCGTCGACAGCGTCGAGGATGTACTCGAATTTTCAGGTGAGGTCCGGCCGGTCCGCACCGCGCTCGATGCCGGCTGGCGCCGCGTCGCCAAGGGTGTGGTGGACGTGGACGGCGACCTCCTTTTGCTGATCGACACTGCGGCCCTGTTGGCGGGTCCGACCGCGGCAGCCGCCTGATGTCGTTAAGACTGTCCTTACATGTTGCCGCTAGCGTGCTCGCTACGGCCGAAGTGAAGCGAGAGCGGGAATGAAAAGCTGCCTAGTCGTCGATGATTCCAAGGTGATCCGCAAGGTTGCCCGCCATATCCTCGAGACCCTCAATTTCACGGTCGACGAGGCTGAGGACGGCCGCCAGGCGCTCGACCGGGTCGAGGCGCAGATGCCGGACGTCGTCCTGCTCGACTGGAACATGCCGGTGATGAGCGGGATGGAGTTCCTCCGCACGCTGCGGCAGCGTCATTTCGAGGTGCAGCCCAAGGTCGTCTTCTGCACGACCGAAAATGATGCGGCTCACATCCGCGCGGCGATCGACGCCGGCGCCGACGAATATGTGATGAAGCCGTTCGACCGCGAGACCCTGGAAAGCAAGCTGCAGATCGTCGGGGTCGCGTGACCCCATCCCATGCGACCGCGCCGACGGCGGCGGCGGGAGCGCCGCGGCCGGCCGAGGCCCCGATCCGACTGATGATCGTCGACGATTCGCAGATCGCACGGGCCGTGCTGTCGCGGATGCTGGCGAGCCACAAAAGGTTCGAAGTCGTCGCGCTGGCGAGCAACGCCCCGGAGGCGCTCGAGGCGCTGAAGACGACAAAAGTCGACATCGTCCTTCTTGACGTCGAGATGCCCGGTACGAGCGGGCTGGACGTCCTTCCCGAAATCCTGCGGAACGGCGCCGGCGCCAAGGTGCTGATCGTCTCTTCCCATGGCGAAGAAGGTGCCGCGGCAGCCGTGAGAGCGCTGGCGCTCGGGGCGGCCGACACGCTTCCCAAGCCCGGCGTCGGCAATTTCGGCGGCCGCTTCTCCGACGTGCTTGCCGAGCGTCTGCTCAGGATCGCCGGCGCTTCGGCGCTGTCCAAGCCGAAATCGGCAGCTCCCGCGCCCGACGCTCCCGAATTCAGCCTGCGGGCGATGCCGCCTTGGAAGCTCGGCTGCCTTGCGCTCGGCGCGTCCACCGGCGGTCTGCACGCAATCGGCGAATTCCTGCGGGCGCTGCCGCCCAAGGTAGGCGCGCCGATCCTGATCACCCAGCATCTGCCGCCGGTCTTCATGCCATTCTTCGCTCGCCAGATCGAAGCGGCGTCGGGGCGGGCGTCGTCCGTCGCCGAAGAGGGAATGACCCTCCAGCCCGAGCAGGTCGTGATCGCGCCGGGCGAGGCTCATCTCGGCCTTGAGCGGATCGGGAGCGCGGTCAAGGTTCGGCTCAACGAGACGCCGGCCAGCTCCGGCTGCCTGCCTTCGGTCGATCCGATGCTGTGGGCGGTCAGCGAAGCTTATGGGAAGAGCGCACTGGCGGTGATCTTCAGCGGCATGGGCCGGGACGGGCTCGTCGGCAGCGCCCGCGTCGCCGATCGCGGCGGCGGCGTGCTCGCCCAGGACCAGCGCAGCTCCGCCGTCTGGGGCATGCCGCGTGCCGTGGCCGAAGCGGGCCTCGCCTGCGTCGTCGCCGGTCCTGCCGAGCTGGCCCGCCGGGTCGCCTCCCGCATCGAGGGCGCCCCGTGGAAGTGAACGACGCGTCGAGCCGGATCCTCGCCGGCCTGCTCGAAACCCGCACCGGCCAGCAGCTCACCATCAGCCGCCGCTGGCGGATCGAGACCGCTCTCAAATCCCTGCTGCGCGAGCGCGGCATTCGAACACTGGACCAGCTGATCGCCACCCTCGTCGCCGGCCGGGAGCCGGGCCTCGCCGAGGAGGTGGTCGAGGCGCTGCTCAACAACGAGACCTACTTCTACCGCGACCGGCAGCCGTTCGACCTGCTGCTCAAGGGCGCCTTGCCCCGGCTCCAGCAGGCGCGGCAGCGGGAGAAGAGGCTCTCCATCTGGTGCGCCGGCTGCTCGACGGGCCAAGAGGTCTATTCACTGGCGATGAGCTTCGCCGAGCAGAAGCTCCGCTGGCAGGACTGGAAGATCGACATCGTCGGCACCGACGTCTCCCGCACCGCGGTCGAGCGCGCGCGGCAGGGCCTCTATTCCCAATTCGAAGTGCAGCGCGGCCTTCCGGTCATGCAGATGATGCGCTGGTTCGACGAAGTCGGCGCCCAGCAGTGGCAGATCTCCGCCGAGCTTCAGAAGGCGGTCCGCTTCCAGGTCCACAGCCTGCTCGAAGTGCCGCCGCAGCCCAGGCGTTTCGACATCATCCTCTGCCGCAATGTCCTGCTCTATTTCGCGGGGGACACGCAGAAGGCGGTGTTCAGGCGTCTCGCCGAAGCAAGCGCTCCCGACGCCTCGCTGATGCTCGGGGCAGGGGAGACGGTGATTGGCCATACCGAGGATTTCATCTCCGATCCCGAGCAGCGCGGCCTCTACATCCGCAGGCCGGTTCAGGCCCCGCCGGCGCGCGCCGCCGTCGGCTGAGCGGCACACTCTTGACCTCGCGCGAATTTTGGCGCGCAACACCGAAACCATGCTGCAGGTCATCGACACGCCCTCGCCCAATTTCGACGAGCGCGCGCTCCCCGTTTCGATGATCGTCCTCCATTATACCGGGATGGTGGATGCGCCGTCCGCCATCGCCCGCCTGTGCGATCCGGAGAGCCAGGTCTCGTGCCACTACTGCGTGGCCGAGGACGGGCAGATCCTGCGCATGGTCAACGAGGAGAAGCGCGCCTGGCATGCAGGCGCCTCCTACTGGCGCGGCATCACCGACGTGAACTCGGCAAGCATCGGCATCGAGATCGTCAATCCGGGTCACGAATTCGGCTACCGCCCGTTCCCCGAGGAACAGATCGACGCGCTGGTGCCGCTCGTCGCGGACATTGTCGGACGCCACGGCATCACGCGCGGCAACATCGTCGGTCATTCGGACATCGCTCCCACGCGCAAGCAGGACCCAGGCGAACTCTTCCCCTGGTCCCGGCTGGCCAAGCTCCGCCTCGCGCTGCCGCGGCCGACCAAGTGCCTGATGGACCCCAATTGGACCGACGGCGGCTTCCTGCTGGCGCTCGAGCGCTTCGGCTACGACGTCAGCGACAAGCTCGCCGCGGTCGTCGCCTTCCAGCGCCGCTACCGGCCCGAGTTGATCGACGGCGAGATCGACGGCGAGTGCCGCGCGATCCTGCTCGCCCTTCTGCTTCCCAAACCGCAAGGCGACGACTAGATAGACGCGGCCAGAGGGTCGGGCGGCCGCGGCTCGCACTCGTGCGAGGCGAGGAAAGTCCGGGCTCCACGGAACGACGGTGCCGGGTAATGCCCGGCGAGGGTGACCTCAGGGAAAGTGCCACAGAAAGGATACCGCCTGGCTTCGGCCCGGTAAGGTCGAAAGGGTGCGGCAAGAGCGCACCGCGGGCCCGGCAACGGGACCGGCACGGCAAACCCCACCGGGAGCAAAACCGAATAGGGGCGGCACATGGGCCTGTTCCGGCTCGTCGCCCGGGTTGGTTGCTTGAGGGGCGGAGCAATCCGTCCCCTAGAGGAATGGTCGCCTATCCCTGCAAGGGGTGGACAGAACCCGGCTTACAGACCCTCTGGCATTTTTCCGGCTCGCGGGTGGCGCGGGGGCGGGGCCGTCGCTATCTCGGGACGATGGCCAGGCAGACGCGTTCGAACGATTGGGGATTTCCGCGCTGGCGCGCCTATGGCAGCGAGCGGGCGGCGCAGCAGGTGCGGCTGTGCGATCGGCACGGCTGTTCCGAGCCCGGTGATCGGCCAGCCCCCAAATCTCCCAACAGCCGCGACCGCTGGTATTTCTGCGAGCGGCACGCGGCCGAGTACAACCGCAACTGGAATTATTTCGAAGGCCTGACCGCCGAGGAAGCCGCCAAGCGCGAGGCCGAGGAACGGCGCGACGCCGAGAGCTTCGGCGAGACCAAATTCTACGGTTGGGGTGGCCCGGGCGACGGCAATCGCAGCCGGGACGAGATGCGAGCGCTCGATGTGCTGGAGATAGAGGGCGATCCGGATTTCGAACAGATCAAGACGGCTTATCGCCGCCTCGCCAAGGCTAGTCACCCCGATGTCGCTGGCGAAGATCCGGAAGCCGCCAAACGCTTCCAAGCGGTGCAGACGGCATATGAAGTGCTCCGCAAGGCCGAGGAACGGCGCGCGAATCTCTCGCCCTAAGGCTTGATTCTCTGCTCCGTTCGCCCTGAGCCTGTCGAAGGGCTGTCCTTCTTCCGGTGAAAGCGACGGGCAGGGCTTCGACAGGCTCAGCCCGAACGGTTTCGCTTATTCCAAAGCTTGGGGGTCAGGGCTTGGTCGTGAACATGAAGGTTGCCGCGACGTGGGCGACCGGGTCGGCCGGATCGCCGTCATGCGCGACGCCGCGGACGAAGCCGACCGACCGCGTGACCGCATAGCATTCGCCGCGGCCGAAGATGCGCCGGCCTGGCGCCGCGGCGCGCATATAATCCACGCGGAGGTCGAGCGTCGCCTGATGCCGGAAGCGGCCGAGCTTCACCCAGATCGCCATGCTGGTTGCCATGTCCATCAGGCTGATGATCGGACCAGATGCGATCACGCCGGTCTCGGCGACGCCGACCAGCTTCTCCTGATAATCGAGAGCGAGCTCGACCCAGTCGGGGCCGTGGTCGTGGTAGAGGATGCCGAGCGCGCCGCCATGGCCGACCTGGCTCGCGTAAGCGGTGAAGAGCTTCGGGTCGAAGCCCTGCATCTTGCTGAGATCCGGCCGGCTCACGCGGCGAGCCGCTCCGCCGTCTGCCGGATGAGCGCGATCATGTTGGGAATGCCCTGCGTGCGGTTGGAGCTCAATTGGCGGCTGAGGTCGAATGGTCCGAGCGCCTCATCGATGTCGGTGGCGAGGATCTCATGCGGTGTGCGGTCCTGCACCGCCTCGAGCACCAGAGCAATGATGCCCTTGGTGATCGCCGCATTGCTGTCGGCGAGGAAATGGAGCGTGCCGTCGGGCCGGGCGACGGGGTAGACCCAGACGGCGGCGGAGCAGCCGCGCACCAGCGTCGCGTCGGTCTTCAGCGCCTCGGACATCGGCTCCAGCTGCCGACCGAGGTCGATCAGCAGCCGATAGCGGTCGTCGGGCTCGAGCAGATCGTAATCGGCATGAATGTCGGCGAGACTGGACATGCGGGCCGCCTAGCAAAGCCGCCGAGGCGCGTCACCTGACGCTCTCACTCTCCGGATGCAATCGCCTCGAGCTTGCGGACGCGCTGTTTGAGGTCGGCGAGTTCGCCGTTGGGGCGCGAGCGGCGCGGACCGCTCAGCAGCTCTTGCTGCCTGAGCTCCAGCCAGCCCTGCCACCCCCTCAGCAGGGCGAGCGCACCGAGCACGAGCGCCACGAGCGCGGTGCCGGCGACGACCAGGGCCAGCTCCGGAGTCACCGGTCCCTCAGCTTCTCGATCTCACGCTCGAGGCTGTTTTCCTTCTCGACCGTGATCCGCTCCAGCACCGCCAGCCGCTCCTTCAGCTGCTTCACTTCGGCGCGGAGCTGCTGGTTCTCGCCGCTGTCGATGCCCGCTTCGGAGTCGATCTCGCCATGGCGGTTACGACGGCGGTAGCCGTGCTTCGACTTGATGATGCTCGCGAGCATTACGATCGCGACGATCAGCACCACCATCATTTGACCACCGGTCATTCGATCCTCCCTTGTTTCGCCGCGGCGCTCAGTTGAGCGGTTTGTCCCGCAGATTTTCGATCTCGTCCGCGACGACCAGGCCCTTGTCGGTGACGATGCGTTCCAGCACGCGCAGCCTCTGCTCCATGCGCTCGGTGCCGGCGGCATATTGCGCAGCCCGCTCGGCGGTGGCCGCGACCCGCAGTTCCAGGCGGCGGTCGCGATATTTGAACCAGTTGTAGAAGACGACGCTGATCGTCAGGCAGATGGCGACGATCGCGATCGCGTCGGGAAAGCCGAAGCTGTCCATCCTTACCTCCTCAGTTGACCGGGGGTTGCCGGCGGAGATCCTCGATCTCGTCCGCGAGGTGAATGCCCTTGTCGGTCACGATCCGCTCCAGCACCCGCACCCGTTGCTCCAGCCGCTCGGTATGGGCGGCATATTGCGCCGCCTTCTCGGCCGTGATCTGGGCCTCCAGCGCCATCCTTTTTTCCTGGTGCTTCAGCCAGCGTCGATAGCTGTCGCCGAGCACGCCCATGATCGTGGGGATCCCGACCACGATCACGAAGAACCAGATCCATGCCGGCATCGCGGCCTCCTCAGTTGCGTGGGACGCGCAGGGATACGATCTCCTGCGTCAGGCGATGGCTGTCGTCGGTGACGATCCGCTCGACATTGGCGAGCCGGTCCTTGACCGATCCGAGCTCCGCGCGGAGCTGCGCGTTCTCCGTGCTGAGTAGCTTGATCCGCTCCATCGATTCATCGCTGGTCTTCGGATAGATGGCCTGCCCCCAGGCGCCATCGAGCGGATAGCCATTCTTGATGCGCATCCAGGTGGTAATCACCCATCCCGCGACGCCCACACACACGATGATGGCGATGAGCGGCGCCAAGTTGGCAACGAAATGCAGCGTGTCCATGCTTTACCCCTCTTTCGGGCCGCGTGTTAGCGCAGCCCGTCAATCTCTCGTGAAATGCGCTCGGCGGGATCGGTGGCGATCCGCTCCAGCGTCGCGATGCGCTCCTCAAGCCGGCTGACCTGACCTTTCAGCCGATCATTCTCATTGGCCATCAATTCAGCCGCTCGACGCGTCTCTATCTCGCCAGTTCCGCTCCCGTCGCTCCATTCGTCAAGCGGGTAGCCGTGCTTGACGCGAAGCCAGGTGGTGATCACCCAGGCTGCCATGCACATCGCGACGATCGTGATGACAAAGGCCGGACTTCCGAAGCTCATCCCGTGTTTCCCCGTTCGGCCTTCGCTCAGCGAAGGCTCTCGATCTCCTGCGACAGCCGGCTATTCGAACTGGTGACGTAGGTCTCGACGCTCGCCAGGCGGCGATCGATCTCACGGAACTTGGAGCGCACGTCGCGCACCATCCGCTTCGGCGAGGCGCGCACGCCCTGCCAGAACTTGGCGTCATCGGCATTGCGCGGATAGAGTTCGATCGGCTTGCGCGGCGCGAGCCAGGCGGTGACGAAATAAGCAGGAAAGGTCATCCCGCCGCTGACAAAGGTCATGATGATCATGCCGACGCGGACGATGGTTACGTCAATGCCCGTATAGTCGGCGATACCGGAGCAGACGCCGAACCACTTGGCATTGAGCTTGTCGCGATAGAAGCGGGTGCGGCTCGGGTTCACTTGCGGATGCTCCTGATCGTCTGGTCCTCGATGCCGATGCTTGCCGGATCGGCGGTCAGCGAGCGCCAGTTCGGGTTCTCGGCAGTCATGATCCGCTCGACCGTCACCAGCCGCTCTTCGAGCCGGCGGGCGAGATCATGCAGCTCATCGAGCAGATTCTCGTCCTCAGTGGTGAGGGTGGCCTGGGTCTTCCACTTGGTGATGTAGTGGAAGATGATCCAGGGCAGCCCGATGAACAGGATGCCCATGACCAGGGAGACTTGCATGACGTCTTCCATCTGATCAGCCTTCCTGGCCCGAGTTGCGCTTCGCCTTCAGGGCTTCGAGCTCGGCTTCCACCTTCTCCGCATTGCGCAGCTCGGCGATCTCCTCGTCGAGCGTCTTGGGCGGCGCGCCGAGGCTCAGCGCATCGGCGCGACCCTCGGCGAAGTCGGCGTGGCGCTCCAGGATGTCGAAGCGGCTGAATGCCTCGTCGACCTTGGGGCCGGCATACATTTCGCGCAGCTTGACGCGGTTCTGGGCGCTTTCGAGGCGGCTCTGGATCGCATTCTGGCGAGTGCGGGCCTCGCGCAGCTTGGTCTGGAGCTTGGCGATGTCGGCCTCGGAGGCGCGCAGCGCATCGTCGAGCACCCCGATCTCGGCACGCAGGCTGTCGGCCATGTCGCCGGCCTTCTGCTTCTCCATGAGGGCGGCCTTGGCGAGATCCTCGCGATCCTTGGAAAGAGCCAGCTCGGCCTTTTCGGTCCAGCTGTCCTGCAGCCGCTCCAGCTTCTGGATCTGGCGCCGCATTTCCTTCTGGTCGGCGATCGTGCGCGCGGCAGAAGCGCGGACTTCGACGAGCGTCTCCTCCATCTCCATGATGATCATGCGGATCATCTTGGCCGGATCTTCCGCCTTATCGAGGAGATCCGCGACGTTGGCGGCGACGATGTCGCGGGTCCGCGAGAAAATACCCATATTCCAGAACTCCTTGATAATTACTGCGGGCCCCGGCGGGCTGATCGGACTGGCCGGCCGCGCGGGGCGCGGCGGGCGGGGCGGACGGGGCGGCGTCATGAGTCTGAGATCCTCCCGTCCGACCAATATCACATCAGACATTCGCGCGATCCGCAACCTGGCTTTGCGCATAGACGACCGGGCTGGTCTCGACCGAGCGGGCCGGACCGACCGCGGCGCCGACCGACACGGTGGTGAGAATGAGAGCGCCGATCGCGGCAGTGGCGACGCGCTGGAAATCGGTGTTGAACATTTTCGGTCTCCTCTGAACCTGTCTGGCGTTGTCCCATCCCGCCACATCGGCGGTGATGCCCATTCTTCTACAAAAGCCGTGCCAAACCGAAAAAGTCGCTGTTTTGCTTGTTTTTTGATGATCTTGGACCCTCGGAGACCAGTTTGGACTTGCCAAGCTATGGGAGAATCCACCAACATCTGGGCATGGAGCGAACCACCCAGTTAGTCGGCCAGTCATCGTCCTTCCTGGACGCGATCGAGCGTGCCAGCCGCGCCGCGCCGCTCGACCGGCCGGTGCTGGTGATCGGCGAGCGCGGGACCGGCAAGGAGCTCGTCGCCGAGCGCCTCCACCATCTGTCGAGCCGCTGGGACGGGCCGCTGGTGGTGATGAACTGCGCCGCTCTGCCGGAAACCCTGATCGAGGCGGAGCTGTTCGGCCACGAGGCGGGCTCTTTCACCGGGGCGACCAAGTCACGGGTCGGCCGCTTCGAGGAGGCGGACGGCGGCACCTTGTTCCTGGACGAGCTCGCCACCTTGTCCAAAGCCGCCCAGGACCGGCTGCTGCGCGCGGTCGAATATGGCGAGGTGACCCGCATCGGCGCGTCGAAGCCGATGAAGGTCGACGTCCGCATCGTCGCCGCCACCAACGAGCATCTGCCAAAGCTGGTCGAGGAGAACCGCTTTCGCGCCGACCTGCTCGACCGGCTTTCATTCGAGGTCGTGACGCTGCCGCCGCTCCGCCACCGCGTCAGCGACATCCCCGTCCTGGCCGACCATTATGCCCGCCGCATGGCGCTGGAGCTGGAATGGCCGCGCTGGCCGGGCTTCAGCAATGCCGCCTCGAACCGCCTGCTCTCCTACGATTGGCCCGGGAACGTTCGCGAGCTTCGCAACGTCGTCGAACGCGCCGTCTACCGCTGGGAGGATCCGGACAGTCCGATCGACTCGATTCAGTTCGATCCGTTCGAGTCTCCCTGGCGCCCTTCCGCCGGTGAGGCCCGGTCGGTGGAGCTTCCAACGGCTGCGGCGTCGGCGCCGTCCCAGCTGCCGGCAATCGCATCCGGGGCTTACGATCCGGGCTCCTGCGCAGACTTCCGCCTCGCCGTGGCCGAGTATGAAAAGGCGATCCTCGCCGCGGCGCTTGAAAAATGCCGTTGGAATCAACGCGCTGCGGCCACCGCCCTGAAACTGTCCTACGATCAGCTCCGCCACGCGCTGAAGCGCCACGAAATGATGGCGCAAGCCTCGCAAATGGGGTAGATTCGAGCTCTTGAAGGAGGGCTCGATGATGAAGTTCAAATTCCTTCTTACCGCCGCCGGGTTTATCGCCGTTGCGGCTCCTGCGGGCGCCGCGGTCACGGTGCTCGGCTCAAGCTCCGCCAGAATGTGCTACGAAGCTGCGGAGACCACCGCGATGCCCGAGCGCGGCGCGCTCGAATATTGCAACGTCGCGCTCGCCGGCGAGGCCACGGACACGTACGAGATGGTTGCGAGCCACGTCAACCGCGGCATTCTCAGGTCCCGCCTCGGCAATGCCCAGGGCGCGCTGAGCGATTTCGACGCTGCGCTGGCGCTCGATCCGAACCAGCCCGAAGCCTATCTCAACAAGGGCGTGGTGCTGATCCGGCAGGACAGCGCGGATGCGGCGCTGCCGCTCTTCACCATGGCGCTGCAGAAGAACACCAGGCGCCCTGCTTTGGCCTATTACGGCCGCGGCATCGCCCATGAGGAGCTCGGCAACCTCAAGTCCGCTTATGCCGACTACAAGCGTGCTACGCAGGAAGATCCGAAGTGGAAGGAGCCTCGGAACGACCTCGCGAGGTTCGTCGTCACGAAGTAGGCCTCCTTCGTTGCGGCTCCGGAAAAAAGGGGCTGGAACTTTGCGGTGGGAGCACTAGCTCGGGCGGGACTCAAAAGCAGGAGATCCCGCCATGGCTTTCACGCTCCCACCGCTCCCCTATGGTTATGACGCGCTCGAGCCGACCATCGACGCGCAGACGATGACGCTTCACCATTCGAAGCATCACCAGGCTTATGTGGACAAATTAAACGAGGGTGTGGGCGAGGATCCGAGCCTCGAAGGCAAAAGCCTCGAGGAGATCCTGGCGGGCATCTCCAAGGCGTCTAAGAAGGTCCGCAACAATGGCGGCGGGCACTGGAACCACAGCTTCTTCTGGCAGATCATGGGCCCGGGCGGCGGCGCCCCGAGCGGCCGTCTGCAGGAGGCGATCAACAGCGCCTTCGGCTCGTTCGATGTCCTCAAGGCCAAGTTCAACGAAGCGGGCGTCGGCCAGTTCGGCTCCGGCTGGGTGTGGCTGATCGCGGGGCCGGACGGGCGGCTCCAGGTCACCTCGACGCCCAACCAGGACAACCCGCTGATGGACGACGCACCCGTAAAGGGCACGCCGATCCTGGGCAACGACGTGTGGGAGCACGCTTATTATCTGAAGTACAACAATCGCCGCCCCGAATATCTCGGCGCCTGGTGGAACGTGGTGAACTGGGCGAAGGTCGCCGAGCATTACGAGCGGGTGGCCGCGCGCTAAAACGAGCAACCCTCTCCCCTTCAGGGGAGAGGGTGCCGCCGAAGGCGGCGGGAGAGGGGGAGTCGATGCGGGACCCGATCCTCGTCGAGCGCGCCAAATGGATGCGCGCCAATCCAACTCCCGCCGAGCTCCGCCTCTGGCACGCCTTGCGGGCGCGCCGTTTTCACGCGTTCAAGTTCCGCCGACAAGTCGTCATCGAGCGCTACATCGTCGATTTCGCCTGCCGAACGCCGATGCACGTCATCGAAGTCGATGGCGACGCGCACGACCTTCAGGGTCAGTATGACGAACGCCGGACCCGCTTTCTGGAGGGTCTCGGCTATAGGCTGATCCGCTTCCATAATGATGACGTTATACACCATCTGGGAGGCGTGCTCGCCATGCTGGAGGAGTTCGTCGACTCCCCCTCTCCCGGCGCCGCTGCGCGTCACCACCCTCTCCCCTGAAGGGGAGAGGGTTGATTAGCTCTTCAGTCGGTACCCCGTCCGGAAGATCCAGGCGACGACGGCGAGGCAGATGAGGAAGAAGCCGCTGGTCGCGAGCAGGCTCCAATGTACCGGCACGTCGGCCTGGCCGAAGAAGGTCCAGCGGAAGCCGTTGATCAGGTAGACGATAGGGTTGAACAGCGTGATCGTCCGCCATGGCTCCGGCAGCATCTCGATCGAGTAAAAGGAGCCGCCGAGGAAGGTGAGGGGGGTCACCACGAGCAGTGGGATCACTTGCAATTGCTCGAAGCCCTTGGCCCAGATGCCGACGATGAAGCCGAACAGGCAGAAGGTCGCCGCGATCAGAAGCAGGAACCCGATCATAGCGAACGGATGAGCGATCTGCACGTCAACGAACAGGTTCGCGGTGGCGAGGATCACCAGGGCCACGATCGTCGATTTGGTCGCGGCGGCGCCGACATAGCCGAGCACCGTCTCCAGCGCCGACAGCGGAGCCGAGAGGATCTCGTAGATGGTGCCGGTGAAGCGCGGCATGTGAATGCCGAAGGAGGCGTTGAAGATGCTCTCCGTGAACAGCGACAGCATCATCAGGCCGGGCACGATGAAGCTGCCGTAGGGGATGCCGTTGATCTCGGTCATGCGGCTGCCGATGGCGGAGCCGAACACGACGAAATAGAGCGAGGTGGTGATCACCGGCACGGCGAGGCCCGTCCACAAGGTGCGGGCGAAGCGGTGCATCTCGAAACGGTAGATGGCCCAGACGCCGCGGGCGTTGAATGCGGCCGGGTTCATGCCGCCCGCCTTTCGCTGACCAGGTCCACGAAGATGTCCTCCAGCGAGCTTTGGCGGGTATTGAGGTCGGAGAAGCCGATGCCGAGGTCGCGCATCCGGGAGAGCAGGGAGGGGATCCCGGTCCGCTCCGCCTTGGCATCGAAGATGTAGAGCAAGGTGTGGCCCTCGTCGCGGAGCTCGAGCCGCCATTCGCCGAGTTCGGGAGGAATGGTCGTCATCGCCTCCGTGAGGTTCAGCGTCAGCTCCTTCTTGCCGAGCTTCTGCATCAGCCTCGCCTTCTCCTCGACCAGGATGAGTTCGCCCTTGCGGATGACGCCGACGCGGTCCGCCATCTCCTCCGCCTCCTCGATATAATGAGTGGTGAGGATGATGGTGACGCCGCTCTCGCGGAGCTGGCGGACCAGTTCCCACATGTCCCGGCGAAGCTCGACGTCGACGCCCGCGGTCGGCTCGTCGAGGAACAGGATCTCCGGCTCGTGGCTGAGCGCCTTGGCGATCATCACGCGGCGCTTCATTCCGCCGGACAGTTCCTTGATCCGCTCGTTGCGTTTCTCCCAGAGCGAAAGGTCGCGCAGCACCTTCTCGACATAGGCAGGGTTACGGGGCCGGCCGAATACGCCCCGGCTGAACGAGACGGTGTCGATCACCCGCTCGAAAGCGTCGGTGTAGAGCTCCTGCGGCACGAGGCCGATCTTCGCGCGGGCCGCGCGGTAGTCGCTTATGATGTCGTGCCCGGCCGCCTCGATCTGGCCGGTCGTGGGAGTGACAAGGCCGCAGACGATGCTGATGAGCGTCGTCTTGCCGGCGCCGTTCGGCCCGAGCAATGCGAAGATCTCGCCGCGGCTGATGTCGAGGTCGACATTCTTCAGCGCCTGCAGGCCGGAATCATAGGTCTTGGTGAGACCGCGGATCGAGAGGACGGGTGCGTTCATTGGGTGGGCGGAACCGGCGGTTCCTCTTTCGTCTCGAGCTGCATGCCGTGGCGCATCAGCATCGGCACGTTGGCGAGCGCGAACAGGAAGGTGGCGGGGAGGGCGCCCCAGAGCTTGAATCCGACCCAGAAGTCGGTGGTGGTGGTCCGCCACACGGCCTCGTTGACCAGCGCCATGAAGACGAAGAACAGGGCCCAGTTGCGGGTCAGGATCTTCCAGCCCTCGTCGGACAGGCCAGGATAGGCGGTGCCGAGCACCATCTTCAGCAGATTGCGCCCGGTATACATGCCGAACAGGAGGAGACCTGCGACCATCGTATAGTAGATGGTCGGCTTGATCTTGATGAAGGTCTCGTCGTGCAGCCAGATCGTGATGCTGCCGAGGATCAGCACCATCGCGCCGGAGAACCAGAGCAAGGGTGAGATGTGCTTGTACTTGATCTTCGAGACGAGCATCGCGGCGGCGATCGCAACCATGAAGGCGATCGTCGCCGAGAAGATGCCGCGCCAGGCATTGACGGCGAAAAAGATGACGAGCGGGCCGAGATCGATCGCGAGGCGCGCGCCAGCGCTCGGGCCTTGCTGTTCCGCTTCGGCGCTCATGCTGCCGCTCCGGCGACGCCCGCGATCGCCCGGGCCGCGTGGGCGGGGTTGAAGGGACGCAGGTCGTCGATCCCTTCGCCGATGCCGATGGCGTGGATGGGGATGCCGTATTTTTCGGCTGCCGCGACGAGCACGCCGCCGCGCGCGGTGCCGTCGAGCTTGGTCATTACGAGGCCGGTGACGCCGGCCACTTCTCTGAACACCTCGATCTGGCCGAGCGCATTCTGGCCGGTGGTGGCGTCGAGCACGAGCACCACGTCGTGCGGCGCGGCCGGGTTGAGGCGGCCGAGCACGCGGCGGATCTTGGCGAGCTCGTCCATCAATTCCTTCTTGTTCTGGAGACGCCCGGCGGTGTCGACGATCAGCACGTCGATGCCCTCGGCGGTGGCCTTCTTGACCCCGTCGAAGACGAGGGCGGACGGATCGCCTCCCTCAGGTCCGGTGATGATCGGAACGCCGATCCGGTCCGCCCACACCTTCAATTGCGCGATCGCGGCCGCGCGGAAGGTATCGCCGGCGGCGAGCAGCACGCCATAATCCTGCTCCAGGAAGAGGTGGGCGAGCTTGGCGATCGTGGTCGTCTTGCCGGAGCCGTTGACGCCGACGACCAGTATCACCTGCGGGCGCGGAAAGGCGTCGATCTCGAGCGGCACTGCGACCGGCTCCAATATCTCCGCCAGTTCCTCGGCGACGATCTCCCGGACCCGCGCCTCGGTGAGATCCAGCTCGTAATGCTCCTCGGCGAGCCGCGCGCGGACTTTGGCCGCGGTCTCCGGTCCGAGGTCGGACGCGATCAGCGCCTCCTCGATCTGGTCGAGCACCCGCTCGTCCAGCTGCGCCTTGGTGAACAGGCCCGTCAGATTGTCGCCGAGCCGGTCCGACGTCTTGCGGAAGCCCGCCGTCAGCCGCTCGAGCCATCCTGCTTCGCTCAAGCGAAATCTCCGATGAGGGCGCCGCCTTCGACGCCGGTGATATCCATGATGCCGACGTTGCCCGGCTCCCGCCCACTGACGCGGACGGTCGCGAAATTCTCCGCGTGGCCGGTGCCGCCGCGCTCGACAAGAACCTGCTGTTTCGTGCCGACAAGGCTCTTCAGCCAATCGGTCTTCCGCCGCTCCGTCGCCTCGCGCAGCCGGCGCGCCCGCGCCTTGACTGCGGACGGCGTGACCTGCGGCATGCGCGCCGCGGGCGTGCCGACGCGGGGCGAGAAGGGGAAGATATGGCCCATGACGATGTCGCACTCGTCGATCAGCCGCATGCTGTTCTCGTGCATCTCGTCGGTCTCTGTCGGGAAGCCGGCGATGAGGTCGGCGCCGATCGCGATCTCGGGCCGCCGCGCCTTCAGCCGCGCCACCGTGTCCACCGCCTGGGCGCGGCTGTGGCGGCGCTTCATGCGCTTCAGGATCATGTCGTCGCCGGCCTGGAAGCTCATGTGGAGGTGCGGCATGAAGCGAGGCTCGCCGCAGATGATCTCCTCCAGCCGCGGGTCGATCTCGACGCTGTCGATCGAGGAGAGGCGGAGGCGGGGAAGGGTCGGCACGTGGCGGAGGATACGCTCGACGAGCTGGCCGAGCGTCGGGGAGCCGGGCAGGTCGGGCCCGTAGCTGGTGACGTCGACGCCGGTGAGGACGACCTCCTGGACGCCTTCGTCGACCAGCTCCTTGATGCGTTCCACGACGATCCCGGCGGGCACCGAACGGCTGTTCCCGCGGCCGTAGGGGATGATGCAGAAGGTGCAGCGATGATCGCAGCCATTCTGCACTTCGACGAAGGCGCGGGAGCGCTCGCAGAAGGCGGCGGCGAGGTGGGGGCTCTTCTCCTGCACGGCAAAGATGTCGGAGACCACAATCCTTTCCGTCATCCCGGCGAAAGCCGGGATCTCAGGGAGAGGTGGTTCGGCGCCATTGTCTCGCTGAGAGCCCGGCTTTGGCCGGAATGACGAGGGGCGGAATTTCTCGCCATTGCCGATGACGCGGCTGACTTCCGGCATGACCGCAAAGGTCTCCGGCTCGACCTGAGCCGCGCAGCCGGTGACGATCACCCGAGCATTGGGTCTCGCCCGCTTTGCGCGGCGGATTGCCTGACGCGCTTGCCGGACCGCTTCGCCGGTGACGGCGCAGCTGTTGACGATGACGAGGTCGTCCTCGTCCGAAGCGAGGCGGCGCATGGTCTCGCTCTCGGCAGCATTGAGGCGGCAGCCCATGGTGATGACCTCCACGCTCATGCGAGCGCCTCGAGGTCGATCTCACCGGTGAAGACGTGGGCGGCGGGACCGCTCATCTGGATGCGGCCGCCGCGTTCCCAGGCTATGTTGAGGGTGCCGCCGGGCAGGCGGACCTCGACCGGCGACTTGGCCCGGCCGAGGCTGATCGCCGCCACCGCCGTCGCGCAGGCGCCGGTGCCGCAGGCCTGGGTCAGGCCGGCCCCGCGCTCCCAAACGCGCAGCCGGATCGCCTTACCCTCGGCAGAGGCGACGTTGATGTTGATCCGCTCGGGGAACAGCGGATCATTCTCGATCAGGGGCCCGAGCCGATCAAGCTCGATCGCTTGCGCATCGTCGACGAAGAAGATGAGGTGGGGATTGCCGACATTGACGGCGAACGGCGTCTGAAGCGCCTCCCAGGCCACCGGCATCGCGCGCGTGTCCATCGGGTAGGCGAGGGGGATCTCCTCCCAGCCGAAGCGCGGGCAACCCATGTCGACGCTGGCGCCGGCGCCGTTGGTCACGCCGGCGATGATTCCGCCCAGCGTCTCGATCCGCTGCACGCCGCCTTCGAGCAGGGTCACGCAGCGCGCAGCATTGCCGCAGGACTGGACCTCGCTGCCGTCGGCGTTGAAGATGCGCATGCGGATGTCCGCCACCTTCGACGGCTCCAGCAGGATCAGCTGGTCGCAGCCGATCCCCGTCCGCCGATCGGCGATGGCGCGAGCGCGCCCCGCGTCGAGACTGACCGGATGCTCGCGCCCGTCGAGCACGACGAAGTCGTTGCCGAGGCCGTGCATCTTGTGAAAGCGGCGCACCATCGCCGCGCGATCTAGGGTGCGGCGGAGATCAAGTCCACCTTGGCCGCCTCACTGGCTGCGGACGGCGCGGTCCCGGTTGTTGAGGCGGCGGCGGGGCTCGGCACAGTCGCGCGCCACCGCGAGCAGGCCCTTTTCGGCGAGCAGGGTGCGGACCTCGGGGATCGGCATCGGCCGCCCGAACAGCCAGCCCTGGCCCTTGTAGTTACCGATCGTGCGCAGCCGCGCCTCGACCATCTCATTCTCGATGCCCTCGGCCGTGACTGCGAGATTGAGGCTGTCGGCGAGCCGGGTGATCGCATTCACGATCGCCGCGCTCTCCGGATTGTCGTTGATCGAGGTGACGAAGCTGCGGTCGATCTTGATCCGGTCGAACGGCAGCGCGCGGAGGTGCGCGAGCGACGAATAGCCGGTGCCGAAATCGTCGAGCGCAAGGCGGATGCCCTGGTTCTTCAATGAGCCGACGATCGACTGGGCAAGGCCGAGATTTTCGAACAGCGAGCTTTCGGTGATCTCGACCTCGAGCCGCTCGGCCGGGAAGCCGGTCTCGACCAGCAGCTTGACGATGCGCTGGGCGAGCCACGGGTCCTTGAGCTGCGACGGCGAGATGTTGACCGACATGGTGAGCGAAGGATCCCAGCCACGGGCTTCCTCGAATGCCTGGCGCATTACCGACAGCGAGAGGTCGCTGATCAGGCCGCATTCCTCGGCGACGCCGATGAACTCGTCGGGCGGGACGATGCCGCGCTCCGGGTGCTTCCAGCGGGCGAGCATCTCGAAGCCGTGCAGGCTGCCCGTGACGAGGTCGATCTGCTGCTCGAAATAGGGAACGAACTGGCCTTCCGGGATGCCGCTCCTGAGGCCTGCCTCGGTGGCGTTCCGGCTCTGGAGCTCGCGTTCCATGCTCCCGTCGAACCAGACGCAGCGGCCGCGGCCGAGCTTCTTGGCGGCATACATGGCGATGTCGGCGCGGCGCAGCAGGGGGTCGACGCCGTCGCAATCGGTGTCCGACCGCGCGACGCCGAGCGAGGCGCTGATATGGACATGGACGCCGGCCAGGTCGAACGGCTTGCCGAGCCGGTCGACGATATAATTGGCGATCGCATCGACGCCGCCGAGATTGTCGGGATCGAAGATGAAGGCCGCGGCGAACTCGTCGCCGCCCAGTCGGGCCGCGACGGAGCCGTTGGGCAGCGCCTTCTGGATCACCTCGGCGGTCGTGCGGAGGAGATTGTCGCCGGTAAGATGGCCATGGACGTCGTTGATCGTCTTGAAGCCGTCGAGGTCGACGATCAGCATCGCGACGGCGCGGTTGCGCTTGGCGGCGGCCGTGACCAGCTCGCCCACCGCCGACGTCAGCGAGCGGCGGTTGAGAAAGCCGGTCAAGGGGTCGGTCGACGCCAGCGACTGGGCACGCTTCTCGGCGGCCGTGCGTTCCACCACCTCGTGCTTCACGTCGCGATAGCGGCGCCAGCCATAGATGGTGAGGGCCACGTTGAGCAGGAGAAGCCCCGTGATGATACTGCTATTGTCGGCGCCCAGCGCGATGATCTGCCGGCGCGCGACCTCGAAATAGCCATTGCCGAATGCGGCGAGCACGAGCAGCACCGACACGGCGATGCCGATGATGATGAAGTCTTCCCCGCCGGCACGCACACCGCGCCTGTCTCTGGAGAACATGCTCGCCATTCGTTTCTCTCGTCCCCCGGGAAAAGCGGGTTCCGTGCTATCCCTTGCGGGTGAAGATGGTGTTAAGCCGCCGCGCCTTGCCTTCGCTTGTCCTGAGAGCTATGCGCCCCCACATCCACCGTCACAGGTGAACGACACGGGAGCGTCCGCGGACGCGCGCTGGCCGGCGAGGTTTCGCCCGCCGGCGCTTTTGCGTTTGGCGATCGTGTCCAGAGGAGAAGCTGAGTGTTCGACAGTCTGAGCGATCGCCTGAACGGCGTCTTCGATCGCCTCCGCGGCCGCGGTGCGCTGACCGAAACGGACGTGCGCGCGGCGATGCGCGAGGTGCGAATCGCCTTGCTCGAGGCGGACGTGGCGCTGCCGGTGGTCCGCGAGTTCGTCGACAAGGCGACTGAGCAGGCGGTCGGCCAGCAGGTGCTGAAGTCGGTCACGCCGGGGCAGCAGGTCGTCAAGATCGTGCACGACGCCTTGGTCGAGATGCTCGGGGCCGACGTGGTCGAGCTCAATCTCGGCATCACCCCGCCCGCGATCATCCTGATGGTCGGCCTCCAGGGCTCAGGCAAGACCACCACCACGGCCAAGATCGCGAAGAGGCTCTCCGAGAAGGAGCGCAAGAAGGTGATGATGGCGTCGCTCGACGTCGCCCGCCCAGCCGCGCAGGAGCAGCTTGCCGTACTCGGCCGCCAGGCGAACGTCGCGACCTTGCCGATCGTGCCGGGCCAGCAGCCGGTCGACATCGCCAAGCGCGCTCTCCAGGCGGCGAAGCTGCAGGGCTTCGACGTGCTGATGCTCGACACGGCGGGCCGCCTCCACGTCGATCAGGCGCTGATGGATGAGATGAAGGCGGTGGCCTCCGTCTCCGATCCGGACGAAGTGCTGCTCGTCGTCGACTCGCTGACAGGTCAGGATGCGGTCAACGTCGCGCGCAACTTCTCGGAGCAGGTCGATCTCACCGGCGTCGTCCTCACCCGCATGGACGGCGATGCCCGCGGCGGTGCCGCGCTCTCGATGCGCGCCGTCACCGGCAAGCCGATCAAGTTCGCCGGCGTCGGCGAAGGCATCGACAAGATCGAGGCCTTCCACCCGCAGCGCGTCGCCGGCCGCATCCTCGGCATGGGGGACGTCGTCAGCCTGGTGGAGCGGGCCGCCGAGACCATCCAGATGGAGGAGGCCGAGGCCCTCGCCAACAAGATGGCCAAGGGGCAGTTCGACCTCAACGACCTCAGGTCGCAGCTCATGCAGATGCAGCGCATGGGCGGTCTCGGCGCGCTCGCCGGCATGCTGCCGGGCATGAAGAAGATGGCCGGCGTCGCGCAGAAGGCGCAGGACGAGAAGACGCTCGTCCACCTCGACGCGATCATCGGCTCGATGACGCCGCGGGAGCGTTCGAAGCCCGAGCTGCTCAACGCAAAGCGCAAGATCCGCGTTGCCAAGGGATCGGGAACGACGGTGCAGGAGGTCAACCGCCTCCTCAAGATGCATCAGGAAATGGCCACGGCCATGAAGAAGATCAGGAAGATGGGCGGCCTAGGCAAGCTCGGCGCCTTGTTCGGCGGCGGCGGAGCCGGCGGGCTTGGCGGCATGCTCGGTGGGATGGGCGGCATGCCTGGCGCCGGGGCGGCTCCGCCGGCCGGCCTGCCGGGCCTGCCGGGCGGCAACCAGCCGTTCAACCTCCCACCCGGCTTCGACAAGTTCATGAAGAAGTAGGTTCCGTCATCCCGGCGAAAGCCGGGATCTCGGGACGAGAAGACACAAGTGCACATATCGGCCTGAGACCCCCGCTTTCGCCGGGGTGACGGCAAAGTTCAAAAGGAGTGAAGAAAATGGCAGTTTCAATCCGGCTCGCCCGCGGCGGCGCAAAGAAGCGTCCTTATTACAAGATCATCGTCACCGACGCGCGCAACAGCCGCGACGGCAAGTTCATCGAGCGCATCGGCAGCTACAATCCGCTGCTCGCCAAGGACAATCCCGAGCGGGTGAAGCTTGACGCGGACCGCGCCCGCCATTGGCTGTCGGTCGGCGCCCAGCCGTCGGACCGCGTCGCCCGCTTCCTCGATGCCGCGGGCGTCAAGGAGCGCGCTGCCCGCAGCAACCTGAAGAAGGGCGAGCCGGGCGAGAAGGCCAAGGAGCGCGCCGAGGAGCGTGCCAGCCGCGACGCTGAGGCCGCCGAAGCCGCCGCCGCTGCCGCTGCCGAGCCGGCTCCCGCCGAGGAAGCCGCCCCGGCCGAAGAGGCTCCCGCCGAAGTGACCGCCGGGGGCGGCGAGGGTGAGGCCACTCCCGCCGACCAGGCGCCGAACGAAGGCGAGTCGACCAGCGAGCCCGCTGAGGGTTCGGACGAAGCGGCCCCCGCCGAGGGCGCCGAAAAGGCCGAATAAGCCTTGGCGGAGACGCAGCTCACCCTCGCCGCCATTGCCGGTGCTCACGGCATCGGCGGCGAGGTTCGCCTGAAGCTGTTCGGCGAAGGTGTCGATAGCCTCGCCCGCCATAAGGCGGTGCAGGTGGGCGATCGGCAGCTGACGCTGAAATCGGTGAAGCCGGGCGGCGGCGGTGCCATCGCCCGCTTTGCAGAAATCCTCGACCGAACGGCCGCGGAAGCCTTGCGCGGTCGCCTGGTCACGGTGCCGCGCTCAGCTCTCCCGCCGCTGGAGGAGGGCGAATATTACCACGCCGACCTGATTGGCCTCTCCTGCGAGGGTTCCGGCGGAGAGCAGCTCGGCCGGGTGGTCGCGGTGGAGAATTTCGGCGCCGGCGACATCATCGAGATCGAGCAGCCGGACGGGCGCCGCAACATGGTGCCGTTCCGCGCCGGCATCGCCGATCTCGCTGGCGACAAGATCCTCGTCGACCCGCTTTTTCTTGCCTGAGCGGCGGTTCGACCGCAGATTTCTCCTTCATCAGGAGGAGGGCGAGATGGCAGGATTTCGGGAGTTCATCGCGCGCGGAAACGTGCTCGACCTGGCCGTGGCGGTGATCATCGGCGGGGCGTTCGGGACGATCGTCAGCTCGCTCACCGACGATCTCATCATGCCGGTCGTGGGTGCCGTCACCGGCGGCATCGATTTTTCGAATTATTTCGTTCGTCTCGGCCCTGTACCTGCCGGATTTGCCGGTGATCCGAACAGTTATGCGGCGCTGAAGGCGGCGGGCGTGCCGATGTTCGGCTACGGCCAGTTCATCACCGCGATCGTCAATTTCCATCCTCGCCTTCATCATCTATCAACTCGTCAAGGTAGCGGCGCGGGTGCGCCCGCCTGCGGAGGCGGCGACGCCGGCGCCGAGCGACGAATTGCTGGTGCTGCGCGAGATCCGGGACGAGCTGAAGCGCCGCGCCTGAAGGTCAATCGGGTACGGGGCGGGCGATGATTTCATCGCCGCCTGCGCGGATCCGCAACTCGCCGCCCTCCGTCGTTCGCAGGGGCGCATTGCCGTTGCCGAGCGCGCGCCAATAGCCGCGCAGCTGCGGCGTCGGCGAGCATTCCTGCGCGTCGGAGATGATCATGCGCGTCCCGTCCGGAGCCGGCGCCCGGGTCGCATCGAAGCCCCAGCTGTTGCACCCGTCGCGTCCGCCGGTGACCCGACCGTCCCGCACGCGGAGCAGGAACTTGCCCGGCGGCACCTCCTGCCCGCTGATCGTGGTGACGGTCCACATCCCGTCCGGATTGGCCGCTTCGCCGTCGCATGCGGCGACAATCAGGAAAAGCGCATGGACGGCAGCGCGCATCTACCGCATCGAGTTGCCGCGCAGCCGCTCCCGGATGATCGGCTTTTCCTTCGCCAAGTCATTGCGGATCGTGGTGGCGGCGACGCCGCCTTCGCCCATGGCATGGCTGATCTGGTCGAGACCGAGCACGATATCGCCGGCGGCATAGACGCCCGCCACGCTGGTCCTTTGGTGTGAATCGACGATGATCGTGCCTTCCTCGGAAAGCTTGCAGTCGACCTGCTTGGCCAGTTCGCAATGCATGTCGGAGCCGAGGGCGGGATAGACGCTGTCGAACTCATATTCGCCATAAGGCGTCGCGACCGTGATGCATTTGCCGGCCGCAGCCACCGCGTGGCAGGGGCCGTCGACGCAGGCGATGTCGAATTCGCGCAACCGCGCCAGGTCCTCCGCATCGAGCTGGTGCGCCCGGTCGGGAGCGATCAGCGTGATATCCTCGGTAAATCCGCGAAGGAACACGGCCTCGGCGACCCCGCGCCCGCCGCTGCCGATGACGCCCACCTTCTTGTCCGTGACCTCATAGCCGTCGCACACCGGGCAATAGCGGATCAGGCCCTTCGACAGGGCCTCGTCGTGCAGGTCCTCGTCCATCGGCGGGCGGCGATTGGTGACGCCGGTCGCCAGCAGCACCTTGCGGGCGGTGACCGAGCCTTCGCCCCATTCCGCCTTGAAGCCGCCGTCGATCGGATCGAGCCGGGTGACGCGCGCGGTGTCGATGGAGGCACCGTACATCTGCGCCTGCTCCCGCATCCGCTCGAGCAGCTCCTTGCCCGAGATACCACCCGGAAAGCCGGCATGATTGTGGGTGCACGGGATCCAGCTCGCCCGGCTCTTTCCCGCATCGATCACCTTGAGCGACAGATGGTAGCGCGTGAGATAGATGGCGGCGGTGAGCCCGGCGGGCCCGCCGCCGATCACGAGGCAGTCATAGTCGAGATCGGCCATGGCGGCAGAGCGCGGCGCCCGAACTTAGGTTCCGTGGTTGCTGGCGCTCGGCTCACGCGCTGGCTAAGGCCGCGGGCAGCGAAAGGGAGGTTCGATGCGGCTTATCCTGACAGTCTGGGCGGCCTTGCTGCTGGCCCTCCCGCAGGCAGCGCAAGCGGATCTGCCGCCCGAGGCGTTGGCCCGGGCAATCCCAAACATCGACCGCATCTTCGCAGACTTCCAGCGGGAATCCCACGCGCCGGGCCTGGTCTACGGCATTGTCGCCGACGGTCGCCTCGTCCACGTCAAGACGCTCGGCGTGCAGGACCTTGAGGCAAAGCCGCCGGTCACTTCGGACAGTCTGTTCCGCATTGCATCCATGTCCAAGGCCTTCACGGCCCTCGCGATCCTGAAGCTCCGCGACGAGGGAAAGCTCTCGCTGGATGCGCTGGCGGAAACCTACGTTCCGGAGCTCCGGGCCTGGCGCTACCCGACTTCGGACTCGCCCCGCATCCGCGTCCGCGACCTCCTCAATCATACCGGCGGCTTCGTCACCGACGATCCCTGGGGCGATCGCCAGCAGGTGATGAGCGAGGCGGAGTTCACCCGGATGCTGCAGCAAGGGGTGCCCTTCACGCGGGCGCCCGGCACAGCGTTCGAATATTCGAACTTTGGCTACGCGCTGCTCGGCCGGATCGTCACCAACGTCTCCGGCATGCCGTACGACCAATATATCATGCGCAACATTCAGCGCCCGCTCGGCATGGCTTCGACCGGTTATGAGGTGCGCGACTGGCCGATCGAGCGCCGCGCCATCGGCTATCGCTGGGAGAATGAGGCCTGGAGCGAGGAGCCGACCATGCGCCACGGCGTGTTCGGTTCGATGGGCGGCGTCCAAACCAGCGCCAACGATTATGCGAAATGGATCGGCTTCCTGCTTTCCGCCTGGCCTGCCCGGGACGGACCGGCGACCGGTCCGGCCCGTCGCTCCACCGTCCGCGAGATGGCTGCCGGCTCCAATTTCGCGCGGCTCCGGTCTCGCTTCGGGACCCATCAGGTGCCGCAGGCGGCGGCTTATGGCATGGGCCTCATCGCCGCCCAGGACCCCGATCTCGGCAACACGCTCAGCCATGGCGGCGGCTATCCCGGCTACGGCTCGCACATGCTGCTGCTGACCGACCACAATGTTGGCCTCTTCGTTTTCACCAACCGCACCTATAACGGCGGCTCCGGCGCGGTCTGGGACGCGGCGATCGAGCTCCACAAGGCGGGAGGGCTGCCAGGCCGCCAGCTTCCCGTCAGCGCCTCGCTGGCAGCCGCTTATCGGGCCGCCACCTCCATGTATCGTGCGGGCGCCATCGAGCCGGGCCGCAGACTGTTGGCGATGAACTTCTTGATGGACCGCTCGCCCGAGAACTGGAGCCGCGAATTCACTCGCCTCAAGGGCGAGACCGGCGAGTGCGACACGGCGGCCCCCATCACGCCGACCGGAATGCTGTCGGGCACCTTCTCCTGGCGCTGCGCAAGGGGCCGCCTCGACGGGCAGCTGCTGCTCGCGCCGACCGATCCCGCCGGTATCCAGGCGCTGCGCTTCGCGGTGGTTCCGCCGCAGCCGTGACCTGGCGCGCCACGGCTCTCACCCTCTACCCGGAGATGTTTCCGGGGCCGCTGGGCCTCAGCCTCGCCGGGCGGGCGCTGGGGGAGGGGACCTGGTCGCTGGAGACGGTGCATATCCGCGACTTCGCCACTGACAAGCACAAGTCGGTGGACGACACGACCGCGGGCGGCGGGGCGGGGATGGTGATGCGGGCGGACGTGCTCGCACGCGCGGTCGATCATGTGCTGGAGCGGCAGCCCGAGGCGCCGATGCTCGCCATGACCCCGCGGGGCCAGCCGCTCACCCAGAAGCTGGTGCGCGAGCTTGCCACGGGACCCGGGGTGTCGATCCTCTGCGGGCGTTTCGAGGGTATCGACGAGCGTCTGTTCGAGGCGCGGCCGATCGTGCCCGTGTCCATCGGCGACTATGTGCTTTCGGGCGGCGAGACCGCCGCTTTGGTCCTCCTCGATGCTTGCGTTCGGCTGCTTCCTGGCGTAATGGGCGCGCCTTCGAGCGGTGAAGAGGAAAGCTTCGAACAGGGGCTCCTCGAATACCCTCATTATACCCGACCATATGAATGGGAAGGACGCACGATCCCCGAAGTGCTGCGATCGGGGGATCATGCGAAGATCGCTGCCTGGCGAAAGCAAAAGGCGGCGGACGATACACGGCTAAGGCGGCCGGACCTGATCGAGCGCCACGGGGGCGCGCGAAGGACACCGCCCTCTGGCGCGCGGCACGAGAGTGAAGGCGAAGAGCAATGAACCTGATCCAGACCCTCGAGGCCGAGGCCATCGAGCAGTTCAAGTCCACCAAGCAGATTCCCGATTTCCGCCCCGGCGATACGCTGCGCGTCGGCGTCCGCGTCGTCGAAGGCGACCGCACCCGCGTCCAGAATTACGAGGGCGTCTGCATCGCCCGCGCCAACAAGGGCCTGGGCTCCAGCTTCACCGTCCGCAAGATCAGCTTCGGCGAGGGTGTCGAGCGCGTCTTCCCGCTCTATTCGCCGAACATCGACTCGATCGAGGTCGTCCGCCACGGCGCCGTCCGCCGCGCCAAGCTCTATTATCTGCGCGGTCGCACCGGCAAGGCTGCCCGCATCGCCGAGCGCCGCGTCGACACCGCGAAGACCGGCCAGCCGGTCGCCGCGACGGCCACTCCGGAGACCGAGACTGCCGAGGGCTGATTGCTCCGGCCGGTGAATTGACGAAGAGGCCGCGCTTTGCGGCCTCTTTTCTTATCGGGCCATCGGCAACGCGCCGACCGGGGTCGCCGCCTTGGGGTCGCGGATCGTCAGGTAGTAGTCGAAGGCCAGGATCGTCTGCCGCGTCTTGGCGTCGATGTCCTTGAGCTCGCGCAGCTTGGGCCGCAGGGCTTTGAGGTCGATGAGCGTGACCTCGTCTGTGGCGAGCTGCCCGACCAGACTGTCTTTGCCGAAATAGGGGCTGCACGATGCAGGCTTGCTGGTCTGCGGGTTGAGCGACTCGCCGCCGTTGCAGTCCACCATCATGTTCACCAGTTCGAAGCCGCGCGGCAGGCCCCATTCGGCCAGGAAGTTCGCCAGACTCGGCACGTCGGTGCCGCTCAGGCCCCGCATGGCGTGGTAGCCGCCGAACTTCATGAAAACTTTCGGCGGGGTCCCCAGCCGCCGCTCCGCCTCCGCGAACCGGCGGGCGAAATTAACCTTCATGTAATTTTCGCGGGTGAGGTTGGCGGGATAGATTGGACCTGTCTTGCGCATGAAGGGCGCGTAGATCTCGCTCGAGAGACGCAGGTCCCGGAGCAACGCGGTCGCATGCTCGTCCCCTGCGAAGGCGGCGTCGAGCGGATCGAGCTCGGCCGGCGTCAGGACCCCGATCAGCATCGGATTGGCCGTGGATTTGGCCGCCAACGCATCGATCGCTTGGTGCTGTCCGGCCGAGCGCGCGCGCTTGCGCAGGAGATCGACTACGATCGGCGCCGCGCCGACGAACTCCTGGTCTAGGCCCCACAAGGCCTTCTGCTTGTCCGGAGAGCGCGCGACGATCTGCTCAGTGAGCGCGATTTCCTCGGCAAAGAAGAGGAAGGGAATAGTGAAGCCGTGGCCCGGCTGGGCAATATAGTTGGCGAGCCGGCCCGGGCCCTGCCGCACCAAGGTCTCGGCGAAATCGGTTGAATGGGGGCCGACCTCGAGCGCCGAGTGGGTATAGCCGCCGCTCGTCGCCAGCACACGGTGGAGGGCCTTCACGAACAAGGCGATGTCGGCGACGCCGTGCTGCTCGCCGATCATGAAGAATTGCGCCTGCCGGCCGTCCGCGATCAGCCGCTCCCAGCCTGGGCCGGAATAGGCGTCGGGGGCGCTTCGGCTGATCGGGATCTTATGTTGGAGGATGATGTCCGATGCGCTCTTTTGCTGCGCCGCCGCAGGTTGAACCGCCATCATGCACCCCGCCGCAAACAGCCACGACCGTTTCATTCACGTCCCCCTGCTCCCGGGAACGGTTTTGCATCAACGGGATGGCCGTTCAAGCGGATGGGTGCCGTTGACTTCGATTGACGTTGACGTGAACGGAAACTAGACCGGCGAGCCATGCCGCAGTCCGCTCTCCACTCCGATTTCCACCACGCCGAGCACAGCACCGTCACCTACTCCATTACCGAGCTCTGCGAGGAGTTCGGGGTGACGCCGCGCGCACTGCGTTTCTACGAGGATGAGGGGCTGATCGCGCCTCAGCGGGTCGGTCTTACCCGCGTCTATTCCTGGCGGGATCGCGCGCGGCTCGCCTGGATCCTGCGCGGGAAGCGCGTCGGCTTCAGCCTCGCCGATATTCGCGAGATGATCGACCTCTATGATCTCGGCGACGGGCGCGAGGCGCAGCGCCGCGTGACCGTCCAGAAGTGCCGGGAGCGGATCGATCTGCTCGAAAAGCAGCGCCGCGACATCGACGGGACGATCAAGGAATTGACCGCCTTCATCGCCATGGTCGGCGATGCCTCCGCAAAAATCGACTGATCGCTCCGAGGAACGAAGATGCCCAGCTACACCGCTCCCGTCGCCGACACGCGTTACATCATCGATCATCTGCTCGGGCTCGAACGCTATTCGAACCTGCCGGGCTTCGAGAATGCGACGCCCGACATGATCGAGGCCGTGCTGGGTGAGGCGGGGCGCTTCTGCGAGGAGGTGCTGGCGCCGCTCAACCGCGTCGGCGACGAGCATGGCTGCACGCGCAACGACGACGGTTCGGTGACGACGCCGCCGGGCTTCAAGGAGGCTTGGGACCAGTTCGTCGCCAATGGCTGGACCACCCTGTCGGCGCCCGAGGAATTTGGCGGGCAGGGGCTGCCGCACGTCGTCTCGACCGCGGTCTCCGAATATCTCTGCGCGGCCAATCACAGCTTCGAGATGTATAACGGCCTGACCCAGGGTGCGATCGCATCGATCCTGGTCAAGGGTTCGGACGAGCAGAAGGCCAAATACCTCCCCAACATGGTCGGCGGCCGCTGGACCGGCACGATGAACCTGACCGAGCCGCATTGCGGCACCGATCTTGGCCTCATCAAGACCAAGGCCGAGCCGCAGGGGGACGGTTCTTATAAGATCACCGGCACCAAGATTTTCATCTCGTCAGGCGAACACGACCTTTCGGAGAACATCATCCACCTGGTTCTCGCCAAGATCAGCGGCGCACCGGACAATGTGAAGGGCATCTCGCTCTTCATCGTGCCCAAGATCGCGGTGAATGACGATGGCTCGCTGGGCGACCGCAACGGCGTCACCTGCGGCTCGATCGAGCACAAAATGGGCATCCACGGCAACTCGACCTGCGTCATGAACTACGACGGCGCGACCGGATATCTCGTTGGCGACGAGAATAAGGGCTTGGCCGCAATGTTCATCATGATGAACGCAGCCCGTCTCGGCGTCGGCCTGCAGGGCCTCGCTCAGGGCGACGTCGCCTATCAGAACGCCGTCCAGTATGCGAAGGACCGCCGGCAGGGCAGGGCGCTCACCGGCCCCGCCGAACCGGGCGAGAAGGCCGACACCCTGTTCGTCCACCCGGACGTTCGCCGGATGCTGATGGAAGCCAAGGCCTATAATGAGGGCGCCCGCGCGCTCATCCTGTGGGGCGCGCTCCAGGTTGATCTCTCGCGCAAGGCGCAGACCGAGGAGGAGCGTGAGAGCGCCAACGACCTCATCTCGCTGCTCACCCCAGTCATCAAGGGCTATCTGACCGACAAGGGCTTCGAGGCCGCAATCCTCTCGCAGCAGGTCTATGGCGGCCACGGCTATATCCGCGAATGGGGCATGGACCAGTTCGTCCGCGACGCCCGCATCGCCCAAATCTACGAGGGCACCAACGGCATCCAGGCGATGGACCTGGTCGGCCGCAAGCTTGCCCAAAATGGGGGTCGCGCAGTGCAGGCCTTCTTCCGCCTCGTCGCCGAGGAAGTGAGTGATGCCAAAGGCAAGGACGGCACCGCGGAGATCGCCGCAGCGCTCGAGCGCGCTAACAGCGAGCTGCAGACCGCGACCATGTGGCTGATGCAGAATGCCATGCAGAACCCGAACAATGCTGGCGCGGCGGCCTACAGCTACATGCACCTGATGGGTATCGTCACGCTCGGCCTCATGTGGCTGCGCATGGCCAAGGCAAGCGGCGAGGTTCTCTCGAACGGAGCCGAGAATGCCGGCTTCCACCAGGCAAAGCTCGTCACCGCCCGCTTCTTCGCGGAACGCATCATGCCGGAAGCCGGGGCGCTTCGCCGCAAGATCGAGGCGGGCTCCGAGACGATCATGGCCTTGCCGGTCGAGGCCTTCTAGTCCAATCACCGTTCCGGGACGCCGGAACGGGGGATGACTTGACGCCACTCGAACGGGGGCAGCTCTGGGTGATGCTGATCCACAGCATCCTGGTCTGCCTGGTCGTGCTCGCCGCCGCTTCCGGGGCTTCAATTGGGCTCTATGTGCAGACGGGCATCTCGCCGGCTTTCGTTCTGCTGCCGCTGCTTCTGCTCCTGATCTACCCCGCCTTGATCGGCCCCCACCGCAATTACCGCTCTTGGGGCTATCGCATGGACGCGGAGGAGCTGCGCCTCGCCCACGGTGTGCTTACCCATGTCGAGACGTTGGTGCCGCTGAAGCGGGTCCAGCATCTCGATATCAGCCAGGGGCCGCTGGAGCGCGCCTTCGGCGTCTGCCGGCTGGTGCTCCACACTGCCGGCACCGCGCACAGCCAGGTTACGCTCCCAGGCCTCCCGCGCGCGACAGCCGAGGCAATGCGCAGCGAGATCCGGAGCCACATCCGCCAGGAGCCCGAATGAACGGCGGCACGGTTGCGGATCGGCGGGTCCATCCCGGCACGGTGGCGCTACGCTTCCTCAAGGACCTGCCGCAGACTTTGATTGGCTTGCCGGCGCTGTTCGCGCTCATCTCGGACACCGGCTGGAGCTACGTGCTCCTGATCGCCTTTGCCGCCGCGATCGTGCTGATCCTCGCGCAATGGCTGAGCTGGAGCCGCTTCAGCTATGGCGTCGGCAGCCAGGAGATCGTGATCAAGAGCGGCATCCTCAGCCGCAACCGCCGCTCCATCCCCTTCGATCGGGTGCAGGACGTCGATATCGAGCGGGGGCCGCTGCACCGGCTGTTCGGCCTGGCCAAGGTTCGCATAGAGACGGGGGGATCGGCCAAGGACGAGGGCGTCCTCGACAGCGTCACCCTTGCCGAAGCCGACCGGCTACGCGCCGCCATCCGCGCCGGCAGGTCCGGGCAAGCGACGGCGGATGCTCTAGAAGCGGTGGAGCCAGACGCGCATCTGCTGTTCGCGATGAGCCCGCAGCGGGTTCTACTCTCCGGCTTCTTCAACTTCTCGCTCATCTATCTCGCCGGCGTGTTCGCGGTCCTGCAGACGTTCGAGCCCTACATCCCGTTCGACATCTACGATCCGGGCCGCTGGATCGGCCTGGTCGATGAACGGACGGTGCGTGGCTTCACGCTCGGTGCCTGGCTGGCGGTGCTGATGGTCGCTCTGCTGCTCGGCGTCGTCACCGGCGTGCTGCGCACCCTGTCCCGAGACTTTGGCTTCCGGCTCATGGCGGAGGGCGCGCGGATGCGCCGCGAACGCGGCCTCTTCACCCGCAGCGAAGTGGTGCTGCCGAAGAACCGCATCCAGCTCGCGCTGGTGAGGAGCGGCCCCGTTCGCCGCGCGCTCGGCTTTGCAGACCTGCTCTTCCAGACGCTGAGCGCCGGCAAGGGCGGCAGCGGCCAGCAGAGCGTCGCGCCGTTCGCCCGGCCGCCCGAGATCCAGCGCGTGCTGGCGGAAGGGCGCCGCCTCGCCATGCCGGATCCGGCCATCCTCCAGCGCGTCTCGACCCGCCATATCGTTCGTGCCGGGCTTCGCGATGCGCTGCTGCCCTTGCTCCTCATTCTCGGTCTTTCGGTCGTGCGGTGGGAGGCGTTGCTGCTGCTCCCGATCGTGCCGCTTCTCCTTATTGCGGCCTTCGTCCGCCGCCGTTTCCACCGATATGCGCTGAGCGGCGGCACGCTCTTCGTCCGGGATGGCTTCTGGCGGCAGCGGCTGTGGATCGCGCCCGTGCGCAACACCCAGGCTGTGAGCCTTCGCCGCTCGATTCTTCAGCGCCTGCTCGGCCTCGCCACCGTCACGATCGATACTGCCGGGGCGCCCGCGCTCGGCGGCCCCCGCATCGTCGACCTTAGCCTCGAGCGGGCGCATCAGCTGATGAACGATATTGCGGCGGGGGTGCGGACGGCTAATCTCCAACGATCATCTTGAACCGGGGGACAGGTGCATGGATTCGAATGACGGTTTCGCGGCGGATCGCCGGACAGTCCTGCGCAGCGCGGCGGCAGGCGCGGTGCTGATGACGCCGCGGGCTGTCTTGGCGGCATCCGGCGACCGCGAGGCGATCCTGAAAGCGGTGGAGGCGGGCCATGACGCCTCCGTCGCCCGCATCCAGGATTGGATCCGCAACCCCTCGATTGCCGCCGAGAACTTCAAGATGCAGGAGGGCGCCGACTATATGGCGCGGCTCGCCCGCGACGCCGGCTTCCAGAAGGTCAGGGTGGTGCCGACGTCCGGTCACCCTGGCGTTTTCGCGGCCTTGGATTCCGGCGCGAAGCGCTGGGTCGGCATCTACTTCATGTATGACGTCAAGCAGTTCGACCCGGCGGAATGGTCCTCGCCGCCGCTGGAGGCGCGGATCCTCGACCGGCCGGGAACGGGCAAGGTCATCATGGGCCGCGGCGCGGTCAACCAGAAGGGGCCGGAAGCAGCCTTCCTCGCCGCCCTCCACGCCTTCCGCGCCTCGGGGCGCAAGCTGCCGGTCAACATCGCGCTCGTGGCCGAGGGCGAGGAGGAAATCGGCTCGCCCAACTTCCGCGACATGTTCAAGGATCCCGAAGTCCTCGCGACGATGAAGAAGTGCGAGGGCGTGATCATCCCCTCCGCCAGCCAGAGCCCAACCGGCGCGGCAAATATCTCGCTCGGCGCCAAGGGCATCATCGAGCTGGAGCTCGTCGCCAGCGGCGAGAAATGGGGCAGGGGGCCTGCCAAGGACGTCCATTCCAGCCTCAAGGCGCAGGTCGACAGCCCCGCCTGGCGACTCGTCCAGGCGCTGCAGACCCTGGTCACGGCCGACGGCAATACGCCGGCGATCGACGGCTGGTTCGAGAAGGTGCGGCCGCTCACCGCCCGCGAGAAGGCGATCATCGCCGAGACTGCCCGCACGCGCAGCGAAGCGGACGCCAAGCGGGCGCTTGGCGTGAAGGTCTGGATCGACGATCTGCCATGGCAGGCGTCGCTGGAGCGGCTCGCCTCGCAGCCGACCGTCAACATCGAAGGGCTGGTCGCCGGCTATACCGGCCCCGGCGGCAAGACCGTCCTGCCCGCCCGCGCCGTCGCCAAGATCGATCTGCGCCTGGTGCCCAACATGACGGCGGCGGATTCGCTCGCCAAGCTCAAGGCGCATCTCGCCAAGCGCGGCTTCGGCGATGTCGAAGTCAATATGAGCGGCGGCTACGACCCGACCGAGACGGCCGAAGACAGCAAGATCATCCGCGCGCAGCAGGCGGTCTTCACCCGCAACAAGGTCGATTATTCGCTGTCGCCGCGGAGCGCCGGCTCCTGGCCCGGGTCGGTGTTCACCGGCCCGCCGCTGATGCTCGGCGCCGGCCAGTTCGGCCTCGGCACCGGCGGCGGCGCCCATGCGCCCGACGAATATTTCGTGATCGAGAGCAGCAAGCCCGAGGTCGCCGGCCTGACCGGCGCGACCATGGGCTATGTCGACTTCCTCTTCGAGATGGCCAGCATCAGGTGACGGCGCGGGCGGCCGCGGACGCAAAGCGCGCGGGCGCCTCGGGATCGTAGCGCAGGTAGAGGTCCGGCTCGACCAGCTCCAGCTCCATGAGCACGGGCTGGCCGGAGGTGTCGCGGACGAGATCGACGCGGGCGTAGAGCAGGGGCTCCTCGACCGCGCCGAGCACCGCGTCCGCCGCCGCGCGCTCGTCGGCAGCAGGCTTATGAGCAGTGATGATGCCGTCATATTCGGGCTGCACCCGGAAGTCGCCCGGCTGCGGCTGCTTGCGGATCGCATGGCTGAACGTGCCGCCAAGATAAATGAGCGAGATCTCCCCCTCCTGCTCGATGGCGGGAAGGTAGGGCTGGACCATGGCGGGTCCGGTCGGGCCGCCGTCGAGCGGCTGTCCCGGCGACCAGCGAACCGTCTGCCACGCGCCGGCGGAGATGCGGGGCTTGGCGATCAGCCGCTCCGTCCCGAACCGCGCCGCCGCCTCGTCCAGCACCTCCTGCGAGAGGCGCTCTACGAAGATGGTCGGCGTAACGGGTGCGCCGCCGTCGGCGAGGCGGCCGAGATAAGCCTTGTCCGCATTCCAGCGCAGCACCGAACCGGGATTCTGGAGCCGCAGGCCCTGGCGCTCCCAGCGCCCGACCTGGTCGTCCCACTGCTCGCCAGCGCGGTGATAGCCCCAGACGAGCAAGGGCAGGACGAGGTTGACGCCGCCGAGCTCCGGATCCGTCCAGCTCCGCCCCTCGACCGACAGCCGGGCCGCGCGCAGCGGCGCGGCGAGCTCGGCGAGGACGTCGCGCCAGCGTGTGTGGAAGCCTTCGTCCTGTGGGTCGGGCGTGAGGATCGCGATGTTCGGCATGAGCGTCCGCTAGCCGCCGCCTGCCCTAAGGGCCACCCCGTTCATTGACAGGTCAGGCACCTGGGGTCAGGATGACGGTTGTGACCCATGATCGCGTCCTTCAGCTGATTCCGAGCGCCGCTTTCGGCGCCGCCGCTGCGGTCGCTTATTATAGCTACGGACTCGCTCGGGCGGGACCGGACTGACGCGCACCTAAAACAAGGCACGTACAATCCACCCCGTCCGAGTTCCTCGGGCGGGGTTTTTCGTCATTGGAGAACCTCATGCTGACCGACCAACTCATCAAGGAACGTTCCGTCCCGCCGCTGGGCGCTGCCGCGGACTGGACCATCCCGCAGCGCTGGGAGCGGTTCACGCCCGAGGAGCACCGCGTCTGGGACATCCTTTTCGCGCGCCAGCAAAGGCTGCTCGGCAGCCGCGCCATGCGGGCGTTCCACCAAGGCCTCGACGTGCTGCGCCTCTCCAAGCCCGGCATTCCCGACCTCGACGAGCTGAACGAACGCCTTTTCGCCCGCACCGGCTGGACGGTCGTGTCGGTTCCCGGCCTTGTCCCCGACGACATCTTCTTCGAGCATCTGAGCAAGCGCCGCTTCCCCGCCGGCAATTTCATCCGTTCGGCCGAGCAGCTCGACTATCTGGAAGAGCCGGACGTGTTCCACGACGTGTTCGGGCATGTGCCGCTGCTGGCGCAGCCGGCCGTCGCCGACTTCATGCAGGCGATCGGAGAACACGGGCTGCACGCGCTGGAGGTCGGCGCCCTCCACCGGCTCGCGCGGCTCTACTGGTATACGGTCGAATTCGGCCTCGCCCGTGAGGACGGCGCTGTAAAAATCTACGGCGCCGGCATCCTCTCCAGCTTCGGCGAGAGCCGCTACGCGCTGGAAAGCCCGGCGCCGCACCGGCCGGCCTTCGACATGCGCCGGGTGCTGCGCACGCGCTACTGCTCGAGCGAATTTCAGAAGAGCTACTTCGTCATCGACAGCTTCGAGGGCCTGCTGGAGCGCACCGTCGGCGACGACCTGGCGCCGCTCTACGAAGCGCTGGATGGTGTGCCCGACCTTGATCCCGCAGACGCTTAGTCCCGGACCAGCGCGAGGCGGGCGCCGAACAGGAGGAACAGGCCGCCCGTCAGCCGATCAAGCAGCCGCACCGTCCCGGGCCTGCGCAGGGCGGCCGCAATGGGCCGCGTCGCCAGGATCAGGGCGGCGAACCACGCGAGGCCGAGGGCAGCATGGATCGCGGCGAGCAGGATCGTCGTGCCCGGCACGTTCGCGCCCGCGGGGATGAACTGGGGCAGGAAGGAGACGTAGAAGATGCCGACCTTCGGGTTCAGCAGGTTGGTAAGGAGGCCGCGCCAGAACCAGGCGCCGCCGCTTGCAGCTGTTGCTTCTGCATCGCCTTCCACCAGCCCTTCGCGTTTTGAGCGGATCAGCTTGATCCCGAGGTAGAGGAGATAGGCGGCGCCTGCCCAGCGTAGCAGGGTGTAGGCGAGCTCGGACGCCTGCAGCAGGACGCCGAGCCCCAGCGCCACCACGACGCCCCAGGCAAGGCAGCCGAGGCAGATGCCGATGGCCGCAAGCGCAGCCTTTTGCGCGCCCTCCACGCCCGCCGTGCGGAGAACGAGGGCGGTGTCCAGCCCCGGCGTCACCGTCAGCAGAGCGGCGGCGATGACGAAGGCGATCAGCGACGCGTCGGTCATTCGGGCAGGAAGTCCGGGACCGACAGGTAACGCTCGCCGGTATCGTAGTTGAAGCCGAGGATGCGCTGCCCCTCCGGCAGCTCCTTGAGCTTCTGGGCGATGGCGGCGAGGCTGGCGCCCGAGCTGATGCCGACGAGAATGCCTTCCTCGCGCGCAGCCCGCCGCGCCATCTCCTTGGCATCGTTCGGATCGACCTGGATGACGCCATCCAGGACGTTCGTGTCCATGATCGCGGGGATGAATCCCGCGCCGATGCCCTGGATGGCGTGCGGGCCCGGCTGGCCGCCGGAGAGGACAGGGGAGAGGGTCGGCTCGACCGCGAACACCTTGAGGTTCGGCCATTCCTTCTTCAACACCTCCGCCGAAGCGGTGATGTGGCCGCCGGTGCCGACGCCGGTGATCAGCACGTCGATCGGCGCGTCGCGGAAGTCGGCGAGGATCTCCTGCGCGGTCGTGCGGCGGTGGATCTCCAGATTGGCAGGGTTCTCGAATTGCTGCGGGATCCAGGCGCCTTCGGTCTGCCCCGCCAGTTCCTGCGCACGCGCGATGGCGGCCTTCATGCCGCCTTCCTTAGGCGTGAGGTCGAACTCGGCGCCATAAGCCCGCATCAGCCGCCGCCGCTCGATCGACATGCTCTCCGGCATGACGAGGATCAGGCGATAGCCCTTGACCGCCGCGACCATGGCGAGGCCGATCCCGGTATTGCCGCTGGTCGGCTCGACGATGGTGCCGCCGGGCTTCAGCTTGCCGGTCCCCTCGGCATCCTCGATCATGGCGAGCGCGATGCGATCCTTGATCGAGCCGCCCGGGTTGGCGCGCTCCGATTTGATCCAGACTTCGGCCGAACCGAACAGGCGGTTGATGCGGATGTGCGGGGTCTTGCCGATCGTCTCGAGGATGTTGGCGGCTTTCATGGCAGTCCTTTCTCGGCTTTCGGATTGAGGCCCGCGACCATGGCGGGCAGTTCGGTTTCGGGTGCGTCCTTGCGCGGCTGCTCGGCGAGGAGGGCGTCGTCAGGCGCGACGAAGCGGTCGGCCTTGCGCAGGCTTGGGAAGGCCCAGGCGCAGATGCCGGTCACAATCACCGCCAGCGCGCCGCCGCCCACCACCGCGACCACCGGCCCGAACACGGCGCCGGCGAGCCCGGCACGAAACTCTCCCAGCTCGTTCGAGGCGGAGATGAAGAGGCCGGAGACGGCCGAGACGCGCCCGCGCATCGCGTCCGGGGTGTGGAGCTGGATCAGCGAGGATCTGACGTAGACGCTGATCATGTCGGCGGCGCCGAGCACGAACAAGCTGGCGAGCGAGAGCCAGAGCACGCGGCTCTCGCCGAACACCACCGTCGCCAGGCCGAACACGGCCACGCAGATGAACATCTTGACGCCGACATGCCGCTTCAGCGGCCGCCGTGCGAGGAGGAGGGCGGTTAGCGCCGCGCCCACCGAAGGCGCCGCACGCAGCGCACCCAGGCCTTCCGAGCCGACATGGAGCACGTCGCGGGCGTAGACCGGCAGCATCGCGGTCGCGCCGCCGAGCAGCACCGCGAACAGATCGAGCGTGATCGCGCCGAGCACGATCTTGTTGTTGCGCACATAAGCCAGCCCCTCGACCACCGCCCGGAGCGGGTGTGAGTCGCCGGCATTGCCGAGCGGGATCGGCCGGATCATCAGCATCGCCCCGACCGCGATGGCAAACAGCACAGCCGACGCCTCATAGGGGAGGGAGACGCTGAGCGCATAAGCCGTGCCACCGATCAGCGGCCCCGCGACGGCGCCCGCCTGCCAGGCGATCGAATTGAGGGCGATTGCGCTCGGCAGCAGCTCCTTCGGCACTAGGTTCGGGGCGAAAGCGGACAAAGCCGGGCCGGCAAAGGCGCGCCCGATGCCGAGCGCCACCGCGACCGCAAACAACGGCGCGAGGCTCACCGCGTCCAGCCACACCATCGCCGCCAGCGCCAGCGAGCAGGCGAGCTCCAGGCTGAGGCTCGCCCGCACGATCCAGCGCCGGTCGATGCGGTCGGCGACATATCCGGCCACGAGCGTCAGCAGGAAGAGCGGCAGGAACTGGGCGAGGCCGATCATGCCAAGCCAAAAGCTCGCTTCCTTGATGCTCATCGTCTGCCGTGCGACGTCGTAGACGTGGAGGCCGAGCACCACGACCAGCATTGTGCTGCCGATCGTGCTCGCCAGCCGCGCCGCCCAGAAGGCGCGATAATCCCGATAGTGGAATGGCGAGGAAGCGGCGGCGGCGGGCATCGGTGAAGGCACCTAGGCGCCGGACGGGGAGCCTTCAACACCTGCCTTCCGGAAGGAAGGATCTGCTCCTCCCGATGCCTGCCGGAGCAGGAAACCGCCCGTTCATGTCGCTCCGGGCAAGAAAAAGACGGCTCGACTTTGGTCTGGCTCCCGCGCCGCTTCGGTGAGAATATGCGGGCGCCGCAATCGTGTAGCGGGTGTTTGCCGTGTATCAGTCTGAAAAGCAGGACCGGATCAAGTCCGTCATCGGCGTCGCCGCCTTCCACGTTTTGCTGGGCTATGCCTTCGTCACCGGCCTCGGCGTCGACGTCGCCGCCGCTGTCGACGATCAGCTGAAGGTCTTCAGCATCCCCGTCGAGCCGCCGCCGCCGCCGATCCAGGAGGCGATCCCGCCCAAGGAGAAGACCAAGGAAAAGGCGCCGCGCCTGAAGCCTGCGCCCAAAGACCCGGAAGGCGCCGCCGCACCGCCCAACATCAAATCGCGCCCGACCGAGATCGTCGCGCCCGAGCCCGAGATCCGCCTGCCGGTGCCGCCGCCGGTCGTCGCCGCGCCGATCGCCGGCCCCGGCGCCGCCGCCACCTCAGGCAACGCGCCGGTCATCGGCCCCGGCACCGGCGCCGGCGGTGTGGGCACCGGCACCGGCAGCGGCCGCTACGGCAATGGCGGCGGGGGAGGCGGCGGAGCCGGCCTCGCCCGCGGCCCGAGGCTGATCCGTGCCGACGTGCGCGGCTCCGACTATCCCCGCTCAGCGGTTGATTTTGAGGGGACGGTCTACATGCGCTTTCTGATAAGCCCGGAGGGCCGCATCAGTCGCTGTGTGGTGACGCGTTCGAGCGGCCATCAGGGCATGGACCGTGAGACTTGCCTCGTCATGCAGAAGCGCCTCCGCTATCGTCCTGCCCGAGACATTTACGGCCGCCCTGTTCCCGCGTGGATGGAAGGCGAGCAGCAATGGTTCATCGAACAGCAGCCTGACCAATGGATCGAAGCGGACGTGCCGGAGGACGAATAAACCGTCTTTGGTTCAGCCGAGACTGATGAAGCTATCCAGCACTCGCTTCCGCCCAGCATGCTCGAAATCGATTTCGAGCTTGTTGCCTTCGATCTCCGCGACTTTTCCGTAGCCGAACTTCGAGTGGAACACGCGCTGGCCCAATGAGATGTCGGCGCGACCCGGGTTGCCGAGGCTGACGGCGCTCGCCCGCGCCTCCAGGATGCGGGGCGGGGTGCGTTCGAAGCCGCCGGTGGCGGCGCGCTGCCAGCCCGGGCCGCGCGAGCCGCCGCGGCCGGCGGCGGCGACGCTGGCGAACGGGTCGGCGCGCTCGGACCAGTTGGCGCGCCACAGGCTCTCGCCGCCGGACATCGTGGTTTCCTGCTCGATATGGGCCTGCGGCAGCTCGCCGACGAAGCGGCTCGGGATCGACGAGGTCCACTGGCCGTAGATGCGGCGGTTGGCGGCGTGAATGATCACGCATTTGCGCCGCGCGCGAGTGATCGCGACATAGGCGAGCCGGCGCTCCTCTTCGAGCGAAGCGTTGCCGCCTTCGTCGAGCGAGCGCTGGGAGGGGAACACGCCTTCCTCCCAGCCGGCGAGGAAGACTGTGTCGAACTCGAGGCCCTTGGCGGCGTGGATGGTCATGATCGTGACCTTGGCCTCGTCCCGCGCGGCGTCATTCTCCATTACCAGGGAGACGTGCTCGAGGAAGGCGCCGAGCGTCTCGTACTCCTCCATCGCGCGGGTGAGCTCGGTGAGGTTTTCGAGGCGGCCCGCGCTCTCGGCCGAGCGGTCGGCCTGGAGCATGGCGGTGTAGCCGCTCTCGTCGAGCACGAGGCGGGCGAGCTCGGGGTGGGGCAGCTCGTCGAGCTTCAGGCGCCACCGGGCAAAATCGGCGACGAGGTTGCCGAGCGACTTGCGCGCGGCGCCGGCCAGCTCGTCGGTATCGAGGATCTGCGCGGCGGCTGAGAAGAGCGAGACGCCGGCGGCGCGGGCGAAGCTATGAACCTTGCCGACCGCCTTGTCGCCGAGGCCGCGCTTGGGCGTGTTGACGATCCGCTCGAAGGCGAGGTCGTCGGCCGGCTGGGCGATGACGCGCAGATAGGCGAGCGCATCCCTGATCTCCGCGCGCTCATAGAAGCGGAAGCCGCCGACGATGCGGTAGGGCAGGCCGATCGCGATGAAGCGGTCCTCCAGCTCGCGGGTCTGGAACTGGGCGCGGACGAGGATCGCCACCTCGTCGAGCGTTCCGCCGCGGCGTTGAAAGCTTTCGATCTCCTCGCCAATGCGGCGCGCTTCCTCGGGCCCGTCCCAGACGCCGATGACGCGGACCTTTTCGCCCTTGTCGTGCTCAGTCCACAGCGTCTTGCCGAGGCGGCCGCTATTCTGGGCAATCACGCCCGACGCGGCGGCGAGGATGTGCGGCGTCGAACGGTAATTCTGCTCCAGCCGGATGATCTTCGCGCCCGGGAAATCCTTCTCGAAGCGCAGGATGTTCGCCACCTCGGCGCCGCGCCAGGAATAGATGCTCTGGTCGTCGTCGCCGACGCAGCAGATGTTCTTGCGCTCCTGGGCGAGCAGGCGGAGCCAGAGATATTGCGACTGGTTGGTGTCCTGATATTCGTCGACGAGGATATATTTGAACCGCTGCTGATAGAATTCGAGGACGTCGCGATGCGTCTTCAGGACCGTCAGCATGTGCAGCAGCAGGTCGCCGAAGTCGGAGGCGTTGAGCGCCTTCAGCCGCTCCTGATATTGCGCATAAAGTTCGGCGCCTTTGCCGTTGGCATAAGCCTCGCTCTCGGCAGCATCGACCTGCCGCGGTTCCCAGCCGCGGTTCTTCCAACGGTCGATGAGGCCGGCAAGCTGACGGGCGGGCCAGCGTTTCTCGTCGAGATCGTTGGCGGTGATCAGCTGCTTCAGCAGCCGCAGCTGATCGTCCGTGTCGAGGATGGTGAAGTTGGACTGCAGCCCCACCAGCTCGGCATGCCGCCGCAGCATCTTGGCGCCGATCGCGTGGAAGGTGCCGAGCCACGGCATGCCTTCCACCGCGTCGCCGACAATGCGCCCGACCCGTTCGCGCATCTCTCGCGCCGCCTTGTTGGTGAAGGTGACGGCGAGAATCTCGCTCGGCCAGGCGCTGCGCGTGGCGATGAGGTGCGCCAGCCGCGCCGTCAGCGCCGCCGTCTTGCCGGTGCCCGCGCCGGCGAGCACCAGCACCGGACCCTCGATGGTGAGCACGGCCTCGCGCTGCGGCGGATTGAGCCCGCGCAGATAATGCGGCTCGCTGGTCTGGGTTTCCGGAAGACTCACGTCCGAACAGGTAGGGAACGGCAGGGGCTGCGGCAAGCTCGGGTTCGAGCTTGCAGCCTTTGCCCAAATCGTGGCAAGAACATAGAACAAAAGGAGATCGCGAGATGCCGAAGGGTCAGTGCCATTGCGGCGCCGTTCGCTACGAGATGCCGGCCGAGGCCATTCACCAGGCGCTCTGCCATTGCAGCGACTGCCGCCGCCATGCGGGGGCGCCCGCCGTCGCCTGGGGGCTGGTGCCGGAGGACCAGCTCAAGGTGGAGGGCGAGACGACGGTCTATGCTTCCTCCGAGCATGGCCGGCGCCATTTCTGCGGCAGCTGCGGCACGGCGCTCTTCTACACGAACGAGCAGGTGTTTCCCGGCGCGATCGACGTCCAGATCTGCACGTTGGACGATCCCGACGCGGTCCCGCCCGCGGCGCAGATCCAGGTGGCGGATCGGATCGGCTGGATGGAGCGCCTCCAGGAGCTGCCCGCCTTCGCGCGCTATCCGGGTTAGGCGAGGCCCTTGCTGCGGGGCATGTCGCGCAGCAGCTCCATCGCCTTGCCGCGCCAGATCCCGCGCAGATAGCCGGGATAATGGTCGAGATGCTCCCAGATCACGCCGGCACTGGCGGCAAGCGCCCGGGCCATCTGCTCGATCCTGATCCTGTCCTCGAGGCTCCCCATAAGCCTGTTCTCCGGGAGGCTGTGCAAAGGCACTTCGTCCCACCTGCACGATGAATCATCCCTCGAAGAGCCGCGAGCGCGACGTGACCAAGGGCGTCGGGCTTTCGACGAAGCCGGTCAGTCGCTCCGTCGCAGCAAGGTGATGTGCGCCTTGCCGAAGCGGCGTTCGGCTTCCAGCGCAAAGCCGGGCGGGGGCGGCAGGCGGGCCTCCGTCTCGATGCTGACCATCGCGCCTGGGCGAAGCCATGCCGGATCGGTAAGGCGCTTGAGGGCGGCTTCGGCAAGTCCGCGCGCATAAGGCGGATCCATCAGCACGAGGTCGCAGGGGCGTGTCGGCGCCGACACATGCTCCACCGGCTGCGCGCGCAGGGTCGCCCGTTCCCCGGCGCCGAAGCGATCCACATTCTGCTGAAGGATGGCGAGGGCGCCGCGGTCGCTCTCTACGAACGTGCAGTGGCCGGCTCCGCGGGACAGCGCTTCGAGGCCCAGAGCGCCGGTGCCGGCGAACAGGTCCGCCACGTGCAGCCCCTCGAAGCTGCCGAGCCGGCTCTGGAGCATGGAGAACAGGCCTTCGCGGGTGCGGTCGGCAGTGGGCCGTGTCCCACGACCATCAGGCGCCGCCAGAGGGCGGCCGCGCCATTCGCCGGCGATGATCCTCACTTCTTTGGTCCGCCTCGCGACGGGGAGGGACGGCCCGGCCGCCGCGCCCCCGGCACGGCTGACGGCGGGCGGGGGCCATCCTCACCCGGTCGTCGGGTGGAGCGCGAAGGGGGCCCTCCACGTGGAGGACGGGTGGCGGGGCTGCGGCCGGGCTCGGGGCGGGTCTGAGATCTCCCGCGCCCTTGCTCGCCTTGGCCGGCCTGCCGCTGCCCGGACGGGCTCTTGAGCTCCTTCCGAAACGCCACCAGATCATGCTGCCTCACCTCGTCCACCGCTCCAGCGGGCAGATCGCCCAGCACGAACGGCCCGTAGGCGGTGCGGATCAGCCGCGATACCTGCAGCCCGAGATGCTCCAGCACCCGCCGCACCTCGCGATTCTTGCCCTCGGTGAGCTTCATCTCGACCCAGCCGTTGCGCCCGGTCCGCCGCTCCAGATTGGCGTCGATCGAGCCGTAGCGCACGCCCTCGATCTCGACACCCGTGATCAATTCCTCGAGCTGCTCCTGGCTGATCTCCCCGAACACCCGGGCGCGGTAGCTGCGCTCGACGCCGGTCGAAGGGAGCTCGAGCTGGCGCTTGAGCTCGCCGTCGGTGGTGAGCAGCAGCAGCCCTTCGGTGTTCATGTCGAGCCGTCCGACCGGCATCAGTCGCGGCAGCGCCGGCGGAAGCCGATCATAGATGGTCGGCCGGCCCTTCGGATCGCGGGCGGCGGTCAACAGGCCGGTCGGCTTGTGGAAGCGGAACAGGCGGGCAGGGGCGGGAGCCTTCACCGGCTTGCCATCGACCGTCACGCCGTGCAGCGAGGTGAGCAGGGTCGCCGACTTTTCGATGGCGACGCCGTCGATCGCGATCCGCCTCTCCTCGATCATGCGCTCGATCTCGCGGCGCGAGGCGACGCCGGCGCGGGCGAGCAGTTTGGCGATCCTCTGCGGCTCGGCGGACGGACGGGGCGGCGGCACTTGTCATTCTCCAATGCGGGCGGCGGCGCTTCCGCCGAGGGGATAAAATATTGCGCCCAAACGACGTTCCGCCGGGGACACCGATCGCTCCTCGTTCGTTACGCGTGCAAATCGATCGTTCGGGAGGCGATACGCCCTAGATGCTGTTCGGAAAGCGTGAAAGACATATTCGTCGGATCCTCGTCGTCGAGGACGAGCCGCTGGTCGCCTTCGACAACGAATATCAGCTGAGCGACGCCGGCTACGAGGTGGTCGGCACGGTCGACAACCTCGCCGACGCGGCGAAGCTGATCGACGGCGAGGAGATCGACCTCATCCTCAGCGACATCAAGCTGAGCGGCGACGGCGACGGCCTCGACGTCGCCCGCGCCGCGGCGGCCCGCAAGATCCCGGTGCTGTTCGTGACCGGCAACGCGCCTTCTGAGGCAGCCGGCCTCGGCATCGGCTGCCTCGCTAAGCCCTATAGCGAGAGGGTCCTGAAGGCGGCGCTGGAGTGCCTGGACAACAAGCTGCGCGGCAAGAAGATGAAGAAGGTCCCGGCCGGCCTCCGCTTGTACGAGGACGCGTGAAGCCCTTTCGGCCGATCATCTAGGCGCGGATCGCCGTCTCCACCTGATCGTGGAAATGCCGGATTCCGGTTTCGAGCGTCCCCAGCGTGAGCCGTTCGATCGCGCCTGAGGAGAGACCCTCCTGGCCCAGCGCCGCGGCGCGGAAATCCTCGCCGCCGAACGTGCCCTTGTCGAGCAGGGTCCAGCTCTTCTGCCAGTGATGCTCTTCCTCCTCGGTGGAGGGCGGCTGAGGGATCAGCATGAAATTCTCCACGAGTGTGCGGTCGACCGCCTGCGGCATCAGCACCATCACGTTCACATAATCGGGGCTGACCACGATCACCGTCGCCGGGAAGAGCTGGTACGCATAGGTGATCGCGCCGCGCAGCGCCGGCCAGTCGTCCAGATCGATGCGCGAAAGATAGTCCGCTCGCCCGACCGCTGAGCGCTGGTGGCAGCCGATGAAATCTCCCGCCGTCACACCGTCGGCGAAGAACTTGCCGATCGTCGGCGCGTGCAGCCGCTGGACGTGGTAGCTCTCCAAGAACGCGTCCATGATCAGCTTCCAGTTGGAGGCGACGTCATGGATGCGGCGGCGGTAGAGATGGTGCCCGGCCAAACCGAAGGCGTCGAATTCGGGCGCGAGCGTCTGCGCGTCGGCGAAGTCGCTCGGCCGCCGCGCGAACCAGATCAGCCCGCCTGCCTCGATCGAGGGGAGCTCGACCAGATTCTGCCCGAGCTTGTCGAGGCCTGGAAAGGAGTCCGAGCGCGGAATGCCGCACAGCGCGCCGTCGAGCGAGTAAGTCCAGGCATGATAGGGGCACACGATCCGCGGCGCGCATTGAGCCTCGCTACCCTCCAGCAATCGCGTGCCGCGATGGCGGCAGACGTTGAAGAAGACGTGGGCCTTGCCCGCTTTGTCCCGCGTCAGCAGCAGCGGCACGCCGAACCCGTCATGCGGCACGGCTACGTTCGGTCTCGGCAGCAGCGCCGACGGCGCGATCACCTGAGGCAGCGTCTCGAACAGCCGCTTCTTCTCGCGCTCGAACCGCTCCGAGTCGGTATAAGCGGCAGCCTCGACGCTGGTGATCCTTTCCCCTGCGGCATTGCGGCCTTCCGCAATCGCATGGGCCAGCGCGAGCTGGCCTTCGGTCGGGCGCTGGCGGGCAGGCATGTCCATCGGCCGGGATAGTGGTCTTTACGCGAACGTGAGGCAAGCGCCGCGGCGCGATCAAAACCACTAGCCGCCGGTCCGCGGGGCGCTACAAAGACCGGCATGAGCGATCCGTTCGGCCTCGGGTCTGCGTCTCGCGCTAACGGTGCCGGGCCTCGCGGTTGCGGTTCCGTTCATCACCCTTAGCCATGATGCGGAGGGCCGCGAGGTATGCGGCCGGGCGAGTAGGAGAGACGAGCATGGCCACAGCCGCAGCGAAAAAACCGGGCTGGCGGACTTTGGTGCGCTCGCTGCGCAATCCCAAGTCGGGCTTCATGGCGCTGTTCGGTTTCGCCTCCGGCCTGCCGTTCGCGTTGTTTCTCGGCACGCTCTACGCCTGGTTCACCGAGGCGCAGGTGGATCTCGAGACGATGGGCGTCTTCTCGCTGATCGGCCTCGCTTACTCGTTCCAGTTCCTGTGGTCGCCACTTGTCGACAAGATCGACATTCCGGGCCTGCGCCGCCTGGGTAAGCGCAAGCAGTGGATCGCGCCGATGCAGCTCCTGCTCGGCATCATCCTCGTGACGATGAGCCTGCTCGATCCGAAGAGCGCGCTCGGCATGTTCAGCCTGCTCGCAGGCATCGGCGCCTTTGCCAGCGCCACGCAGGACATCGCCATCAACGCCTGGCGGATCGACATCGCCGACGACGAGGCGACGATCGACATCCTCTCGACCGTCTACCAGATGGGCTTCCGCCTTTCCTCGCTCGTCGGCGGCGCGCTCGGCCTGATCATCGCCGCGCGGATCGGCTGGCCGCAGACCTACGTCATGCTGGGACTGATCTTGCTGGCGATCGGCGTGGCGGGCCTGTTCGCCCCCGATCCAGAAAAGACCGGCGCGATCATCGCTTCGGGCGAGGAGGTCGATAAGCTCTATTTGCCCGGCGAGCTGCTGCCGGCAGTTCGCACTCGGGGCCTGCTCGCCGTCGGGCTGCTGTGGGCCCTGGCGGTCGGCACGGTGCTCGTGTTCATGATCCGCTCGATGACGGCCCTGCCCGAGAACCGTCCCAACCCGACCGAGTTCACCGCCACCTACGGCCCTCTGATCATCATCGCCACCATCGTCCTGCCCGCCTTCATCGCGGCCTGGCTGGTGAAGCTTCGGCGCGAGGGGCGGCACGTGATCCCGACGGAAGGCGGATCGGAAGCGCGTGCCAGCCAGGTGACCGATCATTTCTACCGCGCGCTGGTGCTGCCGCTGGTCGAATTCGTCGGCCGGATGGGCTGGTCGCTGGTGCTGATCCTGGCGCTGGTGCTGACCTACCGGATCTGCGATTCCATCTGGGGCACGTTCGCCTATCCATTCTACCTCGGCGAGCTGAAATACACCAATGACGAGGTCGCGTTCGCGTCCAAGTTCTTCGGCATCGGCGCGATCATTCTCGGGCTGGCGCTGGGCGGCTGGCTGATCGTCGTGTTCGGGCGCATGCTCACCCTGACCCTCGGCGCGGCGCTCTCCGCGGCGACCAACCTGCTCTACGCCGACCTCGCGCTCGGCGGGGCAACCATGTCGGCGGTGAGCAGGGCGATCGGCTTCACCTGGGCGGTCGAGCAGTTCGGCGGGAGCGAGCGGCTGGCCCGGCTGATGATCACCATCGGCGGCGAGAACCTCGCCATCGGCATCGCCGGGGCGGCCTATATCGCCTGGCTCTCATCGATCGTCGCCAAGGGCTACAGCGCTGTTCAGTATGCGCTGCTCGCCTCGCTGACCCTGCTGGTCGGGACGCTCGGTCGCGGCGCGCTCGGCGAGATGATCGAGGAGCGCGGCTATTATTACGTCTTCATCTTCACCACTTTGATCGGCCTGGTCGCGGTGGTGCTGTGCGTGCTCGAATGGATCCGCGAGGCTCGGGCCGGGCGGGCTTCGGGTGTGGTGGCGCCCGACCACCCGGAGGCGGTGTCGGCGAGTTAGCTATCAGCTCGGCGCCTGGCCGTTCTTCCTGAGGATCTCGCCGGCGAGGTAGAGCGAGCCGAGGATCAGCACGATCGGCGGCGCGGCGCGGTCAGCGTGGCGGGCGATCCAGCCGAGTGCATCCTCCACGTCGCGAGCGGCCATTGCAGTGATGCCCTGCTCGCGTGCCGCCGCGGCAAGTGCTGCCGGGCTGTGGTGGGCGTGGCCTGCGATCGGGATAGCGTGGAGGGTGATGGCGCGGCCGCGGAACGGCTTCAGCACGCCGGCCGCATCCTTGTTCTCGAGGAGCCCGAACACGATGTGCAACGGCGTGCCGGCCGGCACGTGCCCTCGGAAATGATCGGCGACGACGCGCGCCGCGGCGGGATTGTGGCCGCCGTCGAGCCACAGCTCCGCTCCTTTTGGCAGCAAGGCGTGTAGCGGCCCCCCGGTCAGCCGCTGCAGGCGCGCCGGCCAGTCCGCCCAGCCCATCGCTGCCCGCAACGCCGACTCAGGCACATGGATGGCCCGCTGGTGCCTCAGCATGGCGACGGCGAGCGCCGCATTGGTCGCCTGATGGGCACCGGGCAGCCGCGGCACCGGCAGGTCGAGCTTGCCGCTTTGGTCGCGATAATGAAGCTGCTTCTGGTAGACCACGCCGTCCCACGCGCCGCCCCGCGGCAGCCAAACCGCGCCTCGCCCCGCCGCAACCTCGCCGACACGGCTGGCTACCTGTTCCGGGTAGAGTTGGGTGACGAGCGGCACCCCCGGCTTGGCGATGCCGGCCTTTTCGGCGGCGATGCCTTCGATGCGGTCGCCGAGGAATGCCTGATGGTCGAGGCCGAGATTTGCGATGCCGGTGGCGGCCGGCGCCTCGATCACATTGGTCGCGTCTAGGCGGCCGCCGAGGCCGACTTCGACGACGCAGGCCTCTGCAGGCTCCTCGGCAAAGGCGAGGAAAGCGGCGGCGGTGATGACTTCGAAGAAGCTGGCGCCGATGCCTTCCACCTGGTCGAGCACGTCCGCCAGCAGGGCGGCGAGGCGCTCGTCCTCGATCAGCGTGCCGGAGAGGCGGATGCGCTCGTTGAAGCGGACGAGGTGCGGGCTGGTGTAAACATGCACCTTGAGCCCGGCCGCCTCGATGGCGGCGCGAAGGAAGGCGCAGGTCGAACCCTTGCCGTTGGTGCCGGCGACATGGAAGACGGGCGGCAGCCGCCGCTCCGGATTGCCGAGCCGGGCCAGCAGCGCCTCGATCCGCTCCAGCCCGAGCACGTCGCCCGCCGGCGCGAGCCGCTGCAACCGGTCAAGCTGGCGCTGGACCTCAGGATGATCGGATGTGGCGAAGTCCGGCAATCACGCCGCCGCCTTTTCCGGCACAAGATAGGCGATCAGCAGGGCCAGCCGCCGCTTCAGCTCGGCGCGGGGCACGACCATGTCGACCATGCCGTGATCGAGCAGATATTCCGCCCGCTGAAAGCCCTCCGGCAGCTTCTCGCGAATGGTCGATTCGATCACGCGCTGGCCGGCGAAGCCGATAAGCGCGCCGGGCTCAGCGATCTGCACGTCGCCAAGCATGGCGTAGGAAGCGGTGACGCCGCCGGTTGTCGGATCCGTCAGGACGACAATGTAGGGAAGGCCCGCCTCCTTGAGCTCGGCGATGGCCACGGTCGAGCGCGGCATCTGCATCAGCGACAGGATGCCTTCCTGCATCCGCGCGCCGCCGGCGGCGGTGAAGATGATGTAGGGCGAGCGCTGCTCGATCGCCGCGCGCGCGCCGGCGACGAAGGCGGCACCGACCGCCATGCCCATCGACCCGCCCATGAAGGCGAAGTCCTGAACGCCGACGACGGCGCTCAACCCGTCGATCGTGCCCCTGGCGTTCAGGAGCGCGTCCGGCTCGCCGGTCGCCTGCCGCGCCGCCTTGATGCGGTCGCCGTAGCGCTTGGTGTCGCGGAACTTGAGCGGGTCCTCGCGGACCGGGGGGCTCGGCAGGATGGTGTAGCCGGGGTCGAGGATCTGGGCGAAGCGCTTCCGAGGCCCGATCCGGTCGTGATGATCGCAGCGCGGGCAGACGGAGAGGTTCTCCTCCCACTCCTTGGTGAAGATCATCGCGTCGCAATTCCGGCATTTGTGCCAGAGATTGTCGGGCGTCTCGCGCTTCGGAAGGAAGGGGATGTTATTGCGGACGCGGGTCAGCCAGCTCATGCCGCCGCCGATGGAACAAGCCCTTGTATTTGTCCAGCTTGGCTAGAGCGTCGCCTCGATCGCCCGGGCGGCATGGTCGGGGTCCTCGGCTTGGGTGATCGGGCGGCCGATCACGAGGATCGAAGCCCCGGCATCGAGCGCCTTGCGCGGGGTCATCACCCGCTTCTGGTCGCCGGTATGGCTGTTCGCCGGCCGCACGCCGGGCACGACGAAGAAGCCGCCCGGCCACAGTTTCCGCGCCGCCGCCACTTCGTTCCCGGAGCAGACGACGCCGTCCAGGCCTGCCTCGCGGGCGAGGCCGGTCAGCCGCTCGACCTGCGGATGCGGATCGCCTCCGAGCCCGATCGACTCGAGGTCCGGACCGTCGAGGCTGGTCAGCACCGTCACCGCCACCACCTTCGTCCCGGTAGGCGCCGCTGCCTTGGCATCCTCCATCATTGCCCGCCCGCCGGCGGCGTGGACGGTGAGGATGGCCGGCTCCAGTGGCCGCAGCGCCTGGATCGCCTTGCCGACGGTGTTCGGGATGTCGTGCAGCTTGAGGTCGAGGAAGATCGGCAGGCCGAGGTCCGCCATCTCCCTGATGCCGCTGCGGCCGTTGGCGGAGAAGAACTCGAGCCCGAGCTTGATGCCGCCGACATGATGCCTGACGCGGGTGGCGATCTGCTTCGCGCGCTCCAGGTCCGGCGTGTCGATGGCGACGTAGATCGGCCTCATGGCGCCGGCCAAACCTTGTTGTCGGTGGCGATGCGCTCGTCGACGGGCTTCGGTTCCGCCGGGGGCAGGGGCTCGGAGGGCACCGGCGCCGGCGCCGGCGCGGTATAGGCGGCGGCGGTCGCCTGCCTTTCAAGCGCCTCCAGCCGCCGCTTCATGGTCCACAGCCGCGCCCGGTGCACGATCAACATCGGCAGGAAGCCGAGTAGGAAGGAGACGACGACCAGCGCCGGCAGCTTCACGTCGACCTCAAGGCCGCCCCACAAATTCATGGTCACGGCATGCCAGTTGTTGGTGGCGAACAGGACCAGGATCACGGCCAGCGCCACCCAGAACAAGGTCTTGAGGAACTGCATGCCTTACTCCCAGTCGGATGCCCCTAGCTCTAACAAAAAGCGCGGGCCGTCTACAATGTTGACGCGTCGCCGCCGATCTCGCGGTCGAGCTCCTCGAACAGCGGACCGATCGAGGTCAGCCGCTCCCGCTCCTCGTCGAGAATGGCGCGGAAGGCGTCCCGCTTCAGCGATGCGACCGTTCCCGGCGGCAGATGCTCGCCTTCCGGGAGGGCGGAGACGGTGATGTCGATCAGCCGGTCGGCGCCGTGGAGGCGGCCCCACAGATAGTCATTCTCGCGATAGGCGCGGCTGAAGAAGGCGCCGAAGCTGTTGAACTGGATGCCCTTGAGGGTCGCCGCCGCGCCGCCTTCGCGGATCGCCGTCGCGTCCTCGGGCGAGATGCGGTCGACCTTGACCGGATCGAACTCGTCCAGACCCTCGCCCTGGAGCAGGGGGAGGGTGGCGATGTCGTAGAAGGCGAAGCCGAGATAGGTGAGGATCAAGGCCCGCCGCTCCGGCTTGGGAAGCATCGCCAGCGCTTCGGCGAGCGCGGCATCCGCCTCGTCGTCGAGCTGCTTCAGGTCCAGGATCTCGGCGAGGTGCGCCAGCGCGCTCGCCGGGTCCTGCTCGGCGTTGGCGAAGACGTCGTTCAGTCCCTCGGTATCGTCGGCTTGCCGGTAACGGCCGATCAGCTCGTAAACCGTCTGGCGGGCGAGCTGGAGCGCCTCCCGCGGCGCGCCGGGCTGCTGGTCGAGCGCGGCGATGCGGCGCGTCACCAGGCGGAGGCGGCGGCTGCGATAGGAGAGATCGAAATTGCGGAAGAAGTCGATCACGTGCGGCCGCGCGCCGGCGCTCGTCATCGCGTCCTGAGCGGTGAGGCCCGAACTGCGGACATGCGCCCAGAGCGCGTCGCGCAACCGGTCGACCCGCTCGCGGCCGCCGCGGCCGCCGAGCCGGTAGATGATCATCGCCGCTTCCTCGACGACGGCGGAGACCTTGAGGTGGCCGTAGGCGGCATAGGCATAGCCGGCCTCTCGTGCCGCCATGCTCTGAGCGCGGCTGCGCCAGCCGGCGAGCCGTGCGGCGGTCGGGCGCATCAGGAGCAGGGTGGTGCCGAAGGCGCGCTCGATCGCCGCCTCTACCTCCGGCTGCATCGCCTGCAGGATGTGGCGCAGCCGCTTGATCCGGCCGGAATGGCTCTCGATCGCCTCCAGATTATCGCGGATCGGCTGCTCGCGCGGAATATCGGAAAGGGCGCCGAACAGGGTCGCGAAGAAACCCGGCGATTCCGCCTCGCCCGATGCGGTCAGCTTGATGCTGCGGGCGCCGGGGGTCGGATCGATATAGACGAAGCGGCGATCGATCTCGCGCCGTGCCGGCCGGCTCTTCAGCGCCGCGATCGCCGGCCTGAAGGGTGCGTTGTTGAGCACGGAGCCGTCGATGAGCACGGCATTTTCGGGCCCGCCGACGGCGGAATGGCGCGGCAGCGTCCGCTTGAGGAATCCATCGCGCCCCTCCCAATGCTGCCGTCGCACGCTGAGAACGCCGTCGAGCTCGCCGACGCGAAACGGCGGGAAAGCGCCGGGAAAGCTCGCCGTGGCTCGCGCGGCGAAGACAAGCTCCGCCGGATCGGCCAGCCGGCGTGTATCACCGCCGGCGTCGCGAAAGGAGAGGGTGATGCGATGCTCGGTCTCCGCCACTTCGGCCGGCGAGTTCAGGCGCAGCCGCTCTGGGAAGCCGTGAAAATCGGTGACTGTGACGAACAGATCCAGCGGCTGGTAGCGCGGCAGCAGCGGCGGCCCGCAGGGGCTCTCTCGCATCGCATCCAGCGCGTCGAGCAGCATGGTGGTGAAGCCGCTGCCTCCGAACGGCGGCGCGAACCAGCGCGCCCGGACGAAATTAGCGAGCTTTGTGCGGATCTCGTCGCGATGGCCCGCTTCAACCGTTTGGTCGACATTGCCGCCACGCTTGGCCGACAGTGCCCAGGCGAAGGGCACTGCCGCCGCCTTCGCGAAGCGGGAGACCGCGCTGACGTCGGGATCGACCAGCCGGTCGATGTCGGCCATTTCCAGCCAGAGGTCGGTCAGCGGCTCCAGCGACTGGCCGGTCGAGACCGCCTGGCCGAGGAAGATGGCGTTGATCCCGCCCGCGCTGGCACCGGTGAGGATGTCGACCAGCACCCGCAACTTGACGTCCGATGTCTCGGCGATGGTTTCGAGCAGTCGCCGGTACACCCTCTGGCTGCCGGCGGAGGGCGGCTCCCCGGCATGCCACTCGCGGCTGGCGCAGGCGAGGCGCCACACCTCCTTGGTGATACCGTGCATGTACACGGCCAGGCTGATCCCGCCGTAGCAGACCAATGCTAGCCGTAGCTCCTTCTCCCGCATAGGATTCGGAGGATGGCGACAAGCTGTGAACAAGTCGAGACGATCCGGTTCCGCCGAAATTAACCCTGTTTAGTGCAACTCACCGCAATAATGGCCCGGCGCACCTCCCGTTAAGAGACTCCGCAAAAAGTTCCGGTCTAGCCCCGATCTCAAGAAGCGGAGGGGCACTCCCGATGAAGAATTTCCAGGCGCGCGGTAGCGCGAAGTATATTGTTGCAATGGCGGCGGTCGGCCTGCTGACCTCGACGCCGGGCATGGCGGTCATCCCGCACGATTTCGGCAAGGTTGCCGAGGCGCTGACGCCGGGGCCGCAGCCGCAGTTCGCGCCGATTGAGACGATCGCACCCGTCGAAGCTGAGGCCGAGCCCGCGCTCGAGCATCTCGGCGACGGCACTGCCAGCTATTACGGGCACGAGCTTGCCGGCAACCGCACCGCGAGCGGCGAGCGCTTCAACCCGAAGGCGCTGACTGCCGCCCACCGCACGCTGCCGCTTGGCACCAAGCTCAAGGTCACCAACAAGACCAACGGCAAGAGCGTGATCGTCCGCGTCAACGACCGCGGCCCGTTCGTGAAGAAGCGGCTGATCGACCTCTCGCTCGGCGCCGCCCAGCAGATCAGCATGGTCGGCGCGGGCCATGCCGCGGTGCGGCTGGAGCTGCTCCGCTAAGCGGCTCCGCCGCGGCCGAAATCTGCGAAAGTCTCCGCAGCGTCTGCAAACGGCCGTCAAGCCGCTTCCCAAACAGTCTCGGCCGTCCTAGCCTCCCGCCCATCCAGGAAACGGGTGGGATGTCCAACATGATCAAACACATGATGCTGGCCGGCGTGGCCATGCTGAGCCTTGCCGCGGCCGCTTCGCCGGCGCTCGCCGCCGAAACTGCAGCGGCCGCCGCCACCAACAAGCCGATGCTCGGCGCCTGGGGCGTCGATCTTCGCGGCATGGACAAGTCGGTCAAGCCCGGCGACAATTTCTTCGACTACGCCAACGGCGCCTGGAACAAGACCGCGGCGATCCCGTCGGACCGGCCGAGCTGGGGCAGCTTCGACGAACTGGGCGAGCTTTCGCGCACCCGCACCCGCACGATCATCGAGGAATCCGCCAAGACCAAGGGTGCGCCCGGCAGCAACCAGCAGAAGGTTGGCGACATGTACGCCAGCTTCATGGACGAGGCCGCGATTGAGCGCGCCGGCATCGCCCCGCTCCGGCCCTGGCTCGCCAAGATCGACGCCATCGGCACCAGGAGCGACCTGGCTCGCTATATTGGCGAAGCCAATCAGGTCGGGATCGCCACGCCCTTCGAGATCGCCGTCGACCAGGACCTTGCCGACAACACCCGCTACACCGCTTATCTCGGTCAGGGTGGGCTCGGCCTGCCGGACCGAGATTATTATCTCGACGACAGCAACGCCAAATATGTCGAGGCGCGCGGCAAGTACAAGCAGCACATCGTCAACATGCTCCGCCTGGCCGGCGTCTCGAACCCGGAGGCGCGGGCCGAGCGGATCTACGATCTCGAGAAGAAGATCGCGCAGGCGCACTGGACCAAGGTCGAGCAGCGTCAGGTCGAGAAGCTCAACAATCCGGTGATGCGGACCGAGCTCGCCACCAAGATGCCGGGTCTCGATTGGGCCGCCTATACGGCGGGCGCGGGCATCGCCGATCAGTCAAGGATCGTCGCCTTCCATCCCAGTGCGCTCGCCGGTGCGGCGAAGCTCGTCGAGGCGGAGCCGCTCGACACATGGAAGGACTATCTGACCTTCCGCACCATCGCCGGCGCGGCGGCCGTGCTCCCCAAGGCTTTCGTCGAGGAGAGCTTCGCCTTCAACGGCAAGACCTTGCAAGGTGTGCCGCAGCTGCGCGAGCGTTGGAAGCGGGGCGTCGACTTGGTCGGCAACGGCCTCGGCGAAGCGGTCGGGCAGCTCTATGTCGAGCGCTATTTTCCGCCCGAGTCCAAGGCCAAGATGGACGAGCTCGTCGGTAACCTCATCAAGGCGATGGACGTCCGGCTCGCCAATCTCGAGTGGATGACGCCGGAGACCAGGGCAAAGGCGCGCGCCAAGCTCGCTGCCTTCACCCCCAAGATCGGCTACCCCGCCAAGTGGCGCGATTATTCGGCGCTGGAGATCCGCCCGGGCGATGCACTCGGCAATGCGCTGCGGGCCCGGCAGTTCGAATATAATCGGAACCTCAAGAAGCTCGGCGCGCCGGTCGACCGCGACGAATGGGGTATGTCGCCGCAGACGGTGAATGCCTATGCCAATCCGCTCCTCAACGAGATCGTCTTCCCGGCCGCGATCCTGCAGGCGCCGTTCTTCGATCCCAACGCCGACGACGCGGTCAATTATGGCGGCATCGGCGCGGTCATCGGCCACGAGATCACCCACCATTTCGACGACCAGGGGAGCAAGTTCGACCCCAAGGGCAACCTCTCCGAATGGTGGACGAAGGAGGATGTCGATCGCTTCAAGCAGCAGACCAGCAAGGTCGTCGCGCAATATGGCGCCTATGAGCCGCTGCCCGGCACCAAGCTCAATGGGGAACTGACCCTCGGCGAGAACATGGCCGACCTTGCCGGCATCACCATCGCCTATGACGCCTACCGCATGTCGCTGAACGGCAAGGAAGCGCCGGTGATCGACGGCTATACCGGCGACCAGCGCTTCTTCCTCGGCTTCGGCCAGGTTTGGCGCAGCAAGTATCGGGACGACTATCTGCGCCAGATCGTCGCTACCGATCCGCATTCGCCCGACTTCTACCGCGCGAACGTGGTGCGGAACTTCGATCCTTGGTACCAGGCCTTCGGGGTCAAGGACGGCGCGCTCTATCTGGCTCCGGAACAGCGCATCAGAATCTGGTAAGCGAGCCATTGCAGGTCGGGGCCGGCGCGGATACCGCCGGCCTTGATTTGTTTGCCTGATTCCTGAGGAGAGGTTCGCTGAAGAAGCGGATCCTGTTTGCGTCCGTGGCGACGCTGGTTGCAGCGGCCGCGATCATCGGCCCTTCCATTGTCTCCTATGGCGGCAGCGATGCCGCTTCGGACAAGCGCGTCGATCGCAGCGCCGCCGAGATCGCCGATGCGGCGAGCGACAAGCCCAGCACCGTCGACTATCGTCGGCTGGACGAACGCCTCACCCGGCTGATGCAGGAAGAGGACATGGTCGCGCTCGCCGTCGGCGTCGTCGAGCATGGCCAGATCCGCTTCCTCAAAGGCTATGGCGAGACGTTCGAAGGCAGCGGCCAGCCGGTCGATGCCAACACCATGTTCCGCTGGGCCTCCGTGTCGAAGGGCGTCGCCGCCGACATGGTCGCCAAGCTCGCCGACGAGAACAAGCTCTCGCTCTACGAGCCGGTCGCCAAATATTCCGCAAGCCTGAGGCTCCCCGGCGGCAACGAGCACAAGGCGACCGTCTCCGACGTCCTGTCGCACCGGCTCGGCCTGTTCGCCCACGCCCAGGATTCGAAGCTGGAGGACGGGCAGGATGCGCGGCTGCTGCGCGCGAATCTCGCCACCCTCAACGCGATCTGTCCGCCGGCGACCTGCCACGCCTACCAGAATGTCGCCTATGACGCGGCGAGCGACATCGTCGAGCGTGTCACGGGCAAGTCCTATCAGGAAGCCGTTCGCGAGCGGCTGTTCCTGCCGCTCGGCATGACCTCGGCGAACATGAGCCGCGAAGCGCTGCTGACCTCGCCCAATTGGGCGCGCCCGCATGTCGGCGGGAACAATCCCCGGCCGGTCGAGGTGACCGACTCCTATTATCGCGTGCCCGCCGCCGGCGGCGTCAACAGCTCGATCAAGGACCTCGCCATCTGGATGCAGGCGCAGATGGGGCTGGAGCCGAGCGTGCTCTCGTCGCGCGCGCTGGAGAGCGTCCAGTCGCCCCGCGCGGTGACGCCGGGCGAGCTCCGCCGCATGCGCAAGTTCCGCGAGCGCCTCAGCAGCTCGGCCTACGGGCTTGGCTGGCGGATCTACAATTATGCCGGCTACCGCGTCATCGGCCATCGCGGCGGAGTCACAGGCTACCGCTCGCTGATCATGTTCGATCCCGAGCGCAAGAGCGGCGTCGTTGCCCTCTGGAACACGTCGACCAACCAGCCCGCCGGCCTCGAGTTCGAGGTGATGGACATGATCTACCAGCTCCCGGCCAAGGACTGGCTCGACCTCGACAAGTTGATCGAGCGCCCGCCGGCTCCACCCGAAGAAGCCACCAACGGCAGCTAGACGGGCCTGATCCGCGCCCAGATCGGCAGATGGTCCGAGGCCCGTCGCGCGGTCTCGCTCATATGCGCGCCGCTCTCGACGACTTCGAGCTGGCCGCTTACCATGATGCGGTCGAGCTGGGCGATCGGCCGCCGCGCGTGAAAGCTGCGGCCGCAGTCGGCGAAGCGGTGGTCCTGGCCGAAATCGCGAAGGCAGCCGCCATTGGCGCTCCACTCGTTGAGGTCGCCCATCAGCACCGTCGGCGGGTCGCCGTCGCGCGCCTTCAGATGCGCCAGGATGGCCAGTGCCTGACGCCGACGCCACAAGCCCGAAAGGTCGAGGTGCATGCCGACGACGCGGAGTGCCTGACCGCCGACCCTGAGGTCCGCGAGGATCGCGCCGCGCGGCTCGAGCGAGGGGAGGGGAAGCACCGCCTGGTCCAGGATCTCGGCATCCTTGCGCACCAGCATCGCATTGCCGTGGAAGCCGATGCTCTCGATCCGCGTGTCGTAATCGACTGGCTTGTAGTCCGTATGCCGCTCGATGAGGTCGAGCGGCAGCGCACTGACGCGAGGTCCGAAGCGGCGATCGGCCTCCTGCAGCACGACGACGTCCGCATCGACCTCGTTCAGCACTTCCAGCGTCCGCTCCGGCCGCCGCCGCCGGTCGGTGCCGATCGCCTTGCGCATATTGTAGCTGGCGACCGTGATCGTGCGGGTATCCGCCGCCACGTCGCCCTCCTTCTCGGCACGCTTCAGCATTCGGTGCGCGGCCTCTGATCCGCCTTCAGGGCGGCGCCTGCGCTCAATGTCCCTTCGTATCGGCCAGCTTGCCGAGTTGATGGTCGAGCGCGCGCACCGCCTTCTTGGCCGCCCCGATGATCGCCCGGTCGACCGTATTGCCTTCGTCCGTCACCGCCACCGGCGGCACGCCGTTAACCCGCGCCTCCAGCGTGCACCTGAGGTCGGCATTGCCGCCCTTCGGGCCGTTGACGTCGGAGACATGGATTTCGACGTCGGTGATCCGGTTCTCGAAGCGGGCGAGGCGCTGGCGCACCTGCTCCTCGATGCGCGCGTCGCGCTCGGCATCGCTTTGGACTTGGTTATCGGTATTGATTTGGATGAACACGTGACGGAACTCCACTCATCTAAGTTGCCCTGACCAATGCCAGGCGCGGCGAGCCGTTCCCTCTCGCCCCGAAAATCGCTGGCTGCGGGCGCGGGCGCTGGCTACGTCTCGGGGCAGGATGGCGAAGCTTCGTAAACGATATGTGTGCCAGGCCTGCGGCTCGATCAGCAGCCGCTGGCAGGGCCAGTGCAGCGACTGCTCCGAATGGAATAGCCTCGTCGAGGATGCGGGCGCGGTGGTGACGCCATTCGCAGCGCGGCACGACCTCAGGAGCGGCGGTCGTCCGGTCGCCCTGGTCGGTCTCGATGCGGAGGTTGAGCTTCCCGCCCGCACCAGCACCGGCATCGCGGAGTTCGACCGCGCATTGGGCGGCGGCCTCGTCGCCGGTTCGGCGACCCTGATCGGCGGCGATCCCGGCATCGGCAAGTCGACGCTTTTGCTCCAGGCGGCGGCGCGGATCGCTTCGCGCGGCCCGTCCGTCGCCTATATTTCAGGCGAGGAAGCCGCGGACCAGGTGCGCCTGCGCGCCCGCCGTCTCGGCCTCGGCAGCGCCCCTGTGCAGCTCGCCGCCGCCACTTCCGTGCGCGACATTCTGACGACGCTCGGCGACGCCCCTCCGGCTCTGGTCGTGATCGATTCGATCCAGACCATGCATTCCGACCTGATCGAGGGCGCCCCCGGCACCGTCAGCCAGGTCCGCGCCTCGGCGCAGGAGCTGATCCGCTTCGCCAAGGAGACCGGCGCCGCGCTCGTCCTGGTCGGCCACGTCACCAAGGACGGCAGCATCGCCGGCCCGCGCGTGCTCGAGCATATGGTCGACACCGTGCTGAGCTTCGAGGGCGAGCGCAGCCACCAATATCGCATCCTGCGCGCCGCCAAGAACCGCTTCGGCGGCACCGACGAGATCGGTGTCTTCGCCATGGTCGAGGAGGGCCTGACGGAGGTCGCCAATCCCTCGGCCCTGTTCCTCACCCACCGCGGCGAGGCGGTGGCGGGCGCAGTCGTCTTCCCTGCGCTTGAGGGGACGCGTCCGGTGCTGGTCGAGGTCCAGGCGCTGACCGTCCGCCTCGCCAGCGGCGCGACGCCGCGCCGGGCGGTAGTCGGCTGGGACAGCGGCCGGCTCGCCATGATCCTGGCGGTGCTGGAGGCGCGCTGCGGCCTCAGCTTCTCGACGGCCGAGGTCTATCTGAACGTCGCCGGCGGCTACCGGCTCAGCGACCCCGCCGCCGATCTGGCGGTCGCCGCCGCCCTGGTCTCCGCGCTCTCCGAGCGGCCCGTGCCGGCGGAAAGCGTCGCCTTCGGCGAAGTCGCCCTGTCCGGCGAGCTCCGCCCCGTCGCCCATGGCGCGCTGCGCCTCAAGGAATCCGCCAAGCTCGGCTTCGAGCGCGCGCTCGTGCCCTCCTCGCTCGCGTCGGATAAGAGCCCGCTTCGCCTCACCGGCTTTCGCACCCTCGCGCAACTCGTCGATCACCTGCTCGGCCGCTAGCCGCCACTTCCAACCCCTCAGTTCCTGGATTAGCACCTCCTCATGGGTTCGCTTACCGCTCTCGACATCATCGTCCTCCTGCTCGTCGGCGGCGGGCTCGTGCTCGGCTTCATGCGCGGCTTCATCGGCGAGGTGCTGTCGCTGCTCGCCTGGGTGGCGGCGATCGTCGCGCTCAAATTCTTCCACACGCCCGCAACGGCCGCGCTTTCCGGCGTCGGCACCGGCGCGGCCGTGCTCGCCTTCGCTCTGGTTTTCGGCATCGTCTTCATCGCCGGCAAGCTCATCGCCCGCCAGATCGGCACCGCCACGAAGCGTTCAGTGGTGGGTCCCTTCGACCGCGTCCTCGGCGCCGGCTTCGGCGCGCTGAAGGGGCTGATCCTCGCCACCCTGCTCTATCTCGCCGCGAGCCTCGTCTACGACACCATCTACGGCCGCAGCGCCGAGCGCCCGCAATGGATGGCGCAGTCCCGCACCTGGCCCCTGCTCAACGCCAGCGGCCGCGCCATAGTCGATTTCGTCGAGGCCCGCCGCACCCGCGAGCGCCGCGAGGCCGCGCAACCTTACCTCAGGAATGAAGCGGACGCCGCCCAGTGAGCGAGATCCGCCTCCACGACACGATGGCGCGGGAGAAGCGCGTCTTCACGCCCGCCGACCCAAGTCGCGTCACGATGTACGTCTGCGGCCCGACGGTCTACAATCGCGCCCATATCGGCAATGCGCGTCCTTATGTTGTCTTCGACGTGCTCGGCCGGCTGATCCGCCATCGCTACGGCGCCGACAGCCTCCTTTATGCCCGCAACTTCACCGACGTCGACGACAAGATCATCGATGCCGCACGGTCCGAAGGCGTCGACCCGTCATCGGTGACCGAACGGTACGAGCGGATCTTCCTGGACGACATGGCTGCGCTGGCGGTGCTGCCGCCGACGTTCATGCCTAGGGCGACCGAGCATATCGGCGAGATGATTGCGATGATCGCGCGTCTGATCGCCGCGGGCCACGCTTATGAAGCCGATGGCCACGTCCTCTTCGATGTGCCGTCCGATCCGGATTACGGCGCGCTCGGCCGGCGCGACCGCGACGCGATGATCGCCGGCGCGCGGGTGGATGTGGCATCCTACAAGAAGGATCCGGCCGATTTCGTCCTCTGGAAGCCGTCCGATCCGCAGGTGATCGGCTGGGACAGTCCGTGGGGGAGGGGACGCCCCGGCTGGCACATCGAATGCTCCGCCATGATCGAGCGTCATCTCGGCGAGACGATCGACATCCACGCCGGCGGCAACGACCTCATCTTCCCCCACCACGAGAATGAGCTCGCCCAGAGCCGCTGCGCGCATGGCGGCGCGCCGCTCGCCCGCTACTGGCTGCACAACGGCTTTCTTTCCATGGCCGGCAGCGAGAAGATGTCCAAGTCCCTCGGCAATGTCATGACGGTGGGCGAGCTGCTGGAGCAGGGACACAAGGGCGAGGTGCTTCGCTTCGCCTTGCTCTCGGCCCATTATCGTCAGCCGCTCGAATGGTCCTCGCAGCTGATTGCGCAGAGCAAGTCCACGCTGGACCGGCTCTACCGAAATGCCGGAGATGCGGGGGCAGGGGAGATCGACGCCGACGTGATCGATGCCCTTGCCGACGACCTCAACACACCGCTTGCCCTGTCGAGGCTGTCGGCGATCACCGATCCGGCTAGGCTTCGTGCGAGTGCGGGCCTGCTCGGCCTGCTCGGCGCGAGCCAGTCCGAATGGTTTCAGGGCGGCGCGGCCGACGATCGCATAGAATCCCTCATGGCCGCCCGCGCTGCTGCGAAGAAGGAACGCAATTTCGCCGAGGCCGATCGCATCCGCACCGAACTGGCGGAGGAAGGGATACTGCTCGAAGACGGCCCAACCGGCACCAGCTGGCGCCGGGCCTGAGCGACCTCGGTTATCCGCGGCACCAATGCATGCACTTGACTAGTAGGATCGAGGAGCATGGGGTGAACTTCATGGCGTTCCGTCCCTCCTCTCCGACCGACCTTGCTGATCTCGCGGCAGCTCTCCGCGCCAGGCCGACACGGTCCGGATGGCATGTGTCAGTTATGTCAGCTTCACCTCCGCACCATCGACTTTCACCCCGGCCTTACGCTGCCGACTCGGAGGGCGCCGGATGACCGCCGCCCTCTACAATCGCGATATCCTGCGTCTGGCCGCCTCGATCCCGCACCAGCACCGGCTGGAGCATCCGCAGGCCTCGGTGGAAAAGCGCTCCCCGACCTGCGGCAGCCGCGTAGCGATCGATGTCGTGCTGGACGAGGAGGGGCGGGTCGCCGAGCTCGGCCAGGAGGTGAAGGCCTGTGCGCTCGGCCAGGCATCGGCCGCCCTGCTGGGCGCCCATGCCGTCGGGCGGAGCGGCGGTGAGCTGGCGCGGGCGCGCGATGCGCTCGCCGAATTCCTCGATGGCCGCCGCGGCGATCCGGGCGACTGGCCGGGTCTCGACCTCCTCCGCCCCGCTCAGCCCTATAAGGCGCGCCATCCTTCGATCCTGCTTGCCTTCGACGCGGCTGCCGAGGCGGCGCGCGAGGCCGCGCGGGCGCGCCGCTGATGGAGCACGGTGCAGGCGCGGCGGCGATCGTCCTCCGGGACGGCGTCATCATGCTCGGGGTGGCGATGGCGTTCGTCACCCTTTTCCGCAGGCTCGGCCTTGGCGCGGTGCTCGGCTACCTCGTCGCCGGAGCGTTGATGGGCGCGCAGGGCCTCGGTCTCGTCGGCATCCCCGCTGAAGCAATCCTCGGCATTGCCGATCTCGGTATCGTCCTGCTGCTCTTCCTCGTCGGGCTGGAGCTGCACCCGAGCCGGCTCTGGCGCCTGAAGCGCGACATCTTCGGGCTAGGCCTGCTCCAGGTCGCGGTTGCCGGGCTTGTGCTTGCCGGCGTGGTCTATGTCGTGACCGGCTTCTCCGCTGCGGCGGCGCTCGCGATCGGGCTCCCGCTCGCCTTGTCCTCGACGGCGCAGGTCCTGCCGAGCCTGCGCTCCGACGGCTCCATCAACACCCCCACCGGCGAGCGCGCCTTTTCGGTCCTGCTATTCCAGGACCTCTCGATCGTGCCGCTGATCACGATCATCGCAGCGATGTCGCGCGCGGCGCCCGACCCGGCGGCACCTCCGGGCTGGGTGCTCGGCCTCTACACCGTCGGCGCCATCATCGGCCTCGTTCTGGCCGGCCGTTTCCTCATCAACCCCTTGTTCCAGATCGTCGGACGCGTCAGCGAGCGCGAATTGTTCGTGGTGGCGGGGCTCTTCACCGTGCTTGCCAGTGCGGCGGTGATGCAGTCGCTCCACCTTTCGACCGCGCTGGGCGCTTTCGTCGCCGGCGTGATGCTGGCCGATTCCCCCTACCGTCACGAGCTCGAGGTCGACATCGAACCGTTCCGTTCGATCCTCCTCGGCCTCTTCTTCGTCGCGGTGGGAATGATGCTGGACCTCAGCGCCGTGGCCGAGCGGCCGCTGTTCGTGATCGGCATGGCTGCGGCCTTGGTCGCCACCAAGGCGCTGGTGCTGTTCGGCCTCGCCAAGGCGTTCCGCATGGAGACGCGGCGCGCCGTCAAGCTCGGCCTGCTGCTGAGCCAGGGCGGCGAGTTCGCCTTCGTCCTGTTCGCCGCGGCGCAGGGTGCGCTGCTGATCGAGCCGGAGGCGGCGAGCCTGTTCAGCGCGATCGTCACGCTTTCCATGGCGACGACGCCGTTCCTGATGATGTTCAACGCCTGGTTCGACCGGCGCGCCCAGCTCGACGGTGGCAGGGACCTGGACGGGCCGGAGAAGTCCGACGAATCGAGCGCGATCGTGATCGGCTACGGCCGCTTCGGACAGACGGTGGCGCAGATGCTGTTGGCTAAGGGGATCAGCCTGACCCTCATCGATTCCAAGCCGAGCCAGATCGAGCTCGCCGGCACGTTCAACACGAAAGTCTATTATGGCGACGGCACCCGCCTCGACCTGCTTCGTGCCGCGGGGGCGGCCGAGGCGAAGGCACTCCTCTTCTGCATCGACGGAGATTCGCTGAACGCCAAGAAGATGGAACCGATCCTCGAGGCCTTCCCCCACGCCGCGGTCTATGTCCGCGCCTTCGACCGCCGCCAGCTGATCGCGCTCGCCGGCGTCGATCTCGCCGGCACCTACCGCGAGACCTTCGAATCCGCTGTCCACATGGGCCGCGACGCACTCAAATGCTTCTGCGTTTCGGAGGAGGAAGTGGGCCGGGTCGAGCGCGAGTTCCGCCGCCGCGATGCCGAGCGCCTTCGCGGCCAGAGCGCCTCGGGCGACCTCCACGATACCGAGCACCTGATGTTCCGCCCCGACCGCCCACTCCCCGACGACGAGAAGGCGGCGGAGCGGGAGCCGGGCTAGTGCCGTGCTTCCTCGTCGAGGAAGGCGATCACCTCTGCCGGCTCGACGGTCGCGTCGACAAAGGCGTCCCCGATGCCGCGCACCAGGATGAAGGGCAGTCTTCCCCCGGACCTTTTCTTGTCGCTCGCCATGTGGCCGACGAGCCGCTCGCCGGAGGCGTCGAGTCCCGCCTGAGCGAGACTGATCGGCAGTCCGACAGCGCCGAGATGGCGCTCGACCCGTTCGGCATCGGCCAGCGGGCAAAGGCCTCGGCGCGCCGAGAAGCGGAAGGCGAGTGCCATGCCGAGCGCCACCGCCTCGCCGTGGAGGAGCCGCTCGGAAAAGCCGGTCTCCGCCTCCAGCGCATGGCCGAACGTATGGCCGAGGTTGAGCAAGGCGCGGCGCCCGCTCGTCTCCCGCTCGTCCTCGGCGACGATCGCCGCCTTCATCCGCACGCCGGTCTCGATCGCATGCATCCGCGCCTCGGCATCGCCAGCGATGAGCGCAGCACCGTTCGCCTCGCACCATGCGAAGAAGGCCGGATCTCCGATCAACCCGTATTTCATGACCTCCGCATAGCCCGCCCGCAGTTCCCGCTCGGGGAGCGTCTCGAGCGTCGAGATGTCGATCAGCACCGTCGATGGCTGATGAAAGGCTCCGACCAGGTTCTTGCCGGCCCGGACATTGATCGCCGTCTTGCCGCCGACAGAGGAATCCACCTGCGCGAGCAAAGAGGTGGGCAGCGACACGTAGAAGCAGCCTCGCTTGAGGATGGCTGCCGCGAAACCCGTGAGGTCTCCGACCATCCCGCCGCCGAAGGCGACGACGTAGTCGCCGCGCTCCACCCCGAGCTCCACCAGATTGTCGATCAGCCGCGCGAGCATGTCCCAGCTCTTGCTGCTTTCGCCCGGCGGAAGCACGACCACGTCGGCCTTGAGCCCGCCGCTTCGCAATCCATCTCGCAGCCTTCCCCCCTGCGCAGAGGCGACATTCTCGTCGGTGACTACGATGAGACGGCCGTTTCTCGCGAACGGCGCCAGGAGCTCGCCGGCGCGGTCGAGCAGCCGCTCGCCGATTACGGCGGGGTATGCACGTGCGCCGAGCACGACCTCGACCTGTTTCACGACGGAGCCCCGCGCTCGGCGAGGCGCTGGATGATCGCCTCCACCGCCCGCTCGTGCGGGGCCGGCTGGCTGCGCACGTGAAGATGCGCCTCCGCATAGATCGGATTGCGTCGCAGCGAGAGCTCCTGGAGGAGCGGAACCGGCTCCCTGTCCCTCAGAAGCGGCCGATGGTCGCGGCGCGACACCCGCTCGGCGAGAATCTCGATATCGGCGTCGAGCCAGATGGCAATGCATCGCTCGAGGATCAGCCGCCGCGTCTGTTCGTGCAGGAACGCGCCGCCGCCCGTCGCAATCACCTTGGGCGGCCCGTCGATCAGCCGTGCGATCACCCGCCGCTCGCCGTCGCGGAAGCTGTCCTCGCCGAAGCGGTCGAAGATCTCGGAGATCTTGTGGTCGGCCGCCCGCTCGATCTCGTCGTCCGAATCGACGAAGTCCATGCCGAGCCGCTTCGCCAGCCGCCGGCCGACGGTCGATTTGCCGGCTCCCATCAGCCCCACCAGGACGATCGATCGGTCGATGCGAGGAAGCGCGGAGCCCATGCCGCGGGGGCTATACAGGGAGCCTCGGCGTGGGGCAAAAGGCCGCCATGCGTAGAACATCCAGCTTTGCTCCGGTCAGGCGGCGCCGGTCGCCCGTCCCGGTTCTTCTCCTGATACTGCTCCTGCTCATCATCGGCGGCATGGTCTATCTTTCCAACGTCGATACCGAGGTGCCGACCCAGCGCGTCGAGCAGGATGTCACGAATGCGGTCGGCAAATAAGCTCATCCTGCTGCTGAGCGGCGCGGCGGCGCTGGCCATGGCGATCCCCGCCATCGGCCAGCAGACGCCCGAATCGCTGTTGCCGCCCGGCTTCGGCGATCCCGATGCGCCGGAGCCGACGCCCGAGCCGACGAGCGAGCCCACGCCGGGCCCGACCGGCACCGCGACGCCCACGCCGGCGCCGCGCGGGGCCGTGCCGTTCGGGGGCGGCATCGAGGAATTCTCGCCCGAGGATCTCGCCGCGCTCGAGGAGCTGATCCCGACCGAGCCGCCGATCGAGATCCCGGACGCTTCCCGGCGTTCGGCAGATTTCGTCGGCGCGATAGACGAGGAATGGAGCCTCGGACCGGCAGCCTATGGCAATGCCAACGGCCGCTTCCTCTCCACCCTGATGCGTCGCCTCGACGCGCCCTTGCCGTCGCGCTGGGGCTCGATCCTGCTGCGCCGCGCCCTGCTGACGCCGACCCAGGCGCCAGCTTCCGTGAACCCGGTCGACTGGGTCGCCGAGCGCGCCTGGCTGCTGCTTCGCATGGGTGAAGCCGACGCCGCCCGGATGCTCGTCCAGGCGGTCGACGTCGACCAGTTCACGCCGAAGATGTTCGCGATCGCGGTCCAGACGGCGCTCGCCACCGCCGATCCCGCGGCTTTGTGCCCGCTCGTCGACCCGGGCCGGGAGACGTCGGACGAGCCGGTCTGGCCGCTCGCCGAAGCGATGTGCGCGTCGCTGTCCGGTGAGCCCGGCCAGTCGAGCACCCTGATCGACCAGGCCCGGCGCCGGAGCAGCCTCGATGCGATCGACATCGATCTCGCGGAGAAGGTGGTGGGCGCGGGCGCCAACACCCGGCGCGCCGTGACGATCGAGTGGGACGATGTCCCTTCGGTCAACAGCTGGCGCTTCGGTCTTGCCAGCGCCACCGGGCTCGAGATCCCGGCGCGGCTCCTCAACGGTGCCGGCCGTCATGTCCTCGCCTGGCAGGCACGCGCGCCGATGCTGCCGCTTGAGGAGCGTCTGGCGGCGTCCAACGTGGCCGCCTCCCTCGGCGTCTTCTCCAACCGCTCCCTGGTCGACATCTACAGCCTGCTGCTCGACACGACCGATCCGTCGGAGATCGCCGACTCTCTCGGCAACAGGCTGCGCGTGGCCTACACCGCGCGCAATCCTGCGGCGCGCCTCGCCGAGATGCGCCGGCTCTGGGACGATGCCGGAGAGAATGCTGATGATCGGCACGCACGGCTGATCCTCACCGCCAGCGCTGCCGCGCGGATTCCTGCCGCCGCGCAATTCTCGGAGGACGCGCCGCGGCTGATCGCCTCAATGCTCACTGCCGGTTTTGACGAGCGCGCCGCGCGCTGGTCGAACGTCGTTGGTGGCATGGATGAGGGCCGCAGGGCCGACCGCGCCTGGGCGATGCTCGCGCTGGCCTCGCCGCGGCCAAGCGTGGAGATCAGCGCCGGACGAATCGAAACCTTCCAGGGCAGCGACGAGAGCGAGGATACGCATGCGACCAAGCTGCTCGTCGCGGCGCTTGCCGGCCTAGGCCGGATCGACGCCAACACTGCCAACGGCCTTGCGCAGGATCTCGGCATCCAGCTCGGCGCCCAGAACGGCTGGACCCGCGCCCTGGCGCGCGCCGCCGAGACTGGTCAGCCGGGGACGGTCGCGCTGCTCGCCGGCATCGGCATGCAGACCGGCGACTGGCGCGGCGTGCCGCCCTCCCACCTCTACCAGGTCGTCCGCGCCCTCTCTCGCGTCGGTCTCCAATATGAAGCGAGGATGATCGCGGCCGAGGCGATCGCCCGGCTGTGACCGCAGCGGGAGAGGATCGCCAGCTTATCGGCGCGTTCCTCGAGATGATGGCGGCCGAAGCCGGGGCGGCGCGGAACACTTTGCTCGCCTACGAACGCGACCTCCGCGGCGCCTCCGAACTGCTGGGGGGCGGTCTCGCCGCCGCGTCGGAGGAGAAGCTCGGCTCGCTTGCGGAGGCGTGGCGGGATCTGAAGCGGGCAAGTGTCGCCAGGAAATCCGCAGCGCTGCGCCGCTTCTTTGCCTTTCTGAACGACGAGGGAATGCGCCCGGACGATCCTTCCGCCGGGTTGCCGCGACCGGCAAGCGAGCGGTCGCTGCCCAAGGTGCTGGACCACTCCGCGGTCGACAAGCTCTTCGCCGAGATCGAGCGCCGAAAGCTTGAAACCGAGAGTGCCGCGACGCTGCGCATGGCGGCTCTGATCGAGCTTCTCTACGGATCGGGCCTGCGGGCGACCGAGCTCGTGTCGCTCCCGCGCAACGCGATTTCTCCCGACAAGCCGTATCTCTTCCTGCGCGGCAAAGGCGGCAAGGAGCGGCTGGTGCCGATCTCCGACCGCGCTCGCGCCGCCGTCGCCGAATGGGCGGAGCTCGTGCCGAAGGACTCGCTCTGGCTGTTCCCGTCGGGGAAGAAGCATCTCAGCCGCGTCCGCCTCTATCAGCTGGTGAAGGAGCTCGCCGCCTCGGCCGGCATCCCGCCCGAGCGGATCAGCCCTCACGTGCTCCGTCATGCGTTCGCGACCCACCTGCTTGAGGGCGGCGCCGATCTTCGCGCGCTCCAGATGCTGCTCGGCCATGCCGATATCGCGACCACCCAGATCTACACTCATGTCGACTCGCGGCGACTTATCGAGCTGGTGAACAGCCGGCACCCCCTCGTTGACGCCAAGTCCGGGCGGCCCTAACCCGCGCCTCGCATGGCGACTTTCCTCGATTTCGAAAAACCTTTGGCCGAGCTCGACGCGCGCGTCGCCGAGCTGCGGGAGACCGCCGACGCGGGCTCGCTCAACATCGATGCCGAGATCGAGAAGCTCCAGGCCAAGTCCGACCGGATGCTACGCGACACTTATGCGCGGCTGACCCCGTGGCAAAAGACGCAGGTCGCCCGTCATCCGGAGCGGCCGCACTTCAAGGATTATGTGGCCGGCCTCATAGAGGATTTCGTGCCGCTATCGGGCGACCGCAACTTCGCCGAGGACCAAGCGATCGTCGGTGGTCTCGGTAAGCTTGGCGGCCGCAGGATCATGCTGATCGGCCATGAGAAAGGCGACGACACCGCCAGCCGCCTGAAGCACAATTTCGGAATGGCCAAGCCCGAAGGCTATCGCAAGGCGATCCGCCTGATGCAGCTGGCCGATCGGTTCGGTCTGCCGGTGGTGACCCTGGTCGATACGCCCGGCGCCTTCCCCGGTGTGCAGGCGGAGGAGCGTGGCCAGGCGGAAGCGATCGCGCGCTCGACCGAGCAGTGCCTGTCGCTCTCCGTGCCGCTCATTGCCGCGGTGGTGGGAGAGGGGGGCTCCGGCGGGGCGATTGCCCTCGCTGCCGCCAACCGCGTGCTGATGCTGGAGCATTCCGTCTATGCCGTCATCTCGCCCGAGGGCTGCGCGTCCATATTGTGGCGCACCGCCGACCGAGCCGCCGATGCGGCCGAGGCGATGCGCGTCACCGCGGACCACCTCAAGCAGCTCGGCGTGGTTGATCGCATCGTCTCCGAACCGGTCGGCGGCGCCCATCGCAGTCCTAACGAGGCGATCCGCATGCTCGGCGATGCGATCTCGGAAGAGTTGCAAGGCTTCGGAAGCAAGACGGGCGACGAAATCCGCCGCGAGCGCCGGGCCAAGTTCCTCGCCATCGGCTAGGCGGGCCCGTCTACCGCGCTGAAAAGAATTCGGGCGGCGGAATCGATGTCCCGCCGCCCGCGCCCTAGCCGATCCTTTCGGATCAACGTGAAGGCTTAGCCTTCCATCGCGTCCGACACGTTGTTGAACGTGTTGCCGATGCTCTCACCCAGGCCCGTCATCGCGGTAACCGCGGCGACGGCGATGAGCGCGGCGATCAGGCCGTACTCGATGGCGGTGGCACCCTTCTCGTCCTTGATCAGCTTGAAAAACTTCAGCATTTCCGGTCTCCTGTTCCACGTTTGGAAGTCCACACTTCCATGCCCCCTCTCAAAGAATTAGCTGAGGCGGACCTTTCGATTCCTATGGGAGAGACGTTGCCAAAAGCTTAAGCTCCCTCGCATCGGATCGAAACTTATGAATTCTCCTGCACAGTGTTCGACACGTTGTTCCACATGCCTGTGGTTGTATCAGCAAATCTGTTAAGTGCGGCGACCATGGCGATGACGATCAGCGAGCAGATCAGACCATATTCAATGGCCGTCGCCCCGCGCTCGTCCCGCCTTATTCTTTTGAGCAGCCGCATCATTTCTTTTGCCCCTCAGCGAACAGTGCAGTTCTCCTGCTTGAACGATGAAATATCCCTCAACTTCTTAACAAATGCCTACCTGGGAGCGATGAAGTGGAAAAAAGTCCGACGCTGCTGGTCGTGGCCGGCGCGCTCGTCGACGCGGCGGGCAGGGTACTGCTTCAGCAGCGGGCGCCAGGGCGGCAAATGGCGGGACTGTGGGAGTTTCCGGGCGGAAAGGTCGAGCCAGGCGAGCGCCCGGAGGCGGCGCTGGTCCGCGAGTTGAAGGAGGAGCTCGGCATCGATGTCGATGCCGCCTCGCTCGTCCCGGCCGCCTTTGCCAGCGCGCCGCTCGGTGAGCGGCATCTGGTCCTGCTCCTCTATCTTTGCCGAGGGTGGCGCGGAGAGCCGCGGGCCCTCGATGCCAACGCGCTCAAGTGGCTGAGGCCGAACGAAATGGTTCCGGCTGAAATGCCGCCCGCCGACGCGCCCCTGATCCCGCTGCTGGAGGCGCTCATCTGATTCCGGAGGGCGGCGGCAGGGTGTGGGCGAGCGATGCCGTCGCGCTGCCGCGGCGGGCGGGACGCGGCTGATCGGGCGAGGGCGCCCAGCCCGAGACGTGGATGATGTCAAAATGTTCGACAGTTTTGCCGTCCGACTCGGCAGCGGCAGCGAAATCCGCCGCCGCCGCAGCGAGCCCGGAGCGTCCGATCGGCCGCCGCGAGCGCGAGGCGAGGACGTTGGTGGCGCCCATCCGCCGCAAATCGGCGATCAGCGCGAAGAGGTGTGGAAAGCGGACGTCGATCCGCGCCGAATCCGCCACCGGCAGCGCGAACCCCGCTCTGGCGAGGAGGTCGCCCGCTGCCCGCACGTCGATCTGGGGATGAATGCGGGGGGAGGCGCCATCGCCGAGGGCGTCTGCGGCGAGCATGGCGGCGCGAAGACGCGGCAGGCTTCCTGCTCCAGCAAAAGCGCCGAGGAAGAGGCCGTCCGGCCGCAGCACGCGGCGGATCAGGGTCAGCGCGCCGGGCAGGTCGTTGACGCTGTCAAGCACGCCGACGGAAACGATGAGGTCGAAGGAGCCGTCGGCAAAGGGAAGCTGGTCTTCGTCGCAGACGATCCCGTTCGCCTGGCGTGCGAACAGCAATCCGGGATCGGCGGAAACCACTTCGAGACCCCGTGCGCGGAGTTGATCGCTGAGAAGGCCGCCGGCGCAGCCAAGGTCGAGCGCCTGCGTGAAGCTGCGCGTCACCGAGTCCAATCGGTCGAGCAGGTCCTCGGCGGCATGGCGATAGAGGTAATCCGCTTCGCCGAACCTAGGCGCTGCCCGGTCGCGGCGGCGGCGGCGCAGGCGGCGATCGAAGGGCGTGTCCATCGTCGAGGCTTGTGCCGCCCCGCCCTCTGACCGACAAGAGATGGATGCAGGTCGCCATGCAGATCGCGCGGGGCGCGGTTCGCCAGGTCGTCGATTTCGCGCTGCCGCCACGCTGCCCCGGCTGCGGGCTGGTGGTCGAGGATGCGCATCGCTTCTGCCTCGATTGCTGGCAGGCGCTCGTCTTCCTTGCCGAGCCCTGCTGCGTGCGCTGCGGGCTGCCTTTCGAATATGATGGCGGCAGTGACGCGGAGTGCGCGGCGTGCATGGCGCACGCTCCCGCATTTGACCGGCTGCGCTCGGCGGTCGCTTATGGCGAGATCGCGCGGAAGGTGGCGCTGAAGCTGAAATATAGCGGCCGTCCCGCCGTCGCCGAAACGCTCGCCCATTTCATGCGGCGCCACCTCGATGGCGATGCGGCAGATGCCTTGCTCGTGCCTGTGCCGCTCCACCGCTGGCGGATCTGGAAGCGCGGCTACAATCAATCGGCCCTGATTGCCTCTGCTCTGTCCCGCCGGAGCGGCATTCCCGTAGATCTTGCTCTGATTGATCGAGTGAAGGCGACGCCGCCGCTCAAGGGCCTCGGCCGGGCCGAGCGGGCGCTCGCGATGCGCGGCGCCTTCCGGATGAACGATGCCGCGAAAGCGCGTGCCCGGGATCGGACCGTCATCCTGATCGACGACGTCTACACGAGCGGCGCCACCGCCAATGCCTGCGCCAAGGTCCTGAAACGGGGAGGCGCGGCGCGCGTGAACATTCTGACCTGGGCGCGTGTTGTTCGCGAGCATTGACAAAGAAGCGGCCGGTCCGCACGTCCGCAACAACACTGGAGCTCCCCGATGGCCCGCATCGAGATCTATACCAAGTTCCTCTGCCCTTATTGCGCCCGCGCCAAGCGCCTGCTCGGCGAGAAGGGGGTGCAGTTCGAGGAATATGACATCACCATGGGCGGCGAGAAGCGTGCCGAGATGCTGAGCCGTGCCAACGGCCGCACGACGGTGCCGCAGATCTTCATCAACGATCATCATGTCGGCGGGTCCGACGACCTCCATGCCCTCGACCGCGAAGGCCGGCTCGACCCGCTGCTCGCAGGCTAGATGCGCATAGCCCTCTACCAGGCGACGACCGGCATCGATCCGGAGCGGAACGCGCGCGACCTTGTCGGCGCCGTCGAGCAGGCGAGCGCGGGCGGCGCGGAGATCCTATTCACGCCCGAGATGAGCGGCCTGCTCGACCGCGATCGCGAGCGTGCTTCCGCTCATCTGAGAAGCGAGGCCGACGACCCGGTCCTTGCCGGCATACGCGATGCGGCGGCACGAGCGGGCATCTGGGTCCATCTCGGTTCGCTTGCCCTCGCCGGGGAACGGGACGACGGGCGGCTGGTCAATCGCGGCTTCCTGATCGATGATGAGGGCCGGATCCGCGCCCGCTACGACAAGATGCATCTGTTCGACGTCGATCTTCCGACCGGCGAGAGCTGGCGCGAATCCGCGGCTTATGCGCCGGGCGAGCGGGCGGTGGTGGCGGAAAGCCCGGCCGGCAGGCTCGGCCTCTCCGTCTGCTACGATCTCCGCTTCCCGGACCTCTACCGGACGCTCACCGACGCAGGAGCGACGATCGTCGCGGTGCCCGCTGCCTTCACCGTGCCGACCGGCCAGGCCCATTGGCATATTCTGCTTCGCGCCCGCGCGATCGAGGCCGGTGCCTTCGTCGTCGCGGCGGCGCAGGTGGGACGGCATGAGGACGGGCGCGAGACGTACGGCCATTCGCTGGTCATCGACCCGTGGGGCCGCGTACTGCTCGACATGGTCAGCGAGCGGGGCGTCGGCTTCGCCGACCTGGACCTTGCCGAGGTCGAGGCGGTCCGCAGCCGCTTGCCCGCCATCCGCCACCGCCGGCCCATTCCCGCCGCCGAGCTGACATGATCGTCTTCGATCTGAAGTGCGGTGCCGGCCACGTGTTCGAGGCGTGGTTCGGCAAGAGCGAGGATTATGAGGACCAGTCCCGGCGCGGCCTGATCGAGTGCCCCCTCTGCGGCGACAAAGAGGTCGGCAAGGCTGTGATGGCCCCCGCCGTCGCCGCGAAGGGCAACCAGTCGGCCGCCACGCCGCAGCCCGAGCAGATGAAGCAGATGCTCGCCGCCATGGCCGCCGCGCAGAAGGAGATGCTCCAGCGCTCCTCCTGGGTGGGCGAGCGCTTCGCGGACGAGGCGCGGGCGATCCACCTCGGCGAGGCCGATGCGCGCGCGATCCACGGCAAGGCGACCAAGGCCGAAGCCGAGCAGCTCGCCGACGAAGGCATCCCCGTCTCGCCTTTGCCGTTCCCGGTGGCGGAGCCGGGCGAGGAGAATTGACCCGCAGGGCGGGGCGCCGTAACTCGGTCGGCGGTGGCTGGCCCCGTAGCTCAGCAGGATAGAGCATCAGATTCCTAATCTGAGGGCCACAGGTTCGAATCCTGTCGGGGTCACCACCTCCTTCGCCGCCGGTTGCATATTCGCCGCGCCGCCTTAGGCTTTTGGGCGAACGCAAAGGGGCGCTTATGAAGCTTTACATGATCATGATCGCCGGGGCGGCGGTGCTGCCTGCCGGGGCGGCGGCGCAGGAGGGGAAGCCGGTGGCGCCGGTCGTGGCCTCGGTCCTCGATTGCCGCGGGCAGACGGAGGCCGAAGCGCGGCTTCGTTGCTTCGATCAGGCCACTTCCGCGCTCGACCAGGCGGTCCGGAGCGGCGGCCTTGTCGCGCTCGACCGAAATGCGGTGCGGACGACGCGCCGGTCGCTGTTCGGCTTCAACGTCAATCTTCCTTTCTTCGGCGGCGGAGAAAAGGCGGAGGACGAGCCGGAGGAGGCGAAGCAGATCGATGCGGTGGTGAGGTCGGCCCGCGCCGCCGGCTTCGAGAACTGGCAGCTGGAGCTCGACACCGGGGCGGTCTGGCAGACGACGGAGGCGACGCCGAAGCTCGGCATGCCGCGCACCGGCGACAAGGTGACGATCCGCAAGAGCGCCGCCGGCGGCTATATGCTGGACTATGCCCAGCGGCGCATCCGCGCCAAGCGGGTGCGCTGATGGCGGCGCCCGACGAACCGGTCGACGGCGATCTCGTCCGCCGCGCGCCCAAGATCCCGGTGCCGGACGATGTCGCCGATGCGGTGCGCACGCTGATCCGCTGGGCGGGGGACGATCCCACGCGCGAGGGACTGCTCGACACGCCGGCCCGGGTCGCCCGGGCCTGGCGCGAATATGCCCGCGGCTATGAGGAGGATCCCTCCCACCATCTCAGCCGGACCTTCGAGGAGGTGGGCGGCTATGACGAGATCGTGCTGCTGAAGGACATACCGTTCCAGTCGCATTGCGAGCACCATATGGCGCCGATCATCGGCAAGGCCGCGATCGCCTACCTCCCAAGTGAGCGCGTCGTCGGCATCTCCAAGCTTGCCCGCGTCCTCCACGGCTTTGCCCGTCGGTTGCAGGTTCAGGAACGGCTGACCGCGCAGGTCGCCGACTGCATCTGGGAGCATCTGGAGCCGCAGGGCGTGGCGGTGGTGATCGAAGCGACGCATGCCTGCATGACGGCGCGCGGCGTCCACACGCCCGGCGTGATGATGAGCACAAGCCGGATGATGGGCGTGTTCCGCAGCGACGAGCGCAGCCGCCGCGAGGTGCTGGCGCTGATGGGCTATTGAGCCGGCGAAGTTGGCAAAGTTGCAACGAAAACGGGAAAATTTCGGCTTCTCATCAAGCGAATCTGTAGCCCGTGATGCCCGGGACTGCTTGCTTCAACATCTTCAAAGAACCGGCCCGGTGAGCGGGACAGCTTGATGCTATCCTGATTCGGAGCCTGTAGGAAAGCGCGGAAAAGGGGCTGAGCGATGCAGAGTGAGGAGGGGCGGACGCCGCTAAGGCGGGTCGTGACCGCGAGCATGATCGGCACCACCATCGAGTGGTACGACTTCTTCCTCTACGGCTCGGCGGCGGCGCTGGTCTTCAACAAGCTGTTCTTCCCGTCCTACGATCCGATGATCGGGACGCTGCTCGCTTTCGGCACCTATGCGGTGGGCTTCGTAGCGCGGCCGGTCGGCGGGATCGTGTTCGGCCATTATGGCGACCGGATTGGGCGCAAGCGGCTGCTGATGCTGAGCCTGATCCTGATGGGCGTGGCGACGGTGCTGATCGGGCTGCTTCCGACATATGCGCAGATCGGCGTCTGGGCGCCGATCGGTCTGATCCTGCTCCGCCTCGTCCAGGGCTTTGCCGTGGGCGGCGAGTGGGGCGGGGCGGTGCTGATGGCGGCTGAGCATGGCGACAGCGCGCGGCGCGGCTTCTGGGCGAGTTGGCCGCAGGCGGGCGTCGCCGCCGGGAGCCTGCTCTCCGCGGGCGTGCTGGCGCTGATGGCGGGGATGCAGAGTGAGGCGGACTTCCTCGCCTGGGGCTGGCGGGTGCCCTTCCTGCTGTCGGCTTTGCTGGTCGTGGTCGGCTGGTATATCCGCAACCGCGTGTCGGAGAGCCCGATGTTCGAGGCTGCGCTCGAGGAGGCGGAGGCGCCGCCCAAGCTGCCGGCGATGGACGTGATCCGCGAGCGCCCGAAGGCGATCCTGCTCGGCGCGGGCCTCCGCGTCGGCGAGAACATCTCCTATTACATCCTCACCGTCTTCTCGCTCACCTATCTGGTCGACGTGGCGGCGGAGACGCGGAGCACGGCGCTCAATGCGCTGCTGATCGGCGCGGCGGTGCAGTTCTTCGCCATCCCGCTCTTCGCTTTGCTGTCCGACCGGATCGGGCGCCGGCCGGTCTATGCGGCGGGCGGGCTCGGCCTCGCCGCCTGGAGCTTCGTCATGTTCGGCCTGCTCGGCAGCGGCAGCAGCGGCGCGATCGTGCTGGCGATCGTGGTCGGCCTCGTCCTACACAGCGCGATGTACGGCCCGCAGGCCGCCTTCATTACCGAGCTCTTCCCGACCCGCATCCGCTATTCGGGCGTGTCGATCGCCTACCAGCTCACCTCGATCGTCGCCGGCTCACTGGCGCCAATCATCGCGCTGACGCTCTACCAAGCGTATGATTCGCCACTCCCGGTGGCGATCTATGTCGGCGTCGCCTGCGCAATCAGCGGCGTGACTGCCTTGCTAGCGCGGGAGACGAGGGGGGTGGAGTTGGCGCGGATAAGGTGAATGCTCGCTAGTTCTGCGCCGCCTCCGGCTATCGCTCGCTATATGTCTTGAGCGCGTGGTCCGCGTCAAAGGCACGCACGTCGCACAATGCAGGCGATCATGAAACCGAGATATGCAAGGACTAGGAACGTGAGCGGCACGTAAAAAATGAGCGCGACGAGCTTTTGCCAAGCTTTCAGGGACAGCAGCAATATTCCGACGCCTCCCGCCGCAGCCGTGACAATAAGCCAAGGCAGTCCGATGTTTTGCGTGTGCGGGAACCAGTCGTGCCACGGCGGAATGGCCAAGAGGATGATGCTGGCGGCTGGCAGCAGAAAAGCCAAGCCGAGTGCCAGCTGGTGCCTCGAGAGCTTCATGGTCTAGGGCCTGTCGCCCCAATGCCGCAGCAAAGTCTGGTGGCAATATTGGAGCCTGGCGAGGTGGTCGGGCTTCATGTCGAGGCCGGCGAGGGCGGCGACTTCGTTCAGTTCGTAGAGCATCTCGCGGTGGAAGGAGTCGGCGACGCGGCTCTGGATGAAGGTGATGGCGACGAGGCGCTCGCCCGAGGTCACCGCCTCGACCTCGTGGAAGGTGCTGGAGGGGTAGAGGATGGCGTGGCCGGGGGCGAGACGGAAGCGGACCTCGCGATTGCCGAGATGGATCAGGAGGGCGCCGCCTTCGTAGTCGGCGGGATCGTTGAGGAAGATCGTCGCACTGATGTCGGAGCGGAGCGTCGCCTGGCCGAGATGGATATAGGCCATGTCGTGATGCGCGCCGTAGCGCATGCCGCTGGTGTAGCGGGTCATCATCGGCGGCGCGATCGCGGCGGGGAGGACGAAATTGTTGAAATCCTCATGCTCGCGCATCGCCTGCATGATGATCTGCGCTGAGCGCTGATAGGCGGTGGGATCGTGGAGCTGGAGGTTCTGCTTCACCTTGGAATGGGGATTGCTGATCTTGCCGTCGACGAACTGGGCGGCGGCGGCGATGCGCCTGAGCTCCGCCACCTCCTGGGCATTGAGCAGATCGATTTCCCTGAACATGCCTGATCCTATGCTTTGCGGCCGAGTGCGTCGGCGATGACGGGGAAGCGGCCGGCGGCCTCTTCCAGCCAGGCCATCGCCTCCCTGATTTCCGCGCGGTTGCGGTCGCGAGACTGGGCGAGGACCTGGGCGCGCAGGTCCGGGCTATATTCGTATTCTAGACCCTTGGAGTAGCGGCGCATCAGCGGCCCCTCCACAATCTGCCGCGCCCCCGCCTCGTCGAGAGGCTGGCCGAAGAAGTGCGCGATCTCGCGCAGGCGGGCGGCCGGATCGGCGAGGAATGCATCGAAATCGCTCCAGCGCACGCTCTCGCCGAGCGCGTCGGACGCGGCGGCGAGGGAGGTCATCTCGCATGCCCAGGCGAGGGCGGCGCGCTGGCCGAAGGAGAGGTCCCAAAGCTTCCACGGCACCTCGCCGAGCCGTCGCGACAGGCGCTTGAGGCGCTGGCCGGCGAGGGCGTGGACTTCCTGCCGAGAGGTTTCGCCGGCCAGGATATTCTCCAGATAGGGAAGGGCGCCGGTATAGAGCAGCAGCGCGCGCGAGTTCCCGACGAACCGGGGCGCCAGCTCGCTGGTGAAGCTGGTCGCCTTGACGATCGCACGCTGCTCGGGGCGGAAGGTGCGGGAGAGCAGGGCGCGAAGGGTGGTGATGCGCTGGTCGAGCCATTCGGGCGCCCAAGGGCTCTCCGGCTGGCCGGACAGCATCGCCAGATCGTGGAAGTTGCGCAGCAGCACGGGCTCGCGCAGCGCGAATACGCCCGGCAGCTCGCCGAGCAGGCGCGAGATCAGGGTCGAGCCGACATGGCCGATATGGAAGATGTAGCCGGCGTCGCGGCGCGCCTCGGCGGGAAGTGCGGCTTCGAGGTCGCGCCAGGCGGCGACATGCTGAGCGCCATTCGGGGCCAGAGCGCGGTCGTCGAGGAAACTCGCGGACCGGTAATCCGCCTCGCTCTTCTCGACGAGGAGGACGCGGTCGGTCGCCGGATCGAGCGCGTGCGGGAACCAGCGCGGACTCCGGGCGACCTCGGCGAGCGGATTGGCTTGAGCGGGACGGAAGGTGAAATTCTGCATGGCGGCTGGCGCGGCGACACTAAGGCGCGCGGCGCTCCGGACGCAAATCCTTCAGGCACAAAAAAGCCGCCCACCCGAAGGCAGGCGGCTCTTTCGCAACGAGCAGGAGCTCAGGCCTCGCTGGCCGCTTCGCCCTCGCCACCGGTATTCTCGCGGGTGGCGGCGATTTCGCCGGGCTCCGCGTTCGGATCGTAATCCTCGGTGAAGCCGGCGGTGTCCTTTTCGAACATGTCGGCCATGACGTCGACGCCCTGCGCCTGGAGCTCGGCCTCTTCGGGCGAGCGGGCGACGTTGACGTGGATCGTGACCGAGACCTCCGGGTGCAGCGCGATCTTCACGTCCTGCATGCCGATATTCTTGATCGGACGATCGAGCACGATCTGGTTCTTGGCGACCTTGTGGCCCTGGGCCTCCAGCGCCTCGGCGAGATCGCGGGCGGAGACGGAGCCGTAGAGCGCGCCGACATTCGAGGCCTGGCGGATCAACTGAACCGTCGCGCCCTCGATCTTCTTCGAGTCCTTCTCGGCGGCCGAGCGGCGCTCGGCATTGTCGGACTCGATCTTGGCGCGGTTGGTCTCGAAGACCTTCCTGTTGGCTTCATTGGCGCGGAGCGCCTTGCCGCTCGGGAAGAGGAAGTTGCGGGCATAGCCGTTCTTCACCTTCACCACGTCGCCGATGGCACCGAGCTTCTCGATGCGTTCAAGCAGAATGACATCCATGTCTGCGGCTCCTTACTTCACGACGTAGGGGAGAAGGCCGAGATGCCGCGCGCGCTTGATCGCCTGGGCGAGCTCGCGCTGCTTCTTGGCCGACACCGCGGTGATGCGGCTGGGGACGATCTTGCCGCGCTCGGACACGAAGCCCTGGAGCAGACGGACGTCCTTGTAATCGATCTTCGGCGCGTCGTTGCCCGAGAAGGGGCAGCTCTTGCGGCGGCGGAAAAATGGGCGTGCCATGATGCTGTCCTTCCTTAGGCTTCGGCGTCTTCGCGGGGGGCGCGGTCGGTGCGCGGGCCGCGGTCGAAGCGATCGCCGCGATCCGGACGGTCGCCGCGCGGGCCGCGATCACCACGATCGCCGCGATCACCGCGCTCGCGGTCGCGCTCGTTGCGGCGCATCATCGCGGACGGGCCGTTCTCATGCTCGTCGACGCGGATCGTCACGTAGCGGATGACGTCCTCGTTGATCTGGGTCTGGCGCTCGAGCTCGGCGACGACACCCGGAGGCGCGTCGAAATCGAGCATGACGTAATGCGCCTTGCGGTTCTTCTGGATGCGGTAGGCGAGGGACCTGAGGCCCCAGGTCTCGGTCTTGACGACCTTGCCGCCATTGTCCTCGATGATCTTGGTGGCGTTTTCCGCCAGCGCATCGACCTGGGCCTGGGCCAGATCCTGACGCGCGAGAAACACATGCTCGTATGCCGGCATGCTCACGTCCTTCATGTTGGCCGATCGCTGACGCCGCCCAATGCGAACGCCCCTCCGGCTGTCGTCTCAAAAAGCTAACGGGGCTGGAAGGCAGCGCCTCAGCCCCGATGCCGCGCCACATGGCGGATGAGGGAGCGAAAAGCAAGCCTTCGCTTGCGCTTTCGCGAGGGCCTGGCCTACCAGCCGCCGCGACAGGAGGACCTATGCGCGCTTTCATCTTTCCCGGCCAGGGAAGCCAGTCGGTCGGCATGGGCAAGGCCCTCGCAGAGGCGAGCTCGGTTGCCCGTGAGCTGTTCCAGGAGGTCGACGAGGCGCTCGGGCAGAACCTTGCGCGGCTGATGGCCGAAGGGCCGCAGGACGAGCTGACGCTGACCGCGAATGCGCAGCCGGCGATCATGGCAAATGCGCTCGCGACGTTGCGGGTTCTGGAGCGCGAGGCGGGCCTCAAGCTCGCGGACAAGGCGGATTTCGTCGCCGGCCACAGCCTCGGCGAATATACCGCGCTCGCCGCTGCGGATGCCTTCGATGTGGCGACGACGGCGCGGCTGCTGAAGCTCAGGGGCCAGGCGATGCAGGCGGCGGTGCCGGTCGGGCAGGGAGCGATGGCCGCCTTGCTCGGCGCCAACGTCGAAGTCGCGCAAGCGGTGGCAGAGGCGGCCGCGGAGGGCGAGGTGTGCACCGTCGCCAACGACAATGATCCGACCCAGGTAGTCATCTCCGGCCACAAGGCGGCCGTCGAGCGCGCGCTCGGGCTGGCCAAGGAGAAGGGCGCCAAGCGCGCCGTGCTGCTGCCGGTCTCGGCGCCGTTCCACTCCCCGCTGATGGAGCCTGCCGCGCGGGCGATGGAGGAAGCGCTCGGCCAGGCGAACCTGCGCGCGCCGATCGTGCCCGTCTACGCCAACGTGACGGCCGCTCCGGTGGAGGAGCCCGACGATATCCGCCGGCTGCTGGTGGAACAGGTCACGGGTATGGTCCGCTGGCGCGAGAGCGTCACGGCCATGTTCGACGCCGGCGTCACCCATTTCGTCGAGTTCGGCGGGAAAGTGCTCGGCCCCATGGTCAAGCGCATCGCCCCGGACGCGACGGTGACCAGCATCGTCTCGATGGACGACATCGAAGCGCTCTTGAAGGAGATTTGAGCATGTTCGACCTCAGCGGCATGACCGCACTCGTAACCGGCGCCTCGGGCGGGATCGGGTCGGCGGTGGCGCGGGCGTTGGCGGGGCAGGGGGCGCGGGTGGCGCTTTCGGGGTCCAATCAGGCGAAGCTGGAGGCCTTTGCCGGTGAGCTCGGCGGGGATCATGTGGCGCTGGTGGCGAACCTTTCCGACGCGGCCGAGGTCGATGCGCTGGTGCCGCAGGCGGTGGAGAAGCTTGGGAAGCTCGACATCCTTGTGAACAATGCCGGGGTGACGCGGGACAATCTGGCGATGCGGATGAAGGACGAGGAATGGTCTGATGTGATCCGGATCAACCTCGAGGCGGCGTTTCGGCTGGCGCGGGCGGCGCTGAAGCCGATGATGCGGGCCAGGCACGGTCGGATCATCTCGGTGACCTCAGTGGTCGGTGCGACCGGCAATCCGGGGCAGGCCAATTATGCGGCGTCCAAGGCGGGCCTGGTGGGCATGTCGAAGGCGCTGGCGCAGGAGGTCGCCTCGCGCGGGATCACCGTCAATTGCATCGCGCCGGGCTTCATCCAGTCCGCGATGACCGATGCGCTCCCAGAGGCGCAGAAGGAGGTGCTGATGGGCCGCATTCCCGCCGGCAAGCTCGGCGAAGGGAACGACGTGGCCGCTGCCGCGGTTTATCTGGCCAGCCGCGAAGCTGCTTATGTCACGGGCCAGACGCTGCACGTAAACGGCGGCATGGCGATGCTGTAGCGCGGCAGGACTTCAATCGGGCGCAGCACTTGCCAGCGCGGGCTGGGAACGGCTAGGGCCACGTCAAACATTGCCTAGGGAAGGGTAGAATATGAGCGAGACCGCCGAGCGGGTTAAGAAGATCGTCGTCGAGCATCTGGGCGTCGAGAGCGACAAGGTCACCGAGGAAGCCAGCTTCATCGACGATCTCGGCGCGGACAGCCTCGACATCGTCGAGCTCGTCATGGCGTTCGAGGAGGAATTCGGCGTCGAAATCCCGGACGATGCGGCGGAGAAGATCACCACCGTCAAGGACGCGATCGATTATATCGAGGCCAACAAGGCCTGACGGTCGAAAGACGCGTTCACCGTTCGCCCTGAGCTTGTCGAAGGGCTGTCTTTTTCCTAGACGGCCTCCAGAAAACGCAGGGCTTCGACAGGCTCAGCCCGGACGGGTCTGGGCCTGTTCGTATTTTGGAGATTCAGCATGCGCCGCGTAGTCGTGACCGGTCTTGGCCTCGTGACGCCGCTTGGCGCCGACGTGGATACGAGCTGGAGGAACATCCTCGCGTCGAAAAGCGGCGCGCGGAGGATCACGAAGTTCGACCCGACCGACTTCGCCTGCAAGATCGCCTGCGAAGTGCGGGGAGCGGACGAGGAGAATGGGTTCGACGCCAACAAGCGCGTCGACCACAAGGTCCAGCGCCAAGTCGACCCGTTCATCATCTACGGGATCGACGCCGCCGGCCAGGCGCTCGAGGATGCCGGCCTCACCGACATGACTGAAGAGCAGCGCTACCGCGTCGGCGTGTCGATCGGCTCCGGCATCGGCGGCCTGCCGGGCATCGAGAAGGAGTCGCTGGTCCTGCACGAGCGCGGACCGCGCCGGGTCAGCCCTCACTTCGTGCACGGGCGCCTGATCAACCTCATCTCAGGCCAGGTCTCCATCAAATATGGCCTGATGGGTCCCAACCACGCGGTCGTCACCGCCTGCTCGACCGGCGCCCATTCGATCGGCGACGCGGCACGGATGATCCAGCTCGACGATGCCGACGTGATGCTGGCCGGCGGCTCGGAGTGCGCGATCTGCCCGATCGGCATCGCCGGCTTCGCCCAGGCGAAGGCGCTGTCGACCAACTTCAACGACGAGCCCGAGCGGGCGAGCCGGCCCTATGACAAGGATCGCGACGGCTTCGTCATGGGCGAGGGCGCGGGCGTGGTCGTGCTCGAGGAATATGAGCGGGCGAAAAAGCGCGGCGCGAAAATCTATGCCGAGCTGATCGGCTACGGCATGTCCGGCGACGCCTATCACGTCACCGCGCCCCACCCCGAGGGCGCCGGCGGCTACCGGGCGATGGAAGTGGCGATGAAGCGCTCGGGGCTCGATCTCGGTGACATCGACTATATCAACGCCCACGGCACCTCGACGCCGCTCGGCGACGAGCTGGAGCTCGGCGCGGTCCGCCGGCTGTTCGGCAACAATGTCGCGAACCTTTCGATGAGCTCGACCAAGTCGGCGATCGGCCACTTGCTCGGCGGCGCCGGTGCGGTCGAGGCGATCTTCTGCATCCTCGCGATGCGCGACCAGATCGTGCCGCCGACGCTGAACCTCGAAAATCCGAGCGACGGCACCGCCGGGGTCGACCTCGTCCCGCTGGTCGCCAAGGAGCGCAAGGTGAAGGCGGTGCTCAACAACAGCTTCGGCTTCGGCGGCACCAATGCCAGCCTGGTGATGCGCGCCGTCCAGTGAGGCTGCCGCTGAAGCGCCTGATCGCCCTCGGCGTGGCGGCGGGAATCCTGCTCGGGCTGGTCGCGGGCATCTGGCTGCTGACCGGCTGGAACGCAGCCGGGCCGGCCAAGCAGCCCACCGCGGTGGTGATCCCGCAAGGCGCTAGCGTGGCGAGTGCGGCGCGGACGCTGGAGCAGGCGGGCGTGCTCGCATCGGCCGACAGCTTCCGGCTGCGCGCGCGCCTGTTCGGCGACAGCGAGCCGATCCACGCCGGCGAATATGAGGTGCCGGCCGGCGCCAGTCCGTCCGACATCCTGGCGCTGCTCCAGAGCGGCAAGACGCTGCAGCGCTTCGTCATCGTGCCGGAGGGGCTTCCCTCGATCATGGTGCACGAGCGGCTGATGCGCGCGCCTTTCCTCACTGGCCCGGTGGCGGTGCCGGAGGAGGGCTCCGTCCTTCCCGACAGCTACAGCTACCAGCGCGGCGAGAGCCGGGCGGCGGTGCTGAAGCGCATGCAGGACGCGATGACCAAGGAGTTCGACGCGCTCTGGGCGAAGCGCAAGCCGGGCATCGCGGTCTCCAACAAGCATGAGGTGATCACGCTGGCCTCGATCGTCGAGAAGGAGACCGGCAAGCCTTCGGAGCGCCGGATGGTGGCGGGCGTCTACACCAATCGCTTGAAGGAAGGCATGCCGCTGCAGGCGGATCCGACCGTCATCTATCCGGTGACCAAGGGCAAGCCGCTGGGCCGCCGCATCCTCCGTTCCGAGCTCAACCGGGATAATGGCTACAACACGTACCGGATGGCCGGGCTGCCGGTGGGGCCGATCGCCAATCCTGGGCGCGAGTCGATTGCTGCCGTGCTCGATCCGGCGGAGACCAAAGCGCTCTATTTCGTCGCGGACGGGACCGGCGGGCACGTCTTTGCCAACACGCTGGCAGAGCATAATGCCAATGTTTCGAAATGGTACGCCCTGCGCCGAGCTAAGGGCGAGATGTAACGCCTTCGCGTGCTGATTCAGCCTGAGCTGGAACTGTTCGAAGTCGAAAGCCGCTAGCCGAGGCGTCGCCGGTCCTGGATCGCGGTGCGGGCGGCGATCTCGTCAAGCGGCTCGATAAGAGTGCGTCCGTGATGGCCGGTGGCGTGGATCAGCCGCTCTTCATCCACCATCAGGCCGACATGGCCCTTGAAGAAGATCAGATCGCCCCGCTTCAGCTCCGCATCCTCGGGCAGCGCCTTGCCGAGCACGCGCTGCTGGTCGCTGTCGCGCGGCGCCGGGGTGCCGCAGAGCGCAAGCGAGAGCTGGACCAGACCGGAGCAGTCGATGCCGCTGACGGTGCGGCCGCCGAGGAGATAGGGCGAGCCGTCCAGCCGCTCCGCGACCGCCACGGGATCATGCTCATAGGCATCGAGCGGACGCACGCTCGTGAACGGCATGTAGCCAGCACCGGTGCCCAGGAACCCGGAGCGCTCCTCGCCGGTCACGCGCGCGCCCATCGGCAGGGTGGCGAGGACCGGCGCGTGGATGTCGGGCTCGGCGAGGATCGGTGCATGGGCGGCAGCGACGAGGTGGGTCGGCGGTGGCGTCTCGACCAGCGCGATCGCCTCGACATAGCCGACATAGTGATCGTTGCGGCAATAGCCCCAGGCCCATCCGCCGGAAATTTCGAGGACGGCGAACTCCTCGCCCGGGAGAAGCTCGGAGCCGATCACCGCGTCAGGCGTGGGCTTGTAGCGCAGGAAGGTGGAGCGGATGCCGCAACTGCGCATCATCGGCCGGGCGTAATGCGGCGCGAACAGCTGACCGGCGAGCGCGATGTCGGCAATATCGCGGCGATAGGCGTGGACGCGCTCGTCCAGCACGAGCGACGGGCCGCTGAGGCTGAAGCGCTTAGCCGTGCTGGAGGATGAAGGGTCGCTCCTTGGCGGATCGGCGGGCAGGGGCTTCCTGCTCGATGTTGCGTTCGAATCCGTCAAGGAAATCCTGTCCCGTGCTGGTCTTGGCGACGAACACGTTGCGGCGGTCCGCCTCGTCGCGCACGCGCCGCAGATAGCCGAGCGTGCCGAGCGTGTTCAAGGCGCGTGTGATCACCGGCTTGGACACGCCGAGAATGTTGGCGAGGCCGCGCACCGTGTGCGGCCCGGGAGTGAGATAGACCAGCAGCATCAGTGCCATCTGGCGGTTGGTAAGGTCGGGCTGACCTGACCTTACATAGCTGATCAGCGTCTGCATCCAGCCTTTTAGGGAGCGTTCCGACACATTGATTCTCCGCATGGCGGGCGAGTTATGTTTCGGAAGCTAAACCAGTCAGAGACGCTTTCGTTTCGTTAACCAAAAGCTTTTTCGACGCAGGAACAGCGAGGTTCGTCTCAGCCGCCGTAGCGCCCCTTCAGCATCTGCCACGCCGCGCGAAGGCCGAGCGCCTCGCCGCCCTTCGGCCGGCCGGGCTTGGCCGAGGGCCGCCAGGCGAAGGTGTCGAGATGCGCCCACGGCAGCTCGTCCGGCACGAACCTCTGCAGGAAGAGGGCGGCCGTCACGGCGCCCGCAAGCGGCGCGTCGGAGGCGTTGCCGATGTCGGCGATGTCGGAGGCGAACATCTCATTATACGCCTTCCACAGCGGCATGCGCCAAAGCGGATCGGAGACGGCCTCGCCGCCTGCGAGCAGATCGGCGGCAAGAGCGTCGTCATTGGCGAAGAGGGCCGGGAGGTCGGGTCCGAGAGCCACCCGGGCGGCGCCGGTGAGGGTGGCGAAATCGACGATCAGCTCGGGCTTCTCCTCGACCGCTTTGGCGAGCGCGTCGGCGAGGATGAGGCGGCCCTCGGCGTCGGTATTGCCGATCTCGACGGTCACGCCCTGGCGGCTCCTGAGGACGTCGCCGGGCCGGAAGGCGTTGCCGGAAATCGCGTTCTCGACCGCCGGGATAAGAAGGTGGAGACGAACCGGCAGCCGGTTCCTGACGATGAGACCGGCAAGCCCGAGCGCATGCGCCGCGCCGCCCATATCCTTCTTCATCAGGCGCATGCCGGACGCGTTCTTGATGTCGAGCCCGCCCGAATCGAAGCAGACGCCCTTGCCGACGATGGCGATACGGGGATGCCGCTGGTCGCCCCATTCGAGCTCGATCAGGCGGGGCGCCCGATCGGCCGAGGCGGCGCGGCCGACGGCGTGGATCATCGGATAGTCGGTCGCGAGCCTGTCGCCCAATGTGACCGTCAGCTTGACGCCAGCGTCCTTGGCCAGCGCGCCTGCCGCGGCCTCAAGCTCGGCGGGGCCGAGATCCTGGGCGGGCACGTTGACGAGGTCGCGGACCAGGAAGGTCGATTCCGCCAGGTGCAGCGTCTCCTCGATCCGCGCAGGATCATCGGTGAGCAGCACGCGCGGACCCTTTTTCTGGCCCTCGCTCTTGTAACGGTCGAAGCGATACTGGCCCAGCAGCCAGCCCAGCGTCGCCGGTCCCGGGCCGCGGCCCTCGACTCGATAGGTGCCCTCGGGCAGCGTCTCGGCGGCCTTGGCCAGGCACCAGGGGCTGAGCTCGTCGACATTCGCGACGCCGAGGACGGCAGACCAACCCGCTTTTTCGCCGGGCAGGATGGCGAGCTGGGAGCCTTCGCCCTTGAAGCCCTGCGCCGCCGCTGCGCCCCGGATCCGCTCCGGCTGGCCCTTCAGCCAATCCTCGACGTTCTTCTTGTCGACGAGGTGCAGCGCAGTGGCGGGCTGGCCCTTGTCGGCCTGGAGCAGCGAGGCGAGGTCGGTCATGCGGCGACGGGGACTCCAAAGAGGTCGTGCTCGTCGGCCTCTTCCACCAGCACCTTCAGGATGTCACCCGCTTTTGCATGCGGCGCGTCGCGGAGGTGCACTTCGCCGTCTATCTCCGGCGCGTCGGCATAGGAGCGGCCGGTGGCGCCGCCTTCGCCATCGGCGAGGTCGATGATGACGTCCAACGTGCGGCCGACCCTGGCCTGGAGCTTCGCGGCGGAGATGGCGGCGGTCTTCTCCATGACGCGGGCGTAGCGCTCTTCCTTGACCTCTTCGGGCACTGCGCCCGGGAGATCATTGGCGGCAGCGCCGGCGACGGGCTCGAAGCGGAAGGCGCCGACGCGGTCGAGCTGGGCCTCGTCCAGCCATTCGAGCAGATATTCGAAGTCCGCCTCAGTCTCGCCGGGGAAGCCGACGACGAAGGAGGAGCGGATCGCGATGTCCGGGCAGATCGCGCGCCAGGCGCGGAGGCGCTCGAGCACCTTCACCTGGTTCGCGGGACGCTTCATCGACTTCAGCACGGACGGGGAGGCGTGCTGGAACGGGATGTCGAGATAGGGGAGGATCAGCCCCTCGGCCATCAGCGGGATGACCTGGTCCACATGCGGATAGGGATAGACGTAATGGAGCCGCACCCAGGGCGCGATCTTGCCAAGCTCGCGGGCGAGATCGGTCATGTGGGCGCGCACCTCGCCGCCCTTCCAGGGGCGCGGCTGGTGGCGGATGTCGACGCCGTAGGCGGAGGTGTCCTGGCTGATCACCAGCAGCTCCTTGGTACCGGCGGCGACGAGCTTCTCGGCTTCGCGCAGGATCGCGTCGGGGCGGCGGGAGACTAGGTCGCCGCGCAGCGACGGGATGATGCAGAAGCGGCAGCGGTGGTTGCAGCCCTCGGAAATCTTCAGATAGCTGTAGTGGCGCGGCGTGAGCTTGAGGCCGCCTTCCGGCACCAGGTTGAGGAAGGCGTGGGGCGGCATCGGCGCGGCGTCGTGGACGGCGCCGACGACCTGCTCATATTGAGCGGGGCCGGTGACGGCGAGCACGTCCGGGAAGCGCTCGCGGATCACCTCGGCTTCCGTGCCCATGCAGCCGGTGACGATGACGCGGCCATTTTCGGCGATCGCCTCGCCGATTGCGGCCAGGCTCTCTTCCTTGGCCGAATCGAGGAAGCCGCAGGTGTTGACCAGCACCACGTCGGCATCGTCATAGTCGGGCGACAGCGCATAGCCGTCGCTCCTGAGCTTGGTCAGGATGCGTTCGGAGTCGACCAGCGCCTTCGGACAGCCGAGCGAGACCATGCCCACCTTGGGCGGGGAGGGAAGTTCTAGAGCCATGGGATGCCGGCCACATAGGCGCTCGGCACGAATTTTACTAGGATCAAGAGCGGCTTCCCTTTACGTCCCCGGCAAGCGGGTCCCGCGGTAAAGGAAGGGACGCGTCGGGAGGCAGTGAGGCGTGGCATTGGGGGATCTGTCTCAAGGCGGCAGCGCCGGCTTCCTCAGCGGCGGCGGCGAGATGGGCGCGCTGATGCGCGCGCACGATTGGTCGGACTCGCCGCTTGGCCCGCCCGAAGGTTGGCCCGAATCGCTCCGCGCCGTCGTCGCGTTGATGATCAACTCGCGCTTTCCAATGTTCATCGCCTGGGGACCAGAACTCGCCTTCCTCTACAATGACGCATACGCGCCGATTTTCGGCGCCAAGCATCCGCACATGCTGGGTCGCCCCTTCCGCGAGGCATGGTCCGAGATCTGGGAAGACCTCCTTCCGCTGATCGAGCGCGCGCTGGCGGGGGAGCCGACCTTCAACGAGGACCTCCATCTGGTGATGGAGCGAAACGGCTATCCCGAGGACACCTGGTACAGTTTTTCCTATTCCCCCGTGCGCGACGAGAGCGGGTCCGTCGCGGGCATGTTCTGCGCCTGCATGGAGACAAGTCAGCAGGTGCTCGCGGCACGCAAGCTGAGCGAGCAGCGCGAGCGCCAGCAGCGGCTGTTCCAGAAGGCGCCGGGATTCATCGCCATCCTGCGCGGTCGGGACCATGTATTCGAGTTCGTCAACGAAGCCTATGTGAGGCTGATCGGCGGGCGTGACCCGACGGGGCTGGCGGCGCGGGAGGCGCTCCCTGAAGTGGAGGGGCAGGGCTTCTTTGAGCTGCTCGACACCGTCTATTCGAGCGGCGAACGCTATAGGGCCGACGGCATCTCAATCCGCCTGCGGCGCACGCCCGAAGGGGCTTCCGAAGAGCGCTTCCTCGACTTCATCTACGAGCCGATCATCGACGAATCTGGCCGCGTCACCGGCATCTTCGTCGAGGGTCATGACGTCACCGAAGCACGCGGGGTCCAACAGGCGCTGCGGGCGAGCGAGGAGCGCTACCGGCAGATCGTCGAGGGCGCGGAGGAATTCGCCATCGTCACTCTCGACGATCAGGGCACCATCACCGGCTGGAACAGCGGCGCGGAGCGGATCATGGGCTTCTCGCCCGAGGAAGCGCTCGGGCAGCCCAGCAGCCTCTTCTTCACGCCGGAAGATCGCGCGGCCGGCGTTCCGGACCACGAGATCAACCGCGCCTATGTCGATGGCCAGGCGCAGAACGAGCGGTGGCATATCCGGAAGGACGGCAGCCGCTTCTGGGGCTCCGGCCTTATCATGCGGCTGGAAGACAGCGGCGGCTATCTAAAGATCTTCCGCGACCGCACCGTTGAGCATCAGGCGGAAGCGGAGCTGAGACGAAGCGAGGAACGCTTCCGCGAGCAGTTCGAGAATGCCAACGATTATATCTTCACGGCCGACCTCGAGATGCGGATCGTCGAAGGCAACCCGGCGATCGCCGCGGCGCTGGGCACAACGCCGGAGGAGCTGACCGGCCGATCGATTGCCGAGTTCCTGCCACCCGAGATGCACGAGCGCTCGAAGCAGATGTTCGCCAGCAAACTGTCGGGCGGGTCGGAATCGACGCGTTACGAGACCCAAGTCTACGGCGCTGAAGGGCAGCTGATGACGTGGGAGATCAACTCCCGGCTCACGCGAAACCACGAGGGCGCCCCAACCGGTTTGCACGCCATCGCTCGCGACGTGAGCGAACGCCGCCGCGCCGAGGATGCCCTGCGCGAGAGCGAGGCGCGGCTGCGCGCGCTGACCGACCATCTCCCCGGCGGCATGGTCTATCAGATCGCGACCGGCGCCGACGGCGCGGCCCGCCGCTTCGTTTATGTCTCGCAAAGCCATGAGCAACTGACTGGAATATCCGCGGAGGCCGTGCTCCAGGATCCGGCCATCCCCTACCAGCTGATCCATCCTGACGACCGGGGAACGGTAGCAGCGGCGGAGGGGGAGGCGATCCGGACCCGCACTTTCTTCGACGTGCAGGCGCGGTTCCGGCGTGCCGACGGCGAACTGCGCTGGTGCCGGATCATCTCGGCACCACGCGAGCAGGCGGACGGGTCGCTGATCTGGGACGGCATCCAGATCGACATCACGGATCAGAAGCGCATCGAGGCCGAGCTGCGCGATCGCGAGGCGCAGCTGCGGTTGGTCACCGAGTCGCTGCCGGTGCTGATCTCCTATGTCGACGCGGATTGCCGTTATCTGTTCGCCAACAAAGCTTACGAAGGCTGGTTCGACATCAGCCGCGACCAGGTGATCGGCAGAACCATGGCCGAGGTGCTGGGCGAGAAGGCCTTCGAGCAGATCCGCCCGTCGGTCGAGGCGGTGCTGCGTGGCGACCGGCAGGCGTTCGAGCGGGAGCTGCCCTACCAGTACGGCGTCTCGCGGTACGTCCATGTGGACTATGTGCCCAATTGGCTCGACGGCCAGGTCATCGGCTTCTACGCGCTCGTCAACGACGTCACCGAGGCCAAGCGGATCGAGCATGCCCTGCGCGACAGCGAAACGCGGCTGCGCGAGCTCAACGAGACGCTGGAGCGGCGGGTTGAGGAGCGCACCGACGAGCTCATCCAGGCGCAGGAGCAATTGCGGCAGTCGCAGAAGCTGGAGGCGATGGGCCAGCTCACCGGCGGCGTCGCGCACGATTTCAACAATCTGCTGACGCCGATCATCGGCTGCCTCGACCTGCTGAAGCGCCGCGGGCTCGGCGGCGACCGCGAGCAAAGGCTGATCGACGGCGGGCTGCAATCGGCCGAGCGGGCCAAGACGCTCGTCCAGCGGCTGCTCGCCTTTGCCCGCCGCCAGCCGCTCAAGTCCGGCGCGGTCGACGTGGCGAGCCTCGTCGCGGGCATGGCTGACCTCATCGCCAGCACGTCGGGGCCGCAGGTCCGGCTGGTAGTCAATGTGGCGGAAGAGCTTCCCGCTGCGCTAGCCGACCCGAACCAGCTCGAAATGGCGATCCTCAACCTCAGCGTGAACGCCCGCGACGCGATGCCTAACGGCGGCACACTTACCATCTCGGCCGCGCCCGATGCGGTCGGCGCAAGCCACCGTTCGCAGCTGAAGCCTGGCGACTATCTGCGCCTGTCGGTGGCTGATACCGGTGTGGGCATGGACGAGGCGACGCTGGCGCGAGCCATCGAGCCTTTCTTTTCGACGAAGGGCATCGGGAAGGGCACCGGCCTCGGCCTGTCGATGGTGCATGGCCTGGCCGCGCAATTGGGCGGCGGCTTCGCGATCAGCAGCCGGCCGGGGCTCGGCACCTGCGTCGACCTGTGGCTGCCGCTGACCGAAAGGTCGGCCGCGGAGCCGGAGGAGGCAGGGCCGAGGCCGGCCGCTGGACGCGGTCGCGGCACGGCCCTGCTCGTCGATGACGAGGACCTGGTGCGGATCAGCACCGCCGACATGCTGTCGGAGCTCGGCTACCAGGTTGTTGAGGCGGCGTGCGCCGCGGACGCACTGGTGAAGCTCGGCGACGGGCTCAATATCGACCTGCTCGTCACCGATCATATGATGCCGGGCATGAGCGGCGCCGACCTTGCCCGCGAGGTGCGCGACCGCCGGCCCGGATTGCCGGTGCTGATCGTCTCCGGCTATGCCGAGGCCGAAGGCGTCGCTCCGGACCTGCCGCGGCTCACCAAGCCTTTCCGGCAGGCGGACCTCGCCGCCACCCTGTCGAGCCTCGCTGGCGGAGACCCGGGCTCGGCTTAAGCATTCCCGGGGCCGCTACAGGTGTCCGCACTCTAGCCAGAGGCGCCGCGCTCCGCCTAAAGCCCTTGCGAAACAAGGGACCAGAATGAGCGATTCCAGATCCGCGCCTTATGTCGAGCAGCTGAAGGAGATCTTCTCCGAATCCGTCCAGAATCTCCAGCGCGCACTCGCCCGCTTCATCGAGGCGGGGAAGATCCCCGATGCGAATTGGCGCAAGGACGGCGCCTTCGCCTATCCGGAACTCCGCATCCGCTATCATGGAGATCCCGCGAAGTCGCCGACCGGCCGCGCCTTCGGACGACTGACCGCGCCGGGCCTTTATGCCCAGAGCGTTACTCGCCCCGAGCTGTTCGAGGATTATCTGGCCGAGCAGATCGACTTCCTGCTCGGCAATTACGACGTCGAGGTAGAGGTCGGCCGCAGCCGCCAGGAGATCCCCTACCCGTACGTGCTCGGCGATCTCGAGCTGGGCGACGTCGCTTCGGCCGATCTCGCCCGCTGGTTCCCCTCCACCGAGCTGGCTGCGATCGGCGACGAGATCGCCGACGGCCATTGGTGGGCGAGCGCGTCGGGCGCGCAGCCGCTGGCCTTGTTCGATGCGCTGAGGGTCGATTTCTCGCTGGCGCGGCTGAGGCATTATTCGGGCACCGAGCCCGAGCATTTCCAGCGCTACATGCTGTTCACCAACTATCACCGCTATGTCGACGCGTTCGTGCGCTGGGCGGTGGAGCAGGTGCGCGACCCGAACAGCCGCTACACGGCGCTGGCAGGGGCGGGCGGCCTGCTGATGAGCGGGGGAGATGAGGCCGATCCCGACAAGGTGATCGCGGAGGGGACGTGGCGGCGCCACCAGATGCCGGCCTATCACTTGATCGCCGACGGCGGGACCGGCATCACTTTGGTCAACATCGGTGTCGGGCCGTCGAATGCGAAGACGATCACCGACCATCTGGCGGTGCTTCGGCCCGAGGCGTGGCTGATGATCGGCCATTGCGGCGGCCTCAGGGAAAGCCAGAAGATCGGCGATTATGTGCTCGCCCACGCCTATCTGCGCGACGATCACGTGCTCGATGCGGTGCTGTCGCCGACCGTGCCGATCCCGCCCATCGCCGAGGTCCAGCAGGCGCTCCAGGAGGCGGCGCTGCAGGTCAGCGGCGAGGACGACGTGGCGCTCCGCCAGCGGCTGCGCACCGGCACCGTCGTCACCACCGACGACCGCAACTGGGAGCTGCGCTACTCATCCTCGGCCTTGCTGTTCAACCAGTCGCGCGCCGTCGCGATCGACATGGAATCGGCGACGATCGCGGCGCAGGGCTATCGCTTCCGCGTGCCCTACGGCACCTTGCTCTGCATCTCCGACAAGCCGCTTCACGGCGAGATCAAGCTGCCGGGCCAAGCCAACCGCTTCTACGAGCGCGCGATCGGCGAGCATCTGATGATCGGCATCGCCGCCTGCGAGCTGATGCGCACCAACAGCCGCCGGCTCCACAGCCGCAAGCTGCGCGCCTTCAACGAGCCGCCTTTCCGCTAAGCGGGGCCGAGCTCGCGCTCCGCACGGCGGGTAGGGATGATCTCGACGATGCAGTCGCCGGGGCGCAGCGACGCTGCTTCCGGCTCCCAGAAGCCGTAGGGCATGCCGTCGCGATAGACGCGCACGCCCAGCCCCTTGGCGATCGCCGACAGCGGCTTGCCGCATTCCTCCGGCAGCACGTCCCGCTCGGCGAGCCGGACCCGCCCGCTCGACGAGGCAAGGTCGGCGAGATAGTCGGATATGTGCGCGCCGTGAGTGGAGCCTGCCAACAGCAGGCCGGCGAAGCTGACCGGATTGATCACGGTCGTCGCCCCGGCCTGGCGGGCGAGCAACTCGTTATCCTCGTTGCGCACCGCGACGCTGATCTTGAGCTTGGGCGCGAGATGGCGGGCCGTCAGCGTGATGAGGATGGAGGCATCGTCGCTGCCGGCGGATATGACCATCGCCCGGGCACGCTCGATATGGACGGCCTGGAGCGTCTTGTCGCGAGTGGCGTCCGCCTCGAGCACGGCACAGCCGAGCGCTTCGGCACGCTCCAGCGCGGCGCGCCTGGGGTCGACCACCACCAGGTCCTGCGGCCGCTCGCCAAGCGCGATCAGCTCGTCCAGCGCTTCCGAGCCGCTGGTTCCGGAGCCGGCGATGATGATGTGATCGGAGAGATTTCGCTGAATGCGTTCCATGCGCCATTTTTCCCATGAGCGGCGGAAGACGAGATTGTAGGCGGTGCCGACGAAAATCAGCACGAAGAAGATGCGGATCGGCGTCACGACGAACGCATCGAACATCCGCGCTTCGGGGCTGACGGGGACGATGTCGCCATAGCCGGTCGTCGTGATGCTGATCGACGTGAAGTAGAGGATGTCGAGGAAGTCGACGACCCCGTCGTGCGTGTCCTTCAGGCCGTCCCGTTCGAGCCAATGGACGAGCACGGCGAGCAGGAGCAGGCCCAGCACCAGGGCTACCCGCCAGGCGATCTGCGCCCATACGGGCAGCGGGCTCTTGCGCCGCAGGGTGACACGATCGGGCCCGCGCGGCCGGCGGCCCATCAGGAATAGAGCTCTGCCAGGCGGCCAAGCGACGGGCCGTGGGTGAGATCGAGGTGGAGCGGCGTCACGGCGACATAGCCGTCGGCGATCGCCTCGAGATCGGTGGAATGGCTCGGCGTCTCGATCATCGGGCCGAGGCCGAACCAGAAATACTCATATCCGCGCGGGTCGGTGCGCTGGACGATGCGCAGGCGCCCATAGTCGCGCAGACCCTGCTGGGTGACGCGGACGCCCTTCACCTCCTCGGGCGCAAGGGCGGGGAAGTTGACGTTGACGAGGGTGCGCGGCTCCATCGGGCTGCTGACGATCGGCCGCAGCACCTGCTCCGCCCAGGCCTCGGCAGCCGCGAAGGGAACGGTGTCGCCCATGCCTTCCTTTGCATAGCTCTGGCTGAGCGCGACGGACGGGATGCCGGCCAGCGCGCCTTCCATCGCTGCGGAGACGGTGCCCGAATAGGTCACGTCCTCGCCCAAATTCGCGCCGCGGTTGACGCCGGACAGGACGAGGTCCGGCGGCTGGTCCTTCATGATGTGGGCGATCGCCATCATTACGCTGTCGGTCGGCGTGCCGGTGACGCAGAAACGGCGTTCGCCAAGGCGCCTGAGGCGCACCGGCTGGGTGAGGGTGAGCGAATGGCCTGCGCCGGACTGTTCCTCCGTCGGCGCGACGATCCAGATGTCGTCCGAGAATTTGCGAGCGATCCGTTCGAGCACCTTGAGGCCGGTGGCGTTCACGCCATCGTCGTTGGTGAGCAGGATCCGCATCGCCGAGAGCTATGGCGACGAGCCGGTTGGCAGGCAAGCCGGCGCGGCAACCATCCCCCCCATGCGGCGTTCATCTTGAAACCGGTAAGGAGAGCGCAATGCAGGTTCCGCACAACAGTTTCGTCGTCGTCGCAGACGGTGCCAAGATGCTGTTCTTCCGCAACGAGGGCGATGCCGAGTTCCTGAAGCTGGAGATCGAGCGCAAGCGCGAGCAGGAAGACCGGCCCGACCGCGACTGGAAGACGGACGGGCCCGGCCGGACCTTCGACGCGTCCGGCGGCGCGGGGCGCAGCGCCTATGAAGAAACCGACTTCCACCAGCTGGAAGAGGACCGCTTCGCGGCGGACACGGCCGAGCTGCTCAAGAAGCGGGCGCTCCGGAACGACTTCGAATCGCTGATCATCGTCGCTCCGCCGCGGACGCTCGGGGAGCTTCGCAAACATTATCATAAAGAGGTCGAGAAGCGCCTCGCCGGGGAGATCGCCAAGGACCTGACCGGGCATCCGGTCGAGGAGATTGAGAAAATCATCAGCGCGCAATAGGCTGCGGGCCGTGGGGCCCTGGATCAACAAAGGGGCATTGATGAGGAGTGGAAATGAAGGTTCGTAACAAGCTTATACTGATCGGTCTCGCGGCCTCCGCGGCGGCTCTCCAGCCGGCGGCGGCGCAGACGGCTTCGGCCACGGCCAGTTTCTCGGCCGGCGCCAAGGTCAGCGATACCGCCGGCGGCGATGTCGGCACCATATCCAGCGTCGACGGCGACTATGTGATCCTGAAGACCGACAAGCACGAGGTGCGGCTGCCCAAGACCTCGTTCACCGCCCATGAGGGCGGCTTCATCATGGCGATGACTCGGGACCAGGTGAATGCCGCGGTCGAGCAGTCGCTCGCTTCCGCGGCCGAGAAGATCGTCGTCGGCGCCACCGTCACCGGCTCGCAGGGCTCGACGGTTGGAACGATCGACGCGCTCGACGATCAATTCGTGACGGTAAAGCTCAGCTCCGGCAAGCTCGTCCGGCTGCCCCGGACGGGCCTCGCGCCGGGCCCGAACGGCGCCGTCATCGGCATGACCGTGGCCGAACTCGAAGCGGCTGCCGGCGCTGCCGGCGAGACGGAGGGCGGGGCGCAGTAAGCGCCAACACGCTCACGCAAAAGAAGAGGCCGCGTCCGCACCCGGACGCGGCCTTTTTCTTTGTACTTGGTGCTCAGGCTTCCGAGCGCGCTATCTTGCGTCGCGCGACCAGAGCCGCGGCGGCCGCACCGAACAGGATCATCATCGGCGGTGCGGGAACCGGCGTGCCGCCATTCGACCCGCCGGTCGAGCCGTGGCCGCCCGTCGAGGTCGAGGTGCTGGTGCTCGTGCTGGTCGACGTGCTGGTGCCACCGCCGAAGCTGCTCGACGAGGTCGACGTGGACGTCGAGACGTTGCCGCTCGAGGACGAGGACGTCGAGGTCGAAACGTTTCCACTCGACGAGGAGGAGACGTTGCCGCTCGACGAGGATGTCGAGGATACGTTGCCGCTGGACGTGGAGGTCGAGCTGCCGCCGGTCGAGGTGGAGGTCGAACTTCCGCCCGTTGAGGTGGACGTGGATCCGCCGCTAGTCGAGGTCGAACCGCCGCTGGTCGAAGTCGAGCTGCCGCCGGTGGAGGTCGATCCGCCGCTGGTGCTCGAAGTCGTCGACACGCCACCGGTCGAGGTGGAGACGCCGCCCGTCGAGGTGCTGGTGGAGGCGGTGAAGATGGCGTTGCCGCCGCCGCCGCCGAAGAAACCGCCGCTGAAGAAGCCGCCGCCGAAGCCGCCGCCGGGGAAGCCGGGGCCGACGATCACCGCAGGGACGCCACCGCCGCCGCTGACCACGGGGGCCACGGGCGGGAGCGGGTATGGCACCGGAGGCGGCGCGATGCCCGGATAGGTGATGGTGCGGGTGGTGGTGGTCGTGCCCGGCGTCACCACGCATTCGGTGCGCTTGACCTGGGCGACTCGCTTCACGCGCTTCGGACCCTTGGTCTGCCCCTTCACATAATAATCGGCGGGCTTGGCCTTCGCCTTCTGGATCAGCGCGGGCCGGGCCGGCGGGTTCGCCGCCGTATAGACCGCGCCGCCGCCGATGATCGCTCCGCCGGCGGTGCAGGCGCAGAGTTTCGACAATGCCATTTTGACGGACATGCTACGCACCCTGTTCCTGGGCGGCCGCGAATAGAGGAGGATCCGCTACTCTCAGGCTGCCTCTAACCTCTCTCGACCAATGCCAAAGCGGCCCCGGAGTTCAAGTCGTTAACCAGTAAAAGCGCCCCGATTCGAGCCGTCTGACTGGTTCCGTCCCATAACTGAACAGAGTGGCGGACCTTATGAACTTCAGGGCTGCCGCACTTGACTGAACGACATGGTTAATGGCCGGGACGAGGAGCTTTGTCGCAGCTGCGGCGGCTTCGAGTCGGAGGCGGCAGAATAGTGGTCCCGCCGCACGCCGCCGCCCGTCAACGGGACAAATATGTCACGCCGCCGCCTCAAAATGGGAGAGCTTTTCGACCGCTTTTTGAGTGACTTGTATGATGCCGTTCGCACGCGTATAGGCGCGCTGGGGCAAGCGCCGACAAATCCCGCTTACAAAGACGGGCGGCGCACTTGGTTCGCGGCTCGGTCCGTACCACCGGCCGCAGAGGAGCGGAGGGGTTATGGCTACGGCAATTAGCGGCATCTACGACAGTCAATATGGCGTCGCGCGCGGGGTGGTTCCGGAGACGGGTTACCAGCCGAGCGCGAACGAGGAATTCATGAATCCGCTTCAGCTGGAATATTTCCGGCAGAAGCTGCTCAACTGGAAAGAGGCGATCGTCAAGGAATCGCGCGACACCATGGCCCAGCTGAAGAGCGGGCCGATGCGCGAGCCCGACCTCACCGACCGTGCGTCGAGCGAGACCGATTGGGCGATCGAGCTTCGCACCCGCGATCGTCAGCGCAAGCTGATCAGCAAGATCGACGCAGCGCTGCGCCGGATCGAGCAGGGCGAATATGGCTTTTGCGAGGTCACCGGCGAGCCGATCTCGCTGGCCCGCCTGGAAGCGCGTCCGGTCGCGACGATGACCGTCGAGGCCCAGGAGCGGCACGAGCGCAACGAGCGCGTCAGCCGCGACGACTGAATTGGATTCTCCCCTGCTTCGGCAGGGGAGGCCTTCGGGGACAGGCTTGGGCGGTTGCCGCCTCTCAGCTCCTTTGCGGCAATCTCAGGCTTCAGCCCGTCGCCGGCGTTGAGCCATTATGAAGCGGCTACTCAGCCCCGACTCAATCGAGTGGGGCTGAGGCTGTTCAGGTTATCGGATGTCGGTCAGTTCAGGCGATGCCGACGATCGCTTCCTTGACCCTCAGCTTTTCTTTCTTGAGGCGGGAGAGAGTCGCATAATCGGGGTGCGGTCGCAAATTTTCCTGGCTGATGCGGGCATCGAGATCAGCATGCTTGCTCTGCAGTGCCGAGATATGCGCGTTCTGCATTCCCATCTCCTTCGCTTGTGATGTGGCCGTTAGAACATCCCCTGAGACCTTTGTCTCCCGCCGGTCGGACGGTCGCCCGATATATACGACGATCCGTTGATGGACTATCTATAGCCCAGTTGCGGAGCGTTGAGTAGCGGCCGTTGGGGGCATGAGCGATATGGAAGCACAGGAGGCGGCCGCGACGGCGCGGCTCGCCACGCTGAGGATGGAGCATCGTGATCTCGACGCCGCGATCGAGGCGCTGCGCGCAGCGGCGGGCCAGGACCAACTCCAGATCGCCAGGCTGAAGAAGCGCAAGCTGAGGCTCAGGGACGAGATCAGCGCGCTCGAGGACATCCTCATCCCGGACATAATTGCCTGAGCTTCTGTTCTGCGGCGGGACGAGTGCCCGTTCGCATTGATTGGCCGTTCACCGCCGCCGCCCGCTGTGGCAGGCTCTGCATCCATGAGCACGACTCCGATCCGCGCCCGCCTGACACCCAAGCTCGTCGACTCGCTTTACGTCGAGGCGATGGTGCTCGCCGACGAGGCGCGCGCCTATTTCGACCGCAACGGCCGCGACGACCGGATGGCGCTCGACCCGCTGCTGAGGGTCGGCTTTTCGGTCGAGTCGCTGAAGGTGACGACGCGGCTGATGCACGTCATCGCCTGGCTGCTGACCCAGCGAGCGGTCGAGGCGGGCGAACTGACCCCGGCGCAGGGTCGGGCGAAGACGCGGCGACTCGGCGATGCGCCGGTCAGCGACGAGACGGTGGTGGGGAAGCTGCCGGACGGCGCAGTCCATCTCGTGAAGGCGAGCCAGGAACTGTTCGCCCGTGTGAGCCGCCTCGACGAAGGCAGCGTCGAGGCCGAGCCGAAGCCGAGCCCCGCGCGGAGCCTGATGAGCCGGCTGGAGCGCTCGCTCTGATCTTGGACTCGGTCTCCCGCGCCCGCTAAGCCGGGGCGATGAAGGCGTACGAATTCACTTACGGACCGAAGCTGATCTCCGGTGCGGGGTCGGTGGGAAGACTCGGTGGGCTGTTGCCGGGAGGGCAATGCCTCTTCGTAACCGACGCGAAGCTTCGGGAGCTCGGCCTCGCCGACGCCGCGTTGGAAGCATTGAGCGAGGGCGGGATAGAACCTGTCATCTTCGACGCGGTGGAACCAGATCCTTCACAGGCTACGTTGCTGGCTGCGGTGGAGGCGGGGAAGGACTGTGCCTCGGTGGTCGGGTTCGGCGGCGGCAGTCCGATGGATGTCGCCAAGCTCGCTGCTTATCTGATCGGCAGCGGCGACGATCTCGAGGAGATCTGGGGCGTCGGCAAGGCGACGGGTGCACGGCTGCCGCTGGTGCTGGTGCCGACCACGGCGGGGACGGGTTCGGAGGCGACGCCGATCAGCGTGATCACCGTCGGCACCAGCCTGAAGCTCGCCGTCAATAGCTGGCCGCTGGAACCCGACTGGGCGATCCTGGATGCGGAGCTGACAATCGGCCTGCCGCGCGAGGTGACGGCGGCGACCGGCATCGACGCGATGGTCCATGCGATCGAGGCCTATACGTCGGCGCGGCTCAAGAACCCGATGTCGGACCTCTTGGCGCGCGAGGCGCTTCGGCTGCTCAGGGAGAATTTCCTGCGGGCGTGCGACGAGCCGAATGATCGCGAGGCGAGGGGGGCGATGCTGCTCGGCGCACATCTCGCCGGCGTCGCCTTTGCCAATGCGCCGGTGGCGGGGGTGCATGCCCTGGCCTATCCGCTCGGCGGGCATTTCCACGTGCCGCACGGCCTCTCGAACGCGCTGATGCTGCCGCATGTGCTGGGGCACAATATGCATGCGGCGATGCCGGCTTATGCGGAGCTTGGCGTGCTGCTCCAGCCGGCGCTGGCGGCGCAGGGCATGCAGGCGCAGGCGAACGGGCTGATCAAGACGCTGGAGACGCTGTCGGCGGCGGCCGGCGTGCCGCGGCGGCTGCGCGAGGTGGGAGTGGGTGCCGAGCATCTCGACCTGCTCGCGAGCGAAGCGATGAAGCAGGATCGGCTGCTGGTGAACAATCCGTGTCCCATCACTGAGGCGGATGCGCGGCGCCTCTACGAGGCGGCGCTTTGAGCCGCGCGCCGTTCAAGGGCCGGGAGCATTACAAGGTCTGGCGCGAGATCGGGACGCGCTGGGCAGACAATGACGCCTATGGGCACGTCAACAATGTCGTTTTTTATGCCTGGTTCGACACCGCCGTGAATGCGTGGCTGATCGAGCAGGGGCTGCTCGACGTGGTGGGCGGGGATCCGATCGGCCTGGTCGTGGAGACCGGCTGCCGCTATGCGAAGCCGCTCACTTACCCGCAGCCCATCGAAGTCGGCTTGGCAGTCGAGAGCGTCGGGACGTCCAGCGTCCGGTATCGCCTCGGGGTCTTTGCCCGGCAGGACGACGAGGCTGCCGCGGAAGGGCATTTCGTCCACGTCTATGTCGGCCGCGAGAGCCGCCGTCCGGCTGAGCTGCCGCCTGCATGGCGTCAGGCGTTCGAAAGCATTACCGGCTAGAAGCGGGTCTTGCGGCTGAGTTCGGCCTTAGCGGCCTCATATTCGCGGGCGAGGCGGGCGATATAGTCGGCCGCCGGCTGGACCTCGCGGATCGCGCCGATGCCTTGGCCCGAACCCCAAATGTCGCGCCACGCCTTCTTGGCGCTCTCGCCGCCGCCGAAGTCCATCGTCTTGAGATCGCCTTCCTGAAGCTTGTCCGGGTCGAGCCCCGAGGCGGCGATCGACTGGCGGAGGTAGTTGCCGTGCACGCCGGTGAAGAGGCTGGAATAGACAATATCGGCTGCACGACCTTCGACAATTCCGCTTTTATATTCGGTGCTTGCAGCGGCTTCTTCAGTCGCGATGAAGGGGGAGCCGATATAGGCGAAGTCGGCGCCCATCGCCTGGGCAGCGAGAATCGAGCGGCCGTTGGCGATCGCCCCTGAGAGGATCAGCGGCCCCTCGAACCACTCGCGTATCTCCTGGACGAGCGCGAACGGCGAGAGCGTGCCGGCATGGCCGCCGGCGCCCGCCGCGACGGCGATCAGGCCGTCGGCGCCTTTCTCAACCGCCTTGCGGGCGAAGCGGTCGTTGATGATGTCGTGGAGGGTGATGCCGCCCCAGCCGTGCACCGCCTCGTTCACCTCGACCAACGCCCCGAGCGACGTGATGACGATCGGCACCCGCCACTTGGCGCAGGTCGCCATGTCCTGCTGGAGCCGGTCGTTGGAGCGGTGGACGATCTGGTTGACGGCGAAGGGCGCTGCCGGCCGGTCAGGGTTGTCGCGGTCCCAGGCGGCCAGTTCCTCGGTGATGCGGTGGAGCCATTCGTCGAGCAGCGACTGCGGCCGCGCGTTGAGCGCCGGGAAGGAGCCGACGATCCCGGCCTTGCACTGCGCGATGACCAGGTCAGGATTGGAAACGATGAAGAGCGGGGCGCCGATCACCGGCAGGCGAAGGCGGGTGAGCGGCGGCGGCAGCGTCATGGCGACACCCTTAGCGACGGCGCCTTGCGCGTCAACGTGACGGGTTAGAAACGGCTGCCGATGACGAAGGACAGCCGCGGGTCGTGCGACTCGCCGAACGCGCCGTCTTTCAGAGGAACGCCCACTTCGAAAGCCGCCTCATGGCTGGGTCCGAGCCGGATGCGGACGCCGCCGCCGGCCGAGACGAGCGAGCCGCCGCCGCTGCCGCCGTCATAATTGCCGACGCTTCCGGCATCAGCATAGGCGTAGAGCTGGGCGCCGCGGAGCGGGGTCGCCGGGCGAGGAAGATCGAAGCGCAGCTCGGCCGAACCGGCAATGCCCTTGTCGCCCGAAAATTCGCGATAATCGTAGCCGCGCAGGAAATAGCGACCGCCGAGGCCCATTTCCTCGCTGGAGAGCAGGGCGCGCGAGGCAGCCTGCGCTTCGCCCGTAAGCTGAAGGCTGAACGGGCCGCCGAGCGGAACATCGAGGCGCGTCCAAAGGTCCATTTTTGAGAAGACGGCGCTTCCCTCGTCGCGCGAGGCGAGCGGATCGCCTGCGTGCGTCGCATCGAAGATGCCGAGGCCGCGGGTGAAGGTAAGGCGTGCGCGCAAGCGTGCTTCGCCCACTCTGGCAACGACGAAGCTGCTGGCCCGGAGCATGGCGAGGCGATCGTCGCGGACGAGGATGTCCTCCCGCGTCTGCTCGGCGTCGCGCAGGTTGAACTCGACGTCCGTCCACAGGCTCAAAGCACGGCGACGGAGGACGGGGTGGCTGACGCCCACGGTCGCTTCGAGGCTGCGGCCTTCGAAGTCGCGATCGGAGAGGATGCCGCCGGGCTCGGACCGTGCGGCATAGCCGCTGACGCTGATCACCGTGCCTTCGCTGTCGACGACGGTGTCGTAAGCCGCGCGGACGAGCCCGAACTCGTCGGGCTGCAGCGGCGTGCCGACGGCGCTCAAGGTGAGTCGGTCGCCGATGCCGAGCAGCCGGTTGAGCGCCAGCGCGACCTGCGCTCGGACGGGACCGACCGTGTCGGAACCCCAATTGTCGAGAACGACGCCGCCTTCGGTCCGGTCCAGCCAGGTACGGACCACCAGCAGGTTGCGGCCGTTGCGGCGCTCGAGCCGTGCCTTGCCCACCGTGACGCCGGGAAGGTCGCCGGCGAGGAGAAGCCGCTTCTCCAGCCAGCGGGTCGGGATCGGGTTCCCCGTAGCGAGTGGGGCGAGCAGCGCCTCCACCGAAGCGGTGGCGGCGCCCGATGCGGAGATCTCGTCCACGCGTCCTTCGTCCACCACCAGGACGAGTTCGCCGCCCTCGATCGTCTGCTCCGGGACCCAGGCGGTGGCGAGGCCGTAGCCGGCGCGGCGGGCGACGCGCGCTATCGTGGAGGCAAGTGCGCGCAGATCGCGGGCAGCGAGGTCACGGCCGAGGAATGGCGCGGCGGCGGCCAGGTAAGCAGAGCTGGGGATGGCGACCGAGCCGCTGATCCTGAGGGTGTCGATCCTGACCGGCCGAGTCAGCGCGGATTGACCCGCTCCATCTCGATCGAGGAGCGGAGTCGCGGCGCCGTCTTCCTTCCGCAGGACCTCGCGCGGGTCCTTCAGCTCCTGCTCGACCACGGAAGGATCGGAGCGATCGACGGGATTCTGCGCGCCGGTCGTCGTAGCCGCTGCCGGCACCGCCGCGAGGCTCATCAGCATCCAGGTTAACAAGGTGTATCGCATCCGCCCGCTCGCCGTTCAGAGGGCAAGCTAATTGGGAGAGTTGAATTTTTCGTTATCTCAAAGACTTGGTGAGGACCGCGTTAACCGCTGGTTTTCACTTCCCGGCAAGCTTGAACGCATACTTTTTGGTCATCGATCAACGCGGCCGCGCATCCTTTTGCGGCTGATTTCCGGGGGACCGCCCATGATTCGGAAGCTGATACTGGGGACCGTGCCGGCTCTCGCACTGATGAGCACCAGCGCCATCGCCGCCGTTCCCGAATGGAAGGTGAGCGAAGTCAGCGGCAATGTGCAGCTTTCGGAAGGCGGGCGATCCCGTGCGGCCACCAAGGGCGCGCTGCTCGCATCGGGAGCGATGATCACGACGGCGCGCGGGGCGCGAGCGGTGATCGTGCGCGGCCAGGAATTCGTGGTGATCTCGCCGGGCACCCGCATCCGCGTGCCGGCGGCGGACAGCCCCAACAAGATCATGCAGCTGATCGAGGATTGGGGCTCGGCCCTGTTCAAGATCGAGAAGAAGAGCACGCCGCATTTCGGCGTCCAGACGCCGTACCTCGCCGCAGTCGTGAAGGGCACGACCTTTACCGTAACGGTCGGCCAGGAAGGCGCGGACGTGAAGGTGACCGAAGGCGCGGTCGAGGTGTCGACGCTGGACGGCGGCGCTTCCGATCTGGTGCGGCCGGGCGTGGTCGCGACGGTCGGCAAGAGCGACGTCTATAAGCTGACGGTGCAGGGCGACGAGACCAAGGTGCTGAGGTCGGAGAATGCGCCCGCGGCCAGCCTGGTAACCACGCCGGCGGTGCCGGAGCCGGTCCGCATCGCCGCGGTCATCACCGAGGAGCCGTTCTCGCTCGAGGAAGCGACCGGGGGCATGCTGGAAGGCGGATCGGCGGCCGAGATGGTGCAGGCCGACTTCATCGCCCAGAGCCGCGCGGCCGAGGAAATCGAGCTGCCGACGTCCGGCGGCGGCGGCGGCGCACAGCCGGAAGATCCGGGCAAGCCGGATGATGTCGGCAAGCCCGATGATGCCGGCAAGCCTGCCGATCCCGCCAAACCGGAAGAGCCCGGCAAGCCCAATGATGCGGACAAGCCGGGCGGCGGCAAGCCGGAAGATCCGGGCAAGCCGGGCGACCCTGGCAAGCCGGACGATGCTGGAAAGCCGGAAGATCCTGGCAAGCCCGGCGACCCGGGCAAGCCTGACGATGCGGGCAAGCCTGCCGATCCGGGCAAACCCGGTGAACCCGGCAAGCCCGCTGATCCCGGCAAGCCCGATGATAGTGACAAGCCGGATAATCCGGAGAAGCCCGATGACGTCGGCAAGCCCGACGACAAACCAGGCAAGGACGACGATGGCGACAAGCCGGGCAAGGGCGACGGTGACAAGCCCGGCAAGGACGACGACGGCGACAAGCCCGGCAAGGACGACGATGGCGGCAAGCCCGGCAAGGACGACGACGACGACGACAAGCCCGGCAAGGACCACGACCACGACAAGCCGGGCAAGGATGACGACGGCGGAAAGCCCGGCAAGGACGACGACGGCGACAAGCCCGGCAAGGACGACGACGACGACAAGCCCGGCAAGGACGATGATGGTGGCCGCGGCGATGATGACGACGATGATGGCGGGCCGGGCAAGGGCGGTGACGACGATGACGATAGCGGCCCGGGGAAGGGCGGCGGTGACGACGATCGCGGCGATGACGACGATCGCGGCGATGACGATGATCGCGGCGACGACGACGACAAGAGCAGCCGGGGCAAAGACAATGTCGATGCCCAACTGATCACGGAAATGCCGAGCATTCTGACCGACACCGTCGGCTGAGCCAGTGTCGTGGCTGGAGGCTCAAGCTCTCATTTGATCGATCGACGGCGGCCCCTCCTGCTCGGGGCCGCCGCTGGATTCGGGCTGCTCTCGCTGGCGACCGGCCTCGTCGGCGGGATCGATCACAGCCTGCGTGAGCTCCGCGACGCCATCCGCTCCCATCCGGCGAGCGGCGAGGTCCACGTCATCGAGATCGACGCCCGCAGCATCGCCAGCATCGACCGCTGGCCGTGGCCGCGCAGCGTTCATGCCGCCGCTATCGACCGCCTCCATCAGGCGGGCGCGCGTTCGATCGCGTTCGACGTCGACTTCTCGGCCACGTCCGATCCGCGCGAGGATGCGGCCCTTGCTGCCGCGTTGCTCCGTGCAGACCGGAGCGTGATCCTACCGACCCTGCGCCAGCAGGCGGGCGCCGGAAGCTCGGACTATGTCGACAGCGTCCCCGCCAAGGCCTTTGCGGACAAAGCGTTTCTCGCCGCCGTCAACGTCGTTCCCGACGCGGACGGAAGCGTCCGAAGCATGCTGCTGGGCGTCGAGACCAAGGGCGTGCCACGACCTTCGCTGGCGAGCATGATCGCCGAAAAGAATGCGGAGATCGGCAGGGATTTCGAAATCGATTTCTCGATCGAGCCGAGCTCCATCCCCCGCCACAGCATGATCGATCTGATCAACGGGCGAATTCCGAAGGAGCAGCTCGCCGGCAAGCGGATCGTGGTTGGAGCGACCGCTGTCGAGATCTGGGATCGCTATGCGGTCCCGCGCCATGGAGTCATCCCGGGCGTGGTGATCCAGGCGCTGGCTGCCGAGACGCTGATGGCGGGCCCGGTGCCGACCAGGGCGAGCGGATTGTGGCCGCTGCTGATCGCGCTGCTCAGCATCCTCAACGCTGTGCGTCCCGGACCGCGGGCTCGCCGCATCGCCGCCTTCGCCGCGGCGGGGGCAACGATCCTGGCGCTGCCGCTGGCGACGGAGGCGGCGTTCGCGATGACGCTGCCGGTCGCGCCGGCGCTGGCGGCGATGCTGATCGCGGCGATGATCGCCGGGGCCTATCTCTACGACGAGGCGCGGCGCTCAACGAAGGATCCCGATACCGGCCTGCCCAATCTTCGCGCGCTCGCCAAGGTGGCGTCTGACCGGCGCGGGTCGGCCAACGTTGTCGTGGCACGGATCGACCGCTTCGCGACCATCGCGGCCGGGCTCGGGCCGGCGGCGGCGGCGAATCTCGTCAACCGTATCGCCGACCGGCTGCGCTTCGCCCATGACGAGAAGACGATCTTCCGCGTCGACGATGCGACCCTCGCCTGGATCGAGGGCAGCGGCGACGAGATCAGCCTGGAGGACCGGATCGAGGCGATCGCGGCCGTGATGCGCTCCCCCGTCGACTGCGGGCGGTTGGTCGACGTGTCGCTTAACTTCGGCCTCGCGACCGGCGGCGGCGATCCGCAACAGCTCGTGGCCAATGCCTCGCTCGCCGCTTTCCAGGCCGTGCAGAAGGGTGCGCGCTGGCAGCGCTTTACCGAGGAGGATGGCGAGACCGCCAACTGGCATCTCTCGCTGGTCGCCGAACTCGACCTTGCGATGACGTCGGGCCAGCTCTGGAATGCCTATCAGCCCAAGCTGGATCTCGCTTCAGGGCGCATCATCGGCGCCGAGGCGCTGGTGCGCTGGCTCCACGACGAGCGCGGTCCGATTGCGCCCGACAGCTTCATCCCGCTGATCGAGGAGCATGGCCGCGCCCGCGACCTCACCGTCCATGTTCTCGAGCAGGCGATCGAGGATGCGCTCGAATGGGAGGAGGCCGGGCACCCGATCGGCGTGGCGGTGAACGTTTCCGCGACCCTGCTGACCGATCACGAATTCATCGAGATCGTCCGCCAGATCCTCCAGGGCAGCCGGCTGCCGACCGACCAGGTGACGATCGAAGTGACCGAATCGGCCGCGATGGACAGCCCGGAGCGGGCGATCGCCGCGCTGGAGAGCTGGCGCGCGCTTGGCGTCAACATCTCGATCGACGATTACGGCACCGGACAGTCCTCGCTCAACTACCTGCAGAAGCTCCCCGCGACGGAGCTCAAGATCGACAAGAGCTTCGTCCAGACGATCGGCAGCGATCCACGTAACGCCATCATGGTCCGCTCCACCGTCGCGCTGGCGCATGAGCTCGGCATGAAGATCGTCGCGGAAGGCATCGAAGATGCAGACTGCCTCAGGCTGTTGACGGAGATGGGCTGCGACACCGCGCAAGGCTATTATATCGGCCGGCCTATGGCCGCCGATGCCATGGCGGACTTCCTGCGCGAGCAGACGCGGCCCGCCGCCGCAGCCTAACGGCCGTAGATCCGGTCCAGCGCCTCCGCCACGTCGACCAGTCGCTCGGCCTCCGGATCGAAGCGCTCGCCGGCGGCAAGGCGCGTCGCCCAATTGCCGGCGGCGCGCCCGCCCCAGGCGTCCGGCGGCTCGGCGAGCATCTCGCGCGCGGTGCCGCGGAAGCGCTCGGCCGTGAAGTCGTAGAAAGAGCCGCCAGTGTTGGCGAGCCGGGCGCCGCCTTCGGTGCCGTAGAAGGCCGCCGAGATGATCGCATCGGTCCCCGCCTGCAGCCGCCACGAGCAGGAGAGCTGGACCACCGCCCCCGTCTCCAGCTCGAGCGTCGCCAGCGCATAGTCCTCCACCCGGTCGGCTTGATTTCGGAGCGGCTCTCCACCTGAGAACAGCTTCGAGGTAGCACCCACAAGCCTTGGAAAATCAAGGCTCCATAGCGCGAGATCGACGAGGTGGACGCCAAGATCCATCACGCAGCCGCCGCCGGCGAGGGCAGGGTCGTAGAACCACGCTTTGTCCGGCCCGTAGGCGTTGTGGAACACGAGATCGGCCGCGTAGACGCGCCCCAGTTCACCCGTATCGATCAGCTCGCGGATGCGGCGCATGCCTTCGGTGAAGCGGTAGGACAGGTCGACGGCGAGCAATCGGTCCGCAGTGCGGGCGGCGTCGACCACGGCCCGCGCCTCGGCAGCGTTGCGGCCGAGCGGCTTCTGGCAGAAGACCGCGGCGCCTCGTTCGAGCGCAGCGATAGCCTGCTCGGCATGCATCGCGCTCGGCGTCGCAATGACGACGCCGTCGAGGCTGCAGTCGAGCAGTTCTTCGAGAGTGGAAGCATGCACGGCGTCGGTCGCGAGCTTCGCCGCCTCGGCCAGCATTTCGGGCGACGGGTCGGCAATCGCGGCGACGTCGATGGCGCCGGTGGCAAGCATCGCCTCCATCCGGTGCCGGCCGATCCAGCCGACGCCGAGGAAGCCGATCCGGGGACGCGGCGTCAAGGCGTCACCAATGCCTTCAGGAACCCGTCCGGCCGGTCGCGGGTGGCGTCGAGCGCCTCGCCGAGCCGGTCGAGCGGATAGCGGTGGGTATAGAGCGGGGAGGGATCGAGCCGTCCCGAGGCAACCGCCTCAACCGCTTCCCTGATGCCCTCGGCATAAGCCCTGGGATCGCGCTCATGGGCGTTGATGACGTCGATGCCGCGCCAGTTCCAAAGCCACATGTTGACCTGCCGCGGTCCGTCCTGATGGTAGCCGGCGACGATCAGGCGCCCGCGCTCCGCGGTAAGCTCCCCGGCGAGGTCGAGCGGCCATTGCTTGCCGACAGTCTCGATCACTCGGTCGCAGAAGCGGCCGCCGGTCAGTTCCTTCACCTCGGCGATGATGGCGTTGTGATCCTCCATCGGGATCGTCTCGCCGGCGCCGAACCGGCGTGCCACGTCGAGCGAGAAAGGGCGCCGGGAAATGGCGATGACACGCGCGCCCGCATCGGTCGCCAGCCGCGTCAGGTTCGCGCCGAGGAAACCAATGCCAATAATCGCAACATCTTGCCCAGCCTTGATGTCGGCGCGTCTGAAGATGTTGAAGGCGCAGCCGAGCGGCTCACCCGGAAAGGGTTGGCTGGCGAGCGAGGCGGGCAGGGGCACCACCGCCTCCGCTTCGGCGAGATCATATTCGGCGTAGCTCTTGTACGAGAGCGCGGCGACGCGGTCGCCCACTTTCAGCTCTTCGACACCGTCACCAACCGCGTCGACTACGCCCCAACCCTCATGCCCCAGAGCGCCCGGCTCGGTCGGAAACTGCATCCATTCGGGACCCGCCCATGGCGTCAGGTTGGACGCGCAAACGCCGCATCCCTCGAGCCGCACGCGCACCTGCCCCGGCCCCGGCTCCGGCCGCGCCACATCGTCGATACGCACTTCGCCCGGCCCGGCGAGCACCGCGGCCTTCATCATGTTCATGCTGTCTGAAATCTCCATCCTCGTTCGCCGTTACAATGCGCCGCGGAAGGGCTTGTTCCAGCGGTGAAACGAAGGAGCGGTGGTGGACGCACTAGGGCTCGAACCTAGGACCCGCTGATTAAGAGCGGGAACAAAGGGTGTCCGAGGACGTCCCAGCATCTTTTCTTCCCAATAGCTTGCGAGCTATTCTTTCCAAGAGTTTCCCAAGGCGTCCCGGGCAGGTGCTACCTAAGGTAGCGGCTTTTCCGGCGGGACCCGCTGATCGGAAAGGCGCCGGCCCATGTCCAAGGTAGCACCCCCCGAACCCGTCGTCCTCACGGACGCCAAGATCCGCGATCTGAGGCGGCCCAAGTCCGGTCAGATCGAGGTGCGCGACAAGTCCGTGCCCGGCCTTCGCGTGCGGGTCGGCACATCCGGGACGAAGTCCTTCGTCCTGCGCAAGCGGGTAGCGGGCAAGTACCGCAACATGGCCCTGGGGCGCTTTTCCGGACGCTTCGGCCTCGCCGAGGCGCGCAAGAAGGCGCGGCAGCTTCTCTCGGACATCGAGTCCAAGGCTGATCCGCTCGCGGCCCTGCCGCAGCCGCGCCGCCGTTCGGCCGCTGCCCTGACGGTGAGTGCGCTCTGGCCCGAATTCAAAGCGGCCAAGGCGCAGCTGCGGTCGATCGGAGAGATCGAGCGCGTCTTCAAGCGGCACATCCTCCCCGAGTTCGGTGACCGCGCGGCCGATCAGATCACGCGCAGCGAGATCACCAGGCTCATCGACGAGATCGCCCGCAATGCTCCGGTCATGGCTCGCCTGACGCTGGGCTATCTCTCTTCCTTCTATGGGTGGGCAATGCCGCGCCTCGACCGGCTGCAGGCCAATCCATGCCGCGACGCGGGGCGGCCGCCGGCGCCGAAGGCGAGGGAACGCGTGCTCAGCGAACAGGAAATCGGCGCATTGTGGCACGTGCTCGAAGGGGAGGGGAAGCCGTTCGGGCCTGCCATCAAGCTGCTGCTGCTGACGGGGCAGCGGCGCAACGAGGTGTTCGACGCGGACCGGGCGGAGTTCGACCTGGAGGCGAAGCTTTGGACGATCTCGCGGGAGCGGGCGAAGAATGGCGCAACCCACCTTGTGCCACTGACTCCTGCGCCGCTAGCCATTGTGAAGGAGCTGCTCAAGGACACGCGCAGCGAGAAGCTGCTGCCCGCCCGCGGCAACTGGGACATGAGCCCCAGCGGGTTCAGCAAGGCCATGCGGCGGATCAGGGAGTCGCTCGAGAAGGAAGTTGGGCACCCGGTGCCGCATTGGACGCTGCACGATCTGCGGCGGACCCTCGCGACGGGATTGCAACGGCTGGGAGTGAGGCTTGAGGTTACCGAGGCCGTCTTGAACCACCTCTCCGGATCGCGATCAGGGATCGTCGGAGTCTACCAGCGCCATAACTACTTCCACGAGAAGAAAGCAGCTTTGGCTGCCTGGGAACGGGAGCTGAAGCGGCTCGCACGCTTGCACAGGGCGAGGTCTCGGACGCAGCTCACCGCGCTGGCGGCGTGAACTGCCGATCTTGGCCGTTTGCCGACGGGCAGCTATCGGGCGCCGCAACCCGAATAGTTGCCGACAGCGCGTCGCTTTGTTTTTCCGTCCCATACCGTGTTGGGAAGTACGGCTTCATGGCTAGCAGAACATCCGTCTTCTGAAGCGGACGCCACGCATGCTTGACGCTCAGGCGAGCGCTCGCCGGAAGTGATCCGCGATGAGGGTGGCGGACTGGCGGATCGTTTCGGCGTCGTCGTAGAAGTCGAAATGCTTGCCTTCGGCCCAGCGCAGTTCCTTAGGCCCAGCCAAAAGGCGGTATGCCTTGCGAGCCTGATCCGGGAACGCAGCCTCATCCGAATGGATTAAGAGCGCAGGGGCTCTGACGCGGGCTGCTTGTGAGATCGGATCGAACTCCAGCCAGCGCTCCCATCCCATCACCGCGAACTCGTTGCGCCAAGGCCGGACGCCGCCGCCACGCTTTTCGTCCATGTAATACTCGCTCGCGCTGGCGCTTACCGCCTGCGGGTTGCCGGGTTCATAGGTCGGCACGATCTCGATGACGCCTGTCTCATCGTAGCGGACGCGCGCGGCCATGCCGGCGGCCTTCCGCTGATCCACGGCTTCCTGCCCCATCATGGTTACCATGAGCGACGGCTCACCGAACATCCCTGCGACGGCCGCGATCGCGCCGACATTGGGATCCTTGGCCGCAGCATACATGATCGTGCCGCCTGACGTGCAGATGCCCAGCAGACCTGTGCCGGAAACGTCGGAGCGCCTCTTCAGGAAGCGGAGCGCGGCGGACAAATCCTCGGCCTTCGATTCCTGGTCCTCATATTGACGCTTCGCGCCGCTGCTCTCGCCATAGTTGCGATAGTCGATGGCGAGCGCGATGATGCCCCGGCATGCAAGCTCGCCGGCGTAGAGGCCGCCCATCATCTCCTTGACGGAGCTCAACGATCCACCGACGGCAACCGCCGGATAGCGACGCGAAGGATCGTAGTCTTGCGGGAGAAACAGGTTCGCGACGGCCACGCCATCACCGCTCGAAAAGCTGACCTTCTCGGGCTTGGGTTCGTCTCGCTCGGTGAGTGGCTTCGACATGGCGTTTCCTATGCTGAGGAGAACGGCGCTCGCGCCGGCGCCGACTCCGAAAGCTCGACGCGTGAGTGATATGGACAAGAGCGCCCTCCTGTTGCGGCCTGCCGACAAGATGGTAATCTCCATCAGGATTGATAATCGCAGCTGACTTTCACGCGCTTTGAAGGCTGATTTGAAAATGAGGCCGGATCTACTCGACGGAATACTGGTCTTCACGCGCGTAGCGGAGCGAAGGAGCTTCACCGCCGCCGCCAAAGAGCTGGGTGTCACCCCGGCGGCGGTAAGCTGGAGCGTGAAGAGCTTGGAAAAGCGCGTTGGCGCACCGCTCTTGACCAGAACCACGCGTTCCGTCGGCCTGACCGAAGCCGGCGAGCTCTTCCTAGAACAGGCGCTGGTCGGAGTGACTCAGGTTGAGGCGGCCTTTGAGGCGGCCCAGCGGGTCGGGGCGAGACCCCAGGGGCGGCTGCGCCTCAGCGTCCCCTATGTCGCACATACCGTCTTGGTCCCGGTATTGAAGGGCTTCGCCGCCGCGTACCCAGATATCGAACTGGAACTGGTCTTCGAAGATCGCTTCGTGGATGTGGCGGCGGAAGGATACGACGCCGGCATTCGGATTGGCGAGATGATCGCTCAGGACATGGTCGCCGTCCGACTGACCCCACCCTGTCCCAAGGTCGTGGTGGGTTCGCCAGCCTATTTCGCGGAGCACGGCAAGCCGGAGCGGCCCGAGCAACTCGAACACCACGCCTGCATCAACGCACGATTGTTCGGCGGATCGCTCCATCGATGGGGGTTTGTCGAGGATCGAGGGCGGGAGGGCCAACGAACCTTTTCGATCGCGGTCAAGGGGCCACTCATCGTCAACGGACCCGCGATGTGCGTCTCGGCGGCGGTGTCGGGGGTGGGCCTCACCTACATCACTGAGGATGCCGTTCGACAGCTGCTCGACGAGGGGGCTCTGACGAGCTGCTTGGAACCGTTCCTACCCGAAAGCCCAGGCCTCTTCATTTTCTTTCCTAGTAGGAAGCACGTGCTTCCCAAGCTACGGGCGTTCATCGAGTTCTGCCACACGAAGCCGGATCTAAACGGATGAACAGGGTCGAGAACTCGGACCCTTCTCATCCTGTGTGAACTGACTGAATGGCAGCTTGCAGGAACTCGGCACCGCCGTCTAAACGGCTCAGAAGGGCACATAATCGACGCGGGACGTGGACGGCGGAAAATGGCCGTTTGCGGAATGGCGGGTTCCGGGGGCAAGAGGCGAATAGCTGCCCTTCCAGTCCGCCACTCAGCGACGGCAGCTTCCGACGAGACGGCGCCCGGTCATCACACCGGGAGTCCGCCACTCACATGAACAGCGCGCGGGCGATCTTCACGACCGTCTCGGCGTCAGGAGACGCACGCTCGCCCACCCGCTCCGCGAACACCTGCGCGGAGATGTCGCGGCGTCGCGGAAGGCGCTCGCGCTCCGCCGATGCCAGTGCCGGCGCCAATTCGTCATGAGTCAGGTCGGTGATGTAAACGGGCGAGCCGGGCTGCTGCCGCCAAGAGTCCGCAAGCTCGCCGGCGTCGAAGGCATCGAAGCCGGTGTCCTCCACCAGCGCCATCGCCACTTCGCGATCATGCGCCCGGTCACCGGCGACCGGCAGCGCAATACGACCTGCTTGCCCCTTAGGCAGGCCCTTCGTCTCGAAGGACACCATACCGATGTTGTTCCACGCTTTGGCGATCGGCCGTCCGAAATAGTCGCGGACAAACTCGCTCTCCGCTTTGCTCCCGTCGAGCTCAGGGTTCACGGGGTCGCGCCCGGGGAAGTAGTTGGAGATGTCGATCACCACCGTCTCCTCGGGCAACCCTGAGATCAGGGCACGGATCTTCTCGTGCCCCGGGTGGGGCATGGCCAGGATCACGACCTCCGCATCGAGCACCACGTCATCGGCGGTGGCTGCGGTCGCACCAGTCTCCAGCACCTCGGCTTCGATCGTGTCCGGGCCACGCGAATTTGCGGCCTTCACGTCATGGCCCGCCGCAGCGAGCTTGCGGGCAAGGTGCTTACCCATGAAGCCTGTTCCGAGAATACCAATCTTCATTGTGCCTGTTCCTTCTATTTGGGAATCGTCGTGCGACGGGCGGCGCAGCGCGCGCCGAGTCTCACATCTGCAGGACGCGGCTGATCCTGATGATCGTGGCGGCGTCGGGGTCCATCCCTGGGCCGAAGCGCTCTGAGAATATGGCGACCGAGAGGTCGCGACGCTTCGGGAGCCGGTCCCGCTCGGCTGCTGCGAGCGCAGGCGCGATCTCGTCATACCTCAGATTGGTGCAGTAGACCGGCGAGCCGGGTTGCTGGCGCCAAGAATCTGCAAGCGCCCCCGCGTCATAACCATCAAAGCCGGTGTCATCCATCAGCGCCATGGCGACTTCACGGTCACGGGCGCGGTCACCTGCTATGGGGATAGCGACCCGGCCCGGGTGCCCCTTGGGTTTCCTGTTCTCTGCAAAGGGCACGGTGCCGATCGCGTTCCAGGCCTTGACCACCGGTCGTCCGAAATAGTCCTGGATCCACTCGCTCTCGACCTGTCCCGCCTCAATCGCCGGGTTCACGCCATCGCGTTGCGGAAAATAGTTGGAGGTGTCGATCACCACGGTCTGCTCGGGCAAGGCCGCGACCAGCGGTCTGACCTTTTCGAAACCTGTGTGCGGCATGGACAGGATCGCAACGTCCACATCCCTCACCGCTTCCTCTGCCGTGGCGGCGCGCGCGCCGGTCTCCAGCACCTGGGGCGCGATCGTCTCCGGTCCGCGTGAGTTCGCGACCTTCACCTCGTGTCCGGCAGCAGCGAGCTTACGGGCCAGCGTGGTGCCGATGGTTCCGGCTCCGAGAATTCCAATTTTCATGGCTGCATATTCCGTTGAGCGAAAATCATTCGGCGGGGTGGCCCAGCGCCTCAAGCGCACGGTGAAGATCGCGAATGCCGGCTTCCGACAGCTGGCAGGCTGCCTTGATCTGGCCGTTGACGGCGCGGACCTCCGCCTCGATGGCGCGGCTCGCCTCGGTGAGGTCGACCAGCACCCGGCGCTCGTCGTTCAAATCGCGCGTGCGGGTCACCATGCCGGCGGCTTGCAGCCGCTTGAGCAAAGGGGTGAGCGTGCCGGTGTCCATGCCTAGGCGCGTGCCTAGCTGGCCAACAGTGCGTGGGGCGCCGTTCAGCAGCTCCAGGATCACCAGATATTGCGGAAAGGTAAGCCCCAGCGGCTCGAGCAACGGCTTGTGAAGCCGCACCACCCGGTTGGCCGCGCCGTACAAGGCAAACGACAGCTGCGCTCCCACGCTCTCCTGATCGACCGACATTCCCAATCGCCCTATTATGTTGTTCACTATTTAATGTCGCATTGCGGGATTGCAAGCTGCCCGTTCAGTCCTAATTGAGAGACACGCAATGCTTTTGCCCCTCGCAACTTTCTCACGGAGAGGTCCCAAGTGCCCGAGTCCAAGCTGTTCCGCGACGTTGTTCGTGAACGCCATTCCGTCCGCAGCTTCCTTCCCACGCCCGTAGCGGACGCATTGATCCGCGCCGTCGTGGAAGATGCTCAGCACGCGCCGTCGAACTGCAACACCCAGCCGTGGCAGGTCCACATCGTCTCAGGAGCGAAAAGGGATGCGCTCAGCAGAGCCATCCTCGCCGCCGACGAGGCCGGGCAACTGACACCGGATTTCAGCTTCGACCTCGGCCACTACCATGGAATCTACAGCCAGCGCGCCAAGTCGCAGGGAGCCGCTTATTACCAGGCGATCGGTGTCGCGCGCGAAGCCATTGATGATCGTCGGACTGCGGCTCGGCGCAACCTCGACTTCTTCGGCGCCCCGCATGTGGCCCTGCTGTTCATGCCCACCTTCGGTGACAATGTGCGAGCGGCTGGCGACATCGGCATGTACGGCCAGACGTTCCTGCTGTCCCTGACCGCCCACGGGCTCGGCGGAATCCCGCAGACGATGCTGGGGTTCTACGCCGAGACGATCCGTGAGGTGCTCGGCGTCGACCCATCCATGAAGATGCTGTTCGGCATCTCGTTTGGCTATCCCGACACCGAGGCATTGGGCAGCGCATACCGGATCGACAAGGCGCCTGTCGAAGACAGCGTCGTCTTCCATCATTGAAGCCGATGGCGAGGCGCCTAACAGGACGAACGATGTCATGACCGCTTTATCGATTCTCGAACTGGGCAGGGTGCGACAGGGGAGCGACCGGCGTGCCGCCCTCGACGAGGCGAGAACGCTCGCCCGCCACGCCGAAGCCTGGGGATACGAGAGGTTCTGGGTCGCAGAGCATCACAACATGCCGACCGTCACGACCGCCGCGACGTCGCTCGTGATCCAGCACATCGCTGCCGGAACCTCGACCATCCGGGTCGGAGCAGGCGGCATCATGCTGCCGAACCACGCTCCCTATGTGATCGCCGAGCAATTCGGCACCCTGGCCACGCTCTTCCCCGGGCGTATAGACCTCGGGCTCGGCCGGGCACCGGGCACCGATCAGATGACGCTGCGAGCCTTGAGGCGCGATCCGAGCAATTCGGATCACTTCCCCGAGGATGTGCTCGAGCTGCAGGCGTTCCTAGGTCCGGTTCGGCCCGGGCAGCGGATCGAGGCCGTCCCCGGCTCGGATACGAACGTCCCGCTGTGGATCCTGGGCTCGAGTCTCTTCGGAGCGCAGCTGGCGGCCGAGCTGGGGCTGCCCTACGGCTTCGCTTCCCACTTCGCGCCGCAAGCCTTGGACACCGCGCTCAGTATCTATCGCGAGCGGTTCAAGCCTTCGCAACAGTCAGGTGCACCCTACGCGCTGGTCGGGATCAATGTGATTGCCGCCGAAACCGACGAAGAGGCTCGCCGGCTGGCGACCTCACAGCAAATGTCGTTCGCCGGCATATTCAGGGGTGCGCGCAATCTGATGCAGCCGCCGATCGATGACATCGAGCTCTACTGGACCCCACTTGAGAAGACTCAGGCCTCGCAGATGCTGGCCTGCAGCGTCGTCGGGAGCCCCGAGACTGTCCGGCATGGAATCCGGAGCATGATCGAGCGAACCCGGGCCGATGAGCTCATGATCGTCTCGGACATCTTCGACCCGGAAAAGCGGCTGAGATCCTTTGAGATCATCGCGGACGTGAGCTCCTCCTTTTCCCGCTAAGAAGCCGTGCGGATGTCCGCTTCTGGCAGCTGCCCTTGCGGGTTTGAGTGGCTGCTGTTGCGCTTTGCGGACATTGTCGACCAAGCAGTCAGTCTTCGCTCGGCCACGATCGTGCTACCGTGGTCGCAAGGGCTCCGCTGCGACATAGTCGAGTGCCGAGCCATCACTGTTCGGGATGATCACCCGCGCTGTAGAACATGGGATTGTTGAGCCACGCGTCAACGGCGGATTGCCGCCAGCCTGCGCATCGCTCCGCGATGCGGATCTGCTTTGGAAAGGTCCCTTGGCCGATCTTCCTGTAGAGCGTCGACCGGCTGAGGCCGGTGCGCTCGAGAACTGTCTTCAGGCGGATGATGCGCTCCTCGCTATTAGACACGGCTTGCTCCTGAGATTGTGGCATCCCCTTGGGCGGCAGGAGCCGTCTTGCGATGTCCCGGCGCAAGGGGTTGGTGCACAGGATTCCATGAAGACGTAGTGCGATGCGTCGGGCGGGCATGTTCGCTGCGCCGCCCGAAGGCTGCCAGGCAGAGCCCCCCGCGCAGCGGCGGTGGGTTTCCGCTTGCGCTCCAGACGCGAGTCGCGGCCCTCGCTCGCGAAAACGTTCGGCGGCTGAGGGCCGAAAGGAGAGGGAGCCCCGGCGAGCTGCCGGGCGGGAGCGCCATCGTTCACGTCCCGGCGTCAGTTCGGGAAGCGGGTTCGCAATCATCTCCGTACTTCGGAGAAGCTGGCGCAGGCGCATGACTCTGTCAGGAAGGGGGTCAAGGAAATCCTGCACGACGGGCACGTGCCGATCTTTGAGGTGCTCGAACGCCAGCCGACCCGGCTTCTGTCGCTCGTCTCTGAGACCAATTTCGCGCGCGCCTGCCGCGGGCGCGGCTATGACATCGCCAATCTCCGGCGCCTCCAGAACGAGGCCGGGCCGCCGATCACCACGCGCGACATACCTACGGACTGGCTCTGGGAGTTCAGCCTCGAGGAGGCGATCGCTGACGCAATCCGCATCCGCCTCGCCTGTAAGGCCTGCGGAGAGGCCCTCATGATCGACGCCTCCCGCTTCCAGCAGCTGGACGCCGCGCCGAAGGATCTCCGAGAGATCAGGGAAGATCCTCTGTGGCGCGCCGAACCTTGCACCTCCTGCGGGCGGCGCGGCAGCCGGTTCGTCGACCTGGAGGTGCCCTGATTCGGCTCGGTTGGCGCGGCTGGGGCGCGCCTGGAGGGGAGGGGGCGGTCACCGGACGAGGGACGGGTGCGGAGAGGCCGCACCGGCTCTTCTCCGGAGACCATCAATGATCAGGACGATTCCTCTTAACAAGCTCATGCCGAGCCCCCGCAACGTGCGGCGGGCAATCGATGAGCAGGCCGACCTTCAGCTGAAGGCGGACATCGAGGCGAGGGGGCTGTTGCAGAACCTCGTCGTGGCCCCGGCGCGCAAGTCCAGGGGTCGATTCACCGTCGAGGCAGGCGGCCGCCGCTTGCGGGCCCTTGCCAGCCTCGCCGAGGAGGGGAAGCTGGCGGGGGACCACGAGGTCTGCTGCCTCGTCGTGGACGGCGGTCCCGCGGCGGCGCAGGAGGCAGGACTTGCCGAAAACTTCCAGCGGCTCGCCATGAACCCGGCTGACGAGTGCCTGGCCTTCCAGCAGCTGATCGAGCAGGGCGCCGACGTCGAGGGCATCGCCAGGCGGTTTGGACTTACCGCGCGGTTCGTCGAAGGACGGCTGCGCCTCGCGAGCCTCGCGCCGGTGGTGTTCGAGGCGCTCGGCGCCGGCGAGATCACGCTCGACGTCGCCAAGGCCTATGCGGCGACGCCGGATCGGGAGCGGCAGGAGTTCGTGTTCGAGCAGGTGAACCGGAGCTACATGGCGCAGCATCCCGACAGCATTCGCCGGATGATGACGCAGGCGACGGTGAGCGCGTCCGACCGGCGGGCCAAGTTCGTGGGCGAGGAAGCCTATGTCGCCGCCGGCGGCCGGATCGAGCGCGACCTCTTCTCCGACGAGGACGGCGCGCGTTGGCTCGACATCGCCCTGCTGGAGCGGCTCGCGACGGAGAAGCTGGAGGCGGTCGCCGCCGAGACCGCGGCTTCGTCCGGCCTCGCTTTCGTGCGGCCGACGCTGGAGAGCTGGGCCGGCTACGACGTCACGCGCGGGCTCCAGCGGGTGCAGCTCGAGTCGCCGCCGCTGGCTGACGAAGAGAACGCCGAGGTCGAGGCGCTCGAAGCCGAGACGGAAGAGCTGATCGGCCAGCTCGAGGACGAGGAGACGTCCGAGGAGGCACGCGAGGCTGCCGAGGCGCGGGTGCGGGAGATCGGCGCCCGGATTGATGCGATCACGGACAAGCCGCCGGTGATCCCCGACGACCTGAAGCCGCGGATCGGCACCTTTCTGCTGCTCGACGAGGCCGGTCAGCCGCGGCTCGACACAAGCTATTACGTGGAGCCGTCTGACGAGCCCGAGGAGTCGGACGAAGCCGGCACTACCGACGCGGGCGCCGACCGGCAGGAGGCGCCGGTCATCGTGGCGCCGCCGCCCAGCAAGGAGGTGACGCTCTCCCAGGCGCTCGCCGACGAACTGGCGATCCAGCGGCGCGACATCCTCGCCGTCCATGTGGCGGCCGATCCGGCGCTGGCACTGGACCTTGCCATCTTCCTGATGATCGACCGCGAGGCGGGCTACTCGTCGGGGAAGAGCGGATCGTCGCTCGTCGCGCTGCCGCCCTCCGACCCGGTGTTCGGCTTCAAGACGCCGGATGCGGCAGCGACGCGCGCCCGCGCGGAAGCGGCCGAGGCGCTCGACCGCAGCTGGACGGCGGCGGACACGCGCGCCGGCCAGTTCGACGCCCTCCGTGCCCTTCCCAACCAGGCACGGGCAGCCTGGCTCGGCCATGCGGTCGCCCGAACGCTGGAAGCGAGCATCAACCTGCCCGCCGGCCGGACCTGTCCGTTCCACGATCATCTCGGGCATCTGCTCGGGATCGACGTCGCCAAATGGTGGAGGCCGACCGGCGCCAACTTCTTCGACCGGGTGCCGAAGAGCGTGACCCTCTCCGCCCTGGAGGAGATCGGCGGCGCGGCCTTCGCCTCCGGCTATTCGAAGTCGAAGAAGGCGGAGCTCAGCGAGACGGCCGAGCGCATCTTCGGCGGGCACGTCGCTCCCGCCGATGTGAAGGAGCGGGCGCTCGCATGGGTGCCGGACGCGATGCGGTTCGCCGCGGCGCCGGAAGCAGCGGCGAGTGTCCCGGATGAAAGTCCGCCGTGGGAGGATCCGAGCGAGGATACGCCCGATACGGCGGAAGTCGGCTCCGGTGCGGAGGAGCATAGTGGCGGGGAAATCGCTCCGCCGGCGTCAATCGCACCGGAAGGAGAACCATGCGTCGGCCGCGGGTCCTCGCGTCGGAGGAAAGGGAGCGGCAAGGAAGCGGACGGCGGCGTGCCGCCCGTAATGCTGGAGGAAGCGGCCTGACGTCTGCGGCCGGTTCCTTCGGGGTGGCGCTTCGGCGCCGCCCCGCCTCGCCACGGGCTGGGGACGGTGACCGGAATTAGTCAAAAGCGGCCGCAGGGATCGCCCAAAGGGATATGCAGGCGCTCCCCACTATCCGCCGCGATCGACCCCGGACAACGCGCCTAGCTGAGGTGCCTCACTGAACAGTCGGCCATCACCCCAGCCGGAAGGGGCGGCGACGCTTCACAGGAGATTGGCAAGGATGGCGCAACAGCCGGAACGGATCGCCGCCCGGAATCCCCGCCGTCCCCACCCCGTGTCGAGAATTTGCTGAGTTCGGTCTTCCAACGCTACTTGTGCGCCAACGGATAGGCTGGTGCGAGGTCCGTCCAGGGCCCCCATTTTCAGCCAAGGAGAGTCCGCCGCAGAACGTTCGATGTGCCATCGCTTCGTTGTTCCTCTTCGACCACGCGGGAAAACCGAGTATCAGGGGGCATGTCCGACGACATTGAATATCTGGCGAACTACAAGCCAAACCAGCTGTACACGCACCCCGCGCCCAAAGGGGCGTTCGCCACCATCGTGGCGGAGAGCGAGGACGACCTAGGCGAGGTGGAAATCACGCCCCGGTGCAAACTGGCAGTCAAAGCCTTCTACGTCTCCGACCGACGGGACTTCGGCTCGCTCAAGATCACCAAGCTCCGCTACCACAAGCGGCATCAGTGGGTCGAGGACGGCCATATCCAGGTGAACTACTGCCAAGCCGCGCAAATGGCGCAGCTGCTGTCGATCATCTCGCGCCTTGACCTCTCGGAAGCTACGAAAACGAGAGTCTCCCTCGAAAATGTCGATGTTGCCGCGCTGGGCACGCTGTTAGCAACCGACAAGGGCCCGGCAATCGTCAAGGCACTCGCCGAAACGCCGTCGCTCCACCAGGACATCTACGCCGTAGCGGCAAAGCGACAGGCGCTCGGCGAATTCGAACGGATGTTTGGCGCAGGCCACAATGAGCGCGAATGGCAGGCGTACTTCGAACGAAATCCTTGGGTATTCGGCCACGGCTTGAATTACGTCTTCCTAGACAAAGTGGGGCCGAAGCTAGAGACACGCACAACCGGGAATGCATTCGACCGGCACGGCAAGACCGTCGACGCGCTTATGAGGACCCGCGCTGAAATCAGCCAGTACGTTCTGATCGAAATCAAAAAGGACGCCACGGACCTGTTGCACAAGGACACGTACCGTGCGGGCTGCTGGGCTGTGTCAGGCGAGCTTTCCGCCGCCGTAACCCAAACGCAAAAGACGGTGTTCGAGTTCGCGCGCGACCGGTTTCGGGACGTGCTGAAGGATCCTGACGGCAACGATACCGGCGAACTCGCTTATTCGCTCGAACCGCGCAATTACCTCGTGATTGGCAACATGGCTGAACTGCTTGGGAATGACGACAAGATTGCGTGCTTCGAACTCTACCGTCGGAACACCAGGTCACCAGAAATCATCACGTTCGACGAACTGTATCAGCGGGCGCGTTGTATCGTTGAGAATATCAGCGCCGAAGCTGGCGACACGAGCGACGAGGCGAGCGACCGAGCATACAACGCAGGCGACGATTGGGAACCGCCGTTCTAAGCTACCTACCCAGCGCGGCCGGGTTCGCGTGTGGGCGGCTTGGTAGGATCGTCAAGCATCCCCGTTCGTCGTACGAACGCCCACCATTCGGTCACCATCCCGTACAAGCTTTCCGCGGGAGCGGGAACATCGGCTTTTGCCAAGGCTTCGGCGCACTGGACCATATCGAACATCGCACAATGCAGGGCGAGAACGATCGGCATGTACGGATCGGGGGCGAGAACCAGCCCTCCCGGACCCTCGTGGAGGCCGAGCATATTGATGCTGTACAGGTCGTAGTGGGCGACCGAACTCCCCTGTCGATAGATGCTGTCGTAGAACCCGAATAGCTTTTCACGATCAACGCGGCTGGCAGTGATACCAGCGAGATCGTCCCTTCGCCGCGCCATTTGATCGATCGGCGTATTCCGCCAGTAGGCGAACCGCTCCCGCACATAAGGCGGCGCTTCGTCGAGCCCGTCGTCTAGATCGACGACCGGATCGATGCCCGTTTGCTTGAAGGCGTGCTTGAGCCGGTTCCGCGTCAGGTAGTAGTCGGCGATGTAGCGATACCATTCGCGGGCGTCGGATTGCCGCGCAAGCCACGAAAAGCGAACGCACTGCTCGAAACGATCGCGGCAGAGCGAAAAGGCTGGATGTGTCAGGGCCCAGCTCGCGTTCAGCCGTAATCCCACGCTCGACGCTTCTGCGACGTACATCATGCGGCGGATCAAGTCAGTCAGGGGACGGGACAGGTCCGCTTCGACGATGCGCGAATGGTAGAGACTGAATGCGCGCACGCTCAAACCGTGGAAGGCGCTGAACGCCGGGTTCGACACGTAGTCCCCGAGGTGATCAAAAGCCCGCATACGTTGCGGCAATCTAGCAAGAAGCGGACGCCCCCGTTAGGGGGGCGCTATCGTTTGAATATGTCCATGAAGCTGATCGTGCCGCTGAACAGGGCATGCGCCACTAGCTGGGATCGGCTCACGGCATCGTAGTTGGCGCGGGCGTGCTTCACGTACTGGTGCACCGTCTCCGGGCTTATCCCGAGGATCGTCGCGATTTCTGAATCCGACTTCCCGCGAGCAATCCAGATCAGGCAATCTCGCTCGCGGTCGGAAAATCGCGCGGGGTCGCCTTGCTTCTGATGATCGCGCTTCACCAGGCGCCTAGCGGCCTCGAAAGCGAAGGCGCCGACCAGCTGCGCCGTCGCCAGGTGCTCCGACTGCAGCCGTCTCCCGCCAGCGGTCGCGAACGAGCAGGAGCCGTTCACCTCTCCAGGCACATGCGCAGGGACGGTGAAGCCATCGCCGAGACCTTGTTTCGCCGCAGCCTCTAGTACCGCCCGATCCATGCGCGTGAGAGGGATCATCTTCGGCAGCTGCGACCAGGTGAACCCGACCAGCGTCATCTGACAGGCGCGGTGAACTGGATCCGTCCGCCCCAGCTGCTTCCCGATCGTAATACTGCTCCCACTCCTCGGGATAATTGTGGATGCGGATGGCGGGCTCGGATGAGCTGCGAAGGTCCACATGATGGCTGAGCGCGAAGTGGCGGAAGCCCAGCTCTCTGGTGATTTCCGCGAGGATCGCCCGCAGCTCCGCTTGGGTGCTTGCGGAGCTAACTTCGTCAACGAATGCACCAACTCGTTCGAACATGCCGAACCGCTGCGTTCCGCACGGTCACGAGGGGCGTACCAAGCTCGCCGGGTCCACGTGCCGCCCTCATAGGCCACGCTCCGGGATCTCACTCCGCAACGTGACCGCCAATGGCTGCGGCCGCGCTCACCGAACAAGTCAGCGAGCTTGTCCACCGCGCGACTATGACAGCAGATGGCGTGGCCGCGCAATTCCCCCAATTGGGGGAATAGCTTAGCCTAGGTTGGACTATAGAGGAGAGGGAGCCTCCGCTGCTCGGCTCGACAGGAGCCGGTCAGAATTCGGAGACCCCCCATGAAACATGTAGCCAGCCGGCGTTCGCCGGCCGAAATGATCACGGCCGCCATCGTGGAGCGGCTTGAAGCCGGCACGCGGCCATGGGTACAGCCGTGGACCGGCGCCTCGGTTTCGAGGCCGCTGCGCGCCTGCGGCACGCCGTATCAGGGCATAAACGTCCTCTGGCTCTGGATGGCGGCCGAAGCCGCAGGTCATGCTTCTCCCTTCTGGATGACCTATCGCCAGTCGCAGCTGCTCGGGGGACAGGTGCGGAAGGGGGAACGCGGCACCGTCGGGATCTTCTACCGGGCCTATCAAGCCGAGGAAGCCCACGAGAGCGACGAAGATGCAGGCCCGCGGACCCGCCGCGTCCTCAAGAGCTTCACCCTGTTCAACGCCTGCCAGATCGACGGACTGCCCAGCAGGTTCTTCCCGGAGCCGCGGCCTCTGCCACCGGGGACGGAGCGCGATGTGGCGCTCGATGCGTTCTTCGCAGCGGTGCCTGCGCGGGTCCGCCATTGGGGCGCAGAGGCCTACTATTCGCCGGGCCTCGACCAAGTGACGATGCCCGAGGCCGGGCTCTTCCGAGACCTGGACCATTACCGCGCCACACTCGCCCACGAGCTGTCGCACTGGACCGGCCACGAGAGCCGGCTCGCGCGGCAGATGGGCGGCCGGTTCGCTAGCGACGCCTATGCGATGGAGGAGCTGGTGGCGGAGCTTTCCTCGGCGATGCTCGGCGCCGAGCTTGGGCTGCCGGTGGACCATCTCGACCATCACGCCAGCTACCTCGCTTCCTGGCTCAAGGTGCTGAAGGCTGACAGCAGGGCCATCCTCACGGTTGCGGCTAAGGGCGAGGAGGCGGCCTCGCTGCTCCTGCGGCTGGGGCGAGGCGGGGTCTCGGGCGATTTCGTTGCCGGTGCGGCCGTTGAGGAGGCCGAGGCGCTCGCAGCCTGAGCGGGATCGGCCTCGAACCGAGGCAGCGCCGTTGGAAGTGCAGTCGCGTTGCTCCACACGTGCCGGAGTCGGCGCGGGAGAGGCCCTGCCCCGGCGGCGGTGGACCGCAACCCGCTTCGCCCGCGGCCCGTGTTGGCGTGCCGCTACGCCGACCCGCCTGCCCGCGCCAGCCGCGGCTTCGGGGTGTCCCGCCGCTCTTGCGGCGGTGCGGTCCGACGCCTTTGCCGGTGCTTCGGGCTCCCGGCGCCGATCCCCGGCGCGCTCAGGAGAGCCTATCATGCACACCACTCTTGCCGCCCAGCTCGCCGCTCTGGAACTCGGCCATCTCAACATTGCCGCACTCGATCGGGCGCCCTGCACCGATTCTGTCGATGCGGATGCGGCCGAACAGACCCTCATCGCGGTCTGGTCCGACCTGTTCGCGCTCTTCCCCGACACCGCTCTTGAGGACGATGCCGAAGAGCTCGGCTGGGCCTTCGTCAACCTGTTCCACCGTGCCGCGTTGAAGCGCTTGAGCCAGATCGACCGCGCTACCGACGAGATCAGATGCCTTCTCGCGTCCGGAGACGGCTCGGAGGTGCACACCTCGCAGCTCGAGAACGAGATCGCCCGTGCGCAGGCGGCCGAAGCTGCCATGCTGGCGCTTGAGAGCCTTCGGGAGACCGCTGCTCGCCTCTACCTCAACGAGACTGGCCACTCCTGGCGACCCGCGGGCGGTTCCCGCGCAAACCATGGCGCGGCTTTGACCTCTGCCGTGGTCGATGGCCGCGACTTCCTGCGGGCGCAGGCGGAGAGCCGCCGCAGGGGGGTCATGCCGGAGGGCACACCCGTCGTCTTTGCGGGCGGACGCCTGTCATTCCCGACAGATGAGCAGGCGAAGACGTTCGCCGGCAACGTCTGGGACACGCTCGACAAGGTTCGGGAGCATGTCGCCGATCTGGTCCTGATCCATGGCGGCGACACCAAAGGCGTGGATCGGCTTGCCGCCTCTTGGGCCGAGCGGCGCAGGGTGCCCCAGTTGGCCTTCTCGCTGGACCGGCGCCTCGGGCAGCGCGCGGGCTTTCGCCGCAACGAGCAGATGTTGTCGCTCAAGCCCCGCTACGTGGTCGCGTTTGCCGGCAGCGGCGTCGTGGAGCGGCTCGTTATCCAGGCCAAGGAGCAGGGCCTCAGCGTCGTCGATCGGCGCGGGCCGCTCGGAACCCATCCGAAGCGCGCGGCCCGTGAGGCAGCGGCGGCCTAGGCGCCCGCAGGCCGGACCGGCTTCGGCCGGTCCGGCCTCTCACTGGCCTCCAGAGGAGAGGCCGCGGCGTGGCCTGCGGAGGTGCAGGCACGTCGCTTGGACGCGGCCGGCCCCCAACTTACGAGAGGAACGCCGCCATGTCCGACAGCCCCGATCCCGATCTCCTGCGCCGCCTGGAGGAGGCCATGCTGAATATCCCTAAGCTGCAGCGGGAGATCTTCATGGCCCACCGCCTGGACAACATGCCCTACGGTGAGATCGCCCGCCGCACCGGCCTTACCGTGCGTCAGGTAGAACGTCACATGGCCCGAGCGATCTACAAGCTTTCGAAGCAGCTGGACGGCCGGAAGCTCAGCTGGTGGGAGCGCCGGTTCTGACCATCACGGGACGCTGTCTTGCCCTCGCCAGCGGCGTCCCGACCCCTTAGGATCGATACCAATGCGAACCGATCTTGATCATCTCCCTCCGGCAAAGCAGCGAGAGCTGGCGCGCGTTGTGCACATCCTAATGTCCGAGTTCGATGAGGTGACCGCCCGGGCCACCCAGCCTTGGCGGCGCAACGGCAAGATCTACAAGATCATCCTGTTCGGCAGCTACGCTCGGGATGATTGGGTCGACGAGCCGGAGAATGGCTACCAGTCGGACTTCGACCTTCTGATCGTGGTGAGCCACCGGGACCTGACGGAGATCGCGGACTACTGGTACATTGCCGAGGACAAGATCCAGCGCGATCCGGCGATTGGACGCCTCGTTAACATCATCGTCCACTCCATCGACGAGGTGAATCAGGCTCTGAAGCGGGGGGAATACTTCTGGGTCGATATCGTCCGCGACGGAATCGCGCTTTACGAGTTGCCGCAGCACGCGCTGGCCACGCCGATGCCGCTGACCCCGGCAGACGCTTACAGCATGGCTGCGGCCTACCTTGAGGATTGGCTCGGGAAGATCGACAGCGCAATAAAGCTTGCGTCATACGCCGTTGCCGAGGGTGAGTCGAAGGACGCAGCCTTCTTGCTGCACCAAGCGACTGAACGCGCCTACGATTGCTTCCTTCTCGTGCGTACGCACTACTTTCCGCGATCCCACAACATCAAGTTCCTGCGCTCTCTGGCAGAGGACATTGAGCCAACGCTGATCGAAGCGTGGCCCCGCGCCACGAAGCAGGATCGCCGCCGGTTCGAGCTGCTGAAGCGGGCCTATGTCGAGGCTCGCTATTCCGCGAGCTACACGATTGAAACGATCGATCTCGAGGTTTTGACGGCCTCGGTTCGGCGGCTGCGCGACATCGTCGAAGAGGTCTCGCGCGAGCGTTTGGAGCACCTACGAACAGAGGCTGAAGCGGGACAACCGTCCGCTCCGCTGCCTTAAACGCGTGGGGAGGGGTGCGCGTTAGAAACCGACCGGAAGCGGATTTAGTCGGCGAATCTCCTCGGTAGCCACCAGGCCACACCCATCTCCTTTCTCAGCCCTATGGCGCGGCGGCGACGGTTCGCAACCCGCGGCCCTGCGGCCCGTGTTGCCCTGCGGGCTGCCCGCGCCGGCCTTGGTCCGGGGTTCCCCTGCGGCTGCGCCTTCGGTGCATTCCGCCGCTTCGCGCGCGCCCTTCTTGGGGCTGTCGACGGGGTGGTCCCGGCGGCAGAACAGGAGATTTTCGATGACCAACACCGTTCTTCTCGTCGGCAACCTGGGCGCCGACCCCGACCTCCGCACCGCCAACAGCGGCACCGACATCGCCTCCTTCAGCCTCGGGACCAGCCGCCGGAAGCGCGACAGCGAGGGCAAGACCTACAAGGATGCCAGCGGTTTCACCGCCAAGGACACCGAGTGGCATCGCATCACCTGCTTCAACGGGCTGGGCAGGATCATCGCCCAACACGCGACCAAAGGCATGCTCGTCTCGGTCCGGGGACGCCTCCATTACACCCGCTGGACCGACAGCGAGGGCATCGAGCGCTACGGCTGCGAGATCATCGCCGACGATGTCCAGTTCCTCAGCCGGCCGCGGCAGTCGGGCGCCGGCGGCGGGTCGGAGCCGCAGCAGGATCTGGACGACGACGTGCCCTTCTGAGGCCGTCCATCGCCCCGGCGGCTTCGGTCGCCGGGGCTCCTTGCATGTTCTCTTGTGCTGCCATTCCACCGTCGAGAGGCTCCCTGGGCTCGCGCATCTTGGTGCGAGAGTGGAGGCGGCGGGGAGGAGGGTCTCGTCTCGTAGAGGCCTAGTGTGGCGGGCAGCGAAGCGGCTGATCAAGGCTGCGCGGTGCCCCCAATTTGCTGCGCAAATCGGCTCCCCCACGCCCCGCTCTGCGGCGCCTTCGGCGGCCCTGACAGCCGCCTCGCCGCCCGCTCCGCAGGCGCTGTCTTCGATCGGAAGACGATGCTGAGGAGACGGCAGATGAACATGATTTCGACCATCGGACGAGGGTGCGATGCGGCGCTTGAGGCGCTGAGGGCGGAGTTCGGGGCGGCTTTGGCGGAGCGGATCATCGAGGCTGAAGCGCTCGACTTCCTATGGGAGGCGCGCGTTCGAGAGCGGTATCTGGGACAGCAGATTGGCTGGGATTTTGACGATGAAGATGCGTCCCGGGAGCTCTCCCGGGTCGTGATTCTGACAGTTCTGGACGGACGCTGGTACGCTGGGATGTGCCTCGTCGATGGCAAAGGAGCCGCGGTGGAGCTGCTCTGGAAGCGGCAGTTTGGAAGCCGGGGAGAGGCTGAATTCGAGCTTCTTCGGGCGCGATAAGAGCGTCGGATCAGCTCTTGCGGGGGCGGCGCGGCAGCGTCGCTCCCGCTTTCTTTTTGCTCGCTCGGGTGCAGCTGCGCGCGCGATCGGTGGTGCTGGGGTGAGACGTCCTGGGAAGGATCTGCGCTAGGAGACAGAAGGGAGCAGGGGAAGGCAAGATTAAAGCAGTGCCTCCCTGAGGCCCTGAAAGTGGCGTCTGCACATCGTTTTTTGTGGAGGCATGCGAGGACGCATGCCTCCATTTGCTCCAAAAGTGGCAGAATTCTGCGGCTCTCGGTGGAGGACCTTGAAGCCGGTCCCTAAGCTCGCCTCATATCCTGTCATGGCGCAGGAAGAAGATTTTGAGCTGTGGCTTGGCCGCATCGGCGATCGCGGCCGTGGGAGCGGCAAGCGCTTCGCCAGTCGAATTCGGCAGGCGGCCCAGCTCGCCGGCGGCTCGAGGGCTCGTGGCGGTGCTCGGAAGTTCGACGGTAGCCGCATCGGCCGCGGTGCCGGGGCTGGGCGGGTGCTGTCGACCGCACTGAGGTACAGGGGCCCGACGGCGAGGCGCGTGCTCGTGAAGGCCAGCATTGTAAAGCTGGGCCGGAAGGGGCTTGCGCGAGCGACGGCACACATGCGCTACCTGCAGCGCGACGGGACAACGCGTGAAGGCGAGCGCGGGTCGCTCTACTCGGAGCGGGAGGATCGAGCGGATGGCAAGGACTTCGTCGCCCGGGGCGAGGGGGACCGCCATCAGTTCCGCTTCATCGTCGCGCCGGAGGACGGCTCGGAATACAAGGACCTGAAGCCGCTCGTCCGGCGGTTCATGGCACAGGCGGAGAAGGACCTCGGGACGAAGCTCGACTGGGTGGCCGTCGACCACTTCAACACCGGTCATCCGCACAGCCACGTGATCGTCCGTGGAAAGGATGATCGCGGCAAGGACCTGATCATCGCCCGCGAGTATCTGACGCAGGGGCTGCGGGAGCGCGCGGCCGAGCTGGTCAACCTCGACTTGGGGCCGCGCACGGAGCGGGAGATCTTTCGCTCGCAGCTGCGGGAGGTCGAGCAGGAGCGGCTGACTAGTATCGACCGGCGGCTGATCAGGTCCGTGGACGCGGAAGGGCTGGTCGATCCGCGGCGCGGGAGCTGGATTGAGCAGGACCTGCGCACGGCGCGGCTGCGGACGCTCTCGGGCATGGGACTGGCGAGCGAGCAGCGCGGCGGCCGATGGATGCTCGACCCGAAGCTGGAGACGACGCTGCGGGCAATGGGCCGGCGCGGCGACATCGTTCGCACGATGAACCACGCGCTCCAGGTTGCGATGCAGCCGCGGGCGCCGCAGGACCAGGCTATCTACGATCCGGATGCACCCGATGCTCGGCCGGTGGTCGGGCGGCTTGTCGCTTCCGGACTGGCCGACGAGCATGCTGATCGACGGTTCGTCATCATCGACGGAGTGGATGGGCACACCCACTATGTGGACGTCGGGGCCAGCGTCCTAGAGGCGCGACCAGGAGCGATCGTCCAGATCGAGGCGCGGCAGGCGGGCGTGCGGGAGGTGGATCGTACGATTGCGGCGATCGCCGCCGCGAGCAAGGGATGGTAACAGTGTCGAGCTTCATCAGTTCCGCGACCCGACGGCCTCCGAGGCGTTCGCCACGGCGCACATCCGCCGGCTGGAGGCCCTTCGTCGCAGCGGGCTTCCTGTCGAACGCGAGGTCGCTGGCTATTGGCTGATCCCGCCCGATCACTTGGAGAAGGTCGAGGCGCACGAGCGGCGACTTCGCGCCAGGATGCCTGTCACCGTTGCGCTCCTCAGCGGTGACCGGCTTGATCTCCTGCCCGAGCGCGACGGGACGACCTGGCTCGACCGGGAGATCGTTGCTGAGAAGCCGGTGGAGCTCGGGCGCGGATTCGGAGCTGAGGTTCGAAAGGCTATTGATCGGCGGATGCAATGGCTGGCGGCGCAGCGGCTGATCGATCTGGAGGGGGAGGATTACCGGTTCAGGTCGGACTTGGTGGATCAGTTGGAGAGGCGGGAGCTCACGGCCGCCGCCGCCAAGATTGGTCGCGAATCCGGGCGAGCCTTCCGCGAGCACGGGATCGGCGATCACGTGGAGGGGATCTGCCGCGGCAGGGTCCAAGTCGGCGACCGGAAGTTTGCGCTGGTCGAGCACTCGCTTGAGTTCAGCCTGGTGCCGTGGCGGCCGGTGCTGGAGCGGCAGATCGGCCGTGAGATTTCGGGCGTCGTGCGCGGCGGCGGTATCAGCTGGACGATTGGCCGTGAGCGGCAAGGCCCCAGCATCGGCATGTGAGCCGGGGACACGTGCGGCGAGCGGGCGCCTGATGCGTCGGAGGCGCCGTTTGGCCGAGCGCCGTCTGCCTCCATACTGGCGCTCCCATGAAGACCTTCAAAACCCGCCACCAATTCTACCTGCCCGACGATCTGTCGGAGGCTCTCGATCGGCTCTGCGCATCGTCAGGCTCATCGAAGACGGCGGTGCTCACCGAGGCGCTGAAAGCGGTGCTCGAGCGGCGCGCTGGGCACGAGCTGGACCAGAGGTTCGGCGTTCGCCTCGATCGCATGAGCCGCGGGCAGGAGCGGCTCGAAAACAAGGTCGACTTATTGGCCGAAGCCTTCGGCACGTTCGTTCACCATCAGCTGACGATGGTCGCTCACCAGCCGCCGTTCGATGATGAGACGCGGCAGCTCGGGCTTAAGCGATACCAGGCATTCATCGACCTTGTAGGGCGCCGGCTCGCGTCAGATTCGAAGCTGCGATTGGCGAGCCTCCGCGAACAATCCTCTGGATTAGAAGAGCATCGTCCGGGGTAGCTAGTGGCACCAACACCGGACGGCCGGAATTCTTCGTCATCGGTTCGCCCGCTTCGGCCGCCGCTCGGCGAAAGCAGACGTTCGTTCAGCCGCACCGTGACTGCAGCTATGCGCCCGTCCTTGTCGTTCAGCAGCCCACAGCCCATGGGCACTTAGCGCCAACAGCGGTCACTCAGCTGTCAGCCTGAGTTGCCCGATAGCGGAGAAGGCGGCTCGGCGCCGCGAGAGTGGCAGGGTCCTGCCTCCTGGCAGTTGTGGACGAGATCAAGATGATAGCCGGCAAGCTCGTAATGCGCTCGAACGCCGTCTGGATGATCCGCAAGCTGGGCGCGCCTGACTTCCTGCTCGCGCTCCCTGATAGAGTGAATGCGCGACAGATAGCGGAGTGCGGCGAAACTATCGCGGCCGGCCTTCCGACCTCGTCCACGACGGATTGGATTTTGGCTTATTTGGTGCTTGTTTGAATGTTAGACAGCGGCTCCTAGGAGCAGGGTGAGAGATGAGATTTCTTGATGTGTCACAGCGGATTAGGAGACGAGTCAGGCCGGATCGTCTTGCCCCAGGCCGAGTAAGGGGACGCGGGTCACTCACCGCCTGCTGTTCATGACGGGGTACTCGTGGGTCAGGATCGACACCCGAGACGATTACGACCAGTTGATCGGGCTGGTTGAGCCCCCGTTCGCGCCGGACAGGGTTGTTACCCAGCTCAAGGCGGCAATTCGCGACACGGTGCGCGGTGTGCTAGTCGAATTCGACTATATCGATAAGGACTACCGGAGCACCTATTACCGCTTTTACGCAAAGAAGGGCCGCACGTACCGCGACGATTGTGTGAGGCTGCACTTCTTCGATGCGGAGGTTGGCTTCGATGAGGCCACGACGGATCTCAAGTGGTCCACGGGCTCCCTCGATGAGCATTATTTCGGGTTCATCGTGCTCCGGCCGACGCTGATCGCCACAATCGGTCGCTCCATACTTTCTCCTGACGTGCGTGCCGGAGCTCGCGGTGTAGCAATTCAGGCAAGACACCGGGTGCATCTCCTCGGGCACACCCTGTCCGTGTGGGGTTTCCCTTCGATGGCGCAGCATACCGACATCTCGGTATGTGCCCATGTGTCCTGCTGGGCCATCCTGCGCCACTATAGCGAGCGCTACCCGCAGCATCGTGAGCTTCTGTTGCACGATATCACAATGTTAGCGAAACCATTCGACCCAGGTGGGATCACGCCGGCTCACGGCCTCACTATCGTCGAGGCGGAGCGTATCTTCCAGGCGGCGGGCACGTACCCAGTCATCGTGGGCAAGCGAAAAGGGGAGGAGGACCGCTTTTACGCGCAGATGCTCGCCTACCTCGAATCCGGGTTTCCCCTGTTCGGAGTGATGCGCAATCAGAAGCATGCAATCGTGCTGGTCGGCTATTCCTGGTCCATGCCGCCGGCGGGTCCGCCCTTCACGATCTCGCATGCCTGGGAGCAGGTGGAAAGCTTTCTGACAATTGATGACAACCTCTTCCCCTATGGCTGCGTCCCTGTGGACGCCGCACTCCCGGCGCCGCCGGACTCAGGGCCGCAGCCTGGCTACAGTTCGATCGACCTCGATGGCTTTGTTGTCCCGCTGCCCGAGAAGATCTTCTACCCTGCTCAGGCGGTTGAGACGCAGTCGGCCGAGTTCCACAAGCTGCTCAGCAAGGTGGAGCCATTGCCGGCGCATTCGCACCTGCTGCGTCGATATTTCGTCACGACCGTGTCTGCGCTGCGCCGGTTTGCACGCGACCGACGCTCGGAACTTGGGGACGAGCTCGTAAACATGATCATGCGCCTGAAGACGGCGCAGTTCGTCTGGGTGGTGGAATATGCCTCGCATGCGCAGTGGTGCGCCGGGCACATCGCCGCCCGGACAATCCTGGATGCGACGGCCAGTCCGCGTGATCCGATGCCTGTCTGGTTCGCTCATGGCGAACAATATGCCATTCATTTCGACCGCTCTTCCGCATCGCTCAAGCCAACGGCAGCGAAGCTCAACCGCCCAGCCGGTGCGCCGCTCGGACGGATGGAGCAGAACCTGCGACCGATTAGGTAAGACTTGGAAGACTAGAGTTGCTATTATGATCGTGATTGGCGAGAGGAAGGGGACCTCGCATGAATCAAGCGCTGAAAGCCTATCTAGAGAAGAGCGAAAAGCTCGAGCTCGATGTCGAAGCCTTCGAGGAGCATCTGCGCGCGATGACCGACACGGTAGTGCCCATCATCGTTGAAGACATCATGGAAGGTGAGCGCGTAGCCGCGGAACTCCGATATTCTCCCGTGACGACGAGTCGCAGGGACGGCTGACTCGCGGCGGGAGCTTCAGTCTTTCTTGAGTCGCTGGTAGGCGGCCTGCAGCATCGCCTCCAGCGTCTCAGCGCTGTTCGTATCCAGATTTGGATCCTCCCGGAGGATCTTGCCGACAAGCGCCAACGGCTCGGGCCGGGCCCGGGGACCGCTCACGAACTCCACTGGGTTAAGGCCTGACCAAGCGGCAAGCGCCGTCAGGCTTTCGGCGTCCGGCTGGCGCCCACGTCCCATCCTCGACAATGTCGTCTGCGAGACGCCGGTCGCTTCGCTGACCTGCTTCCAGTTCGCGCCGCGGCTGGCGAGCGTCGTCACGAGCGCCTTGTAGAAAGACGTGAAATCGAAGGTCGGCTTATCGATCACGGACAGCTCCGGCACGCAGTTGCTAAAAAGCAATTGAAAGGCGAATAGGCAAGTGCTACATAATTGCTCATCAGCAACCGAATGTCAAAGGAGACATCGAAATGATTGAGCAGCACGGCCCGAGTCCAGGCAGGGACCAAACGGAGGAGGATCGGGAGCAGGGCGGCGGCAAGAAGCCGAAGGACATTGAGATTCGGGTGAATAACAAGCCTGTGACTGTCGAGGAGAAGGAGCTTACCGGCGCCCAGATCAAGGAAGCCGCGGTCCGGGACGGCGTCAGGATCCAGCTGAACTTTGTTCTGCAGCAGGAGCTGGCGAACGGCTCCAGCAAGGTGATTGGCGACGCCGATCCGGTTCGGGTGCACCCGAAGATGAGTTTCACCGCCATCGCGCCCGACGACAACAGCTGAGGGTGGCGACGCGATGAACCAGGATGTTGCCGAAGCGGTGGAGGAACTGAAGCGCGCCTTCAGTCCCTCTGCCGTGACCGTCACCGAGGACAATGTGGGCGGAGCTTACGTCATCGTCGAGATCGTCGATCTTGGTCCTCAGTTCACGCCGCGACAGACCTGGATGGGGGGGCACATTCCCTCCCTGTATCCGGCGGCAGACATCTATCCCGTCTTCATCGGCGCCGACGTGCAGCGGGCGGGAGGGCGAGCCTTCGAGGTGCCCGTCACAATGGGGCACAGCTTCAACGGACGCCCCGCAATCCAGATTTCCCGGCGCAACAACCAGATCCACCTGGCCAGTCAGACGGCCGTGGCAAAGTTCATCAAGATCCTCGACTTTCTGGAGAAGCTTCCATGACCGCCACCTGTGACCTCTGGATCACCGCGCGAGACCATGATCAGCTGATGGCACATCTTTATCCCGGCGATGATGATGAGCACGGCGCTGTCCTCCGCGCCAGCTTGGTCGAAACCTCACGTGGGCCGCGCCTGCTCGTATCCGACGTGATCCCGGCGGAGGAGGGTGTCGAGTATGTCGAAGGGCAGATCGGCTACCGAGCGCTGACGCCGCGGTTCATCCACCGCCAGATCCTCGCGTGCCGCGAACGCGGCCAGGTTTATCTGGCGGTTCATAATCATGATTGCGAAGACGAGGTGGCATTCAGCCCCATCGATCTTCGCTCACACGAACGCGGTTATCCCGCGCTGCTCGACATTGCCGATGGCCTGCCGGTGGGGGCGCTCGTCTACGGTCGGCGGTCCGTCGCCGCGGATGTGTGGCTCCCGGAGGGGCATCGGCTGGCGCTCGGCGAGTATCGTATCATCGGACCGACGCTCAAACGGCTCTATACGAAGCCGCGCAGCGGCGCCGCCCCAGCGCGCCGGCATGATCGTCAGGTCCGGATGTTCGGTGCCGCCGGTCAAGCTCTGCTTGCCGAGGCGAAGGTGGCGGTGATCGGCCTCGGCGGCGTTGGATCTCTCATTGCCGAGCAGACGGCTCGGCTCGGCGTGGGCGAGCTGGTGCTGGTCGACAACGACGTGATCGAGGATACCAATCTGACACGGGTGGTCGGAGCGACCCTTGCCGACGTCGAGAGCAAGCTCCTCAAGACACAGATCGCCATCCGCCACATCCGGGAGGCTCGTCCCGACGCGGTGATCAGGCCCGTGGCAGGCGATGTCGCGAGCCGGGCTGTCGCCCGGGAACTTCGCGATTGCGACTTCATCTTCCTCGCCGCCGATTCCATGCGAGCCCGGCTGGTGGTGAACGCGCTCACCCATCAATATTTCGTGCCGGCGGTTCAGCTGGGCGCGAAGGTGCGCCCGGGCGATCATGGCGAGCTCCTCGATGTGATGAGCGTCATTCGCCACGTCCGGCCCGGCCAGGGCTGCCTCTGGTGCAACGGCTGGATCGACGCGACCCAGCTGGCAATCGAAGCCAAGTCCGATCAGGAGCGCAAGGATCAGGCCTATGGCGTCGAGGAGCCGAATCCGAGCGTGATCTCGTTGAACGCCGTTGCCGCCGCGCACGGCCTGAACGACTTCCTGCTCGATTTCCTCGACCTCCGACCGCGCGGGAGTGAGCATCTCTACGAGCATCACCGCTTCCTCGAGCAGACCGTCCAGCGTGTGATCCCGCGCCGCGATCCTGCCTGCCGCGAATGTGTCCGGCGTTTCGGGCGAGGCGATGCGCTCGAACTGCCGAGCATGAGCAAATGAGCGGCGGAAATTTCACGTTTGCGGGCGGTGGTCGTGCCCGGAGCCTGTCCGATGAAACTGCGACGAACCGAAATGGACCTTTCGCCAGTCGGTTCCTGCGCAGCCTGGGTCCTAATGGACCGGTTAGAAGGAAGGAGCTTTGAGATGACGTTCGAAGAAGGACATTATGTCGTGCGGTTCAGCACGCCCTTGGGGGACGGCGCGGGTGTCGCCTATCTGGCCGGCGGCAAGCTGCGCGGTGGTGACAGCATGATGGCTTATGTCGGAAGCTACAATGAGGCCGGCGGCCGAGTGGAGGCAGACGTTCGGGCCTACAAGCATACGGACGTTCCCGGCATGGCGTCGGTCTTCGGAGCCGATGAGGTGGACATCAATCTTTCCGGGACCGCGAGCGGCGGGAATCTCGCTCTGACGGGGACGGCTCCTCAAGCGCCTGGCGTTCAACTCCAGGTGCAGATGGAGCGGCTTCACGACTAAGCGGCAGACGATCCAAGGCCGGAGTGCAGCGAAGTGCCGCCTCCGACTAGGGACAAATCCGGGAGCCGCCGCACGTGACCCCACTGCAGGGTGCTGGCGCAAGCGCAGCAGCTCATGGCTGGCGACGACCGGTGACACAACTGCGCGTCCGGAAGGTTCGTCGCCTCGAGACAAAGCTAGGAGAAAACATGACGGATGAAGAGAAGGAGATCATGGCTGCGGTCGAGCGCTTCGCGGCGACTGTGACTGTGCCGATATTGTTCGAGATCCGCCCGGATGTCGTTGATCAACTCGGTACGGGAACCCTGTTCGAGCATGAGGACCGCTTGTTGCTCATCACCGCCCGGCATCTGTTCGATGAACATTCGCCAGACGATCTCGTGATCCCCAGCACCAACACCACCCAGCTTCACGGCATTGGCCCGTATGATCTATACCGTGCCGACGTTTCCGACATCGATCTTGCGGTTATAGAGATGAAGCACGCCTCGGCCATAGAACGTGCGCGCGCAAGTTGGTCGGTGCTCAGTCTCGACAATGTCGGCGTCGCCTCGCCAGCCGGGCATTTCGTGATGGCCGGGTACCCGTCAGTGAAGAGCAAACGCGTAGGAGGAATGCTTGGAAGCACTCTCCTTACGCTCCACACGGGCCGGCTTGCGGAAGTGCCGGCGCAAGCCGATCTGCCCGTCCATCCCGACCTCGACCTCTTCTTCCATTATGAACCCACCGGCGAAACGCTCAACGGGGACACGGAGGCCGTGCCGAAGCTGCCGGGATGCAGCGGCGCTTCCGTGTGGGAATATCGCGAGCCGGAAAACATGCTCTTCTGGACCCCGGCTCAGTGTCTGAGGATCGTGGGCGTGCAATCGGGTTACAAGCCCAGCGCCGGCTATTTTCGTGCGAAGAGCTGGAAATATGTGCGCTCGATGCTCGAGCGGCTGACTCCGGAAGTGGTGGGAGCTTAGGGATCTGGCTCGCGAGTGCCCGGCTGGTATGTGCTCTCCGGTTTATACCGTTTCGCCAACCCTCTTCCGTCCACGCAGCTCGGAGCCATAGGCGAGAAACTCCTTGTCAATGTCGCGCGGGCGGACCTGCGCTATTCCGGATGTGCCGTGATCAACACTGTCCCGCGCAGACTAACGGAAGAGCTGCTTGCATTTTGCCGCAGCCTGTCCCCCGAGCGCCCGGTCTTCGTTCGATCCAAACCGTCTTCGGACGCACAGCGGTCCGCGTGTTTCGACAATGTACAGCGGAAGGTTGAACGGGCTGGCGGAAGTGTCGCCTATGGCTGGGCAATCTGGAATCTCCCAGGCGCCTATTTCGAAGCCGAGCACCATGGCGTGTGGTGCGATCGCCACGGGCGGCTCATGGACGTCAGCCCTCAGCCGGCTGGTTTCCAGAAAATCCTATTCCTGCCGGACCCGGCCGCAGTGTATGACCCGCAGACCTTCCGCAGCAACGTCATCGCCGCCGAAAGCGGGAACGACGCAGCAGCGGCGTTTGTCGAACTCGCACGAGCCAGATATGCGATTTTGGATACTTACCGGGCCAAGGGTGCTCGCGTGGCATGGCTCAGTCCGGCAGACCAGGCGATGCTGACGAGGATCGAAGGCCAGCTGCAGGCGCTGTGGCCGCTCCTGTCCCGGGGAGTAGCCGGAACTTGATCATGCCGTTGTCGACAGTGAGGCGGCTGCAGCCAGAGCGTCTGCTTAGCGCAGAAGGGGTCTCCCCCGCGGCAATCTCCAGCGACCACTCGTCTTCCGTGCCCGACAGAATGGCTGCAGTGCTTCTCCACAGCGGCGCTGGTTGTCGGCCAACTACGGATTCGTGGAGTAGCGCGATTATTGACCAGCCCTCAGGTCCCGGCGGCGGCCCGCAACAGGCTTTTCCGCGTGTGGTTCGCCTCTGCTAAGGCTGCGATACTTCCAGACGCTCATCAGCCTCACATCGTCCGGCAGAGATCTGAGCAGTCTTGTCGTTCGGCGATGCACGACCGCTTCGCGCCCATGGCCGCCGTTCCGATGAGCGCGCTGGAACGTTGCTATGGGCGCTACCCGGTCGCGACTGCTTGGCGCTCGTAGCTGCCGCTCAGGAGAGCATCCTAGGACGACAAGGTAGTCTCGGCAATGAGCTGATACGCGTACTTGAGCGCATCGCTTTGACTCAAACCAGCTCGATGTCTTGCTGTCTTGCGTCGACCATTTCTCCTGTAATCGACCTCCCAAGTCGTGCCCTTCGAGGTGATGATCAATTGCTCAGACGATCCGCTGTAAAGGCACTCCCAAGTGTCTGGGGCAATCCTTCGCCAGTCACGGGCGATCTTAAGTCCCTCAAGCGCATCGCGGAACGCAGCCGCGGTGGGGTATCTCTTCGACGGCTGCTTAGCGCATGCCGTCTTCACCACCTTTTGCAGCCGTTTCGGCACTCGTGGATGGAACCCCAGACCGTCCACTAAAGTGCCGGCCTGCATTCGACTGAGCACGCCCCCCGGACTCCCGAAGGCGGTAAGCAGGGTCGCTTTCCAATTGGCGATCAAGTTGAGAGCACGGAATAGTGTCAGACCTGCCGCAAAAATGTCAGTCGACACGTCGTACGTTGGCGTTGGCGGAAAGCACTCGGGCGCGCGATTTAGCACATACTGGAGGTTACTCACGGACGCACCAGTGGCGGCGACCATCGCAATTCCGAAGTCCGAAAGCTGCCCACCGCCGCCCAAGAGAATGTTGGCTGGTTTAACGTCGCGGTGGATGACGGTCGGATGAGCATGATCGAGCCCGAACAAAACGTTCTTCATCAGAGACACCAGTTCACCGAGCGGAATCTCTTTCTTGATGGCATCCTCCAAGCTGCCGCCAGGGACGTATTCCATTTCGATAAGAAGGTATTTGTGTCCTGCGCTGTCCTCCCAAACCGCGGCGGATCTCACTTTGACGATGTGCGCGTGATGGGAAAGGTTCAGTAATTGCGCTTCAAGTGCCGGAGCGTTGCTATTGGCTGGGTCAATCGAGACAACCTTCAGAGCGGATACGTGCGCCATCATCGTGTTGTCGCACAGATAAACATCGCCGAAGTGGCCGCTTCCAAGGCGCTTTTTGAGGGCGAAATGTCCGCCGACCGTCGTGCCGCTTAAATCCGGCCGGCTCACAGCACGGCCCAGGCGGCAAGTGCTGCCAGTCGCTCGCTGTCGGTCCAATTCGGTGGGTGGGTTCCCAGTACCGCGTCAGCGCTCTTGTAGCGGTTCGTAAGCCAACTGGCGCCTCGGTTCGTGAAGAAAGTCTTTGAGAAGTTCAGGGCGATGAATTCTTCACACGACAAAGAGTTGTCCCGTGCACTGACATTCAGAGCTCCAAATGGAAGTACGATCCCCGCTACTTGATCACGAGTTTCAGCATTCATGCTAAGCACGTACGCAAGACGATCGGGTGAGTATGTCGATATTACATTTCCGAAGAGATTTCTCGCATTTTGAATGAACTCTGGGCGATCATCGATCAACGTCAAAGGTCGACGTTCGTGCAGAACAACAGCAGCGCTCGAAGTCTGGCCTTCAAGAACAACGAACCTTATAATGCCTTTAGAAGCGTGAAAACCGATTGTGCGCACTCGACCAACCCCTCTCAAGGAGGCATCTCCCGCCGCCACGTCTTGCTAGCGTCGGTGACCACCCTGGCAGTGACCTATATCAGCTATGACTCATTTATCTTGCGCAATGTAATTGCCATTCCAAGTTGCGTCGCTGGCGCTCGGCCAGGCAAAGGCAGATGACTGCATAGGGCGTATGTGGGACGTGTCGCTGACGCTCAGATTGTGCCACCGAAGCCCAGCAAAATGTTACCCATACGTTATTACCTAGCGGGGCGGTAGGTAACAGAGAAATGGCGGAAGACTGGCGCGCCCGGCAGGACTCGAACCTGCGACCCCAAGCTTCGTGCAGGCTACGCTACCGGATCATGCTTGGGCGCTGAAGCCCAAATATCCCAGCATCTTCACCGACGAGCCGAATCAGGAGGACGTGGTCGAGGAAGGCTGCGCGATCATGGCCCACTCCGCTTGCACGCCCGCTGTTCGCCACGAGGCAGGGGTGCATGCCTGCATCCTGTTCCTGTTTTCCCTCACTCCAATCTCGGATACAGCTCCCGGTGCGCGGGTGGATCAGGCTCAGCCGCCGCGCATAGCCGCCGCGCGCCGCTGTGCCCCAATCGTCCCGCGTCAGCCGCAGTCGCACGTCACCCGACATCGCTTCGGCTTCGTCCCTTCCTTCCAACCCGGCGTAGGGCGCGGCCTGGGTGTCTCCGAGCGCCGTCTGCATCAGCAAATCCACCAACTTCCAGAACTTCGCATCCGACACTGCCGGGGTGCCGGGGAGGTGCGCGTTCAGCTCCAACGACAGGCGGGTTGCCGCTGTCTCCGTCCCTGCAATCCGATAGATGAGCCGATCCTTGAACAGTTCGCCCCCGACCTCAACAGAAGGAGATTCCGCCCACCATTCCCCATCGTAGCCGTGGTGGTAATCGCCGGTAACTAGGCCCTGGCTCTCTAGGAAGGCCTGCGCCGCATAGGGGGACCAGCCATTCACCCATGCCACCGGGGGCGGATGCCGCTCACGCCTGCGCAGCTCGCGCAGCTGCCGGATCGCGCGGCGGATGCCTTCCCGGTCTTGCATTTCTTCCTGCTGGATATTGCGCATCAGTCGCCGGAACAGGTCCATGTCCGTCCGAGCCGCCGCCATCCCCCGCCAGATGGCGTAGCGGCGCAGCTTGCGGTCACCCATCGTAGCCCGCAGCCGCAAGCTGGCGTTCTCGTAGCTGACCCACAGAATCAGCAGGTACAGGAAGGGCAGAAACATGAGCGACAGCAGCATCGGCACCGCCAGCTCGCGCGCCGTAGCCAGGGTGGCGAAGTCGCGCAGCTCCTGAACGATGTGGCCGAGGCTGTAGATCAGCAGGCTCGATCCCGCCAGGACCTGGAGGAACGTGAGCAGCCGGACGGCCGGCGCGGCGTTGGGCATCGACTCGCCAACCACGATCATGCCGCCGATCATGACGAGTAACGGCACCAGGATTAGCTCGCCCCACAACGGGAAGGTGTAGAACTCCGCGACGAACACGATCAGCGCCGTGGCATTAACCGCTTCCTTGCCAAGGCGGCGCAGCGGGCGTGGCTCCGTCTCGAGCTTGGCGACATCCATCATAGTGACGAAGGCAAAGGTGAGGCCCCAGAGCAGCGTCGTTTTGAGGTTCGCCCACTCCCACAGGCCCACCTGCCACAACAGCCAGACGCAGGCCGCGCTGTAGAGGGCCGCTCCGCCAAGGCTGAGCAGGATTTTGTGCTGGAGGAAGGCCTTCACCAAGCCGAGCAGCGAGCGCCGAACCTCGCCGCTGCGCATGGAGTAGGCGAGCACCAGCCCGAGCCAGATCAGAATTGCTATCTCTCGGCTATTCAGCTCCATGGCCGAAGCTTTTCCTCGGCCTCAGAGAAGTCGTCCAGAGAAACTGGATCCGCACGAACAAGCTCGGGGCCATCACGCTTATTCCGGTCTGCGCTCAAGCCGATCTTCTCGGGATGGACCGACAATAGCACCTGCCAGACACACGCGACCCGACTAGGCCTGCTCAGGGCAGCATGTTGAGCGCGGCGACCGTGCCCGGATCAGCGATCCGCAGGCGCTGCGGCCAGCACCTGCGTCGAACTGGCTTCTCATTTGGCTTAAGGAAGGCTGAGCTCGTCCCATATCGCTCGCTACCTAGCCTGCTACCTATTGATTTCGAGCAGGAGGAGAGGGGGCTGCTAAGTGTTTGAAAAGGTGGTGGACGCACTAGGGCTCGAACCTAGGACCCGCTGATTAAGAGTCAGCTGCTCTACCAACTGAGCTATGCGTCCATGCCGAAAGGCAGATGCGGCGGTGTTCGCCGGAGGCGGCCCGCTAGCATGGGCCATCTGGGGGCGCAACCTTGGAAAGTCAACGCCTGCGGTTGCGGCGGGTGTCGCGGTCGATCGACATCAGGATGCCGAGGCAGATCATCACCGTCAGCATCGCCGAGCCGCCATAGGAGAAGAGCGGCAGCGGAATGCCGACCACTGGCGCCAGGCCCATCACCATCAGCATGTTGATAGCAAAATAGAAGAAGATCGTCATGGTGAGGCCGGCTGCGGTCAGGCGGTTGAAACGGCCCTTGGCCTCGCTCGCCACGTTCATCCCCCAGCGGAAGAGCAGGTAGAAGCAGGCGATCAGGAACAGACCGCCCGCCAGCCCCCATTCCTCGGCCATGGCCGGGAAGATGAAGTCGGTATGCTGCTCGGGCAGATAATGGAGGTGGCTCTGGGTGCCGTTGAGGAAGCCCTTGCCGAAAATGCCGCCCGATCCGATCGCGATCTTGGACTGGGTGATGTGATAGCCGGCGCCGAGCGGATCATCCTCGGGACTGAGGAAGATCAGCACCCGCTTCTGCTGGTGCGGCATCATCAGCACATTGTAGGCGAACGGGATAGCGGCAGCGACGGCGAGCCCGCCACCGACGAAATACCAGAGGGGCAGGCCGGCGAGGAACATCACCGTGATCGCCGCGAACAGCAGCAGCAAGGTGGTGCCGAGGTCGGGCTGCAGGATGATGAGCGCAACCGGCACGACGAGGATCGCGATCGGCGGCCAGATCGCGCTGAACTTTCGGATCTCGCCAGGCGGCAGCGAGCCGTAGAAGCCGGCCAGCAGCAGCACCGAGACCGGCTTCATCAGCTCGGAGGGCTGAATGCGGATCGGGCCGAGCTCCAGCCAGCTCTTGGCGCCGCCGCCGATCGTCCCGATCACGAGGGTCACGATCAGCAGCAGGATGACGACGAAATAGGCTGGCCAGGCAAGCTCGCGATAGGTTTCCGGCCGCACGTAGGACATGCCGACGGCGATCCCGAGCAGGAAGAAGAAGCGCACAAAATGGGGCAGCGCCCACGGCATCAGCGAGCCGCCCGCGGCCGAGAAGAGGCACATGCCGCCGAACGTGCCGATCGCGAGCACGACGAACAGAAGCTGCCAGGGCTGGTGGGCGAGATTGCCGGGGACGATCGAGGTCGTGCTCATGTCCGGGACGCCAGTCTGGTTTCGCTTGCCGTCGGCGCCTTCGGCTTGGGCGGGTGGGCGGCGGCCCATTGCTCCGCCTCGCGCTTCATCCGGGTCGCGATGTCGCCGCCCCAGCCTTCCTCATGCTTCAGCAAGGCTTCCATCGCCTTGTTCCTGTCGAACAGGTAGGTGAGCACATCCTTCGCGACCGGCGCGGCGGCGCGCGAGCCGCCCATGCCGTGGTCGATCACTACGGCACCTGCGTAGCGCGGGTTGGAGGTCGGCGCGAAGAAGACGAACAGCCCGTGGTCGCGATATTTCCATTCGCCGCTCTGGCCGCGCTGGCCGCCGGTGATGCGGCGCACCTGCGCGGTGCCGGTCTTGCCGCCCATCTCGATCCCGGGGACTTCAAGCCGGCTCCGCCCGGCAGTGCCGTTGCCGTTCACCACCTCCCACATCCCGGCCCGCGCGGCCTGAAGATGCTGCTCCGGAATGCCGAGCGGCTGCGGGAGCGGCTGGTTGCGCCGCAGCAGCAGGGTTGGGAGGATCTGCCGGCCGGACGCGATCCGTGCCGCCATCACCGCCAGCTGGAGCGGATTGAGGATCACATAGCCCTGACCGATCGCAGCGTTGAGTGTATCGGATTCGCGCCAGCGGTCCTTGTACTTGCGCTCTTTCCAGGCGCTGTTCGGATAGGTGCCGTAGCTTTGCGAGACCACCGGCAGGTCGTATTTCATGCCGAGCGTCATCTGCTCCGCCATCGCCGCCATCTTGTCGATGCCGATGCGGCGGCTCATCGCGTAGAAATAGGAATTGCAGCTCTTCGCAATCGCGCGGTGCATGTTCATCGGCCCGTGGCGGCCGAGGCAGCGGAAGAAGCGGTTGCCGAGCTGATAGCCGCCGCCGCAATAGACGACGTCGTCGGGATCGACCCCGCCTGCCTGGAGCGCGAGGCTCATCATCGGCTTCAGCGTCGAGCCCGGCGGATAGAGCGAGTTCAGCGTCTTGTTGAGCAGGGGCTTGCGCTCGTTGGCCGAATACATGGCCCATTCGCTGCGGCCGATGCCGTCGGAGAAACTGTTGGGGTCGTAGGCCGGCATCGATGCCATGCACAGGATGTGGCCGGTGAGGCAGTCGATGACGATGCAGGCGCCGGATTCGGTGCCGAGGCGCCGCGCCGCATAGGCTTGGAGGCCCGCATCGATGGTGAGGGGGAGGGTATCGCCGCTCTCGTCCGATAGGGTGGAGAGCTCGCGCACCAGCTTGCCGCGGGCGGTAACCTCGAGCCGCTTCGCGCCCGGCTTGCCGCGCAGGCGCTGTTCCATCACCTCTTCAAGACCTTCCTTGCCGATCTTGAAACCGGGCGTGATCAGAAGGGGGTTCTTCTCCTTCTGATATTCCTCCTTGTTGGCGGTGCCGACATAGCCGACCAGATGCCCGACCGCGGCGCCTTCCGGATAGAAGCGGCTGAAGCCGCGGAGCGGCGCCACACCCGGCATCTCCGGCAGGCGCAGGGTGACGGCCGCATATTTCTCGAACGGCAGGTTCTCGGCGACGGCGACCGGCTGATAGCCGGCGGCCTGGTCCAGCTCCTTCTGGATGCGCTCCACCTCTTCCAGCGGCAGCTCGAGCAATTGTGCCAGCCGCGGAATGATCCGCTCAGGCTCCTTGAGCTGGTCGGGAATGAGGTCCACCCGATAGTCCGAGCGGTTGATCGCGATCGGTCGGCCGCTGCGGTCGACGATCCAGCCCCGCCGCGGCGGCACCAGCACCATCTGCACCCGGTTCTCCTCGGAGAGGAGCTTGTAACGGTCGTTCTCGGCGATCGAGATATAGGCCATGCGGCCGGCGAGCAGGGTGGCCACGCCCGCCTGCAATCCGCCCAGCACGAACGAGCGCCGGGTGAAGGTGTAGACCTGGCTGTTCTCTGTAACGAGAGGCGGCGGCTTCTTCCGTCTCATCGCGTCAGCCGCCATCTGTCGAGCATCAGCACGATCCGGGCGACCACCGGATAAAGCAGGATCGAAGCGCCGATCTGCGGCCACAATATGCCGAATTCGGCCGTGCTGCCCATCCAGCGGCCGATCACCCAGTCGCCATAAGTGTAAGCGAGGATGAAGAGGGCGGCGAACAGCCAGTCCATCCAGTAATCGCGCCACACGACGCGGCTGTCGATCACGTCCATGATCAGGAACGTCGCGGTCCAGAGCGCCACCGACTGGCCGAGCGGATGCCCGGCGAGAAGGTCGTTGAGCAGGCCGAGCCAGATGGCGGTGGTGGCGGACCAGATTTCCGGCCGCAGCAGCCGCCAGGCGAGCAGCACCAGGAAGGCGAAATCGGGTACGACCGGCGTGCTGACGATGACCGGCAGGATGTTCAGCAGGCAGGCGAGGATGGTCGAGGCGATCGGAACGTAGCGGCGCCTCAGATCCTTTCGCCGCACATCGCCTTGGGTGAGGGCGATCCGGGCCATTATTCCACCGGGACCGCTTCTGCCGGGGCGGCCAGCGGAGGCGGCGGCGGCGCTTCGGGCGCGGCGACCGAGAGCGGCTGGTTGGCGGCGGGCATGAAGACGCGCTGCACGATGGCGCGGTCGACCCGGGACGGGTCGGCGATCGGCCTCGCTATCGTCGTGTCCTTGTCCACCTTCACCACCATCGCCACGGGAATGCCGGGAGCATAGATGCCGCCGACGCCCGAAGTAATGAATATATCACCGGCCCTGAACGGATTCTTGCCGACTTCCAATGGCTTGATGTCGATCGTGCCGTCGCCGCGGCCGGTTGCCATCGCCGGCGTCCCGTCGCGGACCAGCCGCACGGGAACGTTGCTGGCGCCGTCGGTAACGAGCAGCACGCGCGCCGCCCAGCGGCCGGTCTCGACGACCCGCCCGATCAACCCTTCGGGCGCGCGCACCGGCTGCCCGATGCGGACGCCGTCGGAGGAGCCGGCCGAAAGGGTGCCGAGCCGGCGGCTCGAATCGAAGCTCGAGCCGACGATGCGGCCGACCGTCACCTCATCGGTGACCTGTTCCTTCAGCTGCAGCAGCATCTTCAGCCGCTTGTTCTCGAGCTCCGTCGCGCGCGCCTGGAGCAGGCGCTGGCGCATCGACTTAATGGTCTGCTCAAGCTCGGCGTTCCGGCGCGCCGCGAAGAAATAATCGGCAACGGCAGAGCCGCCGCCAGCGACGGCGTCGACCGCGCCGCGGCCGCCGGCGGTCACCGGGCTGGTGATGTCGAGCGCGGTGCCGCGCACCGCGTTGAACGTGGCCGGATTGAGATAGGCGAGCAACAGCAGCAGAGCGGCGACGACGACGCCGCCGATCGCGGCGACATAGCCGAAGAACATGCTGTATTGCGCCTTGCGGGAAAAGCCCGGGCGCCGTGTCTTGGGCGGCGCCATCGCCTACCCGCCTCTCTGGCTCAGGCCGTCGTCAGGACGCCGCGGAAGATCTCTTCCTCCAGCGCACGTCCGGTGCCGAGCGCGACGCAGGTCAGCGGATCATCGGCGACGGTGACCGGCAGCCCGGTCTCGTCACGCAGCACCTCGTCCAGTCCCTGAAGCAGCGCGCCGCCGCCGGTGAGGACGATGCCCTGGTCGACGATGTCGGCGGCCAGTTCCGGCGCGGTATTCTCGAGCGCGATGCGGACGCCTTCGACGATCGTGCCGACCGGCTCCGACAGGGCCTCGGCGATCTGGCGCTGGTTGATCGTGATTTCCTTCGGCACGCCATTGACCAAGTCGCGGCCCTTGATGTGGACGGTGAGGCCGTCCCCGCCATCCGCCGGCGGCTTGGCAATGCCGACCTGCTGCTTGATCCGCTCGGCCGTGGCTTCGCCGATCAGAAGATTGTGGTTGCGGCGGACGTAGGAAGAGATCGCCTCGTCCATCTTGTCGCCGCCGACGCGCACTGAAGTGGTGTAAGCGAGGCCGCGCAGCGACAGCACGGCGACTTCGGTGGTGCCGCCGCCGATGTCGACGACCATTGATCCGATCGGCTCGGTAACCGGCATGTCGGCACCGATCGCGGCCGCCATCGGCTCCTCGATCAACCACACCTGGCGGGCACCGGCATTGGAGGCGGCGTCGCGGATCGCGCGGCGTTCGACCGAAGTCGAGCCCGACGGCACGCAGATCACGATCTCCGGCCAGCGCGGGAAGCGGCGCTTGCCGTGGACCTTCTGGATGAAGTGCTTGATCATCTGCTCGGCGACGTCGATGTCGGCGATGACGCCGTCGCGAAGCGGACGAATCGCCTCGATCTGGTCGGGGGTCTTGCCCATCATCAGCTTGGCGTCGTCACCGACGGCCTTGACGCGCTTGACGCCGTTAAGGGTCTCGATGGCGACCACCGACGGCTCGTTGAGGACGACGCCGCGGCCGCGGACGTAGACCACGGTGTTGGCGGTGCCGAGATCGATCGCCATGTCGTGCGAAGGGAACTTCAGGAAATTCAGGAACGACATCTTACAAATCGCCTCATCACCGTTCGAGCGCCGCTAAGGGCCGGCACCCCGCCCGAAGTCCATCCTATAGGGTGCCCGAAAGGCGCCCGTCCAGAACACATTAACCATGTCGCGAAGGCGCGGCAGTTGGTCTACAGGATCGGCAATGTCAATAAGGCGACTCCCCGAACAACTGGTTAACCGGATCGCTGCGGGCGAGGTCGTCGAAAGGCCGGCCAGCGCACTGAAAGAATTAATAGAAAATGCGATCGACGCGGGTGCCACGCGGGTCGCAATCGCGCTCACAGAGGGCGGCATCGGACGGATCGAGGTGGTCGACGACGGCTGCGGGATGGGCCCTGCCGACATGGCGCTGGCGCTGGAGCGCCATGCCACCTCCAAGCTCCCCGACGACCGCATCGAGGCGGTCGCCACTTTGGGCTTTCGCGGCGAGGCGCTGCCGTCGATCGCCAGCGTGGCGCGGCTGACGGTCGAGAGCCGGGTGCGGGGCGCCGACGGCTGGTCGCGGATCGTGGACAACGGCCGGGTCGAAGGGGAGGGGCCGGCCGCGCTGCCGCCGGGCACCCGGATCCTGGTCGAGGAACTGTTCGGCCGCGTGCCGGCCCGCCGCAAGTTCCTGCGCTCGGCACGCTCCGAATATGCCGCCTGCGTCGACGTGGTGAAGCGGCTCGCCATGGCGCGGCCGGACATCGGCTTCAGCCTCGATCATGACGGCCGCCGCTCGCTTCACGTCCAGCCCGGCGAGAGCCGCCCGGAGCGGGTCGCGGCGCTGACCGACCGCGGCCTCAGGAACAACAGCGTCGCTGTCGATTACGAGCGAGGCCCGGCGCGGCTCGGCGGTGTCGCCGGGCTGCCGACCTTCAGCCGCGGCGTCGCCGACCATCAGTTCCTGTTCGTCAACGGCCGACCGGTGAAGGACCGGCTGCTGATCGGCGCCGTCCGAGCCGCCTATCAAGACCTGCTCGCCCGCGACCGGCACCCGATCCTCGCCTTGTTCATCGACCTCCCCGGCGAGGAAGTCGACGTCAACGTGCACCCGGCCAAGACAGAGGTCCGCTTCCGCGACGCCGGCAATATCCGCGGCCTGATCATCGGCGGCTTGAGGAATGCGCTGGATTCGGCGGGTTTTCGCAGTGCCCAGCGGCCCTCGGCCGACGCACTGGGTGCCTGGCAAACCCCCTCTCCCCCGGGGGGAGAGGGTCGGGGTGAGGGGGTACGATCCCTTCAATTTGCGCTCAACGGTCAGCGCCAATCCTCGTACGCCGGAGCCCCCTCACCCTATCCCTCTCCCCACTGGGGAGAGGGGACTCTCAGCGACAATCATCTCGCTTTCGCCCCGGCCGCGCGTGCCGAGCCGGCTGTCCAAGCGGTGCCGGAAACGGCGCGCTTCCCTCTCGGCGTCGCGCGCGGGCAGGTCGCCGCCACCTACATCGTCGCGGAGGCGGAGGACGGGCTGGTGCTGGTCGACCAGCATGCCGCGCACGAACGGCTGGTGCTGGAGCGGATGCGCAAAGGGCTGGGCAATGGCGGCATCGCCCGCCAGGCCTTGCTGCTGCCGGAAGTGGTGGAGCTGGACGAGGTCGCCTGCGACCGGCTCGAGACCCGGGACGACGAACTTGCCGAAATGGGGCTGGAGCTCGAGCGCTTCGGTGTCCGCGCTATGCTCGTTCGGTCCGTCCCGGCCCTGCTTGGCACGAGCAGCGTCCAGGGTCTCGTCACCGACCTCGCGGACGAGCTCGGCGCCTATGACGAGGCGCTCTCGCTGAAGGAAAAGCTCGACCATGTCGCCGCCACCATGGCGTGCCACGGCTCGGTCCGCGCCGGACGCATCCTCTCGGTCACCGAGATGAATGCCTTGCTGCGCGAGATGGAGGCGACGCCTCACTCAGGCCAGTGCAACCACGGCCGCCCGACCTGGGTGAAGCTCGCCCATGGCGACATCGAGAAATTGTTCGGCCGCAAGTAGCGGCCGGGATCAGCAGCGGCGGTCGTAATCGTAGCGGACGTCGCCGTCGCGCTCGACATAATAGCAATAGCCGCGGCGGTCGCGATACCAGCGCCGGCCGTTGTCGTCCGTCGCTGCCGCGATCGCACCGCCGGCAATTGCGCCGACCGCTGCGCCCTGGCCGACGCTGACGCCGTCCACGACGCCGCCGACCGCAGCGCCGGCGGCCGCGCCGAGCGCTGCACCCGTGGCGGCGCGGGCGAGGCCGCTATTGCCGTTGTCATAATAGCGGTCGTTATAGCCGTAGCGGTCGTTGGTGGCGCAGGCGCCAACCGACATCGAGGCCGCGAGCAGAATTCCGAGAGTTGCTGTTTTACGCATGGCTTGAACCTTTCGCATGAGTGCGAGCGGCAGCGTGGTTCAGGCTGTTGCGCGGCCCGTTCCTCCGGTCGCCGCCCCTTCTGCATTAAGAACGGGCCCTGCGCGCCATTGTTCCGGGAACGGAGCAATGGCTTCTATTGATGTGGATCAGCGAGATTTTCGCAGCGCCTTTACGCTTTTTTCGGCGCTTCTCCCGCATTCGGCCGGCATTCGGATGGCTTAAAGGGAGGAGTGCCGTGCTCCAGCTCGTTTATATCAGCACGTCGCGCGAGACGCCGACGGCGCAGGCGCTCGACGCGATCCTCGCGGCCTCGCGCCGGAACAATGCGGACGCCGGAGTGACCGGCCTCCTGCTGTCCGGCGGCCGCCGTTTCCTGCAGGTGCTGGAAGGAGGCGAGGCCGAGGTGCGGTCGACGTTCGACCGGATCGCCGCCGATCCCCGCCATTTCGCGATCGTGCAGCTGAGCCGCCGCGAGGTGAAGGAGCGCCAGTTCGGTGCCTGGGCGATGGCCTACAATGCCGGCGGCGAGGCAGGCGAGGGCGCCGACCTGCGCGAGGTGGTGAAGACCTTGATCGGCCCGCTCGCGGACCGCGACCTCCGCGCCCAGTTCACCGGCTTCGCCGAGATCCACGCCCGAGCCGCCTAAGGCGTCAGATTCCTTAAGCGCCGCCCGACCTCCTCGATGGGGTGAGCGGCGGCGCGCGCGCGACTTGCCTTGAGACGCGGATAGCCCGCAGCCGCATCCTCGATCAGCTCGCGGGCGAAGCTGCCGCTGCGGACTTCCCGCAGGATCCGCCGCATCTCGGTCCGCGTCTCCTGATCGACGATGCGGGTGCCGCCCTTCAGCGCGCCGAACTCGGCCGTGTTCGAGATCGCCTCGCGCATCCCGGCAATGCCCCGCGCGTAGATGAGATCGGCTATGAGCTTCACCTCGGTAAGGCACTCGAAATAAGCGATTTCCGAGGAGAATCCCGCCTCGGTTAGCGTCTCGTAGCCGGCGAGGATCAGCTCCGGGATCGCGCCCCACAGCACCGCCTGCTCGTTGAACAGGTCGGCCTCGCATTCCTCGGCGAAGCTGGTCGGCAGGATCCCGACGCGGCCGCTGCCGATCGCCGCGGCATAAGACAGGGCCAGTGCCTCCGCCTCACCGCTTGCATCCTGCGCCACGGCGAAGAGCGAGATGAGGCCGGAGCCGGCGACGAAGCTGTCGCGGAGCGCCGTGCCGGGGCCTTTCGGCGCCACCAGGAATATGTCGAGATCCGGCCTCGGCTCGATCAGCTGGAAGTGGATGTTGAGACCATGTGCGAAGGCGAGGGCGCTGCCCCGCCTGAGGTTCGGCGTGAGGGCGTCGCGATAGAGCGCGGCCTGCTCCTCGTCGGGCGTCAGCATCACCACCAGGTCCGCCCAGGCCGCCGCCGCCGCTGGCGTCATGACGTCGAACCCGTCCGCCATCGCCGTCGCCTGGCTCGGAGCCGCTTCGCGCAGGGCGATGCGAAGCTCGGCGACGCCGCTGTCGCGCAGGTTCAGCGCCTGCGGCCGCCCCTGGTTGCCGTAGCCCAGGATCGCGACCTTGCGGCTGCGCACGAGAGACGGATCGGCATCGGCGTTGAAATAGACCTTCATCCGAGCAGCGCTAGGGCATCCTCGAGACGCTCGCAAACGAGCGGTTCATGGAGACGCGGCCAATCGGGCGGGGGCTGGCGCGAGAACCAGGTATATTGGCGCTTGGCATATTGGCGCGTGGCGGTGCGGCCGGCCTCGATGGCCTCGTCCCGGCTCCGGGTGCCGGACAGACAGGATGCGATCTCCCGCACCCCGATGGCGCGCATCACCGGCAGATCGGGGTCGAGGCCGCGCTCTACGAGGCGACGGACCTCCTCGATCCCCGCGTCGCTCATCATCTCGGTGAAGCGGCGGTCGCAGCGCTCGTAGAGCCAGTCGCGCGGGGGGAGGAGGATGAGCGGCGCAAGCGCCACCTGGCGTGCAATGCCGCCGGTCTTCTCCCTCTGCCAGTCCGCGAGCGGGCGTCCCGTCGATCGGATCACTTCGAGGGCTCTCGCGACGCGCGTCGTGTCGCTGGGGCGAAGGCGGGCGGCGGCGTCCGGATCCTCCGCCTGGAGCGCTTCGTAGCTTCGCTGAACAGGCAGGGCGCGAACCGCTTCGCGCACCTCCGGATCGATCGGCGGAACCGGCGCGATGCCGTCGAGCAGGGTGCGCAGATAGAGGCCGGTGCCGCCGACCAGAATTGGCAGAGCCCCATCCGCGTGCGTGTTCTCGATCGCCTGCTTGGCGTCCTCCGCCCAGTCGGCCGCCGAGCAGGGCCGGGCGCCGTCGCGATAGCCGTAGAGACGGTGCGGCGCGCGACGTTCGTCGTCGGCGTCCGGACGTGCCGAGACGATGCGAAGGTCACGATAGACCTGAGCGCTGTCGGCGTTGATGATCGTGCCGCCCGTCCGCTCCGCCAGCGCGAGGGCGAGAGCCGACTTGCCGCTCGCGGTCGGTCCCGCGATAAGCGCCAGCCTCGGCCTGGAAGGATTCCCCATGTTCATCGCCACGCTGATAGCAGCGGAACGCCTTGGCGGCGGCGAAATCTCGCTGGCCGAGGATGCGGTGCGCGAGGCGGGCATGGAGCCGCGCGGGCGCAGCTGGATCGAAGCCGACAAGGCGTGCGACCTGCTCTTCTCGGGATCGCCGGACCGGGCGCGGATCGCCCTGGAAGGCCTGCTCCCCCGCGCCGACGTGATCGTGCAGGGCGAGGCCGGGCGGCGCCGGCGCCTGCTCGTCGCCGACATGGATTCGACGATGATCACGGTCGAGTGCATCGATGAGCTTGCCGATTATGCCGGGCTGAAGACCGAAGTCGCCGAGGTGACGGAGCGGGCGATGCGCGGCGAGATCCGCTTCGAGGATGCACTGGCGCAGCGGGTGGCGCTGCTCAAGGATCTGGACGAGGCGCTGGTCGGCCGCTGCTATGACGAAAGGGTTCGGATGACGCCCGGCGCGGAGGCCCTCGTCCGCACGATGAAGCGGGAAGGGGCCTATTGCCTGCTCGTCTCGGGCGGCTTCTCGGCCTTTGCCGACCGGGTGGCGAAGGCGCTCGGCTTCGATCGGGCGGTGTCCAACAGCCTCCCAGCCGAGGGCGGCAGGCTGACCGGACGCGTGCCCGAGCCGATTGTGGGCGCCGAGGCGAAGCGTCTCGCCCTTCTCGATGCTGCGGCGGAGCAGGAGGTCGATCTCGCCGATACGCTAGCGGTCGGCGACGGTGCGAACGACATTCCTATGATCGAGGCGGCGGGGCTGGGTGTTGCCTATCGCGCGAAGCCAGCGGTCGCGACCGCGGCTGCGGCGCGCATCGAGCATAACGACCTCACCGCCTTGCTCTTCGCGCAGGGTTACTCCCGCGACGAATGGGCGGCTTAGGCCGCGGGGCGGCTCAGGCCGCGGGGCGGCTCATGTCCGCGCTGATCGCGGCGAGCGCGAAGGCGACCGAATGCTCGCCGACGTCGAAGCCGATCTGAATTCCGTCAGTGGCCAGAGACCGAACTATGGCGGCGATCGCGCCCGCTTCCGGGTGATGGAGCTCGACACCCGCGCCGAGCGGCGGACGGGCATTGGTCTCGAGGAAGGCGCCGGCCGCGGAAACGTCGCGGAGAGCGGCGGGAACCGGCAGGTCGGCGATCAGCACGCACATCGTGCGGCGACGCCAGGGCGAGGCCATCGACGTCGCGCTCCTGAACCTGCGGCGTGCACCCATCGGTCGATCCCCCGTCATTCTCAAGACGCCGAGGATAAGGCTCACCCGCAGAAAAATCCGTTAAACGAGAAGGCTAAGATATGCTTATGCGGCCGTTCAGACGGGGATTTCCGTCGTATATTTGACCTGCCTCAAAGCGAAGTTGCTGGCGGCATTGGCGACGCTCGGATGCGCCAGCACGCCCCGCATGATGAAGCGGTCGTAATCGGCAACGTCGCGCACGGCGATGCGCAGCAGATAGTCCCACTCGCCCGACATGGCGTAGCATTCGACGATCTCCTCGCGCGACTGGATGAACTCCTCGAATTCGGCGCGGGCGGAGATGGTCTGGCGCGTCATCCGTACCTGGCAGAGCACGTTGACGCTGCGCTCCAGCGCATGGGCGTCGGCGAGGCGGACGGTCTTGCCGAGCACCCCGATCTGCTCGAGGTTGCGTACCCGCCGCCAGACAGAGGCGGGCGAGGCGCCGACCTTCTCGGCCAGTGCGGCGTGGCTGAGGCTCGCGTCCCGCTGCAGCTCGCGGATGATTCGGCGGTCGATCTGGTCGATGCGATCAGTTTCTTTCATTCCTCAACTAATATCGAAACGAACTGATCGACACCAGAGCCGTCGCGCTCGACTCTGATACGCAATTGCCCGCGCTTTGGATTAGGCGCACCTTAACCGGCCGGCGCGACAGGAGGGGCTTATGGCGAGCGATTTCATGGTGGCGGAGAAGCCGATGCTGCTGGACCGGCTGGAGGACATGCCGACGGATTCCCTGCTGGCGCTGATCGCGCTCTGCAATGCCGATCCCCGTCCCGAGAAGATCGATGTCGGCGTCGGCGTGTTCAAGGACGCGGCCGGCGGCACGCCGATCCTCAAATGTGTCAAGGCGGCCGAGCGCATCCTGCTCGAGACGCAGGAGACCAAGGCCTATCTCGGCTCGCAGGGCGATGCGCGTTTCACCGAGCTGATCAAGCCGATCGTGTTCGGCGAGGCGGCCGCGCGGGACGACCGGATCGTCGGGGTGCAGACGCCGGGCGGCTGCGGCGCGCTTCGCCTCGGCGCCGAGCTCATCCACGCCGCGGATGCCGGCGCCCGTATCTTCGTCGGTCAGCCGACCTGGCTCAACCACACGCCGCTGATCGGCTCGGCGCGGGTGGAGATGGTCGATTATCCTTATTATGACCGCGACAGCCACACGATCCTGTTCGACCGCATGATGGACGCGCTGCGGGGCGCCCGCCGTGGCGACCTCGTGCTGCTGCACGGCTGCTGCCACAACCCGACCGGCGCCGACCTCAGCCTCGATCAATGGCGCGAGGTCGCAGACGTTGTCTCGAAGCGCGGCCTGGTCCCTTATGTCGACCTTGCCTACCAAGGCTTCGGCAACGGGCTCGAGCCTGACGCGGCCGGCACGCGCCTGGTCGTCGAGGCGGCTGAGCAGGCCATCGCCGCCCAGAGCTGCGACAAGAATTTCGGTCTCTACCGCGAGCGCACCGGCGCTTTGTTCGTGAAGGCATCAAGCGCCGAGGGCGCGAAGGTCGCGTTCGGCAACCTTCTCCAGCTCGCCCGCACCATGTGGTCGATGCCGCCGGATCATGGCGCGGCGATCGTGCGCACCGTCCTTGACGACGCAAAGCTGCGCGCGCAGTGGAACGAGGAACTGGTCGCGATGTGCGCGCGCATTCGCATGCTCCGGGCCCGCCTCGCCGCCTTCGACCCGCGGCTTGCCTTTATCGACGAGCAGAACGGCATGTTCTCGATGCTGCCGCTCAGCCAGGAGGCTGTGCTCGGCCTCCGCAAGAGCCACGGCATCTACATGGCCAATTCCGGCCGCTTCAACGTCGTCGGCCTGTCGGACGAGAATGTCGACCGCTTCGCCGCCGCGGTGGTGGAGGCGATGGATGGCTGAGGATGTGGCGAAGGCCCGGTCGGGGCTCAACTCGCCGGATCCGGATTATGACTGGCGCCGCATCGCCTATCTCGTCCAGGTCAGCCGCGCGCTCGACAAGCTGGAGGAGACGCGGCTCGTCCCGGAGCGGAAGATCAGCTACCAATTCTCGGCGCGCGGACACGACATGGCGCAGATCATGCTGGGCAGCCGGCTCAGCAACCCGCAGGACGCGACCTGCGGCTATTATCGGTCGCGGCCGCTGCTGCTGTCGTTGGGCGTGCCGATCGAGGATGCGCTCGGCTCGGCGATGGGTCGCGCCGGCGGCTATTCGGATGGGCGCGACATCGGCGTCGTGTTCAACTTTCCCAATCCGGGCGGCGTGCCGGCTCTGCCGATGTCGGGCGGCGTGGGTGCGCAATATACGCCGACCGCGGGCTGGGCGCAGGCGATCGACTATTATCGCACGGCGCTGAAGAGCGAGGCACACAAGGATGCGCTTGCGGTCGTGCTCGGCGGCGACGCGTCGGTGGCGGCGAACGGCTTTTGGGCCGCGCTGACGATCGCGACGACGCAGAAGCTGCCGATGCTTTTCTATATTGAGGACAATGCCTTCGGCATCTCCGTTCCTTCGACGTATCAGACGCCCGGCGGAGACATTGCCAAGAACTTGGCGAGCTTCGGCAATCTCCACATCCTCTCCGGCGACGGCACCGAACCGGCGGAAGCGGCGCGGCTGCTGACGCAGGCGACGGCGCATGTGCGGAGCGGCAAGGGACCGGCTTTGCTGCGGCTGACCGTGCCCCGCCTCCAGGGCCACAGCTTCCAGGATACGCAGGCCTACAAGTCCGAGGAGACGGTGCGCTCCGAATGGTCGCGCGACCCGCTGCCGAAGCTCAAATCCTATCTCGTGCCCAGCCTCCTCTCCGATGAAGAATGGCAGCGGATCGAAGGTGACGCGGCGGCTGCTGTCGAACAGGCACGCGAGATCGCAGAAGCCCGGGAGATTTCCCAGCCTGAGGCGGTGCTGAAGAACGTCTTCTTCGAAGGCGAGATGCAGCAGGTCGGTGGGCAGTGGACCCACGGCTACGTTCCGCCGGCGTCGAAAGAGACGCCGAAGCCGGAGGGCCAGCGTATCAATATGGTGACGGCAATCCGCCGCACGCTCGAACGCGAGCTCGAGATCAATCCGCGCGTCCTCCTGTTCGGTGAGGATATCGGCCCCAAGGGCGGCGTGCATGCGGTGACGCTCGGCCTCCAGGAGAAATACGGCATCGAGCGCGTGTTCGATACAAGCCTCTCGGAGGAGGGGATCGTCGGCCGCGCGGTCGGTATGGCGCTCGCCGGCCTGATGCCGGTGCCGGAGATCCAGTTCCGTAAATATGCCGAGCCCGCGCTCGAGCAGATCAACGATTGCGGCACAATGCGCTGGCGCACGAACAACCGGTTCGCCGCGCCGATGGTGCTGCGCATCCCCGGCGGCTTCTTCAAGGTCGGCGATCCCTGGCACAGCCAGACCAACGAGGTGCAGTTCGTGCACAATCCCGGCTGGCTGGTCGCGGTGCCGTCCAATGCCGAAGACGCCGTCGGCCTGCTCCGCACCGGCCTGCGCGGCAACGATCCCGTGGTGTTTTTCGAGCACCGCTCGATGCTCGACGACGTCTGGGCGCGGCGCCCCTACCCGGGGGACGACTACGTGCTGCCCTATGGCCGCGCCAAGAAGATTCGCGAAGGCGACAGCATCACCATCGTCACCTGGGGCGCCATGGTGCCGCGCTGCGAGGAAGCGGCCAAGGACATCTCGGCGGACGTGATCGACCTGCGCACTCTGATGCCGTGGGACAAGGAGATGGTGCTGGAGAGCGTCCGCCGCACCCGTCGCTGCCTGATCGTCCACGAGGACCTGCAGACCGGCGGCTTCGGAGCCGAGATCGCCGCGGTGGTGGCGGACGAGGCGTTCCTCGACCTCGACGCGCCCGTCGCGCGAGTGACCATGCCGGACATCCCCAGCCCGCATAATCCGGTGCTGCTCAACTGGGCCGTGCCGAGCGTCGAGCGCATCCGTGCCAGGATCGACGAACTGGTGGGGTTCTGATGATCGAGATCATTGCACCCATCGAGCAGGAAGGCACCAAGGCGGTCGTCCGCACCTGGCTGAAATCCGTCGGCGACCGCGTCGAGGAGAACGATCCTCTCGTCGAGCTGGAGACCGACAAGGTCGCCGTCGAGGTCCCCGCTCCGGCAGCGGGCGTGCTGCGCGAGATCGTCCTCCACAGCAACGACGAAGCGGCGCCCGGCGCTGTGCTCGGCCGCATCGCGCCGGTCGCGGAAGTAATCGGCCACGAGCCCACCGATCAACCCGTCATCCCGGCGAAAGCCGGGACCCCAAGTCGACAAGTCACGGCAGGTCTCCGCGAAACCCCGGCTTCCGCCGAGGTGACGAGGGTTGGCGACCCCGAGCTGCGCCTCTCGCCCGCGGTGAAGCGGGCGCTGCTCCAGCACAATCTCGACCCGCAGGAGATCGAAGGCACCGGCCGCGACGGCCGCATAACTCGCGCCGACGTTGATCGCCATGCAGAGGCGGCGGCATCGCGGCCCCCGGCCAAGGCGCCCTCTTTCACGCCAAGCGACGCCGCGATCGCTTCCCACTCGATCCCGCACGACCGCATGCGCCTGCGCATCGCCGAGAACATGCTGAACTCGGTCACTCAGGCGCCGCACGTCACCGCCATGTTCGAGTGCGACTTCAGCGCAATCATCGCCCATCGCGCCAAGCACAAGGACGCCTGGGCGCGCCAGGGCGTGAAGCTCACCTACACCGCCTATATCGTCGCCGCGGCGGCCGAGGCGATGAAGGTGGCGCCCGCGATCAACAGCCGCTGGCATGCTGACCGACTCGAAGTCTTCGACGATATCAACGTCGGCGTCGGCACTGCGCTCGGCAACAAGGGCCTGATTGTCCCCGTGCTGCGCCAGGTGCAAAGACTGTCGTTGCAAGGTGTTGCCGCCGGTCTTGACGAGCTGGTTGAAAAGGCGCGAGCGGAGAAGCTCAAGGCAGACGATGTGAAGGGCGGGACCTTCACCATCTCGAATCACGGCGTCTCGGGCTCGCTCTTCGCCTCGCCGATCATCATCAACCAGCCGCAATCGGCGATCCTCGGCGTCGGCAAGCTCGAGAAGCGTGTGGTCGTGCGCGAGGTCGGCGGCATCGACACCATCCAGATCCGCCCGATGGCCTATGTCAGCCTCACCATCGACCACCGCGTCGTCGACGGCCACCAGACCAACGGCTGGCTCAGCCGCTTCGTCGAGACGATCGAGAACTGGCCGATCGACTGAGCAGGACGAAAAGCGCCCCGGGCGGAACGGCCGGAGCGCTCTTCATGGGGGTTAGACCGGCTGCCTTAGCGGCAGCGGCGGCTCAACACATTGCGTTCGACATGGCGCCCGAGCAGTGCGCCGACGGCGCCGCCGAGCACGGTGCCTGTGGTGCGGTTGCGGCCCTTGTCGAGCTCGCGGCCGAGCAGTGCGCCGCCGGCAGCGCCGGCGATCAGTCCGGTCGTGCCGCTGCGCTTCTTGCAGTAGACCTGCTGCTGCGAATGCGAGTGGCGATAGCCGGTCTGGTGAGCCATCGCGGCCGAAGGGATCGCGGGAACCGCGAGGGTCAACGCCGAAGCGGCGAGGATGAGCTTACGCATGACTTGAACTCCTGAACCTTTGAACTCGACACGGAGCCGATACGCCGCTCCGTGCCGATGCCTCCTCTGCCCGATTCGGCTTGAGCCGTTTCTGAATCAATCGGTTAGGTGCGGTTCAGGTGCCTAGGGCCGGTTCATCGTCAGCAGGTCGTAGGTGGCGACCACTTCGTCCTTCTGGTTGAAGATGTAGACGGCCCAGCGCACCTCGCCTTTCTCCTCGTCGCGGACGCTCTTAGATTTGACGGTGAGCTCCACGCGCATCGAGTCGCCGGGATAAAGCGGTGTCTGGAAGCGCAGATTTTCAAGGCCGGTATTGGCGAGCACGGGCCCCGGCGCGGGCTCGACGAACAGGCCGGCGGCGAAGCTCAGGATCAGATAGCCGTGAGCCACACGGCCCTCGAAGATCGGGCTCGCCTTGGCCGCTTCGTCGTCCATATGGGCGTAGAAGGTGTCGCCGGTGAAATGGGCGAAATGCTCTACATCCCCCAGCGTCACGGCGCGGCTGGCGGTCTTGAGCGTATAGCCGACCTCCAGCTCTGAGATGCGCTTCCTGAACGGGTGGACGTCTCCCTCTGGCTTGGGAGCCCCAGGCAGCCATTGCTTGACGATGCTAGACAGCAAAGCCGGCGAGCCCTGGAGCGCGGTGCGCTGCATATAATGGGTGACACCCCGGACGCCGCCCATCTCCTCGCCGCCGCCGGCCCGGCCGGGGCCGCCGTGGACGAGGACGGGGAGGGGAGAGCCGTGGCCGGTCGATTCCTTGGCGCTGGTGCGGTCGAGGATCATCATCCGCCCGTGGTAGGCGCCGGCGCCGAGCACGAACTCCTCGGCCACCGCGGGATCGAAGGTGAAGAGCGACAGAGCGAGGCTGCCCATGCCTCGATTTGCCAGCGCGATCGCATCGTCGAGGTCGCGATAGGGCATGATCGTCGAGACGGGCCCGAACGGCTCGACGTCATGGATTGCGGGTGAGCCCCAGGGGTCGTCCGAGCGCAGCAGGATCGGCGTCATGAAGGCACCATTGCCTTCGACCGGAGTCGCTTCGGGATCGCCGGCGACGATGCGCGCCGACTTCTGGAGCTCGGTAACCGCTTCGCGCACGGCCAGAAGCTGATCACGGCTGGCGAGCGCGCCCATGTTGACGCCTTCCTGCCGTGGGTCGCCGATGCGGACCTTCCCGAGCCGCTCCTTGAGCGCTTCCTGCACGGCATCAATATGCTGCACCGGCGCCATGGCGCGGCGGATGGCGGTGCATTTCTGCCCCGCCTTGACGGTCATCTCGCGCACGACCTCCTTCACGAACAGGTCGAACTCGGGCGTGCCGGGGCCGGCGTCCGGCCCAAGGATCGAGGCGTTGAGGCTGTCGCGTTCGGCGATGAAGCGGACGCTTTCGCGTGCGATCACCGGGTGCGACTGCAGCTTCATAGCGGTCTGGGCGGAGCCGGTGAAGGAGACCACGTCCTGCAGCGTCAGATGGTCGAGCAGGTCGCCGGTCGAGCCCATGATCAGCTGCAGCGCGCCCTTCGGCAGCACGTTCGCCTCGATCATGATCCGCACTGCGGCCTCGGCGAGATATCCCGTCGCCGAGGCAGGCTTCACGATCGCGGGCACGCCGGCGAGGAGCGTGGGCCCCAGCTTCTCGAGCATGCCCCAGACCGGGAAGTTGAACGCGTTGATGTGCACCGCGACGCCCTGCAGCGACGTATAGACGTGCTGGCCGACGAAGGTGCCGCCCTTCGACAGCGGCTCCATCTGCCCATCGATCAGGATGCGCTGGTTGGGCAGCTCGCGGCGGCCTTTGGACGAGAAGGAGAAGAGGGTGCCGGCACCGCCCTCGATGTCGATCCACCCGTCGGTCCGCGTCGCGCCGGTATTGTAGCTGAGCTCGTACAGCTCTTCCTTGCGCGCCATTACCGCATTTGCGAGCGCCTTCAGCATGTGCGCCCGCTCGTGGAAGGTCATGCGCCTGAGCGCCGGTCCACCGACCTGCCGGGCGTGATCGAGCATCGCCTTGAAGTCGAGGCCTTGGCTGCCGGTCGTGGCGATCACCTCGCCGGTCAGCGCGCTCTGCACCTCGGCGAGCCCGCCCGAGGCCTGATACCAGACGTCGCGAGCGTAATTGAGCAGATTCAAAGTCTTCATTGTTGCTCCTAGCGCCCTGTGAAGTTTGGCTTTCTCTTTTCCATGAAGGCGGCGACGCCCTCCCGATAATCGTCGCTAAAGCCGAGCTCGCGCATCGCGTCGCGCTGCAGGTCGAGCTCCTGATCGAGGCTGTGCCCCCAGCTTTCGCGGATCATCTTCTTGATCGCGGCGAGCCCCCGCGTCGGCGCACTGGCGAAGCGGGCAGCGAGCGCATCCACCTCGGCGTCGAGCTGGTCGTCTTGCACCGCCTTCCAGATGAGGCCCCATTCCTCGGCCTTCTCTGCGGGCAGCGGCTCTGCGGTGAGAGCGAGGCCCAGCGCCCGCGCCTGTCCGACGAGCCGCGGCAGCACCCAGGTGCCGCCGCTGTCCGGGATCAGGCCGATCGAGGCGAAGGACTGGATGAACTTCGCCGACCGGGCGGCGATGACGATGTCGCAGGCGAGCGCGATGTTGGCACCCGCGCCTGCCGCGACACCATTCACCCGTGCGATAACGGGGAACGGGAGGCTCGTGAGCCTGCGGATCAGCGGATTGTAGCGCTGCTCCACCGACTCGCCGAGATCGACGCTCTGCCCTGGTGCCACGGCGCGGTCGTTCAGATCCTGCCCGGCGCAAAAGCCGCGGCCGGCGCCGGTCAGGACGAGCACGCGCGCGCCTTCCAGCTTCGACAAGGCGTCAGCCACTTCCTCGTGCATCTGCACGGTGAAGCTGTTGAGGCGGTCCGGGCGGTTGAGGGTGAGGCGGGCGATGCCGCCCTCCAGCTTGAACTCGATGGTCTCGTAAGCCATGGCCGCTTCCCATGAACGCAGATGAGACGGCGGACAAGGTCGCGCGCGCCATGCTCGCCGCCGAGGGCACCGGACCCGCCTGGGGTATCGAGATTGAGGAAGCACGCGAAGGCTATTCCCGCATCCGGATGAAGTTACGGGCCGACATGCTGAACGGCCACCGCAAGGCCCATGGCGGCATGGTCTATGCCCTTGCCGACACCGCCTTCGCTTATGCCTGCAACAGCCGCAACCTGCGCAGCGTCGGCGCGCAGGCGACGATGGTCTTCCTCGACGGCGCCGAGGAAGGGGAGACCCTCGTAGCAGAGGCGCAGGAAGCCGCTCTTGTCGGCCGCTCCGGCGTCTACAATGTCAGCGTGCGCACCGACCGTGGGCGGCCGGTGGCGGAATTCCAGGGCTTCTCCCGATCGATCGGAGGCGCCTTCATCGAGCTTGGAGACAGCCAATGACCGAAGCCTTCATCTGCGACGCGGTGCGCACGCCGATCGGCCGCTATGGCGGCAGCCTCGCTTATGTCCGGGCCGACGACCTCGCCGCGATCCCCATCAAGGCGCTGATCGACCGCAACACAGGCGTGAACTGGGACGAGGTGGACGACGTCATCCTCGGCTGCGCTAACCAGGCGGGCGAGGACAATCGCAACCTCGCCCGCATGGCCGGCCTCCTCGCTGGCTTGCCGCACAAATCGGGAGGCGTGACGCTCAACCGTCTCTGCGGGTCCGGCATGGACGCGGTGACGATGGCCGCACGGGTGATCCGCGGCTCGGAGGCCGACCTGGTCATCGCCGGCGGCTCGGAAAGCATGAGCCGCGCCCCCTTCGTCATGGCCAAGGCGACCAGCGCCTTCGACCGTAATGCTGAGATGTACGACACCACGATCGGCTGGCGCTTCGTGAACCCGAAGATGAAGGGCGCTTATGGCGACGACACCATGCCGTCGACTGCCGAGAATGTCGCTCAGGAGTGGCAGGTAAGCCGAGAGGATCAGGACGCTTTCGCCGTCCGCAGCCAGGACAAGGCCGCCACCGCCCAGGAAAATGGCCGCTTCGCCGCCGAGATCGTCCCGGTCACGATCCCGCAGCGGAAAGGCGATGCCATCGTGGTCGATCGCGACGAGCATCCGCGCAAGACCAGCGTCGAAGCGCTGGCGAAGCTGAGGCCGATCGTCCGCTCCGATGGCACCGTCACCGCCGGTAACGCTTCGGGCGTCAATGACGGCGCCGCCGCGATGATCGTCGCGTCGGAGGAAGCGGCGAAGCGCAACGGCCTCACCCCCCGCGCCCGCATCGTCGGCGGCGCCGTCGCGGGCGTCGAGCCGCGCATCATGGGCATCGGCCCGGCACCCGCCTCGCAGAAGCTGCTCGACCGCCTCGGCCTCAGGATCGCGGACATGGACGTGATCGAGATCAACGAGGCCTTCGCCGCCCAGGCGCTTCCCGTGCTTCGCGAACTCGGCCTCCCCGACGACGCCGGGCATGTAAACCCGAACGGCGGCGCCATCGCCCTTGGTCACCCGCTCGGCATGTCGGGCGCCCGCCTGGCGCTCACCGCCACCGAGGAACTCCACCGCCGCGGCGGCCGCTACGCCCTCTGCGCGATGTGCATCGGCGTAGGTCAAGGCATCGCCCTGGTGATCGAGCGGGTCTAGAGCCTAGCCCCCCAACCTCCGTCCGCCCTGAGCCAGTCGAAGGGCTGTCCTTCTTGCTGAGTTGATAAGGGGGCAGGGCTTCGACAAGCTCAGCCTGAACGGCTAGAGGTGAGGCATGGAAAATCTCACACAAACCGACTGGAGCAGCATCGGCGAAGCCGAGCTCGACGGCGTCATCGCGCTGCGCCGCGAGATCCACGCCGATCCCGAGATCGGCCTCGACTGCCGCCGCACCACCGACAAGATCAAGCAGGCGCTCGAGGGGCTGCCGCTCGAATATCGCGAGGGGCCGTCGACCAGCGGCCTGATCGCGATCCTGCGCGGCGGTGGCGACAATGGCCGCGCGGTTCTGCTCCGCGGCGACATGGATGCGCTGCCGATGGAGGAGGAGACGGGCCTGCCCTTCGCCTCCCGCAACAAGGGCGCGATGCACGCCTGCGGCCACGACGCGCACACCGCCATGCTGGTCGGCGCCACCCGCGCGCTCTCGGCGCGGCGCGAGAGCCTGCCGGGCACCGTCGTCTTCATGTTCCAGCCGGGCGAGGAGGGCTATCACGGCGCCCGCTACATGATCGAGGACGGGCTGCTGGAGGACGTGCTGCCCGGGCGGCGACCGGATGCGGCCTTCGCGCTCCACATTTGGCCGAACATGCCGCGCGGCATCGTCGCCGGCAGGGGCGGGCCCTTGCTCGCCTCCGCCGACACGCTTGGCGCCACCATCACCGGCAAGGGCGGCCACGCCGCCATGCCGCACGAAAGCCTCGACCCCATTCCGGTCGCCTGCGAGATCGTCACGGCGCTCCAGGCGCTGATCGCCCGCACCGTGCCCGTGACCGATCCGGCCGTGCTTTCCATCACGAAGATCAACGCCGGCACGGCGCACAATATCGTTCCGACCTGCGCGGAACTGCTCGGCACTCTTCGCACGCTTTCTGAAGAACGCCGCTCAACCCTCCAGGCTGCCTTCAAGCGCGTGGTCGAGCATGTCGCCGCCGCTCACGGAATGACCGGCGAGGCGCAGGTGAATCCAGGCTATCCGGTGACGATGAACGATCGGCGCGCTGCGGATCTCGCTCGGGCGTGCGCCGGCGAGATCGGCAGCGACTGGGTCGAGCTTGCCGCGCCGATCATGGGAGCGGAAGATTTCGCCTACGTGCTGCGCGAGATTCCGGGCGCGATGGCGATCCTCGGCACCGCGCCCAAGGATACCGATCCGGCCACCAATCCGCCGCTCCACAACACGCGGATGATGCTGGACGAGGAGACGCTGGCGAAGGGCGTCGCGCTTCATTGCGCCTTCGCGAGCCGCTTCCTGGCGAGCGGCTTCGATTGAGTTGAACCGGGCGACGTCGCCGTCCGTTTACATGAAGCACATGCGGGCAGTTCGTTGACCGCTCGGTCGGCGAATGGTAGGAATGGATCATGTACACGACCGAACTCCAGAAGACCCAGAGCGTCCAGAGCATCGAGGATCCGGACAAGCTCGCCGCCTTCGAGGCGCGCGTGGCGGCGGACGAGTTCATCGAGCCGAAAGACTGGATGCCGGAGGCCTATCGCCGCACGCTGACGCGGCAGATGTCACAGCATGCCCATTCCGAGATTGTCGGCATGCTGCCGGAAGGCAATTGGATCACCCGCGCGCCCTCGCTCCGGCGCAAGGCGATCCTGCTCGCCAAGGTGCAGGACGAGGCGGGCCATGGTCTCTACCTCTATTCGGCTGCCGAGACGCTCGGCACCAGCCGGCAGGAGATGATCGAGGCGCTCCACTCCGGCAAAGCGAAATACAGCACCATCTTCAACTATCCGACCTCCACCTGGGCGGACATGGGCGCGATCGGCTGGCTGGTCGACGGCGCCGCCATCATGAACCAGGTGCCGCTGCAGCGCACCTCCTATGGGCCCTATGCGCGGGCGATGGTCCGCATCTGCATGGAAGAGAGCTTCCATCAGCGCCAGGGCTACGAGATCATGATGCATCTCGCCGCCGGCACGGCCGACCAGAAGCGTATGGCGCAGGACGCTCTGAACCGCTGGTGGTGGCCGTCGCTGATGATGTTCGGGCCGCCCGATGAGAATTCACCCAACACCGCGCAGTCGCTGCGCTGGCGGATCAAGCGCGAGACGAACGACGAGCTCCGCCAGAAGTTCGTCGACATCACCGTGCCCCAGGCCGAGGCGATCGGTCTCACCGTCCCCGATCCGGCGCTCGCCTGGAACGAGGCGAAAGGCGGCTATGATTTCGGCGAAATCGACTGGGAGGAATTCTACGCGGTTGTCCGCGGCGAAGGTCCGGTCGCAAGGGAGCGCATGACGGCTCGGCGCGATGCCTGGGAAAGGAACGCCTGGGTCCGCGAGGCGGCGGACGCCTATGCGGCCAAGAGGGCCGAGAGGAAGGCTGCCTGATGTCGAAAGACTGGCCGCTCTGGGAGGTCTTCGTCCGCTCCCGCGCCGGATTGTCGCATCGCCATGTCGGCAGCGTCCATGCTCCCGACGCAGAGATCGCCGTCCGCCACGCCCGCGATACGTACACGCGGCGCATGGAGGGGGTGAGCCTGTGGGTGGTGCCCTCGACGGCGATCGTCGCTTCCGATCCGTCCGACGATGCAGCCATGTTCGATCCGGCCGAGGACAAGATCTACCGCCACCCGACCTTCTACAACATCCCCGATCACATAAAGCATATCTGATGCCGTCGCTGCCGCCGATCCGGCCGGAGGACGAGACCCTGGCCAAGGAACGCCCGGGCGCCGGCGCGTTCGATCCGGCGCCTGCGGAAGGCTTCGACCTCTCGCTGTTCGAATATGCGCTGCGGCTCGGCGACGACAGCCTGATCCTTGGTCATCGTCTCGGTGAATGGACCGGGCACGCGCCCTCGGTCGAGGTCGATCTCAGCCTTGCCAACATGGCGCTCGACCTGGTCGGCCAGGCGACGCACTTCCTCAACTATGCCGGCGAGATCGAGGGCAGGGGCCGCGACGGCGACGCGCTCGCCTTCCACCGCGACGTGCTCGATTTTCGCAACTGCCTGCTCGTCGAGCAGCCGAACGGCGACTTCGCTCAGACGATGGCACGGCAGTTCCTCTTCTCGACCTGGCAAAGGCTGCTTTTCCAGCATCTCACCGCCTCCTTGGACGAGCGCCTCGCCGCCGTCGCCGCCAAGGCGGTGAAGGAGGTCACCTACCATCAGGAGCTGAGCGCCGAATGGGTGATCCGCCTCGGTGACGGCACCGAGGAGAGCCGCCGTCGGATGCAGGACGGCCTGGAGTGGAACTGGCGCTTCATCCCGGAGCTGTTCCAGATGGACGAGCTCGCCATCGAAGCCGCCGCCCGAGGTGTCGGCCCAGATCTCAGCCTGTTCAGGGGCGATTACGACCGTATGATCCGCGGGGTTCTCGCAGAGGCGACGCTCGAGGCACCAGGCGATCAGCGTCCGATCCTCGGCGGCCGCCGCGGCCATCATAGCGAGCATCTCGGCCACCTGCTCTGCACCATGCAGTTCCTCCCGCGCACCTATCCGGACGCGACATGGTAGAGGTTTCCACCTCCTTCCGTTCGCTTCGAGCGAAGTCGAGAAGCGCGTTGCCGGTGCCACGTGTCTCGACTTCGCTCGAAGCGAACGGGGTTTGGGAGGTTCTAGGCAAAGTTCCCGACCCTGAAATTCCAGTGGTTTCGCTGGTCGATCTTGGCATTGTCCGTGAAGTACATCCCGATCGAGTCGTGCTTACGCCCACCTACACGGGCTGTCCCGCAACCCTCGTGATCGAGACGATGGTCCGCATTGCGCTCGACAAGGCTGGCTTGGATCACGTCCGCATCGCGACGACGCTCTCCCCGCCCTGGACCACCGACTGGATCAGCGAGGAAGGGCGGCGGAAACTGCGCGCCTACGGCATCGCGCCGCCGACGCTCGCTGGCCAGCGCGCCGTCGAATGCCCGCAATGCGGCTCCGCGAGCACTGAGGAGATCAGCCGCTTCGGATCGACGCCTTGCAAGGCGCTGTGGCGCTGCCGCGCCTGCGCCGAGCCGTTCGACCATTTCAAATGTCATTGAGAGCCGGATGAGCGTCAGCTTCCACACCCTGAAGATCGCCGAGGTGGTCCCCGAGACCTACGACGCCAAGTCGATCCGGTTCGAGGTGCCGCAGGATCTCGCCGCCACCTTCGCCTTCAAGCCCGGCCAGCATCTGACGCTGAAGGCGGACATTCAGGGCGAGGACATCCGCCGCAACTACTCGCTCTGCGTCGCGCCGGAGGAGGGGCAGCTCAAGGTGACCGTCAAGCGGATCGCAGGTGGCGTCTTCTCCAACTGGGCGAATGACAATTTAAGGCCCGGCGACCAGATGGAAGTGATGCCGCCGCACGGCTCCTTCACGTGGGACTTCGATCCGGCCGCGAGCAATCACTATGTCGGCTTTGCCGGCGGCTCCGGCATCACGCCGGTCATCTCGCTCTTGAAGACGTCGCTGACGACCGAGCCGCAGAGCCGCTTCACGCTCTTCTACGGCAATCGCGACAGCTCTTCGGTCATCTTCCTTGAGGAGCTGTCGAAGCTCAAGAATCGTTTCATGAACCGGCTGCAAGTCCATCATTTCCTTGCCGAAGAAGCTGAAGATATCGAGCTGTTCAACGGCATGTTGGACCGCGTCAAATGCGACCTCATCCTCGGCAGCCTGGTCGAGCCCGAGGACATTGCGGCTTTCTTCATCTGCGGCCCAGGTCCGATGATGGACGCCGCGGAGGAAGCGCTAGAGGCGGTCGGCGTGCCGCACGAGCGGATCTTCGTCGAACGTTTCACCGCCGGCCGTCCCTCGGAGGCCCTCGCCGCGCAGATGCAGGCGCTGCAGAGCCAGGCGCAGGGCCTGACCATGCTGGTCACCCTCGACGGCCGCAAGCGGCGCGTGCCGTTCAGCGCCGAGGCCGGCAACATCCTCGACAGCGCTCGCGCCGCGGGCATGCCGGCGCCCTATGCCTGCAAGGCCGGCGTCTGCGCCACCTGCCGCGCCCGCGTCGTCTCCGGCGAGGTCGAGATGGCCGCGCGCTACGGCCTCAGCGACCAGGAAATCGCCAGCGGCTACGTCCTCACCTGCCAGTCGGTGCCCAAGGGCGAGGGGGTCGAGCTCGACTACGACGCCTGAACGCGCTCGAGCCCATTCAGCATCAGGTCGACTGCTGTTGTCGCAAGGGATTCTGCGCTCATGTTCCCACCCGGTCTGAACCAGGTGTGGGTCCAGTTGATCATGCCGAAGAACAGCATCGCGAGCGGCAGCGTCTGCGGGTTGAGGTCCGGCCTGATCTCCCGGATCAGCTCCTCGACCACCGAAATGATCCGTCGCTGCTTCGCCACCACTTCCGTCCGCCGCTCCGGCGGCAGATTGTCGAGCTCGTTCAGCAGCACCTTATGGCTGTCCTGCGCCCCCACATAAAGTCGCATGAAGGCCAGCGTCAGCGCTTCCAGCCGCTCGCGTGCTCCCCCCGCCTGCATGGCATCGTAGGCAGCATCGACGAGCGCATCGAGATGTGCCGCCATGACTTCGTAGAGGATGTCATCCTTGGAGGGGAAATAGTGGTAGATCAGCGACTTTGATGAGCCGCAGGCCTGCGCCAGGCCGGCTATCGAGGCGCCGGTGAAGCCGCGGCGGGCATAAAGCGCGGCCGCGGCGGCGACGATCGCTTCGCGCCTCTTGTCGTAATCGGGAGACTGGGGCCGGGCCATCGCCGCCGCACCTTAGGAGGGCGGCGGCGATGCCACCAGATCATTCGCCTTCTTCAAGCTCCGCGACCGCCTCGGCGGCGGCGCCGGCATAGGTAGTGGTCGCCGGCGTCGGGGCCGGTGCATTGGCGAAGGTCAGGCCGTGGGTCTGGCGCGAATAATCGATCACGGCGCGCACAGCTTCCTGCATCAGCCGCATCCGGGCCGGGATCGGCGCGCTGGTCTTGCGGATGAAGACGGCCACCGAATAGGAGCGGCCGTCGGGGCCGGTGACGATGCCGATATCGTTGTAGCCGGTCGAGGTGCCGCCCAGGATCTGCCCGGTCCCGGTCTTATGCGCGACGCTGTAGCCCGGCGCGAGGCCGCCGCGCAGGCGCTGCTTGCCGGTCTTGGTGTTCGACATGATGTCGAGCAGACGGCGGGTCGAGGCGGGCGAGAGCAATTCACCCTTCTTGAGGCGCGCGAGCGCTTCGACCACGCCGATCGGGGTGGCGCCGTCGACAGGATCGCCGAGATAGTCCTGCAGCGCCGCCTGGCGGACCGACATCGGCAGCGCGCTGCGCGCTGCGTAGAAGCCGCTGCCGACCATGGAGTCCCTCCATTCCATGCCGGCGATACGCGCCTGCATGACCCGCTCGCCGGGGCCGAAGCGAACACCCTGGATGCCTTTGTCGTAGAGGAATTCGCGCACCGCATCCGGTCCGCCGGTCCGCCACAGCAGGAAGTCGTTGGCGGTGTTGTCGCTGGCGGTGATCGCGCGATACATCAGGTCGCGCAGGGTCGTGCGATAGCCGTCGCCATCGACGAGCGCGGCGATCGGCTGGTTGAACAGGGTGAGGTCTGATTTGCGCACCGTCACCGGCGCGTCGAGGTCGAGCTGGCCACGATCGGCCATGTCGAGCGCGGTCAGCGAAACCCAGAACTTGCTGACGCTCTGCTGCGGAAAGCGCGACATGCCGTCGAAGTCGGTGGTCCAGCCGGTCTGAACGTCCTGGACAGCGATGCCGACGTCGCCGCTGAAGTTGCGGCCCAACTCGTCGATCCGTGCGGCGAGGATCCGCTGGGCCGTCGCCTCGGCGGCGCTGGTCGCCTGGACCGCACGAACCACCGGCAGGCTCTGCGCGGTCATCCGGATCGCCGCGCGACGTGCCGCCTCGGCGCTCTCCGCCTTGTTAGTCGTCTGAGTGGTCTGGGAAGCCTTTTGGATAGGCGCGGGGGCCGCGAGTGCCACGGTCGCGTTCTGGACCTGAGGCACCAGCGCGAGCAGCGCCGCTCCGGCGCCGAGCGCGATCTTATGCTCTTTCTTGATGCGGGAAAGCCGCCGCAAAATGGCGATACGCATACGCGACACTGACACTGTAGCCCCTCCGTTTAAACCTTCTGCCCCAATGATTTGCATCATACGCGAACGAGGCTGGCTGTCAGCTTAATCGGACGATGTTGAGGCGAAACGTTCGCCTCGCGCGGCGAGACGAATCGGGAACGGCTCAGCCGCCCAGATAGTCGTCCGCTGCGCCGCCGATCGGCATGCCGGGCGGCACCTGGGGCAGTCGCCGCGGCTCTGCCAGCGCCTTGTCCAGCGCTTCGCGATCGGTGAGCAGACGGGCAAGGCCGCGGCTCCAGTCCCGCTCGGCCTCGTTGCCGGGCCGCTTGGCGAGCTCGGCACCAAGCCTGCGGAGCCGCTCGTCCAAAGCAAGGGCGAGGGGAGGGGACAAAGCCGGATCCCGCTGCACCCGGGCGAGCGCAAGCGCGGTCGTCGTGGCAACGCGCCGCTGCACGGCCCCGAGCGAACCCTCCGCCGCGGGTCGGAACACGGTGCCGATCAGCCGATCCAGCGTTTCGGCCGCGCCGAGCTGGGCCTCGTTAATCCGGTTCTGCTCGGCGAGCCGGTTCAGGCGGTCGGGTGCAAGCAAGGCGTTCAGCGTCACCATCGCGGCGGCATCGCTGGCGGCGAGGGGATCGAAGACGGGCCCCCCGGCGGTGCGGAAGATCTCGATCTCGAATTGGCGGTCGGGTGCGCCGGACCAGCCGGAGGAGAGATAGGGCAGGAGCCCCGCCGGCACCTGAAGCGCCTCCGGCGCAAGCGTCGCGAGCAGGCCTTCCAGGGCACGGCGCTGCAGACCTTCCTCAACCGGCGCGGCCGCTTCCGTGCCGTCACCACGCACTGCGTAGGTGAAGGTGACGCCGCCCACCAGCTTGGCTGCCGCTTCGACCTGGTAGCGGTGGAGCAGCCAGATCGGCACGAATTTGCGGCGGAGGTTCGCTGCGGGTTCGCCGGCGGCCAGCGCGCCGAGACCGAAGCGCTGCACGGCGGCGCGGCGGACGGCGAGCATCCGTTCCAGCTCCGCCGCAGGATCGGTCGCATCGTCCCAGAGGCTGCCCCACGGTTGCGCCGAGCCGAGCGGCCGCGCCTCATTGTCGCCGACGAAGCGCAGTCCTTCCGCGACCGCGGCGGAGGCTTTCTCGGCCGCCTCCGCTTCGCTGTCGCTGCCGTAGAGCCAGTCTACCACGAAGCCATCCCAGCGGCCGAGGCCGGCACCATAGGCATCGCTGAGATCCGGCGCGCCGTCGACCAGGCTGACGCGCGGCGCCGGATAGTCCATCACCGAGTAGCGGCCCTGGGTGCTGCCGGCGAAATTGTGGGCGAAACCCAACGCGTGGCCGACTTCGTGCGCGGCGAGCTGCCTGAGGCGGGCGAGCGAAGCCTGGATCGGGTCGTTCGGTCCGCCGCGGCCGACCTCGTCGGCGCCGACCAGTCCTTCGAAGATCAGCATGTCCTGCCGGACCCGGAGCGAGCCGAGCAGCACCTGGCCCTTGATGATCTCGCCGGTGCGGGGATCCTCGACAACCTGTCCGTACGACCAGCCCCGGGTGGCCCGATTGACCCAGTTGACGACATTGTAGCGGACGTCGAGCGGATCGATGCCTTCGGGCAGGATCTCGACCTTGAAGGCGTCGATGAAGCCCGCATCCTCAAAGGCTTGCCGCCACCAGCTCGTCCCTTCGTAGAGGGCGGTGCGGATCGGCTCCGGCGCCGAGCGGTCGATGTAGAAGGTGATCGGCTCCTTGACCCGCGAGCGTGGGGCGGACGGATCCACCTTCTCCAGCCGGAAGCGATTGGCCAGGTCATAGACGATCGGCTGCCCGAGCGGCGCCGCGTAATCGAGCACCTGCGTCCCAAAGGCGCCGGTGCGCGGGTCGAAGCGCAGCGGCTGATAGCCGGCATCGGGCAGCTTCACGAAGGAATGGCGGACGATGAAGGTGAGGTTGCCCGACGCAGGCGCGATATTGTTCACCTCGGCTCCGGGCTCGGACGAGACGAAGGTCTGCCGCGCCTCGAACTCCAGATTTTCGGGGAACGCCCTGACAGCGTTCGGGTCTGCCACCGTCAGCTCGCTGGAGAGCGCGAAGCCCTTCTCGCCGGCGCCTTTGAGCGCCTGGGTAATCCCCATCGCATCGCGGGTGAGGAAGGAGGCGATGTCGACCAGCACGCGCCCGTCCGCAGTCTCGGCCGCAACGTCGCCGGTCCAGAGCGTCGAGAAGGCGAACGACTCCCGCGCCGCCGCCTGCTCCGGCGCGGCGGCGTTGGTGGCGCGGAAGCGGGGGTTCTCCACCTCGACGACGACTTTCTTGCCGAGCCGCCGGAAGGCGATCAGCCGCGAGCCTCCGCTCAGGGCACGGTCGAGGCCGACCGGAGCTGCCCCGAGACCCGTTTTCAGCGCCGGGATATATAAATAACGGCCGAGGAGCCCCTCCCGGTCCGGCCGCGGCAGCGAAAGCAGGATGCGTCCGCCCTTTTGGTCGACATGGACCGGGAGCAGGCCCGTCTGCTGTTCCGTCCCGGCAAGCACGCTCCCGGCATCGGCGGCGGCGGCCGGAGCGGCGGCGCCTGTCGTCAGAAGCGCAAGGAGCAAGGCGGCGACGGGAGCTTTCATGATGGCAGAATACCTTTCCGGAGCCGTGCCTATCGCAGCCAAGCGAGGCCTGTCGAGCGGCAGAGGAGGCGACAGACCGTTTCTGCGCAGCGTTGTCTCGACTGTCATCCGAGGTTCATGTGCTTGTGACAATGTAACGTATCGTCTACCTGCCCAGCGACATCTCCCGGAGTTATGATGACCAAGCTCGCGTTGCTTTTCGCCACCACCTTCCTTGCCGCAGCGTCCGCTTCCGCACAGCAGGCCGCTGCCCCGCAGCCTTCGCCGCGCGACCCGCCGCGCGGGGAGGATCATTATCATGGTGAAGAAGAGCCCGGCATCGTCGTAACCGCCAATTTCGTGCGGGAGCTGGACATCCTCGCCGGCACATCGGTGCTGAGCGGCACCGATCTCGTCAGGGACCTCCGCCCGCAGATCGGCGATACGCTGGCGCGACTTCCGGGTGTCTCGGCCACTTCGTTCAGCCCTGGGGCGTCGCGCCCGGTGCTGCGCGGGTTTCAGGGCGAGCGCGTCCGCGTGCTGACCGACGGCATCGGCTCGATAGACGTGTCGAACACCTCCGCCGACCATGCGGTGACGATCGATCCGCTCACCGCCGAGCGCGTCGAGGTGCTGCACGGCCCGGCCGTCCTGCTGTTCGGCAGCCAGGCGATCGGCGGCGCGGTCAACGTGCTCGACCGCCGCATCCCGCGCCGCGTGCCGGACGAGCCGGTCCATGTCGACGTCATCGCCACCTACGGCTCGGCGGACAATGAGCGCAGCATCGGCGGCGGCGTCGACCTGCCAGTCGGCAAGAGCGGCCTCGTCGTCCACCTCGACGGCAGCTACCGCAATACCGACGACCGCGAGATCGGCGGTTTCCTGCTGTCGCCCGAGCTTCGTGCCGAGCAGCTCGAGATCGCCGCCGAAGAGGAAGAGGAGGGGCACGCCCAGGAAGCCGCCGAGGCTCGCGATCTCGCCGATGCCCGCGGCGTCATTCCGAACAGCGCTACCGAGACCAAGACCCTGGGTGGCGGCCTCGCTTATATCGGCGAGCGCGGCAATATCGGGGCGTCCGTCAGCTGGTTCGACAGCAATTATGGCGTGCCCACTCGTCCAGGCGCGCATCACCACCATGAGGAAGAGGGCGGGGAAGAAGGCGAGGAGGAAGGCCACGAGCATGGCGAGGAGCCGGTGACGATCGGTCTGGAGCAGATCCGCGCCGATCTTCGCGGGGAGCTCGAGCTCGGCAATGCCGCCAAGGACAAGCTTCGCGTCCGCCTTGCCTACGCGGACTACGATCATACCGAGTTCGAGGGAGAAGAAGTCGGCACCGTCTTCAAGACCGAGGGAATCGAGGGCCGGCTCGAGTATGTCCAAGGCGATCGCGACGGCTGGCGGGGCGTCACTGGCGCGCAATTCTTCAACCGTGACTTCGCGGCGATAGGCGCTGAGGCATTCGTCCCGCCCAATGACACCAGCCAATATGGCCTGTTCACCCTGCAGGAATTCCAGGTCGGCCGCGTCGAGCTCGAGGCCGCCGGCCGCTTCGAGCATACCGATGTCGCCTCCGACGCATTCGATATGTCACGTGATTTCAATGCCCTGTCGGCCGCCTTTGGCGCGGCCTATGACATCACCTCTCGGGTGAAGATCGGCGCCAACGTTTCACGCGCCGAGCGTGCGCCTTCGGCCGAGGAGCTCTTTTCCAACGGCCCGCACGTCGCAACCCAGGCGTTCGAGCTCGGCGATCCGATGCTCAGGAAGGAGAAGAGCTGGGGCGCGGAGCTCTACGCGCGGGCCCAGACCGCGGACTATCGCCTGAGCGCCAGCCTCTTCGCCAATTGGTTTGACGACTACATCTTCCAGGCCGCGACCGGCGAGGAAGAGGACGAGCTCCCGGTCTTCCAATATTTCCAGCGGGATGCGCGCTATTATGGCTTCGAGGTCGAGGCCTCGGCGACGCTCTACAGGAGCGACGGCTTGCGCATCGTGGGCGATCTCGTCTCGGATTATGTTCGCGCGACGATCAGGGAAGGCAACGGCCCGGTGCCGCGCATCCCGCCGCTCCGCGTCCTCGCCGGGGTGGAGGCGCAGACGGAAAAGGTGGATGGTCGCATCGAGGTCGAATGGACCGCTGACCAGGACCGCGTCGCGACCTTCGAAAATCCGACCGACGGCTTCACCACGGTCAATGCGTCGCTGGCGTGGCGGCCGTGGGGCAAGAGGAACGGCACCGCCATCCTGCTCTCCGCCAACAATATCTTCGACGTCGAGGCCCGCCGTCACGCCAGCTTCACGAAGGATTTCGTGCCGCTCGCCGGCCGTGACATCCGCCTGGGGCTGCGCGCGACCTTCTAGGGCGGGCTCAATCCTCGAACGGCTCCACGATCGTCCGCTGTCCGAGCAGGAACGCGTCGGCTGAGAGGCGCAGCGGCCGCACGTCGACGTGCGAACGGCGCTCGTCGATCAGGTCGATGAACTCGCCATACAGCGCGGGATATTCGTCGGGACCTTCGGTGGTGCGCGGCTCGCCATCCACTTCCAGCCGGCCGCCGCCTTCCAGCAGCGTCACCCTGGTTCCCGTGTCGGTCCGGATGTCGATCGTCCATGACTCGCCGGCGCTGTAACTCCAGTCGAACACGACCGGCATTGCGGCATCCGCGGCGGGGCTGGCGAGCGTGAGGTTGGCTGCGATCGGCGTCTGCCGGTTGGCCGGGAAGAACAGCTCCGCCTCTCGCACGAAAAGGTTGCCCGGGAAGATCCTGGTCAGGATCGACAAGGCGTTGATGCCGGGGTCGAATACGCCGAACCCGCCAGGCTCCCAGATCCATTGCTGGCCGGGATGCCACTTGCGCACGTCCTCCCGCCAGGCGACCTCCATCGAGGCGATCCGCTGCCCCGCGAGCAGCTCGGCCGCGGCGGTGACGGCAGGGTTGGCCTGCGCGTGCCAGGTCGTGAAGAGCGTGAGTTGCTTGCCTTCTGCGATGCAGGCGAGATCCTCGATCTCGCCGAGCGTCACCGCCGGCGGCTTTTCGAGCAGGCAGTGCAGCCCCGCCTCAAGGCAGTCGCGGGCAATGTTGTAGCGCACCGAAGGCGGCGTGCAGATCGCGACGGCGTCCAGGTCGTCCACCTGGCGCAGCATCTCGTGATGGTCGCGGAAGCAAGGCCGGCCCTCCGCGCCCGTCCCCTGGCGACTGGTGGTGGCGGCAAGCTCCAGCCGGTCGTGGAGCGCGATCGAGGGGACGTGCTGGTCCTTCGCAATCTTGCCGAAGCCGATGATCGCGACGCGGAGCGGCCGCATCAGCGCAGGCCCTCGATATAGGCCTGCGCCTGCATCCGCACCTGGTCCGGCGTCTGACCCGGCTTGTAGATGCCGGAGCCGAGCCCGAAGCCCCGCGCGCCTGCGTCGAGGTAGCCGCGCATGTTGCCCGGCGTAATCCCGCCGACGACGAGCAGCGGGATGTGCTTCGGCAGCACCGCAAGCTGCCCCTTTACCACCGCCGGGGAGGCGGCCTCGGCCGGGAACAGCTTCAGCGCATGGGCGCCGGCGCGCACCGCCTCGAACGCCTCGGACGGCGTGTAGTAGCCGGGCGCCGAGACCAAGCCCGCCTTCACCGTCGCTTCAATCACTGGCGCATAGGTGTTGGGAGAGACGATCAGCTTGCCGCCGACGTCCGCCACCCGCTGCACATCGGCTGGATCGAGCACCGTTCCCGCCCCGATCAGTGCACGGTCTCCCAATGCGCCCGCGAGCAGGCGGATGCTCTCGAAGGGCTCCGGCGAATTGAGCGGTACCTCGATGATGCGGATCCCCGCCTCGTGGAGCGCCTCGCCGATGCCTATGGCCTCAGGCGGCGTCACGCCGCGGATGATCGCCACCAGCGGACAGTGGGAGAGCCAGCGATCGAGCGTCTCGGATGGAGTCATTGGATCAGCTCCGCCAGATGCCGGCATCCTGCCAGAAAGGCTTCTTCCCCGTCCACCTCGCGCGATGCCCGTCCGGCGACGCGCAAGGCGGCGGCGTAGAGCCGGGTCAGCTCCGGCCGGCCCATTACGACGATCTCTCCCGCCGGCGCGGTGGCGAGGCCGATCCGCACGTCGGTGCCGATCAGGATTCCGCTGGTATAGGAGGCCGCGCTCTCGCGCGGCGCCTGGCCGAGCAGCACGCGGGCCCGCACCGAGAAGAGCTCTGCCGGGAGGTCAGGATAGGTGAGACAGTGCCGCACCCCCGCCTCGAAAGCCTCGTCGGCCTCGGCCGGCGCGGCCAGAAGGTCGGCGAGGATGCTGTGCTCCTTCAAGAGGCTGAACAGCTCGCCCGTCATGATCGTACGAAACGACGTGATCCGCCCGTCCTCCAGCCGGATCCACTTGTTGTGCGTGCCGGGATGGCAGACGGTCGCGCTCGCCGGCACCAGTCCCTCGCCATAGGCGCCGAGGATCTGCACCTCCTCGCCCCGCATCACGTCAGCGCGCCCGTCGCCGAGGAAGGAGACCCCGGGGACGATCGCGATCCGATCCTTCACCACCCATTTCAGGTTCTGCGCGAGCTCCGGCAGGCCGGCGGGGCAGGGGACGTAAGGTGCCTCGACCCAGCCGCGGTTGGAGCCGATCATCCCCGCCATCAGGAGGGGCCGTTCGCCGAGCCGGCCCTTCAGCTCCGCCACCGCCGCGTCGAAGCCATGATGGCCGACCGCGAGGATGCCGCGATCGTCCTCCATCTCGTCGGTCATGCGTCCGCCGGGTTCGATCAGATAGCCGCGCCGGTTGGTCGTCCCCCAATCGACGGCGATGAAGCTCTCCCAGCGCATGCCCTTCCTCTCGTCTCGTGTCCCAACGCTTTGCGCGGCGGCTCGGGCCGTCTATCGGGAATGGCATGACAGAGAGCAAGACGGTGGAATGCATCGCGGACGTGAAGGCGGTGCTGGGCGAGGGACCGGTCTGGGTGGCGCGGGAAGGTGCCGTCTACTGGGTCGACATCAAGGGCTACAAGGTGTTCCGCTACACCGTCGCGAGCGGCGCGTTGAAGACCTGGAACACGCCCTACCGCGTCTGCTCGCTTGCCCCCCGCGCGCAAGGCGGCTTCATCGCCGGCACTGAGGACGGCTTCTCCAAGGTCGACCTCGCCGAGGACCGGTTCATCCCGCTGGGTAATCCCGAGCCCGACCGGGTGAGCAACCGCTTCAACGACGGCGTGCTCGATCGCGAAGGGCGCTTCTGGGCGGGCACGATGGACAATGACGAGCGGCAGGCCTCCGGCGCGCTCTACCGCCTCGACGCGGACCGCAAATGGACTCGGATCGACGACGGCTACCGCGTCACCAACGGTCCCGCTTTCAGTCCCGACGGCCGCCTCATGTATCACAACGACTCGGCGCGGCAGGTCACCTACCTGTTCGATCTCAGCGAGGCCGGAGAGGCCACTAACCGCCGGACCTTCCTCCAGTTCGGCGAGGGCGACGGCTATCCCGACGGGATGACCGTGGATGCCGAGGGGTGTCTGTGGATCGCCTTCTGGGACGGCTGGTGCATCCGCCGTTTCTCACCCGAGGGAGAGCGGATCGCGGAGTTCAAGGTCCCGGTCCAGCGGCCGACCAGCTGCGTCTTCGGCGGTCCCGGCCTCGACCGGCTGTTCGTCACCTCGGCCAGCATCGGCCTCACCAGCGATGAGAAAAAGGCCCAGCCTCAGGCCGGTGGATTGTTCCTGATCGAGCCTGGCGTCACCGGCCTCGCGGACACGCCGTTCGCAGGCTAGCTCTCAGAAGAAAGTCGCGAAATCGCCGCGGTCATGGCGCAGGAGGAAGATCCCTCCGCCAATGATGAACCCCAGCAACTGCGACGCTATGATCGCGATCATCTGCCGCTCCTTGCCCGAAGAGCCGGGCGATCGAGTGCTGACCTACCCCTAGCGGAAAATGGTTGGCGCCCGGTTAACCAGGCGAAACGGGGCCTGCTTCGAGCCGGACGAGGCGCCGGTCAGGAAACTTTCTGCATCGCAACTCTTTCTTAGGGCAGCCTGCGCCGGCTGGACCGGACGCCGGTTCACGTTAGAGAGCGGGTGGCAAGAGGAGGGTCCTATCGCCAATTTCATGTTCGCGACCGGGATCGAGAACAGCATCCCGACGATCAACAACGGCCGCACCCGTGTCGACCAGATGGAGGTCTGCGGCCATTATGAACGCTGGCGCGAGGACTTCGACCTCACCGAGGATCTCGGCATCCACTATCTGCGCTACGGCCCGCCGATCCACCGCACCTTTCTGGCACCGGGCAAATATGACTGGGAGTTCGCCGACATTACCTTTGCGGAGCTGAAGCGCCGCGACATCACCCCAATCGTCGACCTCTGTCACTTCGGCGTGCCCGACTGGATCGGCAATTTCCAGAACCCTGATTTCCCCGCCCAGTTCGCCACCTATGCCGGCGCCTTCGCCGACCGCTTTCCGTGGGTGCAGGTCTACACCCCGGTCAACGAGATGTTCATCTGCGCGATCTTCTCGGGAAAATATGGCTGGTGGAACGAGCAGGGGAAGACCGACCGCACCTTCGTCACGGCGCTGAAGCACATCGTCAAGGCGAACGTGCTGGGGATGACGGAGATACTGAAGCGGCGGCCGGACGCGATCTTCATCCAGTCCGAATCCTCCGAATATTTCCATGCCGACAGCCCGGCTGCGATCGGCCCGGCCGAGAAGATGAACTCGCGCCGCTTCCTCAGCCTCGATCTCAATTACGGCCGCCGCGTCGACAGCGAGATGTACGAATATCTGATGGATAACGGGATGACGCGGGAGGAGTATCATTTCTTCCTGCATCACCGGCTGAAGCAGCACTGCATCCTGGGTAATGACTATTACTGGACGAACGAGCATCGAGTCCACGCCAACGGCATGACCGAAGCATCGGGCGAGGTGTTCGGTTATACCGAGATCACCCGCCAATATTACGACCGCTACCGGCTGCCGGTCATGCACACCGAGACCAACATGCGCGAGGGACCGAAGGGCGACGAGGCCGTGCAGTGGTTGTGGAAGGAATGGGCGAGCGTGCTGCGCCTCCGCAACGACGGCATCCCGACAGTCGGCTTCACCTGGTATTCGCTGACCGACCAGGTCGATTGGGATACCGCGCTTCGAGAGCAGAACGGCAACGTCAACCCGCTCGGCCTCTACGATCTCGACCGCAACATTCGTGCGGTGGGCAAGGCCTACAAGCAGCTGATCAGCGACTGGCGCGACGTTCTCCCAGCGCAGAGCCTCTGCCTGTCGGTTCCGATCGTTCCTCCCAGCCAGGCGGACAAGCTCCACGCGCTCCGCCAGCAGGTCGAGGCGGCAAATCTCAACGAGCGGCAATCGGCGCAACCCGCCAGCCCCGAAGTCGGCTAGGAGACGAATTGATGAAGATCGGCCGTATCGAGACCTTCTACGTGCCGCCGCGCTGGCTGTTCGTGCGGGTCGAGACCGAGGACGGCGCCGTCGGCTGGGGCGAAGCGAGCCTCGAAGGCTGGGCGGAGGCGGTGGACGGCACCTTCGAGGCGTTGCGCGACCGCTTCATCGGCCATGATGCGCGGCGGATCGAAGACATCTGGCAGGTCGCCTATCGCGGCGGCTTCTACCGCGGCGGACCGGTGCTGATGTCCGCCCTTGCCGGTCTCGAGCAGGCGCTGTGGGACCTCAAGGGTAAGGCCGTCAGCCTGCCGGCGTGGGAAATGCTCGGCGGCAAAGTCCGCGACAAGATACGCGCTTACGCCTGGATTGGCGGCGACCGCCCGCACGAGATTGCCGACGCAGCCAGGGCGCGGCGGGACCAGGGTTTCGGCGCGGTGAAGATGAATGCCACCGCCGAACTCGACTGGATCGGCACGCCCAAATTGTTCGACGAGGTGATCGCCCGGGTCCAGGCGGCGCAAGAAGCGGGGGTGGATGTGGGCCTCGACTTCCACGGCCGCGTCCACCGGCCGATGGCGAAGCAGCTCGCCAAGGTGCTGGAGCCTTTGGGGCTGCTCTTCATCGAGGAGCCCTTGCTGTCGGAGAATCACGAAGGCCTTGCGCAGATCGCGGGGCTGGTCAGCACCCCGATCGCACTCGGCGAGCGGCTCTACACGCGCTGGGACTTCAAGCCGTTCTTCGAGAACCGCGCGGTCGACATCATCCAGCCGGACCTCAGCCACGCCGGCGGCATTCTTGAATGTCGCAAGATCGCGGCTATGGCGGAGGCCTATGATATCGCCGTCGCGCCGCATTGCCCGCTGGGGCCGCTGGCGCTCGCCGCCTGCCTCCAGCTCGCCGCCTGCACGCCCAATGTGGCGATCCAGGAGATGAGCCTCGGCATCCACTATAATGTCGGGCACGATCTGCTGAACTTCGTCACCAACCAAGACGCGCTGTCGCCGGTCGACGGCTATCTGCCGATCCCGGAGGCGCCGGGCCTTGGCGTCACCATCGACGAGGAGGCCGTCCGCGAGGCGCACAAGGACCGTCACCGCTGGCGCAACCCGATCTGGCGCCAGCCGGACGGCAGCTTCGCGGAATGGTGAAAAAGCAAGAGCGGCGCACCCGAGGGCACGCCGCTCTTGCTGGCATTGCTCAAATGACGCTTAGGCGACGATCCGCAGCCGGCGCGAGCGGTTGCGCGGAACCCGGCATTCGACGCCGAGCTCTTCCTGCAGCCTCGACAGCTCACGCTCACGAGATTCGCGATAGGCGTCGGCGTAACGCGCGTCGCACTCCGCTTCTTCGTGGGTCTGCGGCCGATAGAAGGAGATGGACAGCTGGCGGCCGAAAATATCGTCGCCCTTCATCTTCACTTCCGCATCGGACTTGTCGGGCAGGCTGTCCCGCACCGCCGTCAGGCGCTGGATCAGTTCGTCCAGCGTCCCGTAATCCTTGATCTCGATAAAATCCTTGACGAGTCTACTCATACAAACCCCTCCCGAACCCCCGGAGACCTAAATACCTTGCGCCCGAATCCCGAAGCAACCGTTAACTTGGATTTATCCACAGGCCTCTTTTCATGTCGCTGAACGGGACGGTTAAGAATGATTAACAATGACGAACGAAAGACTGTCCGATTGGTCGGCAAATCGCTTGCACTCGAGCTGGCGCCCTGGCTCGGCGGCAGCATTGCAAGGATGGATTACGTAGCGGAAGGCGGCGTGGCGCCGGTCCTTAGGGGTGCGGAGGGGCAGCCGCGGAGCGTGCTCGACACCGGCAGCTTCCCGCTCGTGCCCTATTCCAACCGGATCCGCGGGGGCCGCTTCTTTTTTCGCGGGCGTGACGTAAAGATCGCACCCAACATGGCCCCTGATCCCAGCCCACTGCACGGGCAGGGGTGGCTGGCGCCCTGGGAGGTCGTCTCCTCCAGCGAGTCGGCCGCCGAGCTTCTGTTCCGGCACGAACCGGGCGAATGGCCCTGGCGCTACGAGGCGCGGCAGCTGTTCGAGCTCACGGCAGCGGCGCTCGACATTCGCCTCAGCTGCCGGAACCTTTCGGACGAGCCGATGCCCTGCGGCCTCGGCCAGCATCCTTATTTCCACTGCACCCCCGAGACGCGGCTCGATACCGAAGTGGAGGGCGCTTGGACAATCGACGAGAATGTGCTGCCGACCGGGCGCGTTCCCGCCACCGGCCGCTACGACCTGCGCGACCGCCTCGTCTGCGGTCAGGACCTCGATCACGGCTTCGACGGCTGGGGCGGCCGCGCGGTCATCCGCACGCCGGGGGTCCCTTTCGCAATCGAGATGTCGTCGCCGGACGCATGCTGCTTCCAGCTCTATTCGCCCGGCAGCGGCGGGATCTTCGTGGCCGAGCCCGTCACGCACACCAACGCCGCACTGAATGCGCCGGAGGAGGAGTGGGAGGCGCTCGGCTTTCAGGTCCTGGGACCAGGCGAGGAGATGGCCCTCCACGCCCGCATCGCCGTCCTACCCGCGTAGGAAGGCCCGCACTTCCTCGGCGAAGCGTTCCGGCGCGTCCCACATGATGAAGTGGTAGGCGTCCGGTATCCGGGTCAGCCTGGCCTGCGACACCGCCGCGTAGGACGCCTTGTAATAGGCGTCCATCTGCTCGTCGGTGATCGGGGCGGCGGGGGAGCGGACGTAGAGCACCGTCACCGGCACCTTGATGTTCCCAAGCTCCGGCCGGAGGTCGGTGGTGATCAGCTCGTGCATCGACCGGGCCGACATGCCGGCATCGCTATCCATGCTCTGCTTCACCGCCTCGGCGCGTCGGTTCTCCGTCTTGATCATCGTGGCAATTGTGGCTGCGATGACCTGTTCACGCGCGGCGCCGCTGCTCGCCGCCATCCGGTCCCGGATCTGGTCTGCGACCGGGCGGATGCTCTCGGGAGTCGTGCCCGGCGGACCGAACATGGCGCCCATGAAGGGCAGCATGTCGACGATCATTGCCCGGGAGACGGCCTCCGGATGCCGTGCCGCGACTGCCATGGCGATCCAGCCGCCCATCGAATGGCCGATGATCGCAGGCCGCTCGAGCCGTGTCTCCGCGATGTAGCGCGCAATTTCCTCCGCTACGGGTGCTGCGACCGGACCCGCACTGTTGCCGCCGATCGCGGTGCCGCCGAAGCCGTTCATCTGCACGAGATGATAGCGATAGCCCGGCACCGCCGCGACGGTCTCCCGCCAGACGTCGCGCGAGGAGCCGAGCCCGTGCACCAGCACCACGTCCGGTCCGCTGCCCTGGGTGACGACCGAGATGCGGTCGGACTGGAAGCTCTGCCCCCCTGCCGCCATCGGCCCCGCGCAGCTCGCCGCGAGCAACGCCGCTGCGACGATGAATTGCCGTCTCTTCATGCCACTCCCCTATACCAGTCGCGGTTGAGGCGCCCTGCTGCGAAGAAATAGAGCAAAGAGCTCAGCAGGTAGAAGCCGAGCCCGTAAAGTATCGAATACTGCAGCGCATCCTCACCGTGAAGCGGCGTCATGGTGTCGGACATGAAGCCCAGGAAGAAAATGCCGAAGCCGATCCCGATCAGGTTGTTGATGAACAGGAAGCTCGCGGATGACGTCGCCCGCATGTTCGGTGGAACGATGTGCTGCACCGCCGCGATCACCGGCCCCAGCCAGGCGAGCGCCAGCATCTGGCCGATCGCGAACATGATCCACGCGATCGTCAGCGACGGCGCGAACAGCCCGATGGCGAAGGCGGGAGCGGCGATCAGGAAGCATATTGCCGGAATGAGGGCATAAGCGGCCGGGCGCTCGGCGCCGGTGCGGTCGCCGATCCAGCCGCCGAGCCAGGTCCCTGCGATGCCGCCGACCAGGACGATCGATCCGTAGAACCAGCTCACTTCGATCAACTCCAGCCCGAAGCTGCGGGAGAAGAAGGAGGGCAACCAGAAGATCAGGCCGTAGCCGAGGATCGATCCGGAGGCCGCGCCGAAGGAGAGCAGCCAGAAGCTCGGCGTGCGCGCCAGCGTTGCGGCGACGGTGAGGAAGGGCGGGGCGCCCGCGCTCGCGCTGCCGTCAGCGGTGTCGTAGCCTCCCCGGACGGGTTCCCTGATGCCGATCTTCACCAGCAAGGCCGCCGGCAGGCCGGCAAGGCCGACGATGAGAAAGGCCGAGCGCCAGTCGAGGTTGCTGGCGATCCATCCGCCGAAGAAGACGCCCATCGCCGACCCGATCGGGATGCCGAGAGAGAAGAGGGCGAGCGCCCGCGCCCGCCGTTCCTTCGGGAAGAAGTCCGAGATCAGGGCATAAGAGGGCGCGACGCCGCCCGCCTCGCCGATGCCGACGCCCATGCGGGCGAGAAACAGATGCCAGAAATTCTGAGCAAGCCCGCACAAGGCCGTAAACAGGCTCCACAAAGCGACCGAGAAGGCGATGATGTTGACCCGGCTCTTCCGGTCCGCGAGCCACGCCACCGGAATGGCGATGCCGCTGTAGAAGAGCGCAAAGGCGAGCCCGCCCATCAGGCTCAATTCGGTGTCGCTGAGTTGCAGCTCCGCTTTGATCGGCACCGCGAGGATGCCGATGATCTGCCGGTCGATGAAGTTGAAGATATAGGCGAGGAGCAGGATGGCGAGCACGCGCCCGCCACCCGTCGATCTCGCGTCGTTGCTCCTCGCCATTGCGCTCCCTTAGAAGTTCAGGCCCAGCGAGAGGAAGACCTGCCGCGGATTGCCGTAGAAGGCCGTGACGACGCCCTCGCGGCCGAGGCTCGGCGTGACGTTGCCCTGGGCGTTGACGATGGGCTGGCCGGTCGTCGCATCGACGGTCAGGAACTGATAGCCCGACGTCCTATACTGCTTGTCGGTGATGTTCTTGGCGTGCAGGCCGATCGTGTAGCGGTCGTTGTCGCTGGTCCAGACGATGCTGGCATCCCACAGGGCATAGCCGGGCTGATCGAGGAAAGGGCTCGGCGTCTCGAACTGGAAGGTCTTGCTCCGGTAGGAGACGGTTGTGCTCGCATTGAGATCGCCGGTGCCGACTGGGGTCGCATAATCGAGCGTGCCCGACAGCGTCCATTTCGGTGTGTTCTGGATGCGGCGGAAGTCCGAGACGTCCGTCGCAACGCCGCCGACGGCGGTGATGAACTCATCATATTGCGCGTCGAGATAGCCCAAGGTGCCCGCAAAGTTCAGGCGTGAGCCGGGTCCGGTGAGATCGCGCGCCAATGTGGCGACGAGCTCGGTCTCGATCCCCTTGAAGCTCGCCGCGCCGGCATTCTCGGTGATGCCGCAGAAGGTCGGGATCCCGTTGACGACGCAGCCCACCGATCCCGGCACCTGCACGTCGGTGTAATCGGCGTAGAAGCCGGCGATTGCGAGGCGCAGACGGCGGTCGAACAAGGACGCCTTGTAGCCCAGCTCATAGCTGTCGACCTTCTCCGGATCGAACAGGAAGAATTCGAAGATGTCCTCCTCGTCGATGATGCCGTTGCCGTTGGTGTCGCCCGCCTGCGGCGAGTTGGCGCGCGGATCGAAGCTGCCGCCTTTGAAGCCCTTGGAATAGCTGGCGTAGAAGGTGTGCTCGTCGGTCGGCTCGAAGGTGATCGACGCGCGCGGCGTGAACTCCTTGAAGGTTTTCTCACCCGCGAAATTGGAGACGAGGGCGCCAAGCTGAACTCCGGCGCCGCCAAGTTCGGGCGAAGCACCGCCGATCAAATTCTTCTTGACCACGACCGAGCTGCGCTTGTCATTCGTGTAGCGGCCACCGAGCGACACCGAGAGCTGCGGCGTGAAGCGATAGGTGAAGTCGCCAAACACTGCCCATGTCTTGGTGTCCACATCGCCGAAGGTCGAGGCGGTGAAGCCTGGCGCGCCGATCAGCGCGCCTGTCGTAGCGAGGATCACGTCGAAGATATTGTTTGCGTTGGCGTCCAGATAATAAGCGCCAGCCACGCCCTGCAGGCTCTCGCCTTCGTACAGGATCTGAAATTCGTTCGAGAACTGCTTGTTGCGGTAAATGGCGGGCACGTCGACGTCGGCGGCGGGCAGGGCGTCGAAGTCGATCGAGGTCGCCGTCCGGTCCTTGCGATAGGCGAGGATGTTCTTCAGCGTCACCTCGTCGCTGACCCGTGCCTCAAAGCGCAGCGCGCCGCCATAGGATTCAATATCCTGCTTGGGCGTATTGAGCCCGGCGCGCGTGTCGTAGACGTCCTCCAGCACCGGCGTGTTGGTCAGGCGGCTGGTGATCAGCCGATGGCCGTTGCGCGGCAGCGAATTGTCCTTCGTATAGTCGCCCGACAGGCGCACGAAGATGTCCGCATTGGGTTCGATCTCGATCGTGCCACGGCCCGCCCACACGTCGCGATTATAATTTTCCAGGCCGGTCGTGAGGTTGTCGCCGAAGCCGCCGCGGCTGAGCCGCGCTACCGAGGCGCCGACGCGGGCATATTGCGACAGCGGCGTGCTGGCGCTGGCGATCACGTCCACCTGCTCATAGGTGCCGAGGTTGGCGCGGACGCGGACATCCGTCTCATCGGCATCGAGCCGCCGCGTCACATATTTGATCGCGCCGCCGATCGTGTTGCGGCCGTAGAGCGTGCCTTGCGGACCGCGCAGGACCTCGATCCGCTCGACGTCGTAAATGTCGAGCACCGCCGCCTGCGGGCGATTGAGATAGACATCATCGAGATAGAGACCGACGCCCGCCTCGAAGCCGGCGACCGGGTCCTGCTGGCCGACGCCGCGGATGAAGGCGGTAAGTGTGGTGTTGGTGCCGCGCGACACCTCCACCGTCACGTTTGGCGTCGTGTCGGAGATGTCGGTGACGTCGAGCGCCCCTGACCTTTCCAGCGCCTCGCCCGAATAAGCGGTGACGGCGATCGGCACGTCCTGCAGGCTTTCCGCGCGGCGCCGGGCCGTGACGACGATGTCGGGGTCCTGGGTTGCACCCTGACCCTCGAGCGCCTCATTGGCGGCGGCGGCCTGCTGCTCGTCGGAGACGGCAGTGCCGGCTGGTTGCTCCTGCGCGAAGGCGGGCGCGGCGGTGAGAGCGGCAAAGGCGGTGCCGATCCTGAGGGCGGTGGTGATGCAGGTGCGGGCCATGGAGTCTCTCCTGTTCAAGCAATCGTTTCGGTGTGGCGGACGGGCGGCAGGCTCGCCGCGAAATCACGGATGGTGGCGTTGAAGAGCTCCGGCTCTTCCATGTGCGGGGCATGACCGGAGCGCTCGAAGGTGACGATGCGGGCCTCGGGCAGCGTGTTGGCGAGGTGCCTGGCCGTGTCCGGGCCATAAAGCTGGCTCTTGCCACCGTGCACGATCAAAGTCGGCTGACGGATGCCGGGCAGTTTTGCCCTGTCGTCGGTCGCCACCAGCGACGCCCAGACCGCGCTCATTGCGCCGGGGTCGTTCAGGGCGAATTGTTCGCCGGCCCAGGCGGCGAGTTCACGCTTTCCGTCTTCGACCGGCTGCGCAAAGATATTCTGTCCGGCAGTCAGGGCGAAACCGCGATAATCGGCGCGGATCGCTGCCGACCGCGCCTCGCAGGCTTCCGGCGAGAGACCAAGCTGCCAATCGCCGCTGTTCAGCACGCGTGCCGTCATGTCGACGATGACGGCGCCGGCGAAACGGGAGGAAGCGGGGCCTGTCAGAACGCCCCAAAGGACGGAGGCGCCGAGCGACCAGCCGATGCCGATCGCCCCTTGAAGATCGAGATGCTCCGCCAGCTCCGAAATGTCGGCTGCGATCTGTTCGACGCCGGGCCGCTGGTTCTCGCCGCGCGACGCCCCGTGGCCGCGCAGGTCGATCGAGATCAGGCGGAAGTCCGACGCGAGCGACCGCTGCGTCTCGAAAAAACCCCGATGCGCCATTAGACCATGAAGGAAGAGGAGCGGACGACCGCTTCCGCTCTCCTCGTAGGCGATCCGCGCGCCATCCCTAGCCGAAAACTGCTTCAAGCAACCCCCTCAATCGTCCTTGTCTGAGAAGGCTCGATCAGGTGCTGCTCTTTCACGAAATGAAAGTTGAGTCAATGTTCAACTTTGCGCGGCTTCCCTACAGCCGCATTCCCAAGCATGGTGGCAGCCGTTGGCGAGTCGCGGGGGAGAGATGTCCGGAACAGGAGCGCACGGGAGGTGTGCATCGCCCGAGGAGATCGTGAACTTCAGGTCCGCTCAATGGCTGGGCTGAGGGCTGCCGAAGCTGTCGACAAGACGCCTCGGACCGAGCGCGGACGCAAGACCCTGCGCCGCCTTCTCGAAGCAGCGGCGGCTGAGTTCGGTGAGCACGGCTTCCACGAGGCGGCGATTACCGGCATCACCCAGCGCGCCGGCGTCGCGCTCGGCACCTTCTACACCTATTTCGAGAGCAAGGAGGAAGTGTTCCGGGCACTTGTCCGCGACATGAGCCACGCCACGCGTGCCCATGTCGCCGAGGCCGTGCGCGGAGCGCCCGATCGGATTGCGGCAGAGCGGCTCGGGCTGGAGGCGTTCATCGCCTTCACGCGCAAGCATCCCGAACTTTACCGGATCATCGAGGAGGCGCAGTTCGTCGCGCAAGACGTTTACCGCGAACATTACCTGACCTTCGTCGAGGGCTATAGCCGCAATCTCGCCGCCGCACGCCAGCGCGATGAGATTTCCGACGGTCCGGACGAGCCGCGCGCCTGGGCGCTGATCGGCATGAGCGTGTTCCTGGGCATGCGCTACGGGCTCTGGAACGAGGATCTGTCGCCCGCTGAAGTCGCGGACATCGCCATCGACCTCGTGTCGGAAGGGCTTCGCAAGCGATGAGTGCGGAATATCCGGACCTGATCAGCAAGCGGGCGGAGCTCGGGCCCGAACGCATCGCGCTTGAGGATTATTCCACCGGCCGCACGATGACCTATGCCGAACTTGATAGAAGGGCAGGGCAGGCGGCTTCGCTGATGCGAGCCCGCGGCGTCGTGAATGGCGATCGCGTTGCAATTCTGTGCCGCAATCGGATCGAATTCTTCGAGCTGCTGTTCGCTTGCGCCAAGCTCGGTACGATCCTGGTCCCGCTCAACTGGCGCATGCCTTCGGCGGAGCTCGACCAACTGATCGAGGATGCGGAGCCGAAGCTGCTCTTCTACGGCAGCGAGGATGCTTCGGCCGCGGCAACACTCCGGCGGGCCCCAACCTCGATCGGGCTCGATGAAGTTTATGAGGAGCTGCTCGCGGCGGCACCGGAGGGAAGCTGCCGCCGCCACTGGCCCGCCGACGGCATCTGGTATCTGCTCTACACGTCAGGAACGACAGGGCTGCCGAAGGGGGTCATCTATACGTTCCGCATGGCCATGGCGAACCACGTCAATATCGGCTCGGCGATCGACCTCAGCTCCACCGACAGCACGGCCAATTTCCTCCCGCTCTTCCACACCGCGGGCATCAACCTTCACAGCCTGCCGACCTTAATCGCCGGCGGCCGCGTCATCGTCGTGCCCGGTTTCGACGATGAGGCTCTGGTGCGGCTCCTTGAAGAGCGGCGGCTCACCACCTTTTTCGCCGTGCCCGCGGTCTATCAGTCGCTGCTGGAGCATCCCCGCTTCGCCTCCGCACCGCTCGATCATGTGCGTCACTGGGGCTGCGGCGGCGCGCCGCTGCCGGACCGTCTGGTCGAGCGCTATCGCGGCCTCGGCGTGCGCGTCTGCAACGGCATGGGCATGACCGAGACCGGGCCGACGGCATTCCTCGCCGATCCGTCCGACGCGTGGGACCGGATCGGCTCGGTCGGCAAGCCCCAGCTTCTCTGCAGCGTGCGCATCGTCGACGAGGAGGGAAGGGACGTCCCCGACGGCACCGACGGCGACCTGCTCTTCGCCGGCCCCGGCGTCACGCCCGGCTACTGGCGCAATGCGGAGGCGACGCGAGAGGCCTTCACGCCCGACGGCTGGCTCCGCTCCGGCGACATTGCGCGCCGCGACGAGGACGGCTTCTACTACATTGCGGGGCGGCGGAAGGAGATGTTCATCTCGGGCGGAGAGAATGTCTTTCCCGCCGAGGTCGAGAATGTCCTCTGCACCCATCCCGCCGTCGCGGAGGTCGCTGTGGTGGCGGCGCCGGACGAGCAATGGGGCGAGGTCGGCCGCGCCTTCATCCTGCCGATCCCCGGCGTCGCGGCTCTGGACTATGCCGAACTGGAGGCCTTCTGCCGCGCTCGCCTGGCTGGCTACAAGGTGCCCAGACGCTTCGAGATCGTCTCGGACTTTCCGCGCACGCCGGCCGGCAAGATCAAGAAGCACGAACTGGTCCAGGAACCGCCTGCGCTGCGGCTCATTGGAGCCGGATGATCAAGGCAATCCTGTTCGACGTCGACGGCACCCTCATTGACAGCAACGATCTTCACGCCGCCGCCTGGGGCGAGGCCTTCCGCCATTTCGGCGTCGACCTGCCGCACGAGGTAATCCGCTCGCAGATCGGCAAGGGAGGCGACAATCTCATCCCCGCCTTGCTCCCGCCCGACCTGGGGGAGGCGAAGAAGGACGAGATCGACAGCTTCCGCGGCGACTTGTTCAAGCGCGACTATCTGCCGCGGGTCGTGCGGTTTCCGGGTGTCCGCGCCCTGTTCGAGCGGATCGTGACTGACGGGAAGAAGATCGTTCTCGCCTCTTCGGCCAAGGGCGAGGAGGTCGATTTCCACCTGGGCGTGATCGGCGCAGCGGATCTCGTCCAGGCGACTACCTCCAAGGATGATGTCGAGCACAGCAAGCCCGATCCCGACATCTTCGCTGCCGCGCTCAGGAAGGTGGCGCCGCTCGGCCCGGAGGAGGTCGTGGTAATCGGCGACTCGCCCTATGATGTCGAAGCTGCCTGCAAGCTCGGCATCCGCACGATCGGCTTCAGGAGCGGTGGCTTTTCTGACGACGTTCTGCTCGGGGCGGGCGCGGCCGAGCTTTACGACGGCCCCGAGGACCTTCTCCTCCGTTACGAGCAGTCGCTGCTCGCTAGCGCGGAAGGAGCTGCTCCAGCGTGACCGGCCGGTAATCCCACGCATCCACCCCTATGTCGAACTGACGGGGGAGGGGCTTCAGCCTGCCATGGCTGTGGCCGTGCAGGTTGAGCGAGCGCTTGTGCTGCTGGTTCCAGCTCCGGAACGGGTAGTGACAAAGCACCAGCAGGCGCCCGTCGGCCTCGATCTCGGCATAATTCTGCACGCTCGCCCATCCCGCGGCCTCGCCGGTGCCAGGCGGATCGTTGTTGCCGCGGACGAGGTGCTTTCGGCCATGCAGCCTTGCCAGCAGGTCCGGCACATCGGCCGCCTTTCTGGCAAAGTCGCCGAGATGCCAGACCTCCTCCCCAGGCCCCACCGCCTCGTTCCACCTTTCCACCAGCGCCGCGTCCATCTCGGCGACCGATGCGAACGGCCGCTTGTGTATGTTCAGCGTCCGGTGATCGCCGAAATGGGTGTCGCTGGTGAAGAAGAGGGTCATTGCCCCCGCCGGCGTGCCTCCTCGATCGCAGCGGCGACTTCCTCGGTGGCCGTGTAGTGCACCATGTGGCCGGAGCCGTCGATCAGCACCAGCCTGCTTCCCGGCAGCGCCTCGTGCAGCCGCTCCGCCTGGTCAGCCGGATCGACCATCCTGTCGCCTGTGCCGGCAACGATCGTCACCGGCAGCTCGAGTTTCTCGAAGCGCTTGCTGAGCCTTGCCGCGGCCGGGATCATCAGCGCCGCCTCGGCCGCTTCCGCGCGGATCTGCGAAGGCCGCAGCGCCATGTCCATCGGAAAGCTCTCGAACTTGTCGGGCACCGGCGCCGGGCTGAACACCTTCTTGGCGACCGCCGGGCTCAGCGCCCGCCCGAGCAGTGGCGAAACCGTATAGCGCATCGCATCGCCGATGCCGGGGATTGCCGGCTGCGACGCGAAGAGGACATCGCCGCGTACGCTCGGATAATAATAGCCGCCGAGCAGCACGATACCGGAGGCGAGGCCGGGATTGTCCAGCGCCAGCGCCAGCGTCACCAGCGCGCCCCAGCTATGGCCGACGACCAGGGGCTTTTCGATGCCGAGCTCCTTCAGCGCGCCGGCGACGAGCGCGGCCTGTGCCTCGGCAGTCCAGACAGTCGAACGCGGGCGCTCGCTGTGGCCGAAACCGGGGCGGTCGAAGGCGATAATGCGGTGGGTCCGCGACAGGCGGTTGAGCAGCCCGCTCGCCACCCAATCCTCGATCATCGCGCCGTTGCCGTGCAGCAGCACGATCGGCGCGCCTTCGCCACGTTCAAGGTAGTGGAGACTCACTCCGTCCACTTCGATGAAGCGGCCGGCCGGCGGATTCCGCTCCTCGGCGCGCTTCGCCTGGCGCCGATTGTAAACCGCCGCGGCCCCCAGCGCAGCACCGGCGACAGCCGCGCCCGCACCCCATTTGAAGAGGCTGCCATGTACTTGCTCTGCTGCTGATTTCTTGCGGGTCTTCTGCTTCTGGTCCTGCATGTTCATCCTGACGTGTGGGAGGTTTCAGGGCGAACGATTGTGCAGTGCAATAAGTTCAACTCGTCCCAAGCCCGAGAAGAGCAAATGTGGCGAGCCAATGCTCGCCCATGTAATCGCCGGCCACATGGGGCAGGCTGGCGTCCAGATGCTGGTCCGCAGTGTTCCGGGCGAGCTCCGCCAGCGCCGGGTCGAGGGCGTCGGCAAGGCCGCGCCAACACCAGGCGCGGCTGAGATTGAAGCCGTCGAGATGCGCGATCTTGCCGTCCGCGCGATCGGAAACCGTGGCCGGCGTGAACAGGCTGCGGGGCTCGCCCGCGGCGAGGTGCGGGAGGAAGCCGTCCAGCCAGATGCGGAACCGTTCGGGCGACAGCACTCGCTTCATGCAGAGCGCCTCGATCAGCGCCGAGGAGAGGAAGTCGTCGCCGCCGGGTTCCCAGCCAGGGCAGTTCCAATCTTCGCCATAATAGGCTGCGGCCCGCAGCCGGATCAGGCCGGCGAGGGGAGGGTGCCACTCCTCCGCCCATTCGAGCGCCAGCACCATTGCGAATGCGGTATTGTAGTGGGTCCCGGTACGGATCGGATAGGTGAGCTTCGGCAGATAGGTCATGAACCGCTCTGCGAAAGCCATGGCGAGCGGCTGCAGCGCCTGCGACCAATCGAGCCGGTCCTGCAGCGCCGCCTCGCGATGCAGCCCCAGCAGCCACGCCCAGCCGTAAGGGCGCTCGAACCCCCCGCTATAGGCACGGTCGAGATAATCGAGTTCACCGGCCACCTTGGCGTGCGTCAGCATCTCGTCCGCCAGCCCTTCGATCCGTCCGCACACGGGCAGATCCGAGAAGAGCCGCCGCACCCGCAGCAGCAGCCAGTAACCGTGCACGCAGCTGTGCCAGTCGAAGCTGCCGTAGAAAATCGGGTGCAGCGCCTTAGGCCCCAGCACATCCTCCGGCCCGTCCATGACATGGTCGAGCTTGTGCGGATATTCCTGCCGGACATGCCCAAGCGCGATCTCGGCAAAGCGTGCTGCGATGTCGGGAGTGAGAGCGTGCGTCATGGCTCAGAAGGCCAGCCAGTAGATGAGAAGGATATTGGCGGCCAGCAACGGGATTGCCGTCCCGACCTGCGCCTTAATCACCCCGTTCTTGTCCTTGAGCTCCAGCAAGGCGGCCGGGACCAGATTGAAATTGGCCGCCATCGGCGTCATCAAAGTCCCGCAGAAGCCTGCCAGCATCCCGATCGCTCCGACGACGGCCGGGTTGCCGCCATAGGCCTGGACGAGGAGCGGCACGCCGATCGCCGCCACCATGACGGGGAAGGCGGCGAAGGCGTTGCCCATGATCATCGTGAAGAGGGCCATGCCGACGCCGAAGACGAGCACCGTCAGGAACACGCTGCCCTCGGGAATGACCGAGCGGGTGATCCCGCCGATCACCGTGCCGACCCCTGCGACGGCGAACAGGACGCCGAGCGCAGCGAGCATCTGCGGCAGCACAGCGGCCCAGCCGATCGCGTCGATCAGCCGCCGCCCTTCCTGGAGAGGAGCGAGCGCGGGCGGCCTCAGCCAGGCGAAGATCGCTGCAATCGCGAGCAGAACGCCGAGACCGAGCAGCACATAGGTCTCCCGCTTGGCCTCGATCCAGCCATAGCCGCCAAGCGGCGTATAATTGTAGAGCAGGGTGCCGAAGAGCGCCGTCGCGGGGATGATGAGCGCCGGCAGGAACAGCCGGTTGCCGAGCCGCTCGGACCAGGCCTGCCGCTCCTCATCCGTCGAGGTCGGCGGAGCGCTCCGCCCGATGAAGCCGAAGCCGGCAAGGCCGGCGAGGCCGAGCACGAGCAGACCGTTGCCGAAGTCGCCGATCCGGTCGCCGGCGAGAAGGCTCAGCGCCATCAGCCCCCAAAAAGCGGCATTGCCGAGCCGCTTCGGGTTCGAGCGGTCGAGCGCGCTCAGCAACGCAAACGCGGCGAACATCAGCCCTGCCAGCGTGTAGAGCCACTGCAGCGTGATCATGGCCGCCGATCCCTCAGCTTCCGGTCGAGCAGCATCAGCCGCGCGCCATGGATCAGGAACGCAAGGATCGCGGTCGGAATTGCCCACAAGGCGAGCTCCAGCGGCGCGAGATTGTAGCCATAGGTGGCGAGCGTCTGCTGGATCAGCACGATCGAGCCGATCGCGAAGAAGATGTCCTCGCCGAAGAACAGGCCGACATTGTCGGTGGCTGCGGAATAGGCCTTCACCGTCTCCGCCGTCGCCTCGTCGAGTTCGCCATGCTGCTTCTCCGCCGCCGCCAGCGCCATCGGCGCCACCAGCGGCCGCACCGTCTGCGGATGACCCGCGGTCGAGTGGAGGCCTATCGCCGCCGTGATCTGACGGTAGAGCAGATAGAGGACCAGCAACCGGCCCGTCGTTGCATTCCTGAAGCCGCGGATCACCGCCGCCGCACGCTGCTGCAGACCGAACCGCTCGAGAAGGCCGATCACCGGCAGCACGATCCAGACGATCGCGATGATGCGGTTGTCGTTGAACGCCTTGCCGAAAGTGGAGACGACCTCGACCGGGTCCATGCCGGCGATGAGGCCGGTGACGATCGCCGCCGCGGTCACCACCAGCATCGGATTGAGCCTTAGCGCAAAACCCAGGACGACGATCAGGATGCCGAGGAGGACCCAATAGTTCATTCGGCTCCGAAGCCTCCACCGCCGGGAGTCTCGATCACGAACATGTCGCCGGGCCTCATCTCGGCCGAGGCTGTCCCGCTCAGGGTTTCTACAGTACCGTCCGCCCGCACGATCTGGTTGAGGCCGGGCCGGGCGTCGCTGCCGCCATCCAGCCCTGCGGGCGGCACCTCTCGCCGGTTGGAGAGGATGTTCGCGCGCATCCGCTCGCGGAAGCGGATGTGGCGCTCGACGCCGTCGCCGCCTTTGTGCCGTCCGTATCCGCCCGAGCCGCGGCGGATCGCGAAGCGCTCCAGCAGGACGGGGAAGCGCGTCTCGAGGATCTCGGGATCGGTGAGGCGACTGTTGGTCATGTGGGTCTGGACCGCGCTCGCTCCGTCATGGGTGGGGCCGGCGCCGGCACCGCCCGCGATCGTCTCATAATATTGCCTGGCCTCGTTGCCGAAGGTGAAGTTGTTCATCGTCCCCTGGCTTGGGGCGAGCGCGCCGCAGGCGGCGAAGAGGGCGTCGGTGATCACCTGGCTCGTTTCGACATTGCCGGCGACGACCGCCGCCGGGTAGCGCGGGTTCAGCATCGACCCTTCAGGCACGATCAGGGTAATCGGCCTCAGGCACCCATCATTCATCGGGATGGCGTCGTCGACGAGGGTGCGGAACACATAGAGCGTCGCTGCCCGGCAGATGGAAAAAGGCGCGTTGAAATTGTTCGGCTGCTGCGCGCTGGTGCCGGTGAAGTCGACTGTGGCCGACCGGCTCTCCCGGTCGACGGAGATGCGCAGGGACACCTGCGCGCCATTGTCCATGCGGTAGGTGAACTGCCCCTCCGGGAGGCTCGAGATGAGCCGGCGAACCGCCTCCTCCGCATTGGCCATGACGTGATTCATGTAGGCGTCGATCACCTCGCGCCCATATTCGCGGGCGACGCGCCTCAGCTCGTTGGCGCCGCGGGTGCAGGCGGCGACCTGCGCCTTGAGATCCGCGATATTGCGGTCCGGATCGCGCGCGGGCCATTGGCCGGAGCCGAGCAGTTCCCGCATTTCCGCTTCGAGAAAGCGGCCGCCATCGACCAGCAGCACATTGTCGATCAGCACGCCTTCGTCATGGACGCTGACGCTGTTCGGCGGCATCGAGCCGGGCGCGATCCCGCCGACGTCGGCATGATGCCCACGCGCCGCGACATACCAGGCGGCAACGGCGTCGCCTTCCACGAACACGGGCATGATCACCGTGATGTCGGGAAGATGGGTGCCGCCGCGATAGGGTGCGTTCAGCACGTAGACGTCGCCGGCTTTCATGCCGCGCCCGTCCCGGGCGTCCCCCCGCGCCGCGATAATGGTGCGGATGCTGTCGCCCATCGATCCGAGATGCACCGGGATGTGCGGTGCGTTCGCGATCAGCGCGCCCTCGCGATCGAAGATGGCGCAGGAGAAGTCGAGCCGCTCCTTGATGTTGACCGAAGAGGCCGTGTTCTGAAGCGCAACGCCCATTTCCTCGGCGATCGCCATGAAGAGATTGCCCACGATCTCCAGCGTCACCGGATCCGCTTCGGTGCCGAACGCCCGGGACGAAGCGCGAGGCTCGGTGCGCGAGAGAATGAGGTTGGCCGCCCAATCGACAGTCGCTACCCATCCGGGCTCCACGACCGTCGTGGACGACGGATCGATGATGATGGCAGGCCCTTGGATTGTCTGTCCCGGCGTGAGTGTCTCCCGATCCAGGACGGGCATCCGGGCGCTTTCGCCTGGTGAGCTCGATGGGTGCTGCACGGGCGCCGAGCGCTCCTCGACTTCCTCTCGAACGAGCGAAACCTCTTCGGACGACTTGCCGACCGCTTCGACAACAGCCGTTTCGACGACGACCTGCGTCCCCTCCGATACGAAGCCGAAGCGCGCCTTGTGCAGTTCTTCGAAATTTCGGCGCATCGCTTCGGCATCTCCCGCGGCGACCTCAAGGCTGGTATCGCTGCCCTCGTAGCGCAACGCCGCGCGCCGACGGACATCGATCCGCTCCACGCCTTGCGCGCGCAACGCCGAAGCGGCCTCTTGGGCCAGTCCGTCGAGCACGGGCTCCAGCTCCGCCCCGCCGAGCGTGCGCTGCCGCAGCTCGACCATATCGGCGAGCCCCATGCCGTAGGCCGAGAGCACTCCGGCGAGCGGGTGGATCATCACCTGGCTCATGCCCAGCGCATCGGCGACCAGGCACGCATGCTGCCCGCCCGCGCCACCGAAGCATTGCAGCGTGTAGCGGCTGACGTCATGCCCGCGTGCGATCGAGATCTGCTTGATGGCGTTCGCCATGTTCTCGATCGCGATGCGGACGAACCCCTCGGCGGTCTCGCGGGGGCTGAGGCCGGCCCGTTGCGCGACTTCCGCACAGCGGGCGAGCGAAGCGCCGGCGTCGATCGCCTGATCGCCGCCGGGGCCGAAGGCGGTGGGGAAGTGCTCCGGCCTGATCTTCCCCAGCACCACGTTGCAGTCGGTGATCGTCAGCGGACCGCCGCGGCGGTAGCAGGCCGGACCCGGCACCGCGCCTGCGCTGTCGGGGCCGACGCGGAAGCGGCTGCCGTCATAGTGGCAGATCGATCCGCCGCCCGCAGCCACGGTGTGGATCTGCAGCATCGGGGCACGCACCCGCACGCCAGCGACGATGCTTTCGTTGGTGCGCTCATAATCCCCGGCGAAGTGCGAAACATCGGTGGAGGTGCCGCCCATGTCGAAGCCGATCACCTTGTCGAATCCAGCCTCCGCGGCCGTCCGAGCCATGCCGACGATGCCGCCCGCCGGTCCCGAGAGGATCGCGTCTTTGCCCTGGAACGCGCTCGCGTCGGTGAGGCCGCCGTTCGACTGCATGAAGAAGAGGTGCGTATCGGTGCCGAGCGCCGCCACCACGCGATCGACGTATCGCCTCAGCACAGGCGAGAGATAAGCGTCGACCACCGTCGTATCGCCTCTCCCCACCAGTTTGAGCAGCGGCCCGACCTGGTGGCTCGCCGACACCTGGGTGAAGCCGATCTCCCGTGCCACCTCCACGAGCGCCGCCTCATGCGCCGTCCAGCGCCAGCCGTGCATCAGCACGATCGCAACGGCGCGGCAGCCGCGCTCATAGGCGCCGCGAAGCGCAAGCTCCGCCCCACGTAGGTCCAAGGGCCGTAGCACCTCGCCTTCGGCGGTCAACCGCTCGTCAATTTCGATCACTTCTCTGTAGAGCGGCTCCGGAAGCACGATATTCCGCGCAAAGATGTGCGGCCGCGCCTGGTATCCGATCCGAAGCGCATCGCCGAGGCCGCGCGTGATCGCCAACGCCACCGGCTCGCCCTTGCGCTCGAGCAGCGCGTTCGTGGCGACGGTGGTCCCCATCTTCACCGCCGCGACCGGCCCCTCACCATGCTCCGCCATTAGCGCCCGGATACCGGCCACCGCCGCATCCTCGTAGCGCCCGGGGCTGTCGGACAACAGCTTGCGGGTCACCAGCCGCCCTTCCGGCATCCTCGCCACCACGTCCGTGAACGTCCCACCGCGATCGATGAAGAAGGACCAGACGCCCATAAAACGCGCATAGGGAGAAGGGGGTCTTACACGCAAGCCGGCGGGATTTAAGAGTCCCACACGGCTCATCGATTAACTTCGATTGTGTCGCTCGCGCTTCAGGTCGCACAGCAATCGGATAAATCCGATAAATCCTTGTCGCTCCGGGAAAGCCATTGCGTTATGACGGCGCAGTAACGGTCCCATAGAGGGCTGCGCGTCGCATGACAGGGGAGTCGAACCATGCGCTTCAAGACTTTCGTCCTTTGCACCTCCTCGGTTTTGGTGACTGCCGCGTCCCCGGCTTTGGCGCAGGACACCGAGGCGCAGCCACAGGCGCAGGAGCAGCCCGCAGATCCGGACGCCGGCGCGACGCAGACCGACGACCCGGTTCAAGCAGCGACGGGGGCTGACGCCCCGGCTGGGGAAGAGATCGTCGTCACCGGATTTCGGCAGAGCCTGACTTCCACCCGCAACATCAAGCGAAATTCGGACCAGATCGTCGACGCGATCGTGGCCGAGGATATCGGCAAGCTCCCGGATCTCGCGGTCTCCGACACTGCCGCGCGCATTCCAGGCGTTCAGGTTGTCCGGCAGGGCGGCGAAGCGTCGAGCGTGCTGATCCGCGGCCTCCCCGATTTTTCGACGACCTATAATGGGCGCGAGATCTTCACGGCCGAAACGCGCGTGGTTGCCCTGCAGGATTTCCCGTCCGCCAATATCGCCGCGCTTGAAGTGTTCAAGACCAGCACCGCAAATCAGGTCGAGCCGGGTCTTGCCGGCCTCGTCAACGTCCGCTCACGCCGGCCGTTCGATTTCAAGGAGCTCGAGATCGCCGGTTCCGTCTGGGGCCTCTACACCAACCAGTCGGGCGAGATCACGCCGAACGGAAACTTCCTGTTCTCGAATCGCTGGGACACCGGGATCGGAGAGATCGGTGCGCTGGTGAACGTCTCCTACACGCGCCTTAAGTTTCTTGATTCCGAGCCGTCCAACACGGATTTCATCGCTGATCCGGATTTGAATGGTGCGGCGCCCGGCGGGGGCGTGCGGTTCCCGGACGTGCAGCGCCTCTTCTATCGCGAAGGCGACCGGACCCGTCCGTCAGTGAACGCATCGCTACAATGGCGCCCGAACGACGCCCTCGAATTCTACGGCGAGTTCCTCTACCAGGGTTTTCGGAACCAGATTTCGGACCGGCGGCTGGACGCTCTGCTATTCGGCGGTCAGTCCTACACCGACCTAGTCTTCCGAGAGGGCACCAACCTGCTCTCGAGCGGAACGGTGACAAATTCAGCTCCGCTCTTCTCTTTCTCGGGCGGCACCTTCAACAAGACCAACACGTATCAGTATGCGGTCGGGGGGCGCTATGAATCCGGACCGTTCACCCTGACGGCGGATCTCGCTCGCACCGAAAGCCGCTTCACCGGGTCGACTGAATCCCTCGACCGCCGCTACTGCCTGGACGGCTACACGGCCGACTTTGACCTCGAAACGCCGCAATTCACCATCCGCGATTGCGACCTCAACAACCCGGCGAACCAGGTCTTCGAGGGCTTGTACGAGGAAGCTCAGGTCTCCCAAGGCGCCGATTATCAGGCTCGCCTCGACGGTGAATATGAGTTTGAGGATGACGGCTTCTTCCTGCGCAGCATCCAAGCGGGCGTGCGCTACACGGATCGCGATGCGCACCGCGAGTTCGGCAACCGCTTTGCCGGTTTCGATGCGGGGCGCCGCATTCCGATCACCGCGCTGCCGGTCGACTTCCACGTGCCGCGGCGCGGCTTCCGCGGCACGAATGTGCAGTCAGGCACCGAGACCTTTCTCGTGCCGACCTATCGCAGCATTCGAGACAACTTGGCGGAGCTGCGCAGCTTTGTGATCGGCACAGGCCCTAATTCCGGCTTTTCGCCGCTCGGCGGGCCGACCTTCACGATCGCGCCGGTCACCCCGAATCCAACCTCCGTCTATGACGCTCAGGAGGAAACGCTCGCCGGTTATGCGCAGCTCAATTATCGGTTCGGCGAGATGATCGATGGCGCGATCGGCCTTCGCGCCGTACGCACCAAGGTAGGCGTGGTCGGAACCGCCAACGTCGATGGCGTATTCACGCCTGTGGCCGAGGATCAGGAGTTCACTGACTACCTGCCCAATGCCAGCCTTCGAGTACGCTTCACGCCGCAGCTGCAACTACGCCTGTCTGCCACTCAGACTCGCACCAGGCCGACGTTCGAGCAGCTCAACCCCTCGGTGAACCTTGGCGCCCCCGATCCGTCCCGCGGCGGCCTCCGGACCGGGACGGGCGGGAATCCGTTTCTGCAGCCCGTCAATTCGGACAATTACGACGCTTCGCTCGAATATTATTTCTCGCGCACCGGCTTTGCCGCGGTCGCCGGCTTCCACCGCGATTTGCGCGGCTTCATCCAGAACCAGACCGTGTCCCGCATCGACCCGACGGTTGGCCCGATCGAGGTCACCGCGCCCGTCAACACCCGAAGCGGCGATATTACGGGGTTTGAAGCCCAGGTTTCGACCTTCTTCGACTTCGGGTTCATTCCGGACTTCTTCCGCAACTTCGGTGTTCAGGCCAATTACACTTATATCGACGCCGAGGTGGACATCGAGGATCCAACCAATCGCGGAACCTTCTTCCGTGACCTGATCCTGACGCCCGGCAATCCCAACAACGGCGTTTCGAAGCACACGTTCAATCTGGTCGGCCTTTACGAAGGCGGACCCTTCTCGGCGCGGCTGACCTACAACAAGCGCAGTGACTATCTGGAGCGCCGCGACGAACGTGGCGATGAGGAGGGCGGCTTCTATCGGGAGTTCGCGGATCCGGCGGGGCGGCTCGACTTCTCGGCTAATTTCACCATCAATGAGCATGCGACGGTCTTCTTCGACGCGACCAATCTCACGGGCGAGCCGTTTCGCGTGAACTTCAGTTCCGCCCGAAACGGCGCGCCGCGTGCTGAATATGTCCGCTTTCTCCGTTATGAGGAGCAGACCTTCTCGCTTGGCTTCCGCTTCCGCCTCTGACGAACGAGGCAGATTACCTACTTGTTGGCGCCCGGCCTCAGGCTTGGGCCGATGACGGGTTTGCCATCCTTCCACGAGAGCGGCGCGACATAGAGGAAACGCTCATCGTCGCGTTTGCGGCAACCGGCCGTCGCCGACCAGGCATGGAACGCGATATAGCTGCTCCCGCGCGTGTTGAGGACGCTGGGATGCCCAGGGCCACTGAGGCAGCCGGCGTCCTTCCTGTTGTAGCTGTGGAGGATCGGGTTTTCCGGAGCGTCGGTGCACGGCCCCATCGGCCCCTCGCAGGCGGCATAGCCGGTCGCGTAGCTGGACAGGCGCTGGTCCGCTTCCCAGCCAAAATGATTGGCCGAGAAGAACAGGGTGTAGCCGCCCGGATGCCGCACCATCGCGGGGGCTTCGACCACCCGCCATTCCCAATGCACGTCGTTGCGCACCAAGGGTGCCGGTTCGCCGACAAGGCTCAGTCCGTCCGGCGAAAGGCGCTGCGCCCAGAGGTAGGAGGGCTTGAGGACGTTCGGATTGTTTCCATCGTTCTTGTAGTAAAGGTAGAGCTGGCCGTCGGCGTCGCGGAAGGGTTGGGCATCGATCGTGCCGCCTAGCGCGTCCTGGCAGACCAGAGGCTCCGCGGACGGGTCGAAGAACGGACCAATGGGCGCATCCGCGATGGCGAGGCCGACGCACTGGCGATCCATCTTCTCATGATGCGCCGTATAATAGAGCAGCCATCGTCCGCCGACCTCGATCACCTCCGGCGCCCAGGTGCGGCCCTCCTTCACCCAGGAGGCGAGCCGGGGCATGCCGTCCAGCAGCTTCTTCGGTCGGGCGGGGTCGCGCACCATCTGCCACGTCACCAGATCCCGCGATTTCGCCATCGGCAGGTTGAGGCCCCGGTTGGTTGCATAGGCGATATATTCGCCCTCATGCTCGAGTACGAAGGGATCGGCGAAATCCTGCTTCAGTACGGGCGCGTGGAGCGACCCGGCCGAAGCCGTAGCCCCGCACCCGATGAGTAGCGCCGCCGCAAGCAGGCGGCGAAGCGAGGACGGCCAAATTATCATATCAATTCCCTAGACCAGGTCGAAGGAGAAGGAGAAGGGTGTTATGCCGCTTGCGATGCGCCCGCTGCTTCTGCTCGCCGCCGCTGTCGCCACCCTGAACGGCTGCGCGACGCCGTCTTTGCCCGCTGCCGGGACATACATGAACCCGGTGCTCGATGCGGACTTCCCCGACCCCGCGTCGCTCCGGGCCGAAGGCTTCTACTATGTTTATGGGACCCAGGGCGGCGGCGAAGGCGCAAGGCGCAACATCCAGGTCGCGCGATCCTCTGACCTGGTCAGCTGGCAGCTGCTTGGAGACGCGCTGCCGGAGAAGCCTGCATGGGCGAGCAAGACGCAGGATTTCTGGGCGCCACACGTCCATCAGGCTAGCGGCCGCTACTATCTCTATTACTCGGCCAAGCCCGACGCGGCGCTGGCGGATGAGAGCAGGGGCCTCTGCCTCGCCGTCGCCACGTCCGACCGGCCGGAAGGGCCGTTTCGCGACAGCGGCCGGCCGCTGCTATGCGGCGCCGGCTTCGTCAACATCGACCCGATGGCCTATGACGATCCCGCGACGGGCAAGCGGCTGCTCTACTGGGGCTCCGGCTTCGGACCGATCAAGGTGCAGGAACTCGGCCCGGACCGAATGTCTTTCGCGCCCGGCAGCGCGCCCATCGATCTCATCCCGGTAGTGAAATCCGAGGATCCGGACGAATATCAGCGGCTGATAGAGGGCGCGTGGGTGATCCGGCGGGGCGATTATTACTATCTCTTCTATGCGGGGGACAATTGCTGCGGGCCTAAGGCGCATTATGCCGTGATGGTCGCCCGCTCCCGCAGCGCCACCGGACCGTTCGAGACCCTCGCCGCTGCCACTGGCGCGCCGAACAGCGTCATCCTGGAGCGGCGCGGCATCTGGGTTGCTCCCGGTCATAACGCCGTCGTGCGGGATGCTAGAGGTGAGGACTGGATGCTCTACCATGCGGTGGACTCGCACCGCCCGCGGTCGAAGCCCGCGGATGACGTCAATACGCGCCGCGTCATGCTGCTGGGCAGGATCGTCTGGAGGGATGGATGGCCGCGGGTCGAGGGAAACGGCCCGTCGACCGGACCGCAGCCGGCGCCCGCGGTGCGCTAAGCGGCGCGCTCCGCCTCGGCGATCAGGACCATGACGTCGGCGATGATCTGGCGCATCGCATCATGTGCGCCCTGCGCATTGCCGGCCGTGATGGCGGCGAGCACCGCATGGTGCGCGGGCAGGCTCGCGGTGCGGCCCTGGAAGCGATTGGTGAACCGGATCGAGGTCTGGAGCGCGGTCGTCACGACATCGCGAAACTGCATGTAGAAGGGATTGGCGGACCCGTTCAGCACCGCGATGTGAAAGGCGATGTCTGCGTCCAGACTGTCGTCGGCGCCCGCCTCGGCGGCTTCCATGCGCTCATAGCCGCTCCGGATCGCCTCCACGGCCGCCGCGTCCGCGGCCCGCGCCGCCAGTGCCGCCGCCGCGGGCTCGATCGCGATCCTGAGCTCGCTGAACTGCCGCAGCAATTCCAAGGAGAACTTGCGCTCGAGCAGCCAGCGCAGCACGTCGGGATCGAAGAGGTTCCAGGAGGAGCCGGGCTGGACGGTCGTGCCCTTACGGGGCCGGGCAGTAAGAAGGCCCTTGGCGGTGAGCATCTTCACCGCCTCGCGGGTGACGGAGCGACTGACGCCATGCTCGCGCGCGAGCTCCGCCTCGGTCGGAAAACGGCGCGAGTCATAGCCGCCGGTGACGATGTCGCGACCGAGCGCGTCGAGCATCGAGTAGGTCAGGTTGCGACCCTGCAGGCTCAAGCCCCGCGGCGCTCGTCCTTCCCTCATCGCGACCTGCCTTGCCTCGTCGTCACGAGGTCAAGCATGTCGGATCAAGCTGACAAATGTAACCCGCAAAACCAAATGGCGAGGCGGGGTTACTTCAGTTGCCGCCGGCGCACTCGCTCCGGGATGAACCGCATCCGGCGCGAACGTTCGCCCAGGATGCGGTCGCGCCGCATGCTGAAGCCCGCGTGCCAGAACATGTAGATCATCATGAGGATGATAAGGATCGGCAAAGCATACATCATGTCCAGTCAACCGACGGACGACGCGCAGGTTCCGCATGAGGCCTGCGCTGAACCGGCGGTCATTGCTCCGCCAGGGCGGCCTCGATGATACGGATGAGCCGGCGGCGAACGGGCTCGCGGTCGCAGTCGCAGAGTGGGCCGACGCCCATGATCGTCTCGAGGATGGTCGTTCCCATCAGCACCGCCAGTGACAGGCTGGCGCGCAGATCCGCCTCCGGGCCTTCGAGGAGGCCGGCGATCGGCCCCAGGACATCATCGCTGAAGGCGTCGCGCACGATGCCGGCCGCCGTCGGCGAGGAGGCCGAGCGGAGGATCAGGATCAACCTCTCGACATGCTCCCGATCATCGGCCGCGCTGTGGCGGGTGGCGAGGTTGGCGAGGAATTCGGGCAGGGCGGTACCCTTCGGAAGGTCGTCGAACTTGCCCGGCTCGGAGCCGCGCAGGACCTGCTTGAACAGCTCTTCCTTGCCCCCGAAATAACGGCCGACCAGTGCCACATCGACACCGGCGTCGCCTGCAATGTCCCTGAGGCCCACCGTCTCATAGCTGTCGCTGAGAAACCGGGTTCGGGCGGCGCGGAGGATCGCCTCGCGGGTGGTGGCCGCGTTGCGGGCGCGGGTTGCTTCGGGGACGGGGAGCGGCATCGGCACCTTCTAGTTAGGCAGGCGTCAGGGATGGGTCAACAAATGTTGACTGCATAAGTCCACGGCTGTTGACATGGCCTGAACGGCTTCTTAGGTCCGCCCCCGCCGGATGAAAAAGGCAGCTGCGGGGGAGGGGATCGCCGCCCCTCGTCCAATCGGAAGCGAACCTGTAATGAAGACCTCCAAGCCCGCCGCCCGCCGCGGCCCGCTGTCCCTTCTCGCCGTGCTGCTGCTCGCAGGCTGCTCCGCGGGCGCTGAGGAGCAGGCCGGTCCTCCGCCCGCGCCTCCGGTCACGGTGGCGGCGCCGGCGGTACAGGAAGTGGTCGATTGGGACGATTTCGTGGGCCGTTTCGAGGCGGTGCAGAGCGTCGAAGTGAAACCCCGGGCGACCGGCTATCTGCAGGGCGTTCACTTCACCGATGGCCAATTTGTGCGGCAGGGCCAGCTTCTCTTCACGATCGACCCGCGCACCGCGCAGGCGGCGCTTGCCCAGGCGCAGGCGCAGGTCGCCCGCGCCCGCGCCACGCTGGCCAATGCCCGCACCGAGCTGGCCCGTTCCCGCACACTGGAGGCGCAGCAGGCGGCGAGCACCGAAGAGGTCGAGCAGCGCCAGGCCGCGGTTCGCGCCGGCGAGGCCGAAGTCGCGGCCGCGCAGGCGGCGGTGCGCGCGCAGCAGTTGAACCTCGGCTTCACGCGAGTGACGGCGCCGATTTCGGGTCGGGTCTCGGAGCGGCGGGTGGACGTCGGCAATTCCGTGGCCGCCGACCAAACGGTGCTGACCACGATTGTTTCGACCAACCCGCTCCACTTCGCCTTCGAGGGATCGGAGGCGCTGCTTCTGAAGTATCAGCGGCAGGGCGCCGGCGCAGAGCGTGGCACGCCGGTGCGCATTCGCCTTCAGGACGAGGCGACCTACACCCACGCCGGCACCCTCGATTTCGTCGACACTGTGGTGAACACAGGCGCCGGCACCGTCCGCGCCCGCGCAGTCGTGTCCAACCCCACAGGTTTCCTGAAGCCCGGCATGTTCGGTCATGCCCGCCTCGCCGCCTCGCAGCCCTATCGCGCGCTGCTGGTGCCCGACACGGCGATCGTTACCGACGCCGCCCGTCGCGTCGTCTACCTGGTCGATGCGAAGAATACAGTGATCGCCCGACCGGTCGAGCTGGGGCCGCTGACCGGCAGCCTGCGCGTCGTCAGGACCGGTATCGGCCCCACCGACCGGGTGATCATCGGCGGCATCCAGCGGGCGCGGCCGGGGCAGAAGGTGCAGCCGAAGCCTGGACGGATCGCCGCCGCGACCGGGCCTGAGCCGGCTGCCCAGGCGCCTGCGCTGTCGCCGCCCTCTGTCGCGATCCCCGTCGCCGCCGGCCGCTGAGGAGCGGGTCCATGAACATCTCCCGCTTCTTCATCGAACGGCCGATCTTCGCGAGCGTCATCGCGATCTTCATCACCCTCATCGGTGCCTTCGCCTACCCGCAGCTGCCGCTCGCCCAATATCCGGAGATCGCGCCGCCGACGATCAGCATCAACGCCGCCTTCCCGGGCGCGTCGTCGGAAACGGTGGCGCAGACGGTGGCGACGCCGCTCGAGCAGGAGATCAACGGCGTCGAGGGCATGCTCTACATGTCCTCCTCATCCACTAGCGGGGCGGCGGGCATCACCGTCACCTTCGAGCCGGGGACCGACCTCGATGCGGCGCAGGTGCTGGTCCAGAACAGGGTGGCGCTCGCTGAGCCGCGCTTGCCCGAGCAGGTGCGCCAGATCGGCGTGACCGTCGCCAAGCAGTCGTCGGGCTTCCTGATGATCGTGGCTCTGACTTCGACCGATCCCAACCTCGACGTGGATTATATCGGCAATTTCGCCAACACCGGCCTCCGCGACCGGCTGCTGCGCCTCGAAGGCGTCGGCGGAGTGCTCGTGTTCGGCGGCGGCAATTATTCGATGCGGATCTGGATTGATCCCGACAAGGCCGCCGCGCGCAACCTCACCGCCGGCGAGATCGTCCAGGCGCTGCGCAGCCAGAACGTGCAGGTCGCGGGCGGCGCCGTCGGCCAGCCGCCTTATGGCAGCGGCAATCCCGCCTTCCAGCTCCCGATCGAGGTGCAGGGCCGCCTCACCGATCCGGCGCAGTTCGCCGACGTAGTGATCAAGACCGATCCGTCTGGAGCTCTGACGCGGGTGCGCGACGTTGCCCGGGTGGAGCTCGGCAGCCAGGAATATGGCATCGAAGGGTCGTTCAGCGGCAAGCGCGGCGTTGCGCTCGCGATCATCCAGCAGCCCGGCTCCAACGCCCTGGACGCGGCCGAGCTGGTGCTGAACGAGGTCGAGGCGGCGTCGAAGGATTTCCCGCCCGGCATCGTCTACTCCATCCCTTACAACCCGACCGAATATGTCGCGGCCTCGGTTGAGGCGGTGCAGGAGACCCTGCTCGAGGCGATCGTGCTCGTCATCCTGGTGGTGATGGTGTTCCTGCAGACCTGGCGCGCGGCGATCATCCCGATCCTCGCCATTCCCGTCGCGCTGGTCGGCACCTTCGCGGTCCAGCTCGCCCTTGGCTTCTCGATCAACTCGCTGTCGCTGTTCGCGCTGGTGCTCGCCGTCGGCATCGTCGTCGACGACGCCATCGTCGTGGTCGAGGCAGTGGAGAAGCACGTCCGCGAGGGGCTGACCCCGCGCGAGGCGGCGCATCGCACGATGCGCGAGGTGTCGGGCGCCCTGATTGCGATCGGCCTGGTGCTGACCGCCGTGTTCGTGCCGACGGCCTTCGTCTCTGGCATCCCCGGCATCTTCTATCGCCAGTTCGCCGTGACCATTGCCGCGGCCTCGCTCATCTCGCTGCTCGTCTCGCTGACCCTGTCGCCGGCGTTGGCGGCATTGCTGCTGAAGCCGCTCAAAGAAGGCCATGCCGATGACGGGCCGCGCATCATGCGCCCGGTGCGGATCGCCGCGGCCAAGTTCAACGCCGGCTTCGACTGGTTGTCGGACCGCTATGGGCGCGTAACCGGCAGGCTGGTGCGCAAGGCCAGCCTGATGCTGATCATCTATGCCGGCCTGCTGGGCCTCACCGGCTGGCAGCTCACCTCGACCCCGACCGGCTTCATCCCCGAGCAGGACCAGGGCGTGCTGATCGGCGTCGTCCAGCTGCCGCCGGGTGCCTCTCTCGAGCGGACGAGCGAGGTGCTGAACCGCGCTTATGAAATCGTTCGCGCGCAGAAGGGCGTGGTCGATGCGGCGACCTTCGCCGGCCTCGACGGCTCGAGCTTCTCGCAATCTTCCAACGCGGGGACGATGTTCGTCCGCCTGTCCGATTGGGGCGATCGCCAGGAGAAGGGGATGAGCGCCGGCGAGCTGTCGCAGGCGCTCACCATGGCGATGGGCGGAGCGATCGAGGACGCCAACATCTTCGTGATCGCGCCGCCCGCCGTGCCCGGCCTCGGCACCGGCAACGGATTCACGATGATGATCCAGGATCGCACCGGCGCCGGCTACCAGGCGCTCGAGCAGGCCACCTTCGCGATGATGGGCGCCGCGCCGCAGCGGCCGGAAGTGACGCAGGTCTTCTCGCTGTTCAACACCGGTTCGCCGCGAATCGACGCCGACGTGGACCGCGATCGGGCGCAGCTGCTCGGCGTGCAGCCGTCGCAGGTCTACGAGGCGCTCGGCACCTATATGGGCTCGACCTATGTCAACGACTTCAACCTGCTCGGCCGCACCTTCAGGGTGACTGCGCAGGCGGAGCCGACGGCGCGCGACGACCTTTCCGATATCGGCCGGCTGCAGGTGCGCTCGGTCAGCGGTGAAATGGTGCCGCTCTCTTCCGTGGCGACGCTGCGGAACGACAGCGGACCGTCACGCGTGGTGCGCTACAACCTCTTTCCGGCCGTCGAACTGCAGGGCCAGGCGGCGCCGGGCGTCTCCTCGGGCGATGCGCTGACAGTGATGGAGGAGCTGGCGCAGGCGACGCTGCCCCAGGGCATGACCTACGAATGGACCGGCCTTGCCTATCAGGAGAAGGCGGCGGGCAGCAGCTCGACCCTGATCTTCCTGCTGGCGGTCCTGTTCGTCTTCCTGGTGCTCGCCGCGCAATATGAGGCGCTGACGTTGCCGCTGGCCGTCATCCTGATCGTGCCGATGTGTATCCTCGCGGCTTTGTTTGGCGTCACTTTGCGCGGCATGGACAACAACATCTTGACGCAGGTGGGCCTCGTCGTGCTCGTGGCGCTGGCCGCCAAGAACGCCATCCTGATCGTCGAGTTCGCCAAGCAGGCGGAGGAGGAGCACGGCTTGGACCGCTTCCAGGCGGCGGTGACGGCGGCGCGGCAGCGGCTGCGGCCGATCCTGATGACCAGCTTCGCCTTCATCTTCGGCGTGATCCCACTGGCGATCGCGGTGGGCCCGGGCGCGGAGATGCGCCAGGCGCTCGGCACGGCGGTGGTGTTCGGGATGATCGGCGTCACCCTGTTCGGCCTCATCTTCACCCCGGTCTTTTATGTCGTGATGCGCGGGCTCGGGCAGCGCTTCCCGCGGCGGCAGAAGGAAAACCTCTATCCCACCTCCTACGGCGGCACGGCTCACGACCCGTTGCCGAACGAGGGCGGAGCTCCCGCATGAAGCATCTTCTGATAGCAGCCACCAGCGCGCTCGCGCTCGCCGCCTGCACGACCGTCGGTCCCGACTACCGCTCCCCAACTTCTGCTGCGCCGGCGCAGGACTCGCTCGTCGGCGTCGCATCTCCGGCCTTCACCGGTGAAGAGCCGCCGGGCCGTTGGTGGAGCCTGTTCCAGGATCCGGTCCTCGACGGCCTCGTCGAGCAGGCGCTGGAGCGCAACACGGATTTGCGCGTCGCTGCGGCCAACCTGGCCCAGGCGCGAGCCGTATTGCGGGAGGTGCGCGCCGGACGCCTGCCGACGACCAACGTCAGTGGCGGCGCCAGCTATGCCGATCCGGGGCCGGGCGGAGCCGACGTCGTCTTCGATGCGGGGCTGGACGTCGGCTACCAAGTCGACCTGTTCGGCCGTATCCGGCGCGCGACGGAGGCGAGCCGTGCCGATGTCGAGGCGGTGCAGGCGGCGTTCGACCTCGCCCGCATCACCGTCGCAGCCGAGACGACCCGCGCCTATTCCGACGCCTGCAATGCCGGACGTCAGCTCGAGGTGGGGCGCGAGACGGTCCGTATCCAGGAGCGCACCTTCGATCTCACCCGTCGCCTGTTCGAGGGCGGCCGTGCGACCGCGCTCGATACCAATCAGGCAGGAGCGTTGCTCGAACAGAGCAGGTCCGCCATTCCGACGCTTGAAGCACAGCGTCAGACGGCGCTCTACCGGCTTTCGGTGCTGACCGGGCGCCCGCCGGCGGAGTTCCCGGCGATCGTTGCCGCCTGCTCGACGCCGCCTTCGATCAGCCGGCCGATTCCCGTCGGTGACGGCGCCTCGCTCCTCGCCCGGCGACCGGACGTGCGGGGGGCCGAACGGGAACTCGCCGCGGCGACGGCCCGGATCGGCGTCGCCACCGCGGAGCTTTACCCCAACATCAGCCTGGGCGCGTCGGTGGGGTCGACCGGCACCTCGCTCGGCGGCATGACGTCTGGCAACGGCTTCCGGTTCAGCCTTGGGCCCTTGATCAGCTGGACCTTCCCCAACACGGCCGTCGCCCGCTCCCGGATCGCGCAGGCGGAGGCGGGGGCCGAGGCGGCGCTGGCCCGCTTCGACGGCACCTGGCTGCGGGCGCTGGAAGAGACGGAGAGCGCGCTCACCCGCTACGCCCGCGAGCTCGACCGCGTCGCTGCGCTGAGGCGGGCGCGGGCGAACGGTCAGGAGGCGGCGAGGATCGCCCGCCTGCGCTACCAAGCCGGTCGGGAAGGCTTCCAGATCGTGCTGGAGGCGGAGCGCACGCTGGCCCAGACGGAGACGGCGCTGGCCCAGGCGGAAGCGCAGCTTTCCGACAATCTTATTTCGGTGTTCCTGGCCCTTGGCGGCGGTTGGCAGACGAGTAGCGCCGCTTAGCCGCCGTCAAGCTCCTCGATCCTGGTGAATTCGAAGAGTGTCACCTTCCCGCGTTGCACGAAGGCTTGGCCGGCCTGGAGAGCATCTTCCACTGCTTCAGCGGAACTGCGCCGCCACGGCCCGCGAACGGCAGGGGTGATGTAGCGGAAGCGGCGCTCTGTCTCCTTGGGTCCAAGGTCCGGCACCACGCGAGCACGAGTGCCGGATCAGGGCCGGAGGGCTTGGTTGAGGTCGGCGAGCTGGAACAGCAGGAGCGCCAGCGTGACCAGGGTCACGCCCGCCATGCCGAGCAGAAGCCGAAACTCCTCAGTTCTCCGGTCCATCACTACCTCCTGCCCCTAAGACGTCACCACCGGCCGAGACCCGCACCCGCCTGCTGCGTCACAGCGATGCCTGCAGTCCGACGCGGAGCGAGATCGCAGCTCGGCCCTGCTGCTCCTCCGCGCCAAATTCGCCGCCGACCGAGAATTCCGAAATGCCGCCGAGCAGCCGGAGCCTGCCGACCCAGCCGTCCTCGCGGTCTTCGGGAAGCAGGGTGAAGGACGAGCCGCTCCCGAAGCGGGCGACCGTCTCGCCGATCGAGCCGCCGAGGATCTGCCGGCGCCCGCCTTCGAGCTCGGCGCGGAACCAGCCCTTGCTGCGATCGAGGTTGCCGAAGTCATAGCCGGCAGTGAGCGTCGCCTCGGCGGCGAACTCGTCGCTCGTGCGATCGCCGATGATCAGGTTCATCGCATCGCCGCCGTCCTTCTCGGTGTAGCCGTCCTCGGACAGGCGGTAATAATCGAGCGATGCCGCCGGCCTGAGGCTCAGGCGACCCAGCGGGATCTCGTATGAGAGGCCTGCGGCGAGCGAATAGAGCTGTCCGTCCCAGTCGCCGCTCGCGGTGCGGGTGACGGTCTCGCTGCCCATCGTGCCGGTGAAGGTGCGGGTGCCGTCGAAGGCGATGAACGCGGCCGAGGCGCGGGCATGGGCTCGGAGCGCTCCCCAGTCGCCGCGCCAGTAGCCGGCAAGCTCGAACTGGTCGGCGCTCACCTCGTTGGCATTGTCGCCATTCTCGTCACGGCCGCCGAGGTAAGCCAGCGATGCACCGAGATTGCCCGCGCCGCCCATCTCCACTTCCAGGCCGCCCGAGGCGCCCCAGCCCGTGATGTCGTAGGACGAGGTGTCGCCGATATCCTTGGAGGTGCCCCAGGCCACCTGCTGCAGCCAGAAGCCCCAGCCGCCCATGTCGGCGAGCGGCGAATTGGGATCCCTGAGGAAGCGGGCGCTGGCACGGGAGCCTTGCGTCACCGTCTCGAACACGCCGCCAGAATGTTCGGGGAGCATCTGCTGGACGGCTTCTCGGAAGCCCTCCGCGTCAGTCATCTCGAGGAACGCGCCGGCGACCTTGGCATCCTTGTCCAGCGCGGTGAACATCGCGTCCCAGCCGCGCGTTTCCGAGCCGTTGAGGCCAATCTCGGCCGCGGTCTTGCGGCCGATCGTCACGGCGAGCTCGCCCGCCTGCTCGTCGGCACTGAGGCTGCTCTTGAGGAAGACCGGGAGCAGCACCGAAGTCGCGGTGAGGCCCGCGCTGCCGGTGAGGCTGCCGGCCTTCAGCACCGTGAACTTGCCGACCGAGCCGCCAACTGTGGTGAGCTTCACCTGGAGCTTGGAGCCTTGAGCGAAGGAGGCGGCGCCTGCCACCTGGTAGAGCGTGCCCTTGCCGGTGGACGGATCGATGGTGACGCCGAGCACGCCCTGGGCACCGACAGCAAGCGATCCGATCGCGACCGGGCCGGTGGTCTTGACGTCGAGCGTGCCGCCATTGACCTGCACGGCAAGGGCGCCGGCGTTGACGAGCGAGCCGCTGAACTTCGCGGTTCCGGAAAGCTGGAGCTGGTCGGCGCCACCGCCGAAGTCCGCGCTCCCGTTGAAGACGGAGGTGCCGGCCAGCGTCAGCCTGTCGGCACCCGATCCAAACTGCACGTTCCCCTCATAGGCGGCGTCGCCACTCATGGCGAGGCGGTTGGCGCCGGCTCCGAACTGCGTCACTCCCTTGACCGCGCCATCGGCAAGGTCGAGCAGGTCGTCGCCGGCGCCGAACAGGATGCTGCCCGTGATTGAGGGGGAGGCAGCACCCTGTCCTGGCTGGATCTGGCGCACGACGGCGCCGGAATTGTTTGCGCGAAGGTCGATCGCAACGGCGCGGCCGCTGTCGAGCGGCGCGCCGAGCGCGCCGATGCTGCCGCTATTTTCGACCAGCGCCAGCTTGCCGGCATTGTCGACGATCGCTCCCGCATGGCCGCTGCCGCTTGTGGTCGCGAGGATCTTGCCGCTGTTGCGGACCGAGGTGACCGTCGCGCCGTGATCGATGACGATCGCGCGGTTCACGGCCGTCGCGGCGCCGCCGCCGTCGGCCTGGATCGTGCCGCCGACGCGAATCTCGTTCACGGTCGCGCCCGAGCCGATCCTCACCGCGGTTGCGCTTGCGCCATTGGAGGCGGCGGTCACCTGGCCGTTGACGGTGAGGCCGCCGGCGACATTCACCGCGCCGCCGAGGCCGCCGATCTGGAGCCCGTTAGCGGCGACGCCGCTATAGACGCCGCGCCCCGCGATGCCGCCCTTGACGACGATGCCGTGGTCGCTGCCGGCAACCGCGCCCACGGTGATGGCGCGATCGGCCGCGCCGACCTGCACCGCCGCCGCGGCGCCGTAGGAGACGACGCTGGCGGCGCCTTCCTTCTCGTCCTCAATCCCGTCCTTGTCCTCATCCTTGTCGTCAGGTTTGGCGTTGGGCGGCGGGACGTCGAACAGGATGCCCTTGGCGACATTGCCGCTGATCCTCAGCGCATTGCCGCCCTGGAGGAGGTCGTCGGCATCAAGCTTAGACGTGTCGGCCGGTGCCGCGATCGAACGATATCCGGTCGAGCTGAGGCCGCCCTGAATGACCAGCGCCCCGCCGATGTCGTCGTCCAGCGCCGCGCCGATGGCGCCCACGCCGGTGGCGGCGACGTTCCCCGATATGCTGACGTTGCCGGTGACTTCCTGGGCGCGGATGCCGACCGCGTGGTCGCCGGTCACGGTGACCGCGCCGGAACTGATCAGGGATCCGGCGAGGCGGGTGTTGGCGGCAATTCCGACCGAATCGTTGCCCTCGATCGCGATCGTGCCGCTGTTCGCGACCGTCCCGGTGAAGGTGCCGCCAGGTGCGAGGCGGACGCCGAAGCGGCGGGCGCCGGTCGCAAAGGGGCCGTCGAGGTCGCCGTCCTTGTCGCCGTCGGTCGGCGTGTAGCCTTCCAGCAGCTCGATCTTGCCGCTGTTCGTGATCGTCCCCGAGATGCCGGACCCGGCGAGAATGCCGGTGGCGTCATTGGCATCGGTGATCGTGATCGCGCCTTCGTTCGTCACCTTGTTGTTGCTGTCGAGCGTGACGGCTGCGCCGGCCCCGGTCGGCACCACCGAACCTGCCGCGCCGATTTTAATATCGTCCGCCGCGCCGGATTTGATCGTCGAGCTCTTCACGCGATCGGTGACCTTGGTCCCGATCGTGGTCTCTGCCTGCGCGGCAGCGGCAATCATGGCGATGGAAGTGAGGCAGGTACAGGCCAGCAGGTTACGCATTTCGATCCTTCTTGTGTCGGGTGCGGCGCTGCCCGTTCCCCCGGCAGCGGCCGCTCGATCACAAGACGAAGCGGGTCCTTGGGACCCGCACCGTCAGGCTCGAAAATTTTCTCTAGAAGCGGAAATCCCAGCCGAGCCGCAGCGTCCGCGGCCGCAGCGGGGTCACCTGCCGGCGCTCGAGCAGGGTGAACGGAGACCCAAGCGCAAAGCGATTGCCGGTCTCGTCGAGCACATTGGAGAGGATGAGCGAGAGGCTGTGCCGATCCCATTCGAGCCGGGCTCCGAGCCGGGTGTCGAGCCAATCGCCCTGCGGCTCTCCGAGGATCGGCCCGATGCCAAGGCGCGAGCTGCCGACATAGCGCGCCGAGGCGGTGAGGTGCAGGTCGAGACCCGGTGCCACCGGCGTCGCATAGGCGGCTCCGAAGTGGCCGTTGACCTCAGCCACGTTGGGCAGTGACGCGCGCGGGCTGATGATGATGCTGGGGGCGGGATTGGTCACCCTGCTCTCGTTGAGCACCGCGCCCAGACCGAGCGAGAGGCCGGGGAGGGGGCGCCAACCCAGCCGCAGGTCCAGGGTCCAGATCCGGCCGTCGCCGATATTCTGCGTCGTCGGAAGGCCCGAAAAGTCGATGATGTCGGCCTGGATGTCCCGCCAGTCGGTATAGGCGACCGAAGCAGCGACATCGAGCCCGCCGACGCCGCCGCGGCGATAGCGAAGCCCAGCTTCGCTGGTCGCGACGCGGTCGTTGCGGAAGCGCTGGATGACGTCGCCCGTGACGGCGAGGCCGCCGGGGCGGAAGCCCTGCTGGTAGCGCAGGAAGAAGAGGAGATCGGGACCCGCGCTGGCGGTCAGCGCGGCCGAGGGAAGGAAGCTCGTCTCCGTCCTGCCCCCCTCCAGCGCTGCAAGGAGCGCACGGAGCGCCACGGGCGCATCGACCGCGGCCCCGGTCAGGTGAGACCGGCTGAGCCTGCCCCCGGCGGTCAGGCTCAGGAACTCCGCAGGCTTCACCGTCGCCTCGCCGAACAAGGTGCCTTCCTGGACCGAGTTGCGGACGCCGGTGATCGGGACCGGAGCCGTCGGATTGCCGAGCGCCCGTTCCTGCTCGGAGCGGTTGCTGATGAGGCTGGCGCCGACCAGCCAGCCCGTGCCGTCGCCCCCGTCGCTGGAGAGGCGGGTCTCGGTCGAGACCATGCTGATCCTGCTCGTCTGCTCGAACAGGGCCGGCGGCCCGCCTTCGCGGGTGGAATCGTAGCGCTCCTGCAGCTTCTGCCGCACCAGCCCGAATGTGCTGACGAGCTGCAGGTCGCCCCAGCTCTTGCTCGCCGCAAATTGAGCCAGCGCATAGTCACTGCCGAAATCCTGCTGCACCATGCTTCGGCGAGTGAGCGGCGGCAGATCGCGGTCGGCGAACTGGGAATCCTCGCCCCGGATGCGCTGCGCGGCCGCGCCCACGTCGAACTGCCAGCCGCTTTCGGTCGTGGCGCGAAGCGATACCCGCGCGCCGATCGTTCGCGTGCGGTTCACATCCTCGAGGCCGCGCCCGACATCGTCGATATAGCCGCCCTCGCTCTCGGCATAACCGACGAGGCGAAGGCCGATGCGGTCCCGGGCGAGCGGCAGATTGAGCATCCCCGCCGCGTCCGCCCCGGGCGCGCCGTGCTGAGTGAGCGATCCGCCGACCGAGACCGCTCCCTCGGTCCGGCGCGCGTCAGGTGCGGTGGGGACGACGCGGATCACGCCGCCGAGCGAGCCGGCGCCGTAGAGCGTGCCCTGCGGCCCCGCGAGGATCTCGACGCGCTCGATGTCGTAGAGCCGCAGATCCGGGTCGGGCGCATTATAGTTGAGCCGGACCTCGCCGAGATATTGACCGACCGTCGCCTGGGTCGGCCCGTTGAAGCTGGAGTCCGCGATGCCGCGGATGAAGAGCTTGTTGCGGCCGGAGCCGAGATGCGTGGAGGTGAGGGCAGGCACCTTCTCGGTGAGCGCGTCGGTACCGCGCAGACCGTCGAACACGGGATCGCGCCCGTCGACCAGGGTGGCGGCGCCCGGATAGGCAGCGAGCAGGACGCGCCGCTTGCTCGCAGTGACGATGATGTCCGGCTGTTCCTCTGCCGGCGGTAGGGGAGGCTCGGGCTCCACGCGCGGTGCCGGAAGCGGCGGAGGCGCGGCGCGTCGCATGCGCGGCTTCGGCGAGCGCATGATCACCCAGGCGTTGGGCCCGATCGGGACGGCACGCGCACCCGTCCCGGCGAGCATACGGGCGAGCGCCTGTTCCACCGAAAGCGCACCGTGCACCGGCTTCACGCGGATCGAAGCGAGCGCTGGATCGCGCACGCCGATGCTGAGCCGCGCCTGGCGCCCCAACGCCACGACGGCGTCGCCGAGGCGCCCTGCGGGCAGGGTAAAGCTATGCTGCTGTGCGGCGGCGGCGGCGGCGCTCAGGGACAGGAGGCAGGCGGAGGCGGCAAGGAGGCTAGCGGGATGCACTGGCCCTCGTCAGGAGCCAGCCGTCGCCCGACCGGCGCAGATGGAGACCAAGCAGCGCGGCGCTGCGCCCGAGCACGTCACCCGGCTTGCCGTCGAGCGAGAGGACGCCGCTGAAGGGGCGCGAGGCCACTGCATCCTCGACCCGGATGCTGATGCCGAGGCTGCGCCCCAGATCGCTCGCGACGAGCGAGATCGGTGCGCCCGAATAAACCAACCGCCCCTCCCGCCATCCGCCGACGGCATCCAGCGCGACCTTGCTCAGCCTGACCGTCTCGCCGGCGCGCTTGACCAGCTGCATGCCGGGCTCGAGCTTCGTCGCCTCCTGTGCGGGATTGAAGAGCACCATGCCTTCCGAGACTGCGACCTCGAGCCGCTCAGGCTCGGCAACCACGTTAAAGACGGTGCCCATGTCGCGCAGCACCGCGCCGCCGGCCTCGACCTCGAACGGCCGAGCCTCGTCATGCCGGATTTCAAACAACGCTTCGCCCTGATCGAGGCGTGCGTAGCGCGGCCGGTCTCGGTCGAGCATCACCTTCGATCCGCCGTTCAACGCGATCCGGCTGCCGTCGTCGAGCGCGACGATCCGCCGCTCGCCGGCGGCTGTCTCCACCGCGTAGGGGCTGCTCCCGGTGCCGAGCACGGCATAGGCACCGGTGAGGACGATGCTGGCCGCGGCAGCCCATCCGACAAACCGGCGGCGGGTCGGGTGGCGGGGTGCGGCAGGCGGCGCGAGCAGCGGTGGCGCCGGAATGACGGGCGCCGGCGCGGCCGGCGCGAGCGAGCCCGCGTCTGCATCGGCGAGCGCCGCCTCATCATAGGCCGCCGCGTGGGCGGGGTCGGCTTCGAGCCAGGCGGTGAAGGCCTGCCAGTCCTCGTCACCGGCATCGCGCAGCCGGATCACCCAGCCGATCGCCTCCCGTTCAATTTCCTGTCTCGTCTTCAGCATCCACACGCCCTCAGGGTCGTGACGCCGCGGCAAGGCTCAACCCGCATCGAGACGCCTTCGGAGCTCGATCAGGGCGCGATAGGCTTTCTGCAGATGCTTCTCGACGGCGCTGAGGCTGATGCCGAGCTCGGCCGCGATCGCAGCTTGACTGAGCCCTTCCACACGGAACCTGCGGAAGATGATCTCGGTGCGCTCGCCCAATGCCTTCAGTGCAGTCTCCGCAGCGGCGAGCTCGTCCCTCGCGATCAACGCCCGCTCGTCGGAAGGCGCATCCGAGGCAGGCTCCCCCACCGCCTCGTCGGCGCTGGACCATAGATGGTCGCGCTTCGCCTGGCGCAGATCGGCGCGGCGGCGGTCCAGCATGAGATTGTTGGCGATGCGGTAGAGATAGGGAAGGGGGTCGCGCACCGGACCCGACACCGCTGCCGACGCCTTGAGCCAGAGTTCCTGGACAAGGTCTTCCGCCGCATCGCCGGCGCCGCGCGCCCTCAGGAAGCGCAGCAAGGCTGGCCGGCTGACGAGATAGACCTGCTCGAGACCGGCTGCGGCAGGCACCGCCGGGGCCTGTTCGTCTCCCTCCGGCTCCGTCAGCCTTTCCTCCGTTCCCTCCCGCGCCACGAGGGGCCTGTTTCATCGCCGATATGAACGCAGGATTGACGAATTCTCGGCTGCTTGCGCCGCTTTCCGCTAGGCCATTGTTTCAAAAGGGCGAGGGTGACGGAGGCAGATTCGTGATCGGCCAACTCCGCCTTGCCCTCCCGCGCCGCCCTGCTATATCCCCGCCCCAACCGGCGGCCCGGCGGGCGTGGCGGAACTGGTAGACGCGGCAGATTTAGGTTCTGTTGTCGAAAGATGTGGGGGTTCGAGTCCCTCCGCCCGCACCAGTTGCCATGACTTAAAGCCGTCCGGCGGGCGGCTTCGATGGGCAACTCCCCGAGCGTAAGCGAGAGGGGGCGCCGCGACCCGAGATGCCGCTCCGCAAGATCCCTGAATGTAAGGCCTTGATAACATGCAGACTGTCGAGACGTTGAACGAGGGCCTGAAGCGCGCCTTCAAGATCACCATCCCCGCCAAGGATATCAATGCGCGGGTCGACAAGGAGCTGAAGACGGTCGCGCCGCGCATCCGCATGCCCGGCTTCCGCCCCGGCAAGGTGCCGCCGAACCTGGTCCGCAAGATGCACGGCGCCGCGCTCGAGCAGGAGGCGCTCAACAACGCCATCCAGGAAGGCGTTCAGCAGCTGATGGCGGACCAGCGCATCCGCCCGGCGATGCAGCCTTCGGTCGCCCTGGAGGATCATGCGCCCGGCAAGGACGCGGTCGTCAATGTCGAGGTCGAGACGCTGCCGGAGATCCCGACGCCCAAGATCGAGAACCTCAAGCTCGAGCGGCTGACGGTCGAGGCTTCGGACGAGATGGTCGACGAGCAGGTCACGCGGCTCGCCGCCGGCCAGAAGAGCTTCGATCCCGCGCCCGCTTCCTATGCGGCTCGCATGGGCGACCTCGTCATCATGGACTTCGAGGGCAAGGTCGACGGCGAGCTGTTCGAGGGCGGCAAGGGCGAGGGCATGTCGGTCGAGCTCGGCTCCGGCCGCCTCATCCCCGGCTTCGAGGACCAGCTGGTCGGCGCCAAGGCCAACGAGCAGCGGACGCTGAATGTCACCTTCCCCGAGGATTACAACGTCGATTACCTCAAGGGCCGCCCCGCGACCTTCGACGTCACCGTCAACGAGGTGCAGAAGCCGCGCGAGGCGCAGGCCGATGACGAGTTCGCCAAGTCGCTCGGCCTCGAGAGCATGGAGCAGCTGCGCGGCCTGCTGAAGGGTCAGGTCGAGCAGGAGCTGAACGGCCTCACCCGCACCCACATGAAGCGCAAGCTGCTCGACCAGCTCGCCGCTGCCCATGATTTTCCCGTGCCGCCGTCGATGGTCGAGGCAGAGTTCCAGCAGATCTGGCAGCAGCTCGAGCATGAGGCGAGCCACGAAGCCGACCCCGCCGCTGCGCTCGCGGAGATGGAGAAGGAGCGCGACGAATATCACGCCATCGCCGAGCGCCGCGTTCGCCTCGGCCTGCTCCTGTCTGAGATCGGCCAGGCCAATGGCGTCGACATCAGCAGCCAGGAGATGAACGCGCTGATCGCCCAGGCCGCGCAGCAATATCGCCCGGCCGATCGCGACAAGTTCATCCAATATGTCCGCAACGAGCCGATGGCCGCGGCGCAGCTCCGCGCGCCCTTGTTCGAGGACAAGGTCGTCGACCTGCTCTTCTCCCGCGCCGAGATTACCGACCGGACGGTGAGCCGCGCCGAGCTGGAGGCCGAGATCGAGGGCGAGGAGGGGCATGTCCACGGCCCCGGCTGCGGTCACGATCACGACCATGATCACGCGCCTGCTCCCAAGGCCAAGAAGGGCAAGAAGGCCGCCGCCGACGCTCCCGCGGCCGAGCCGAAGAAGGCCAAGGGCAAGGCGAAGGCCGCCGAGGCTCCGGCCGAGGAGACCGCTCCGGCCGCCGAGGAGGCGCCTGCCAAGAAGCCACGCGCTAAAAAGGCCGCTCCCGAGGAGGCTCCCGCCGCCGAGGAGAAGCCGGCCAAGAAGGCCCGCGCCAAGAAGACTCAGGGCTAATTTTACCCCTCTCCCTTAGATGGGAGAGGATACGTAGCCTTAGCGCCTCTGCCGCATAGGCGGAGTTGGTGAGGGTGACACCGTCCGCGGATATTCTCAGCCGCTGTCACCCTCACCCAGCTTCGCCAAGCTCGCAAAAGCTGCTCGCTAAGGCTACGCAACCCTCTCCCATCAAAGGGAGAGGGGAGTGCTGGGGGATTTGCCTTTGTCGAAGCTCCGCATCGCCGTTCTGCTTCCCTGCTACAATGAAGAGGCGGCGATCGCGCAGACGGTGGCGGGATTCCGCGCCGCGCTGCCGGGCGCCGTCATCTACGTTTACGACAATAACAGCGCCGACCGCACCCGCGAGGTCGCGGCCGAGGCAGGCGCGATCGTCCGCACCGAGCGGATGCAGGGCAAGGGCCATGTCGTCCGCCGAATGTTCGCCGACGTCGAGGCCGATATCTATGTGATGGCCGACGGCGACGCGACCTACGATGCCGCCGCCGCTCCCGATATGGTGGCCCGCCTCATCGAGGAGCGGCTCGACATGGTCGTCGGGGCTCGAAAGTCCGAGGTCGAGGAGGCGTATCGGCGCGGCCACCGGCTCGGCAACCGCCTCTTCACCGGCCTCCTCGCCAATCTGTTCGGCCGCTCGTTCAGCGACATCTTCTCGGGCTACCGCGCCTTTTCGCGCCGTTTCGTGAAGAGCTTCCCGGCCCTCTCGCGAGGCTTCGAGACCGAGACCGAGATCAGCGTCCACGCGCTGGAGCTGGCCATGCCGGTCGCCGAGATCGTCACCGCCTACGGGGCCCGTCCGGAAGGTTCGGCGTCCAAGCTCTCCACCTACCGCGATGGCTGGCGGATTGCGAAGACCATCCTGCACCTGTTCCGCATCGAGCGCCCGGTGCTCTTCTACGGCGGATTGGGCGTGTTCCTGGCTGGCATCGCGGTGGTGCTCAGCATCCCGCTCGCCATCACGTTCGCCCAGACCGGCCTCGTTCCGCGCTTCCCGACCGCGATCCTCGCCACCGGCCTGATGATCGTCGCCTTCATGAGCTTCATGTGCGGCCTCATCCTCGACACGGTCGTTCGCGGCCGTCGCGAGGTGCGGCGGCTCCATTATCTGAGCCTGCCGGCGGTTGGGGAAGGCTGAAGCTTCCGCCCGGACGGTCAGTCGCAGCCGCAGCGCGCCGGTCTGCGCATGACCCGCAGACATTGCTCGCGCCACGATCCCCGCGCTTGCATGCAGAACAGGGAGGCGATTTCGCGTTCCGCGAACCTGTTCTGCGCGAGAATGAGGAGCGCGGACGGGTTCACGCCGCCATCTCCTGTTTCTGCTTGTAGCTGACGACCTCGAACTCGATGCCGTCATTGTCGAAGAAGTAGAAGCGTCGCCCGGGCTCGTAGTCGCCATGGTTGAATGGCGTCAGCCCGGCTGCCGCGACACGGCTCTCAAGGGTTTCCAGGTCATCGACCACGACCGCGACGTGGTTGAGCGGGGCGCCTTTGGGCCAGGCCAAGGGTGCGCCATCGCTGTCGGCCATGGTATAGAGGGCGAGATATTGCTCGTCGGTGCCGATGTGGACTGTGCGGCCGCCCGCCATCGCCCGTCCTCGCCATCTCACTCGCCAACCGAAAATTCGCTCGAGCAACTCCGCCGTGCGCTCCGCATCGCTGACGGTGATGTTCACATGCTCCAGACGCGCTTCCATGTCGTTTCTCCTGTTGATCACTTGCCGAGTCGTGCAACCTCGACCTAAGTTGAGGTCAAGCTTTTTCGGTGGGAGAGAGAATGAGCGGCCTGCTGAGCATCGGAGACCTGGCGCGACGCACCGGCGTGTCCGTCTCGGCGATCCGCTTTTACGAAGCGAAGGGGCTGCTCAGCCCGATCCGCACCGGCGGCAATCAGCGCCGCTACCTGCGCTCCGACATCCGCCGGCTGTCTTTCGCGCTGATCGCGCAGAAGCTCGGCCTGACGGTGCGGGAGATCGAGGCCGAACTGGCCCGGCTCCCGCTCGGCCGCGCACCCACGCAAGACGACTGGCAAGCGCTGAGCGAGCGGATCCGGGACCGGCTGGACGAACGCATCTCGCTGATGCAGCGCACTCGCGACCGGCTGGCCGGCTGCATCGGATGCGGCTGCCTCTCGCTCGAGCGATGCGCGCTCTACAATCCCGGCGATCGGGCTGGAGCCGCCGGGCCGGGACCGCGCTTCCTGCTTGGGGACGCGCCGGAAGACTCTTCCCGATCGGTGTGACGCTCCTAGAGGCGCTGATCCATCGATTCGAACGCAGCCACCTGCTTATCGCCGCAGTAGATCGCGACCTTCCCATAGGCGTTGGCGAGCGGCTCCTCGTAATGGACCGCGGGACTGACGGCGGTGCCCGGCGACGCCTCGAGCGAGAGGTCGAAGGCAGCGGTTCCGGCGCCGGCGGAAGGACGCTTCTTCAGCGCGGGCTTGTAGCCGGCCATCATGAAATCGACCTGTCCGTCGACCGAGAAGCGACTGTTCTCGATCTGGGCATACCAGCCCCGCGTTACCGTGAACGGACATCCCCGCTCCTTCGCGGTGAGATCGACCGTCGGCTCCTGCTTGGGCGCATCGGCCTTGGCCGCAGCTGTCGCCTCCGGCTGCTTGGCGGGCTCCGATCCGCAGCCAGCCAGCAGGACCCCCCCCAACAAGATCGCCATTCCGCGCATCGGCATTCCTTCCCTATATCAGGTCCCTGATCCGGCTCCGATACACGAAGATCAAGCAGAACCGTCAGCCCTAGGCGGAGTGTCGCCCACGACGGTGCGGACGTGAAGGAGGAAACGACTGATGCACAAGGGATCCTGCCTCTGCGGCGCGATAAGTTTCGAAGTCGCCGGCGAATTGAAGGCGCCGGACGCCTGCCATTGCTCGATATGCCGCCGGCAATCGGGCCATTATTGGGCCTCCACCGACCTCCCCCGAGACAGGGTGACGATCAGCGGCGAGGAGAATGTGACCTGGTTCCAATCCTCGCAGCGGGTGAGGCGGGGCTTTTGCTCGACTTGCGGCTCGGTGCTGTTTTTCGATCCCGTCCACAGGGACTGGATCGCCATCGCCATGGGCGCCTTCGAAGCGCCGACCGGCACCCAACTGGAGAAGCATATCTTCGTCGCCAGCAAGGGCGATTATTACGAGATCGCGGACGACGTTCCGCAGGAGCAATAGCGGCCGTCAGCGCGGGCGGCTGACGGAGCTGCGCAGCGCCTGTGTCCGGACATCCAGCTCGTTCCGCTCGAACCGGGAGAGACCGTCGCGGCCATAACGGTCGGCGAGGCGGCCGATCAGGCGCGTTTCGCGGCGGAGCTGGCGGGCCTCCCTGCGCGACAGGTCACCCGTTTCCCGGCCGCGGTCGATTCGGCCCCTGATGTCGCGAAGCTCCCGTCCGACGCCCGGACCTGGAAGGCGGCTGTCGCCGATGAACGGATTGATGCGAGGCGAGGGAGTCGAAGGATGCGATCCGGCGATCCGCGCGCTCGCGGGGGCGGTGGCCGCCAGAGTCAGAACGAGCAAGGGGATGAGACGGCGCATCTGGACCTCCGCGAAATCGGACCGCCAGTCTCCGCCTGCCAAGCTGAACGGAAGCAGAACCGTTACGGCGCCGCTTCGAGTGGTCTGAGGCGCGGCTTGGGCTCTTCCGGGAAGGCGCAGCCGTCGGTCCGGTCGGGGCGGCGGCGGGCGTTGAGGCCGGGATCGCTCGGCGCCGGGCATGTGGGCTCGGCGGCGGCGAGTTCGGTCGCCTCGGAAGGCGCTTTGGCTGGGGCGTCACCAATGATGCCGAACGCGAAGTGGCTGTGATCGCCCTCGTCCAGCGACTCGATCAGCACGAAGCCGGCCTTGCGATAGGCGGAGGCGATCTCGGCGTGACGAACGCCAGGGCGGCGGGCGATGTCGATCGCGCGGCCAGAGAGGTGGAAGCTGTTCTCGGCGCCGCCGACCGCGCGGTTGCGCTCGGGTGTGCGCCTGACGCTGGTGACCACGCCCCACTTGGCGCCGAGGTCCACAGCCGAGGAGATCGGCTTCGGCGCCCGTTTCGCCTCCGGTGCAGGCCGCGAATCTGACGACGCAGAGGCAGGGACTTCGGGCGTCCCGCCTGCGACCAGCATCGCCAGAATGAGAATGACCCCCGTCATCATGAACCCGCTGCCCCGAGCCTCCCGCCTGCACGACTGCTCCGACCGCGCGCGAGATGCAAGTCCCTAACCGCCCGGTTCGTCGCGGCACGGCTCGGTTCGCCGCTTGCGCCCGTTGCAGGACGGGACAGGGCTTGAACCTTCGCGCCGATGCTCCGATGTTCGGCGCATCCGCACTTTACAGGACCTTCCAGGCATCATGGACCATCGCGACATCAGCTCCGCCCTCGTTCCCATCGTTATCGAGCAGTCGAATCGGGGCGAGCGCAGCTTCGACATCTATTCGCGGCTGCTGCGCGAGCGGATCGTGTTCGTGACCGGCCAGGTCGAGGACCATATGGCGACCCTCATCACCGCCCAGCTGCTGTACCTGGAGAGCGAGAATCCGAAGAAGGACATCTTCATGTACATCAACTCGCCGGGCGGCGTGGTGACGGCCGGCATGGCGATCCACGACACCATGCAATATATCCGGCCGCGCGTCGGCACGGTCTGCATCGGCCAGGCGGCGTCGATGGGTTCGTTCCTGCTGGCGGCCGGCGAGCCGGGCATGCGGGTTGCGCTCACCAATGCGCGGATCATGATCCACCAGCCGTCGGGCGGGGCGCAGGGCATGGCCAGCGACATCGAGATCCAGGCCAAGGAAATCCTGCGCATCCGGCACCGGATGAACGAGCTCTACGCCCAATATACCGGGCAGACGCTGGAGACGATCGAGAAGGCGATGGACCGCGACAAGTTCCTGTCCTCCGACGAGGCCAAGGAGTTCGGCATCGTCGACGAGGTGTTCGACAAGCGCCCGGCGGCGGGCGAGGGGGATGCGACGCACCAGGCCAACGCGGCCTGAGCTTCGACCCACGTTAATGATTAGGCCATTGAGATCGTGCGATAGTGCGGTAACATGGGCCAGCTGACGGGCGCCTAAGTGTCGCCCCGACAAGGAAGAATATGACGAAACTGAGCGGCGGCGATTCGAAGAGCACCCTCTACTGCTCGTTCTGCGGCAAGTCGCAGCACGAGGTGCGCAAGCTCATCGCCGGCCCGACGGTTTTCATCTGCGATGAGTGCGTCGAACTGTGCAACGACATCATCCGTGAGGAGACCAAGTCGGCGCTGGTGAAGACTCGCGACGGCGTTCCGACGCCGGGCGAGATCTGCAAGGTGCTGGACGATTATGTGATCGGCCAGAGCCACGCCAAGCGCGTGCTCTCGGTCGCGGTGCACAATCATTACAAGCGCCTGGCGCACGGCGCCAAGGGCGCCGACGTCGAGCTCGCCAAGTCGAATATCCTGCTGGTCGGCCCGACCGGCTGCGGCAAGACCCTGCTCGCGCAGACGCTCGCCCGCATCCTCGACGTGCCGTTCACGATGGCCGACGCGACGACCCTCACCGAAGCCGGCTATGTCGGCGAGGATGTCGAGAACATCATCCTGAAGCTGCTCCAGGCTTCGGACTATAATGTCGAGCGGGCGCAGCGCGGCATCGTCTATATCGACGAGATCGACAAGATCAGCCGCAAGTCCGACAATCCGTCGATCACCCGCGATGTGTCCGGCGAGGGCGTCCAGCAGGCGCTGCTGAAGCTGATGGAAGGCACCACCGCCTCCGTCCCGCCGCAGGGCGGGCGCAAGCATCCGCAGCAGGAATTCCTGCAGGTCGACACGACCAACATCCTGTTCATCTGCGGCGGCGCCTTTGCCGGCCTCGAGAAGATCATCGCCGACCGCCTGCAGGGCAAGTCGATCGGCTTCGGCGCCTATGTCGCCGCGCCGGACGAGCGCCGCACCGGCGAAGTGCTGCGTCAGGGCGAGCCGGAGGATCTGCTGAAGTTCGGCCTGATCCCGGAATTCGTCGGCCGGCTACCGGTGATCGCGACATTGGAGGATCTCGACACGGAGGCCCTCGTCAAGATCCTGCGCGAGCCGAAGAACGCCCTCGTCAAACAGTATCAGAAGCTGTTCGACATGGAGGACGTGAAGCTGAGCTTCACCGACGAGGCCATGGTGGCGATCGCCAAGCGCGCGATCGAACGCAAGACCGGCGCCCGCGGCCTCCGCTCGATCCTCGAGAACATCCTGCTCGACACCATGTTCGACCTGCCGTCGATGGACGGCGTCGACGAGGTCATGATCGACAAGGACGTGGTCGAAGGCCGCAAGGACCCGGTCCGCGTCTACGCCGAGAAGAAGGGCGAAAGCGCCGCCTGATTTCGGCGGCGCCGCAATTTCAACGCTCGCTCAAACGATGGCGCCAACGGCGCCTCGTTAACCCTTTGCGCCTCACGCCAAAGGGAGGGCAAGACGTTGGAAGCTATACTCGACATATATGAAGAGCGCACCGAAACCGGTGCCGCCGCAGCGGGCGGTCTCGATCCTGCGAAGCTCGAAGCCTTTATGGGCAAGATGGTCGGCGACATGGGCGCCGCGAACGGCGGCGCGCTCGTCATCCTCGGCGAGCGGCTCGGCCTCTATAAGGCGCTGGCGCAAGGCGGCCCGGCCACCCCGCAGGAGCTGGCGGACCGCACCGGCACGCACGAGCGCTACGTGCGCGAATGGCTGAGCGCGCAGGCAGCAGCGGGCTATGTGAACTATGATGCCGAGGCCGGCCACTTCTTCATGGCGCCGGAGCAGGTGATGGCGCTCGCGGACGAGGACTCGCCGGTTTATCTCGCCAGCGCATTCCAGCTCACCGCGTCCGTCTACATGGACGAGCCGAAGATCGCCGAGGCGTTCCGGAGCGGCCAGGGCGTCGGCTGGCACGAGCATTCGAACTGCCTGTTCTGCGGCGTCGAGCAATTCTTCCGCACCGGCTACCGGGCTCATCTGGTCCAGGAATGGCTGCCTGCACTGGATGACGCGGTCGAGCGGCTCGATGCGGGGGCGAAGGTCGCCGATATCGGCTGCGGTCACGGCGCATCCACCATCATCATGGCTGAGGCCTTCCCGAACAGCGAATTCGTCGGCCTCGACTATCACGAGGCGTCGATTGAACGGGCGCGGGACGCGGCGGCGGAGGCCGGCAGTCCGGCGAACCTGCGCTTCGAGATCGCGACCGCCAAGGATAGCCCGGGCGCCGGCTACGATCTCGTCACCGTGTTCGACGCGCTGCACGATATGGGCGATCCCGTCGGCGCCGCGCGCCGTGTGCGTGAGATGCTGACGCCCGAAGGCATCTTCATGATCGTCGAGCCGATGGCGGGCGATTCGCTGGTCGACAACCTCAACCCCGTCGGACGGATGTATTATGCGGCCTCGACCATGATCTGCACGCCCGGCAGCCTGGCGCAGGAAGTGGGGCTGGGGCTCGGCGCCCAGGCCGGACCGAAGCGCCTGAAGCAGGTGCTGGCAGAGGCGGGTTTCACTCGGGTGCGGATCGCGGCGTCGACGCCGTTCAACCTCATTCTGGAGGCGCGGCCCTGACCAGAGGTGGCGGGGCGTCAATATGTTGATGCCCCGCCACCGCCACGCCATATCGCGGCGAATGATACAAGAACCAGCGCCGGCGGAGCGGCCTCTCTCCCTTCGTTTCCTGCCGCGCTTCCTCTTCAGGCCTGAGGGATCGAAGTTCGCCTGGGTGCTGAAGGCCTGGCTGCTCGTGCTGCTGCCGAGCATCCTGCTGTCGGTGACCGTCAGGGTCTCTGTGCCCTCCGCGCAGGGGCCGGACCTGCCCTTGTCCGGACCGGTGATGGTCGCTCTTGTCGCGCTCGTCGGGCCGCTGCTCGAGACCCTGATCATGGGCGTGGTCCTGCTACTGTTCACCAGGTTCATGGCCTCCGGACCTGCCGTCTGGCTGAGCTCGATCTGCTGGGGCGTGGCGCATAGCTGGGGAGCGCCCACCTGGGGATTGGTGGCGTGGTGGCCATTCCTGATCTTCTCGACGGCCTTCCTGACCTGGCGCGAACGCGGCCTCGGCACGGCGATCCTGATCGTCACCGCCATCCATGCACTCCAGAACAGCTTCGCCGTATCGTTGCTGCTGCTCGGCCCGTTCATTGATGCGTTGACCCGCGGCCCCATATAGGTGTCAATGAAACGGCCGCGCGCGGCTCGTACTGGAGTTTGGAATTGACCGAAGCTTTCCCCGTTCTTCCGCTGCGGGACATCGTCGTCTTCCCGCAGATGATCGTTCCCTTGTTCGTCGGCCGCGACAAGTCCGTCGCGGCGCTCGAAAGCGCCATGCAGGCCGACAAGCAGATCTTCCTCGTCTCGCAGCTCGATCCGGCCGAGGACGACCCTGACCGCGAGGCGCTCTACGACCTCGGCGTCGTCGCGACCGTGCTCCAGCTGCTGAAGCTGCCGGACGGCACGGTGCGCGTGCTCGTCGAGGGACAGCGGCGCGCGATGCTCACCACGCTACGCGAAGATGGCCAGCATCTCGTCGCCGAGATCGCCCCGGTCGACCAGGACGAGCCGGAGGGGCCGGAAGTCTCCGCTCTGATGCGCTCGGTCGTCGAGCAGTTCGACTCCTACGCGAAGCTCAACAAGAAGCTGCCGGCCGAGACGGCGGTGCAGCTGGGCCAGATCGAGCAGGCGTCGAAGCTCGCCGACGCGGTCGCCGCCAACATCAATATCAAGGTGTCGGACAAGCAGGCCCTGCTCTCAGAGCTCAATCCTGTGCGCCGTCTGGAAATGGCCTTCGCCTTCATGGAGGGCGAGCTCGGCGTGCTGCAGGTCGAGAAGAAGATCCGCAGCCGCGTCAAGCGCCAGATGGAGAAGACGCAGCGCGAATATTATCTGAACGAGCAGCTGAAGGCGATTCAGCGCGAGCTCGGGAATGAGGGCGAGGAAGGCGAGGGGGACGAGCTTGCCGAGCTCTCCCGCAAGATCGCCAAGACCAAGCTCTCCAAGGAGGCGCGCTCCAAGGCCACTCAGGAGCTGAAGAAGCTCAAGGCGATGGCGCCGATGTCGGCCGAGGCGACCGTCTCGCGAAACTATCTCGACGTGCTGCTCGGTCTGCCGTGGGGCAAGAAGTCGAAGCTGAAGCACGACATTTCAGAGGCGCAGCGGATCCTCGACGAGGACCATTATGGCCTCGAGAAGGTCAAGGACCGCATCGTCGAATATCTCGCCGTGCAGGCGCGGACCAACAAGCTGAAGGGGCCGATCCTGTGCCTCGTCGGCCCTCCGGGCGTCGGCAAGACCTCGCTCGGCCGCTCGATCGCCAAGGCGACGGGGCGCGAGTTCGTGCGCCAGTCCCTGGGCGGTGTGCGCGACGAAGCGGAGATCCGCGGCCACCGGCGCACCTATATCGGCTCGCTTCCGGGCAAGGTCGTTTCAAACCTGAAGAAAGCAGGCACGTCCAACCCACTGTTTTTGCTCGACGAGATCGACAAGCTCGGCCAGGATTTCCGGGGCGATCCCGCCTCGGCTCTGCTTGAGGTGCTCGATCCGGAGCAGAATTCGAAGTTCCAGGACCATTATCTGGAGCTCGATTACGATCTCAGCGACGTGATGTTCGTCACGACCGCCAACTCGCTGAACCTGCCGCAGCCCTTGCTCGACCGAATGGAGATCATCCGGCTGGAAGGCTATACGGAGGACGAGAAGGTCGAGATCGCCAAGCGGCACCTGATCGAGAAGCAGATCGAGTCCCACGGCCTCAAGGACGGCGAGCTGGTCTTCACCGAACCCGGCCTGCGCGCGCTCATCCAGGGCTATACCCGCGAGGCGGGCGTGCGCACGCTCGAGCGCGAGATTGCCAAGGTCGCGCGCAAGGCGCTGCGCCGCATCCTCGAAGGCAAGACCGAGAAGGTCGAGTTGACCCCCGATAATGTCGCCGACTTTGCGGGCGTGCGGAAATTCCGCCACGGCATCGGCGAGGAAGAGGACCAGATCGGCGCCGTCACAGGGCTTGCCTGGACCGAGGTCGGCGGCGAGCTGCTCACGATCGAGGCGGTCACCGTCCCCGGCAAGGGCCAGATCAAGACCACCGGCAAGCTCGGCGAGGTGATGCAGGAGTCGGTCCAGGCGGCCTTCTCCTTCGTCAAGGCGCGCAGCCCCAGCTACGGCGTCAAGCCAAGCCAGATCGGACGCAAGGACATCCACGTCCATCTGCCCGAGGGCGCCGTGCCGAAGGATGGACCCTCGGCCGGCATCGGCATGGTCACGGCGATCATCTCGACCCTCACCGGCATTCCGGTGCGGCGGGACGTCGCGATGACCGGCGAAGTGACGCTGCGGGGACGCGTGCTGCCGATCGGCGGCCTGAAGGAGAAGCTGCTGGCGGCCCTGCGCGGCGGCATCAAGACCGTCCTGATTCCGCAGGAAAACGAGAAGGATCTCGCGGAGATACCGGCGACCATTACGACCGGTTTGGAGATCGTGCCGGTGACCCATGTCGACGAGGTGCTCGCCCGGGCCCTCGTCACGCCGGTCATGCCCATCGAATGGACCGAGGCAGACGAACTGGCAGCGCTGCCGCCGACGGAGCTTGCCGCGGCGCCGGACGATGTGGTCGGGGTTTCAAGTCGCCACTGATTTGTTGCAGAGCAGCAACGACCTGGACTGCTAAGAAGCGCGGATTTCTCAGGAAATCCGCGCTTTTCCTTTTGACTCGGGGCCGCCACCTGCTCTTAGGTGGAGGTTCGGCAGATTGCCGCGATTCCAATGTAACAGGGGTTCTGGGAGCATGAACAAGCAGGAGCTAATCAGCTCGGTCGCCGAAACGACCGGTCTCGGCAGGAGCGATGCGAGCAAGGCCGTCGAGGGGGTTTTCGACGCGATCGGCAGCGCGCTCAAGCGGGGCGACGAAGTGCGCCTGGTCGGCTTCGGCACCTTCTCCTGCTCGAAGCGCAAGGCCTCCACGGGCCGCAACCCGCGCACGGGCGAGCCGATGCAGATCAAGGAATCCACCCAGCCCAAGTTCAAGGCGGGCAAGGGCCTCAAGGATTCCGTCAACGCCTGATCTCAACCGGTGGCGGCTCGCGAGAGGCGCCGGTCTTTTTCGTCCGGGCGATGCTGGACAGGTATGAAGCGGCACCTTATGTGCCGCACTTCCGCGAGCCCGGAGCGGCCGCGGCGCGGGCGTGGGCGCGTAGCTCAGTGGTAGAGCACACCCTTCACACGGGTGGGGTCGTAGGTTCAATCCCTACCGCGCCCACCACGCCTCTCTCCGAGCTTTGACTGAGCTGACCATCTCACAGCCGCTCGCGCTGAGCGTGTCGAAAGGCTGTCCTTCCTCACGTCCCTCAAGAAGGGCTTCGACCTGCGCAGCGGGGGCGGAGGAGAAGGACCGGCCGAAGCGACGAAGCTCAGTGGCGCGAGCTACTCGCAGTTTCTTTGGCGCCGAGCTTCTCTGCCGTCCGTGCCACCTCCTCATCAGTCGGCGGCTCGGGCAGCTCCTGGCCCGGCCCGAGCGCTTCGTCCGGGATGCCGGGAGCGGTGCCGGCGATCGGTTCGTTCACTGCCCGCTCGTTCGGGCCGGTGCTGATTTTGGCTCTGTCTTCGGCCATGGCTCTGGTCTCCGTTTCTGAGAGAAAAGCGAGCGAGCCCGCTGCCAGGTTCCTTCACCGGATGATTCCTTGACGCACCGGCGCGCCGCACCTTATGTGCCGGCCACAATTCACGGCGATCGTAGCTCAGCTGGTTAGAGCATCGGTTTGTGGTACCGAGGGTCGCGGGTTCAAGTCCCGTCGATCGCCCCACTTCTTCTTCAAAAGCTCAGGACAAAGCCATGCAGTCGCCTTGGGATTTTCCCGATTTTGACGACCATGAGGTCGTGCATTTCGTCACCGATCGGGAAACGGGGCTGAAGGCGATCATTGCGGTCCACTCGACCCATCTCGGCCCGGGCGCGGGCGGCACCCGGCTGTGGCATTATCCGAACCGCGCCGATGCCATCCATGACGTGCTGCGTCTGTCGCGCGGCATGAGCTACAAGAACGCCATGGCCGGGCTCGCGCTCGGCGGCGGCAAGGCAGTGATCCTCGCCGACGAGGCACGCACCAAGTCGCCCGAGATGTTCGCGGCGTTCGGCCGGGCGGTCGAGGGGCTCTGCGGAAAATATGTGACCGCCGAGGATGTCGGCGTCACCGTTCCCGACCTCGTTGAGGTATCGAAGCATACCAGCTACGTCTCAGGCCTGCCGGTGGCGGCGGGCGCGGTCGGCGGGGATCCGGGGCCGCATACCAGCTACGGTGTCTTCCTCGGCATCAAGGCCGCGGTGCGCGCCAAGCTCGGCAAGAGCAGCCTTCAGGGGCTCCACATCGCCATTCAGGGTGCCGGCAGCGTGGCGAGCGGCGTCGCCCGCCGCGCGGCTCAGCAGGGTGCGCGGATCAGCCTCGCCGACATTGACGGCGCCCGCGCGCAGAAGCTCGCCGACGAGGTCGGTGCCGCCGTAGTGCCGGTCGACCGGATCATGACGCTGGACGCCGACGTGCTCAGCCCCAACGCCCTGGGCGCCATTCTCACTGCGGAGTCGATCGCGGCGCTCAACGTGCCGATCGTCGCAGGCGGCGCCAACAACCAGCTGGCGAGGCCGGTCGAGGGCGACCTCATCCACCAGCGCGGCATCCTCTATGCGCCGGATTATGTGATCAACGCCGGCGGCATCATCAACGTCGCGTCGGAATATCTGAAGGATGCCGACGAAGCCGGCGTCAAGGCGAAGATCGAGCAGATCCCGGGCCGCCTCGAAGCGATCTGGGCCGAGAGCGATGCGACGGGCCGCAACCCCGCGGCGGTGGCGGATGCGATGGCGCAGCGGCTGATCGGCCGCGGCTGACGCAAGTCGTCATCCCGGCGAAGGCCGGGATCTCAGGACGAGAAGACGCCGGCTAGTCCCCAGCTGAGACCCCGGTTCCGCTGGGGTGGACGGACTGTCAGAGGGGCGGCGCCACCCGAGGCTTTTCGCGGCCGAGCTTGTGCTCGCGATAGACGGTGTAGAGTCCGCTGGCGATGATCACGAGCGCACCCGCCCACGTGGTCGCCGGAGGCTGGCTCGCGAAGATGAACCAGCCGAGCAGCACAGCCCATAGAAGCTGGGTATAGTCGAACGGCACCACGACAGAGACCGGTGCGTAGCGTAGCGACGAGGTCAGGAAGAGCTGGCCGAAGCCGCCGATCAGGCCAAGTGCTACGAGGATCGCCCAAGTCCTCAGGTCGTGCGCCTGTGCATAGAAGGGCATCAGCGTCCCAAGCGCGAGCATCGACAGCAGTGTGAACCAGAGCACGATGGTCTGCGTGCCTTCGGTTCGGCCGATCTGGCGGATGGTGATCGTCACTACACCGACGCCGAAGGCCGCCAGCACGGCAAGCAGCAGGCCGATCTCCGGCACGTGTGTGCCGCCCGGCCGCATCACTACCAGCACGCCGACGAAGCCCAGTGCCACCGCGCTCCAGCGATGGCGGCCCACCTTCTCCTTCAGCACCAGCGCCGACAGCACTACTGCGAACAAAGGCGCGGCGAAGCCGATCGTGGTCGATTCCGCGAGTGGCAGGTAAGCGAGCGAGCTGAACGCCAGCACCATGGTGGTGAGGCCGATCGCCGCACGGCTGACATGCGCCATCGGGCGCTGCGTTCGCCACGCATCGAAGTTCCGGCTCCAGGCGATCCACAGCAGCAAGGGCGGCAGCCCGAACGCGAAGCGGTAGAAAGCGAGTTCGGGCGTGCTGACCCCGTGCGCGTAGCCGAGTTTTATCATTGCCGCCATGAAGGCAAAGCAGGTGGTCGCACCGATGCGCAGGCCGATGCCGAGCAGGCGGTCCTGCTCCGGGCGAGAGGCGTGGGTGGGTCTTGCCATGAAGCGCCGGTCTCTGCGGCCCGCCTCAAAAAAGGGCAAGCCGGGCACGCATAAGCTTTGAGCTTTGCGCGCGCTTCGCTAAACAAGCCGAGGGCAAAAGATGCATATTTACGCGAATCCGGCGCGATTTCTGAAGCTTGCACGTCCGCTGACCGTCTGGCTGGGCTGGTCGGGAGCGGCGTTGATCACGTTTGGACTGCTCAGCGGCCTGTTCCTTGCGCCCAAGGATTACCTGCAGGGGGACAGCGTCCGCATCATGTACGTCCATGTGCCCGCTGCCTGGCTCGGCATGGGCGGATGGACCGGCATCGCCGTGGCGAGCCTGATGCAGCTCATCTGGCGTCACCCGCTGGCCAACGTCGCGGGGCGGGCGCTGGCGGTGCCGGGCGCGCTCTTCACCGCCATCTGCCTCGTCACCGGCTCGCTCTGGGGCCGGCCGACCTGGGGCACCTATTGGGAATGGGACGGGCGGATGACCTCGATGCTCGTCCTCTTGTTCCTCTACATCGGCTATATCGTGCTCGCCGACGCCGACCGGGAGCGGGGCGGGGAGGGGCGGATCACTGCCATTTTCGGCCTGATCGGCGCGATCAACATCCCGATCATCAAATATTCGGTCGAATGGTGGAACACGCTCCATCAGGGGCAGAGCATCGGTGTCACCGGCTCCAGCATCGACGCGTCGATGGTCTGGCCTCTGCTCATCTCCACGATCGGCTTCTCACTTCTGTTCGGCGCGATCGTGCTGATGCGGATGCGGACCATGCTCGCCCGCCAGAAGATCGAGGCGCGTCTCCGGAGAATGGCAGCGTGAACCACTGGCCCTTCATCATCGGCGCCTATGCCTTCGCCCTGATCGGAACGCTCGGCGTGTCCCTGTGGAGCTGGACGTCGATGCGCCGCGCCGAGGCCGAGGCAGATGCGGTGAGACGCGAACGGTGAAGGCGAAGCATCAAAGGCTGACATTGCTGGCACTGGCGATAGTCGCGGTGCTCGGCGCGGTGCTGCTTGGCATGTCGGCGCTGCGTGACCAGGCGGCCTATTTCTACGCGCCGGCAGACGTCGCCCGGAAGGGCGTGCCGCTCGACAAGGCGGTGCGGATCGGCGGCATGGTCAAGGGCGGCTCGATCAAGCGCGCCGAGGATGGCGTCACCATCGACTTCATCGTCGGCGACGACACGCCAGCGACCATTCCCGTCCGCTTCACCGGCATCGCGCCCGATCTGTTCAAGGAGAATAGCGGCGTGGTGGCGGAGGGGCGGTTCCTGCCGAGCGGCCTGTTCGTCGCCGACGAGATCCTCGCCAAGCATGACGAGAATTACATGCCGCCGGAGCTCGCCCGCGATGGCGCGAAGCACAAGACCAAGAGCCTGGAGGCGGGAAGCACATGATCGCAGAGGGGGGGCTGGCAGCTCTGTGGCTGGCGGCGGCGCTCTCGCTGCTGCAGCTGGCATTGGGCGCGGTGTCGCTGCGCCCGGGCGGCCAGACTCTGATGCGCACCGTTCGGCCGATCGCGATGGCGCAGGCTCTGCTGGTCGCCTTGTCCTTCCTGATCCTGATCCAGCTGTTCCTGCGGACGGACCTCTCGGTGAAGCTGGTGGCGGCGAACAGCCACTCGATGAAGCCGTGGCTCTACAAGTTCGCCGGCACCTGGGGAAACCATGAGGGCTCGATGCTGCTCTGGGTCACGATCCTCGCGGTGGCCGGCGGCGCGGTGGCGCTGCTCGAGCGGCGCCTGAACGAGCGCACGATGATCGCGACGCTGGCGGCGCAGGCGGCGATCGGCCTCGGCTTCTACGCCTTCCTGCTCTTCGCCTCGAATCCGTTCGAGCGCCTGAGCCCCGCGCCGATCGAAGGGCAGGGGCTCAATCCCCTGCTCCAGGACCCGGGCCTCGCCTTCCACCCGCCGACGCTTTACCTCGGCTATGTCGGCATCTCGATCGCTTTCTCCTTCGCGGTCGGCGCCCTGATCACTCGCGACGTCGGCCCGGCATTCGCCCGCGCGATGCGGCCCTGGGTGCTCGCCTCCTGGGTGTTCCTGACGCTGGGCATCACCGCCGGCAGCTACTGGGCCTATTACGAGCTCGGCTGGGGCGGCTGGTGGTTCTGGGACCCGGTCGAGAATGCCTCGCTCATGCCCTGGCTCGCAGCGACGGCCCTGCTCCATTCGGTGACGGTGCTCGCCACGCGCGACTCCCTTCGTGCCTGGACGGTGATGCTGGCGGTGGTCGCCTTCTCCATGTCGATGGTCGGCACCTTCCTGGTCCGCTCCGGCATCCTCACCAGCGTCCACGCCTTCGCGGTCGATCCGCAGCGCGGCGCTTTCATCCTGATCCTGCTCCTCTTTTATATCGGCGGCGCGCTGACCCTGTTCGGGCTTCGCGTTCACACCGTGAAGGAAGGCGCGACTTTCGAGGCGGTGAGCCGCGAAGGCGCATTGGTTGCCAACAACCTGCTCTTCTCCGCCATCCTGGGCATCGTGCTGGTCGGAACCCTCTACCCCTTGGGAGTCGAGGCGGTGACCGGCGAGAAGCTTTCCGTCGGCCCGCCTTATTTCAACACCGCAGCCGGCCCGATCGCGCTGGCGCTGATCGCGATCATGGCTGCCGGGCCGCTGATCAAGTGGCGCCGCGACAAAGCGAAAGATCTGTTAGGCCGCCTCGCCTTGCCGGTGCTTCTGTCGGCACTGGCGCTGTTCCTGGTCGTGCTGCTCGCGCCGAAGATTTCGATCTTCCCGTTCCTCGGGCTGGTGCTCGCCGCCGGTGTCGCCGCGGCTTCGTTCGCACCTTTGTGGAAGCGCAACCTGCGGCGGACGCCGCTCTTCACCTGGGGTATGGTGATCGCCCATTTCGGCATCGCCGTCAGCCTCGCGGGCATGGCCGCCGAGAGCGCCTTTACGCAGGAGAAGCTGGTCGCGGCGCGGATCGGGGAGACTATCAAAGTCGGGCCATATTCGGTGCGCTTCGATTCCGCCGATCCGATAGCCGGCCCGAACTGGACGGCGATCGAGGCGAAGCTCACTGCCCGCCGCGGCGACGGCGAGCCATTCGTGCTGACGCCGCAGGCGCGGATGTTCAGCTCTCCCCCGACCGAGACGAGCGAGGCCGCGATCGTCACCAGCCTCACGGGCGGGCAGCTTTATACCGTGATCGGCAAGTCGGACGAGCAGGGGCGGTGGCAGCTCCGTCTGTGGTGGAAGCCGGCCGTGACCCTGATCTGGCTGGGCGGCGTCCTGATCGCGCTGGGGGGCATCCTTTCAGTGATCGGCCGCGTCAGGCGCGAGCGCCGCGCGCCGCTCCAGGAGGCGTACGCGTGAAGCGGCTGATCCTGTGGGTACCGCTGGCGGTGTTCGCCATCTTCGTCGTGACTGTCGCCATTGGCCTTTACGCGCCGGCCGACCGCGTCATCACGTCCAAGCTGATCGGCAAGCCGGTGCCCGAATTTGCTTTGCAGCCTGCGGTCGCCTCGCACCCGCCGCTCGCGTCGGCCGACCTCAAATCCGGCGAGCCGCGCCTGCTCAACGTCTTCGCCAGCTGGTGCGTGCCTTGCATCGCCGAGGCGCCGCAGCTGATGGAACTGAAGCGCCGCGGCATCCCGATCGATGCCATTGCGATCCGCGACCGTCCGCAGGACGTCGCCGCTTTCCTGGCGCGATGGGGCGACCCGTACCAAAGGATCGCGAGCGACCCCAACACGCAGGTGCAGATCGCATTGGGCTCGTCGGGGGTGCCGGAAACCTTCGTCGTCGACGGCCAGGGCATCATCCGCCACCAGCATATCGGCGACATCAGGCCCGAGCATATGGCCGACATCGTCCAGGCCTATGAGGCGGCGCGATGAGCGTCCTGCGCTTCTCTTTTCCGGGGCACATGTTGCTTCTGGCCTTGCTGCTATCGACCAGCTCGCCTGCCTTGGCGGATTCGCTGATGCCCGCCTCCGAATATGCGTACAAGCAGCTCACCGACCCCAAGCAGGAAGCGCAGGCCGTCGATTTGATGGAGACGCTGCGCTGCCTCGTCTGCCAGGGGCAGTCAATCGCCGACAGCGACGCGGAGATGGCCGGCGATATGCGGGCGCTGGTGCGCCAGCGGATCGAGGCGGGTGAGAAGCCTGAAGCAATTCGCCAGTGGCTGATCGATCGCTACGGCAATTGGGTGAGCTATGCGCCGCCGGTCGAGCCGGTCACCTGGCCGCTCTGGGCCGCGCCGACCCTTCTGATCGCCGCCGGCCTGTTCCTCGCCCGCGGCCGCTTCCGGAAAAAGAGGGCGGGTTAATGGGTTTCGTTCTGCTCTTAAGCCTTGCCGTCATCGTTCTGATTGCGCTGTGGAAGCTCGGCAAATTCGATCGCAATGCGCTGCAGCTGGCCGCTGCGGCTCTGCTGGTCGCGGCTGCTGGTTATGCGTGGCAGGGCAGCCCCGGTCTCGACGGCAAACCGGTTCCGCCGCCGGCCAAAGTCGAGCTGCCTGACAGTGCCTTCTCCCAGACCCGCGAGGCGATGCTCGGCACGTTCGATTCGGCCGCCGGCTGGCTGACCATGGCGGAATCCTATCAGCGCAGCGGCGACACGCAGGGCGGTGCGGAGATACTTCAGAGCGGGCTCAGGAAGGATCCCAACAACCCGGACCTGTGGGTCGGCCTAGGCAATGCGCTCGTCATCCACGCCGATGGCATGATGACGCCCTCGGCGGAGCTCGCCTTCCGCCGCGCCGCGCAGATCGCGCCCGAACATCCAGGCCCGAAATTCTTCTTCGGCTTGGCGCTTGCCCAGGGTGGCAAATATGACGAGGCGGAAAGCCTCTGGCGCGGCCTCCTTCAGACCGCGCCGCCCGACGCGAGTTGGCGGCCGATGGTCGAGGAGCGGCTCGCCATGCTGGCACAGGCGCGCGGGGCAGGGATGGGCGCGATGCCGTCCCCCCAGGTGCAGCAGCCCTAACTGCCCTCCCATCGCCTTCGGCGACATGGAGGACAAGGTCAGTGATCGATGCCGCGCCCGGTCTCGTGCTGGAGTTCGTCGATCTTCTTCGAGGCTTCCGCCTTCGAGAGCTCCGGATTGAAATTCTCTCCGGCCTCGCGGGCGAGAGTCTTTAGATAGGAGGCCTGGGGCCCCGTCATCGCCTCATCGCCTGTCACCCACTCGTCGGGATCCTTGGCGGCATTCTCGGTCGGGTCGGGCTGTTTCTGCTGGGTGGCCATGATCGTTTTCCTGCTCGGTTTCAGCAGGATCAACGACCATGTTCCACTTGTGTTCCCCGCCTCAGGCCGCCGCCTCGAACGGCAGGTTCAGCGCTTCCGCGACTGCCTGGTGGCGGATCTTGCCGCCGGAGACGTTGAGTCCATTGGCGAGATGCGGATCAGATTTCATCGCCGCTTCAGCACCTTGGTTCGCAAGCTTGAGAACGAATGGCAGCGTCGCATTGTTGAGCGCGAATGCCGATGTTCGGGCGACGGCGCCCGGCATATTGGCCACGCAATAGTGGATGACGCCGTCCACCTCGTAGACCGGATTTTCGTGGGTGGTCGGGCGCGACGTCTCGAAGCAGCCGCCCTGGTCGATGGCGATATCAACCAGCACCGAACCCCGCTTCATCGTCTTCAGCATCTCGCGGGTGACGAGCTTCGGCGCCGCCGCGCCGGGCACCAGCACGGCGCCGATCACCAGAGCGGCATTCTGCACGGCGTGCGCGATCGCGGCTTTCGAGGCGTAGGCGGTCTTGATCTGGCTCGAGAAGAACATGTCGAGCTCGGCCAAGCGGTTCATCGAGATGTCGTAGATGGTGACGTCGGCGCGCATGCCGACCGCCATCTGGGCCGCGTTGACGCCCGAGACGCCGCCGCCGAGGATCGCGACCTTGGCCGGCGCCACGCCCGGCACGCCGCCGAGCAGCACGCCGCGGCCGCCCTGCTCCTTTTCGAGATAGTGGGCGCCGACCTGGACCGACATGCGGCCGGCCACTTCGGACATCGGCTTCAGCAGCGGCAGCGAACCGTCGCGCGCGGTCACGGTCTCATAGGCGATGCAGGTCGCACCCGACTTGATGAGGCCGTGCGTCTGCTCTGGGTCGGGCGCGAGGTGGAGATAGGTGAAGAGCAGGTGCCGCGGCTCCAGCAGCGCGATCTCCTGCGCCTGCGGCTCCTTCACCTTCACGATCATGTCGGCGGCGGCAAAGGTCTCGGCGGCGCTGCCAGCGATGCGGGCGCCCGCCTCCACATAATCCTCGTCGGAAAAGTCGATGCCGGTGCCGGCACTGGTCTCGACGATGACCTCGTGACCGGCCGCAACCAGTTCGGCCACCGAAGAGGGCGTGAGGCCGACGCGATATTCGTGGTTCTTGATCTCCTTCGGCACGCCGACGCGCATCTTCCTGCTCCTGATTAGGCGATTGGTGGCGAGTCCATAGCCAGTGCGGATTGATTTGTCGCCGTTGCGAACCCACATGGCCCCATGCTAAGCGCGCCCGCTGCCTTGCGGGCCCAGGGCTTAGATGTGAAAGGTTGCACGGCGTCCCGCCTGCCTGACTCATGAACGATAACGCCGCCGCCCCAGCCCTGCCTGCGGACCGTCCGCCGGCTTCGGCCCAACAGCATCACCATCACCAGGGCGGCCTCGGCAAGCTTGCCCTGGGCGCGGTCGGCATCGTCTTCGGCGACATCGGCACCAGCCCGATCTACGCCTTTCGCGAGACCTTCGCCGGCCACCACCCGCTCGCGCCGGACCGGCTCCACATCTACGGCGTCCTCAGCCTGATCTTCTGGTCGATGATGCTGGTCGTGACGCTCAAATATGTCATGACGATCATGCGTGCCGACAACAAAGGCGAGGGCGGCAGCCTTGCCCTGCTGGCGCTGATCAACCGCAACATGGAGCGGACGGACCGGCGCTGGACGCGCGGCATCGTCCTCCTCGGCGTGTTCGCGACCGCGCTCTTCTACGGCGACAGCATGATCACGCCGGCCATTTCGGTGTTGTCGGCCGTGGAGGGCATCACCACCGTCCAGGCAGGCCTGGAGCCCTACGTGATCCCGGCCGCGATCGGCATCCTGGTCGGTCTGTTCGCCATCCAGTCGCGCGGCACGGCGCGGGTCGGCGCCCTGTTCGGGCCGATCATGCTGGTCTATTTCTTCACGCTAGCGGGGCTCGGCCTGTACCATATTTCGGGCGATCCTGGGATCATCCTGCAGACGCTCAATCCGCTCAACGCCGTCACTTTCTTCGCGACCGACAAATGGCTCGCCTTTTTGGCGCTTGGCTCGGTCGTGCTCGCCGTGACCGGCGCCGAGGCGCTCTATGCCGACATGGGCCATTTCGGGCGCAAGCCGATCGGAATCTCCTGGCTCGTCTTCGTCATGCCCGCCCTGATGCTCAACTATATGGGGCAGGGGGCGATGATCCTCTCGCTCGATCCGGAGCGGGCGCTGGAGGTGGTGAAGAATCCCTTCTTCTTCCTCGCCTCCGAAGCCTTCCGTCTGCCGCTCGTCATCCTCGCGACGCTCGCCACCATCATTGCCAGCCAGGCGGTGATCTCCGGCGCCTTTTCCGTGACTCAGCAGGCGATCCAGCTCGGTTTCATCCCGCGCCTGCGCATCCTTCACACCAGCGCTGCAGCGGCCGGGCAGATCTACATCCCGGTGATCAACTGGGCGCTGATGGTGATGGTGATCCTGCTGGTGGTCACCTTCGGCAGCTCGACCAACCTCGCCGCCGCCTACGGCATCGCGGTCACGGGCGCGATGTTCATCGATACGGTGCTGATCGCCGTCGTGCTGTTCCAGCTCTGGCGCTGGAACCGCATCGCTGCCGGCCTGCTGCTCGCCGTGTTCTTCATTGTCGACATCGCTTATTTCGGTGCCAATCTCACCAAGGTGCCGGAGGGCGGCTGGGTACCGCTTCTGATCGGCTTCGTCGCCTTCACGTTGCTGACAACTTGGGCGAAGGGCCGCAAGCTGATGATCAACCGAATGAACGAGGCGGCGATGCCGATCGGCGTGTTCATCAAGTCTGCCGCCAACAGCGCCGCGCGCGTGCCGGGCACCGCGGTGTTCATGACCACCGCCTCGGACGGCATTCCCCACGCGCTGCTGCACAATCTGAAGCACAACAAGGTGCTGCACGAGCGCGTGATCCTGCTCACCATTCGCATTGAGGACGTGCCGTTCGTGGAGCGGGGCTGCGAATATGAGCTCGACGATCTCGGCAGTGGCTTTTTCCGCCTGATCATCCATTACGGCTTCATGGAAGATGTCGACGTGCCCGGCGCGCTCGCGCGGCTGGAAGGCTGCGGCGGCATCTTCAAGATGATGGACACGAGCTTCTTCCTCGCCCGCCAGACCCTGATCACGTCGTCCCGCCCCGGCATGGCGGTTTGGCGCGAAAAGCTCTTCGCGTGGATGCTGCGCAATGCAGAAAGCGCGATGGAGTTCTTCAAGCTCCCCACCAATCGCGTGGTCGAGCTCGGCTCGCAGGTCGAAATCTGAGCGCCGGCGCGCCGATCATCGTCACCGCAACCTTCGGCGATGGCGACAATGGCTGGCTCCAGGAGCTCCGCCGCACGCATTTCCCGCCCGAGCGGAACCAGGTGCCGGCGCACCTTACGCTGTTCCACCACCTCCCGCCGGGCATCGAACGCGAGCTCGGCCAGCGCCTCGGCGCCTACGCCGCCGCGCCCGCGCCGCGCGCCACCATCGCCGGCGTGATCGATCTCGGCGCCGGCACCGCCTTCCGCATCGACAGCGAAGAGCTGGAGGACATCCGTTATGACCTCGCCGAAGCATTCCGAGGCCTGCTCATTCCGCAAGACTTCGCGCCCTGGCGGCCGCATGTCACGATCCAGAACAAGGTCGAGCCGCGCGAGGCACGAACGCTCCAGCAGCAGCTCCGCGCCACCTTTCAGCCGCGCCCGCTCGCCATCAAGGGGCTGGCGTCATGGCGTTACCTGGGCGGCCCGTGGGAGCCGATCCGCACCCACATATTCCGCGGCTGACGATTAGTCCGACTGGCCGACGCCCTCGCAGCTATAATCGAAGGCAGCGAGACCCGCCTCCAGGTGCCCGGCGAGCAGGGGCATGTCGAGCAGCTCGTCGATCGCCGATTCGGGGTCATTATCCGACGCTTCCGCAAAGGCGTCTTCCCACTCGCTGACGTCGTAGGTGCCGCGGCCGACCCAGGCGAGGGCGAGCGTCTCCGCGAGCTGGTCGTCGGCGAGGTCGTCGAGCGTCGCCCGCATCTCCTCCTCGACCCCACTGTTCAGTTCGTCCTCCAGCACCGACAGCGCCTGATCCTCGGCATCATCGTCGAAATCGTCGACATTGTCCGGATCCTCGTCGGGATCGGCGGCCGGCACCTGCGCCTCCATCTCCTTGGCGCGCAGGATCAGACGGCAAAGCGTTTCCAGGGGGGTGAGCAACTCCATATGTCGTCCTTCCGTCGCACCGATTTGGGTGATGCAACGACGGGTGCGACGGGCGGTTCCGGAAGCGGGCGGGGGAGCGGTTGACCCAAAAAGCGCCGCTCCCTATAGCGCCGCGACGCCGGCCGCGAAGGCCGGGCGAGCCTTGGCGCGTTCGGGGCGGAGTAGCTCAGCTGGTTAGAGCAGCGGAATCATAATCCGCGTGTCGGGGGTTCAAGTCCCTCCTCCGCTACCAACGGTAGAGTCGGGTATTCAACTCAGTGAAGGGGGCGTGGCAGCGCCAGGAGCGGCAGCCTCGCGGCTCGGCGTTCGAGCTCGGCGTCCATTTCGCGCAGCGCGGCCACGGCTTCACGGGTCGGGCGACGCACTGCCTCGCGGCGGCAGCGGCGCGCGAGGTCGCGGAGATGGGCGGCATCGGACATGGGGTAACAACCGTCGGCGCCCGTGCCGGGTTCCTGAAGTGCCTCCGGGCGGGATGGCTAGGCGCCTCTCCGGCTTCCCGCTAAACCTCGCGCACCGGTCTGCATTTCCCTGGAGTTCCTATGGTTTCGATCTCGCGCGGCGTGCTCCTCGGAGCGGCTCTCTTCGCTCTTCCCGGGGCGGCGGCCGCCCAGGACATCAAGCCGCTGCCGAAGCAGGAGGCCGCACCAGAGCCGGAAGCCGACAAGTCGGCAGCCGAGGGACCTAAGCCGGCGGCCACGGCAGCTGCGAGCGATCCCTTTGCGGCCATTCCTCCGGCCAGGCCGGAGGACGTGAAGTCCATCGATGCGATCATTGTCGCACTTTACGACGTGATATCCGGCGACTCCGGCAAGGAGCGGGACTGGAACCGCTTCCGCTCGCTTTTCTACCCCGGTGCGCGGATGATCCCCACCGGAACCAACGCCACCACGGGCAAGGTTGGCGCGCGGATCGCCACGCCCGACGATTATATCCGCGCCAATGAGGCGTTCCTGGAGGGCGAGGGCTTTCACGAGCAGGAAATGAGCCGGCACGTCGACAGCTTCGGCACGATCGCTCAGGTCTTCTCCTCCTACGAGGCGCGCAAGAAGCTGAGCGACGAAAAGCCGTTCCTGCGCGGCATCAACAGCATCCAGCTGCTGAACGACGGTAATCGCTGGTGGGTGATGACGGTCGCCTGGGCGCCCGAGTCCGCAGCCTCTCCGCTGCCCGACCAATATAGCAAGAAGCTGGAGCGCTGAGCCCAGAGCCGCGCATCGGGACGGCGGGGTGGTCGGTCGCGACCGGATCGGCCGAGCATTTCCCAGCCGAGGGCACCGGCCTTCAGCGCTATAGCGCCCGCTTCTCCTGCGCAGAGATCAATTCGACGTTCCATCGGCCGCACCGTGCCTCGACCTACGAGCGCTGGGCAGCATCGGTCCCGAACGACTTCCGTTTCTCGGCCAAGCTCCCGAAGACGATTACCCACGGATTGAAGCTCGCCGACTGTCGCGAGGAGACCGTGCGCTTTCTGGACGAGGTCGCGCCGCTCGGCGACGCGCTTGCGATCCTGCTGGTGCAGCTTCCGCCAAGCCTCGCCTTCGATCGGGAAGTGGCGCGCCGGTTCTTTGACACGCTTTGCGAACGCACCGCGCTCCAGATCGTTTGCGAGCCGCGTCATGTAACCTGGTTCGAGGATGCTGCGGACGCGCTCCTGGACCGGCTGCGTGTCTCACGGGTCGCCGCCGATCCGGCGAAGGTCGCCGCCGCGGCCGCCCCCGGCGGGTGGCGGGGCCTCGCTTATTACCGGCTGCACGGGTCGCCCGTGGTCTATCGCTCCAGCTATGACGACGGTCGGCTCGAAGCCTATGCGGCTGCCGTCGAGCGGGAGCGGTCGGAAGGCCGACCGACCTGGTGCATCTTCGACAATACCGCCTCGTCGGCCGCGACCGGCGACGCGCTGAAGCTGCAGGCGCTCACCAGCCGCTGACGCGACCCCATGTGTCGGACACCTCGGTGCCGCCATCGACGACGAGGCTGCGATCATAGGCTGCGGCGGTCATGCAGACATGATTGGGGAAGACCCGCACCTTCGTTCCAATCGGCAGCCGGTCGAAGGGAAGGGGGGTGGCGCCCCGGATCTCGCCATGCTCCTGATGGACGCCGTCTACCACCAGCCGCCCGAAGGCACGTGACCCTTGGAGGTCCATCACCAGGCCGTAGCCGTAATCGTCGCCCTGGAGCGCCGCCGTCGAGCGGTCCTTCGAGAGGGCGAGGCCTCCGGCATCGATCACGATCTGGTTGTGCTCTGGCCTGTGACTAACCACCGTCGCCAGCACCGAGACGGCCATATCGTCAGGCCCGTGGGATCCGATAGCCGCCTGATAGAGGTCGCCCGCCATGTATACGCCCGGGCGGAGCTCGGTGAGGCCTTCGGCCGAGGCGGCGTGGACTGCGGTTGGGGTGGAGCCTGCGCTGACACCCGGAACGGTGAACCCCGCGGCGCGCAGTCGCTCGGCGGCGGTGACGACCGCAAGCCTTTCCTCCTCTGCGACGGCAGCGATGGCTGCCGAGTCACGGCCGCTGTAAGAATGACCGCCATGGGTGGCGACACCCACCAGGCGAGCTTTGGACTCTGTAATGATTCGAGCGATTTCCACCAGCTTGCTATCTTCCGGTGCGAGCCCGGTGCGGTGGTCGCCGCTGTCGATCTCGATCCAGACGCCAAACCGATCGGCGTGACGGTGCTCGGCGACTGAGCGCGCTGCCTCGACGCCGTCGAGGAAGATCCCGAAGCGCGAGATCCGCGCCGCGATGTCGGCGGCGCGGTCGAGCTTATCTGAGGTGATGCAGACGGCATATTGGATGTCTTCGATCCCGCAATCGGCGAAATAGTTCGCTTCCTGCAGGGTCGAGACGGCGATACCGCCATGCTCCGGGTCGATCGCGATCCGGGCCGCCTCGATCGACTTCAGCGTCTTCATGTGCGGCCGCAGGCGGACGCCGAGGCTTCGGCACTTGGCCAGCATCCGCTCGCAATTGCGCCGGAGCCGTGTGCGGTCGAGCACCAGCGCCGGCGTGGCGGCGTCGGCCAGGTTCATCAGGCGTCGGCTTTGGCGGGGATCACACCGCGGCGGATCTGGTCGAGCTCGATCGACTCGAACAGCGCCTTGAAATTGCCCTCGCCGAAACCCTGGTTGCCCTTGCGCTGGATGATCTCGAAGAAGATCGGGCCGATCATATTCTCCGTGAAGATCTGGAGGAGCAGGCCCTCGCCGGTCTCCGGCGACCCATCGATCAGGATGCGGCGGTCGCGCATTGCCTGGATGTCATGGGCATGGCCGGGGATGCGCTTGTCGATCATGTCGTAATAGGTTTCGGGGCTATCCTGGAACTTGACGCCGTTAGCGCGGAGCGCGTCGACCGTCGCGAAGATGTCGTCGGTGGCGAAGGCGAGGTGCTGGATGCCTTCGCCCTTATACTCCTTCAGATATTCGGCGATCTGGCTGTATTCGTCCTGGCTCTCGTTAAGCGGGATGCGGATCTTGTCGTCGGGCGCGGTCATGGCGCGGGAGAGAAGGGCGGTCTGCTTCCCTTCGATGTCGAAATAGCGGATCTGGCGGAAGTTGAAGATGCGCTCGTAGAATTGCGCCCAATAGTCCATCCGGCCGCGGTTGACGTTGTGGGTGAGGTGATCGAGCGTGTGCAGACCCGCCGAGACCGAGTCCCGCGTGGTGCCGGGGACGGTCTCGAACGCTTCTTCGTAGAGGCGCCGGGCGCCCTCGCGGTCGACGAGATAAAGGTAGGAGCCGCCAATGCCTTCGATCGCCGGCGTGCCGTAATTGCCGTCGACCGTCGTCGCGCCTCTTTCTACAGCCAATTGAATGGCTTGTTCGGCATCCTTCACGCGAAATGCCATCGCACTGGCCGAAGGGCCATGCGCCTGGCGGAAGTCGGCGGCCTGGCCACTCTCATCCATGTTCAGGAGGAAGTTGACGTCGCCCTGCGCATAATGGCGGATGTTGCGGCTGCGATGATTGCCCACATGAGCGAAGCCGAGCTTGGTGAAGAGGCCCGCCAGCGCTTCGGGATCGGGGCTGGTGAACTCGACGAACTCGAAACCGTCGAGACCGAGCGGGTTGTCATGGACTGTCATCGAAAGAACCTCTGCGCGCTGGAACGGGAATGGCGGCTGTCTACCAGCCCCTGTCGGGAGCCGCAAATCGACGCCAGCGGATTGGACTCGGGCAGCGCGAGTGCCTATCTCGCGCCAGCCTGATCCACATCACGAACAGAGTCCCGACACATGGCTGCTACCCACTCCACGCGCATGCTGATCCTCGGCTCGGGACCCGCGGGTCTCTCCGCTGCCATCTACGGTGCACGCGCAGGCATGGCGCCGATCGTGGTGCAGGGCATTCAGCCCGGCGGCCAGCTCACCACCACGACGGACGTCGAGAACTATCCCGGCTTCAAGGATGTCATCCAGGGCCCGTGGCTGATGGAGCAGATGCAGGCCCAGGCTGAGCATGTCGGCGCCCAGATGATGTGGGACCAGATCGTCGAGGTCGATCTCACCCGCCGCCCGTTTCGGCTCGTCGGCGACGGCGGCACCGTCTATTTCGGCGACGTGCTGGTAATCGCCACCGGCGCTCAGGCCAAGTGGCTGAACCTGCCATCGGAGGAGCATCTCAAGGGCCGCGGCGTCTCCGCCTGCGCGACCTGCGACGGCTTCTTCTACCGCGGCAAGAAGGTGGCGGTGATCGGCGGCGGCAACACGGCCGTGGAGGAGGCGCTCTACCTCACCAACCACAGTCATGACGTCACTCTGATCCATCGCCGCGACAGCTTCCGCGCCGAGAAGATCCTGCAGGAGCGGCTGTTCAAGCACCCGAACATCAAGGTGCTCTGGAACCGCGAGGTCTCCCGCTTCATTGCCGGTGGGCAGCCAGAGGGGCTGACGGGCATCGAGCTCAGGAACACCCGCAACGGCGAGCTCGAGAAGATCGAGGTGGAGGGCGGCTTCGTCGCGATCGGCCACTCCCCGGCGACGGAGCTGTTCAAGGGCCACCTCGCCCTGGACAAGGACGGCTACATAGAGGTCGAGACCGGCACCACCCGCACCAGCGTCCCGGGCGTCTTTGCCTGCGGCGACGTCATGGACAAGGTCTACCGCCAGGCAGTGACCGCCGCCGGCACCGGCTGCATGGCCGCGCTGGATGCCGAGAAGTTCCTCGCCGAGGCCGACTTCGAGGCGTCAGAGGCCGCGTAATGCCTGAAGCCGGTGCTTCAGGTTCCGAAGGCCTCGCTCGACGCTGAGCTGCCAGCGCGGCTCCTGCACGCGCAGCCAGTACATGTTCGGCCCCGGCTGGCCGAGGCTCGTCTTGTAGCGATGATCGCCGGCAAGGAAGTCGAACACGTCGCCGCCCTCGCGCAGCTTCTGCTCGATGTAGAGCGAGAAGCTCACCAGCCCCGGCTTCACCTTGTTGTCCGCTTCATAGGCGAAGCCGCTGAGATAGCTGCCGGTCCAGCCGCCGCGAACGAGACAATGGACGTAGCCGATCGGCGCATCGCCGCAGGAGACGCGGACGATCTCGATGCCGCCGCCTTCGAAATTCTCCTCGATCAGCCGTCTGTGGAACGAGACGAGGAAGGGGTAGCGCCATGCCCCGCCCCCGGTCTTGCGTTGCCAGCTGCGCTCGTGGAGCACGCCCATCTCTTCGAAGAACAGCAAAGCTTCCGCGACGGTTCGCGCCGGCTGGAGGAGGAGAGGGCCGCGGCTTTCGTAGATCTTCATTGCGCGGCGGATCTGATAGCGCGCGTTCGAGCTGAGGCTCGCCAGATAGTCGCCGCCGCTCTCGCGGACGGACTTGAGGTCGACGAAGGCTGTCGTCTTTAGCGCGTCGACCTGGATGGTGAGACCTGCCGCACGAAGCGCTTCATAGCCGTCCTCCGCAAGGCCGCCGATCTGGACCTCGTCGAAGCCGCCCAGTCTTTTTCCGTTCCCCTTGAGAAAGGCGAGTGCTTGCGGCTCGAGGCGCCCGAACCTCGGGTCGGTCAGAAATCCGTTATATTCAATGAAGATGATGTCCTGTTCTTCATAACCCGTCTCATGAAGACAAAGGGTGCGGCTGCGGACGAAACCGTGCCTGCGCTGCCGGCTGCGCCGGAGAAGCCCCAGGCAAACGACCTCGCCGTCTGCCCGGCCGACCAAGACGAAATCGGGAAGGCCGGCTTCTGTCACCCACGCGCCGATCCATGCCCAGGAAAGATAGAAGTTGATGTCCGCGCGCGCCTCCAGCTCGGTCCAGAGGCGGTGCAGCGTGGGTTGGTCAGGCGTTTCCAGCGAGAAGAGGACCGGGCCCGACCCGCGCGTCACCGCAGCGCCTTGGCCCGCGCGAAGGTGAGGAGGGAACCGAAGGTCTCCAGGAGATTGGCGTCCACCTCGTGATCCTCGATCAGGATGCCGAGCCGCTCCTCGAGCTCGGTCAGCAGGCCGGCGACGGCCATGGAGTCGAACTCAGGCAGGGCGCCGAAGAGCGGAGTCGCCTCGTCAAACGCGGCAACCCGGGTTGTCTCGAGGCCGAGCACGTCCGCGAGCACCGCCCTCAGCGTCTGCTCCACTTCCCCCGCATCATCGAGTGCGCTGGCCACCATGACGCGCGCCTAACCGCTTCCCGTGCGCTCGACAAGCCGCGCTTCCCCTTGGCGGCGGCTTACGGCAAAGGCGCGTCAGCCTCAGGAGCCCAGGTGCACGACCTCGATCCCGATCCCCGTCCGCTCGATCACCTGACGCTGCTCGGTGCGCCCGCAGCGCCGGCCCTCATCACGCGCGAGGGCGAACTCGACTATGCGGAGCTCGAGCAGACAGTCGGCGCGCTTGCAGCGGCGCTGAAGGCTAGGGGGCTCGCAGGGGGCGACCGGGTCTCAAGCTGGCTGCCCAAGACCCGCATGACGGCCGTCCTGCCGCTCGCCTGTGCCCGGGCCGGGTTGGTGCACGTGCCGATCAATCCACTGCTCAAGCGGGCGCAGGTCGCGCATATCCTCGCCGACAGCGGCGCCGCCTTGCTGATCACCGGCGAAGCGCGGCTGCGGACCCTGACCGAGGGCGACCTGCCGGCGAGCTGCAGCGCCGTGACGGAAGAGGAGGGGGCCGCCATGCTCGCCGCAGCCGAGCGGCTTCCTCCGTCGTCGGCCGCGCCGGACCAACTGGCGGCCTTGCTCTACACCTCAGGCTCTACCGGCCGGCCGAAAGGCGTGATGCTCAGCCACGCCAATCTGTGGCTCGGCGCGATCTCGGTGGCGCATTATCTGGGCCTGACGGCGGAGGACCGTGTTCTTGGGGTACTGCCGCTGAGCTTCGACTATGGCCAGAACCAGCTCCTCTCCACATGGTCGGCGGGAGGCTGCGCGATCCCGATCGAGTATCTAGCCGCGAAGGATGTGATCCGGGCAGTCGAGCGTCATGACGTCACCACGCTCGCCGGCGTGCCGCCGCTCTGGGTGCAGCTGATCGAGGCGAACTGGCCGCCTTCCGCGCTGCTGCGGCTCAGGCGGCTCACCAATTCCGGCGGCCATCTGCCCCCCTCGATCGTGCGCCGGCTGCGGGAGATGTTCCCGGCAGCCGAGATCCACCTGATGTACGGCCTCACCGAGGCGTTCCGCTCGACCGCGCTCGCTCCGTCCTTGCTGGACGAGCATCCGGATTCGATGGGCGCCGAAATCCCGTTTGCAGAGGTGATGGTGGTGGGGGCGGACGGCGGCCAAGCCGAGGCGGGCGAGCTGGTCCATGCAGGTCCGCTGGTCGCAAGGGGTTATTGGAACGACCCCGAGCGCACTGCCGAGCGCTTTCGGCCGGCGCCGTCGCATTCGCGTTACGGCGGCACCGCCGTCTGGTCCGGTGACCGCGTTCGCCGCGACGCCGAGGGCCTGCTCTATTTCGTCGGCCGCGAGGATGCGATGATCAAGACGAGCGGCAATCGCGTCAGCCCGACCGAGGTCGAGGAGGCGGCGGTCGCCAGCGGCCTGGTCGCCGAGGCGGTTGCGCTCGGCTATCCCGACCATCGCCTCGGCGAGGCGATCGCGCTCGTTGTCCGCGGCGACAAGGGCATCGAGGCGGAGCTCAGAAATCATCTGAAGCGCGAGCTACCCAATTTCATGCAGCCTTCCGCGATCCTGTGGCGAAGCGAGCTGCCGCGGAATCCGAACGGCAAGCTCGACCGGGCGCGGCTGAAGAGTGAGCTGATGGCGTGACGAAGCCGATGGGAGCGATACCGGCCGGTTTCGGCTCGGAAGGTAGCGTGATGACGATCGGCGGCAGGCGGATCGACGCCCTCATCGCCGAGGCCGGCGATACGCCGCTCTTTGTCTACGATGCGGACCTCGTCCGCCAGCGCATCGCCCGCTTCCGAGCCGCATTTCCGGGCGTGCGGCTTCACTATGCGGTAAAGGCGAATCCGTTCGAGCCGCTGTTGAGACAGATTCTGAAGATGGTCGACGGCCTCGATGTCGCTTCAGCCGGGGAACTGCGCCTTGTCCTGGACGCAGGGGCGGAGGGCGAGTCCGTTTCTTTCGCCGGCCCGGGCAAGCGCGAGCGCGAAATCGAGGAGGCGATCCGCGCGGGCGTGACGCTCAATTGCGAGTCCGAAGGTGAAGCCGAACGCGCCATCGCGATTGGGGAGCGGCTGGGCGTGACGCCGCGGGTGGCCGTCCGGGTAAACCCGGATTTCGAGATCCGCGGCTCGGGGATGCGCATGGGCGGCGGCGCCAAGCCGTTCGGGGTGGATGCCGAGCGCGTGCCCGCGCTGGTCCGTCACATTCTGGATGCCGGTCTCGACTGGCGCGGCTTCCATATCTTCGCGGGGTCGCAGGCGCTCGATGCCGGCGCCCTGATCGATGCGCAACAGGCAACACTCGACCTAGCCGCCAACCTTGCCGAGGCCACCGGCGCCGCTCCGCCGACGCTCAATCTGGGCGGCGGTTTCGGAATCCCCCATTTCCACGGGGAGCAGCCGCTCGACGTTGAATATGTCGGCGATGCCCTTGCAGGCGCTTTGAAGAGCAAAGCACAAATACTTGCGAATACAGAAATATTCATCGAACTTGGCCGATGGCTGGTGGGTGAGGCGGGGGTTTACCTGACGCGCATCCTCGATCGCAAGATCAGCCACGGCAAGACCTTTCTCGTCACTGACGGCGGCATGCACCACCAGCTCGCGGCTTCGGGCAATTTCGGCCAGGTCGTGCGCCGCAACTATCCTGTGGCCATCGCCAATCGGGTGGACGAGGAGCCGGTCGAAGAGGCGAGCATCGTCGGCTGCCTTTGCACGCCGCTCGATCGCCTTGCGGATGATGTCCTGCTGCCCAAGGCGCAGGTCGGCGACGTCGTGGCCGTGTTCCTGGCCGGCGCCTACGGCCTCTCCGCCAGCCCGCAGCATTTCCTCGGCCAGCAGCCGGCGCGTGAGATGCTCGTCGGCGGGTGAGCCAGGTTCCTTCCGCCGCCGTTCCGTTCCTCGGTTAAGCTACTAGAATCAATCAGTCCCACCTTGGGACAGGCTCGAAAAGCCCCTTGTTCCTAACCGGAATTTTACCTCTTGGCCTGATAGCAGGAGCCAAATCTGCGTGAGGCCTCCGCGCGGACGGCGGTGGCGCAGCTAAGGCTTTGAAGAGGATCGAACCATGCGCGCAACGGCCAAGTTCAAGCTAGCCCTCTGGATGGGCGTCAGCGGGGTCGCTCTGACCGGCTGCAGCACTGCCTCCACCACCGGCAATTCGCTTCCCGCGGCCTCCTTCGTCAGCACCGACGACGAGGTCAGCGAGAAATACATTATCGGCGCCCTCGACGAGCTCACCGTCTTCGTGTGGCGCAACCCGGAACTTGGCGCCAAGGTGCAGGTCCGGCCCGACGGCCGCATCACGACACCGCTGATCACCGACATGGCTGCGGTCGGCAAGACGCCCGCCCAGCTCGCCGAGGACATCAAGAAGGTCCTCACCCAATATATCGAGGACCCGCTGGTCTCAGTGATGGTCGACAAGTTCCAGGGCACCTTTTCGCAGCAGGTGCGGATCGTGGGCGCGACCGAGAAGCCGGCCTCGCTTCCCTATCGCGCCAACATGACCCTGCTCGACGCGATGATCGCGGTCGGCGGCCTCTCCGAATATGCCGCGGGCGACCGCGCCCGTCTGGTGCGCCAGGACAGGGCGACGGGACGGCAGATGGAATATGACCTGAAGATCGCCCGCCTGCTCAAGAAAGGCGACACCAGCGCCAATGTGAAGCTGGAGCCGGGCGATGTGATCATCATCCCCGAGAGCATGTTCTGAACGACGCCCGCCGCACCCCCAGCTGAGAGAGCCGAGCGTCCATGGACGGACTTTACGAACAGGCCCGCATAGCAATCCACTCGGTCTGGCGCCGGCGCTGGCTGGCGCTCGGCGTCGCCTGGGGCCTGTGCCTGGTCGGCTGGCTGGCGGTCGCCCTGATCCCGAACAGCTACGAATCCCGCGCCCGGGTGTTCGCGCAGCTTCAGTCGATCCTCCCGAACCAGATCGGCATCACCGCGGCCGAGCGCCAGGGCGACCTGCTGCGCGTCAAGCAGACGCTCACCTCAACCGAGAATCTGGAGAAGGTGGTCCGCCGCACCGACCTCAACCTGCTGATCGGCAGCGAGCGCGATCTCGCCGCTCAGGTCGAGAAGCTGCGCGAGACGATCAAGATCACCGCCCAGCAGGACAACCTCTTCGAGATCAGCGCCGCTTCGGGCGTCGCCGGCTTCTCCAACGCGCAGAATGCCAAGACCGCATCGGCGATCGTCCAGAACCTGCTCGACTTGTTCATGGAGGAAAATCTCTCGGGCGACCGCGCCGAGACGGGGCAGACGCTCGGCTTCCTCGATGAGGAGCTCCGCCGCCGCGAGCGCCAGCTCCAGGAGGCCGAACAGCGCCGGGTCGACTTCGAGACCCGCTTCATGGGCATGCTGCCGGGCGAGGGTTCGATCGCCCAGCGCATGACCGCCGCCCGGGCCGAGCTCTCCAATATCGATCAGACCCTGATGTCGGCGCAGAGCTCGCTCAACGCGATCCGCAGCCAGATGGGCGGCATTCCGCAGAGCATCGCGACCCCGAACTTCTCGGGCGCCGGTATCGGCTACGCCACCTCGCAGATCGCCGCGCTGGAAGGCCAGCTCAGCCAGGCGCGGTCGAAGGGCTGGACCGACAACCATCCGGACGTCATCACCGCCCGCCAGCAGATCGAGCGCCTTCGCCCTCAGGCGGCGCAGGAGCGCGCCAGCAATCCCGGCGGCGGCGCGATCAGCACTCCCAACCCCGCCTATACCGCGCTTCGCGCCATGGCCGCCGAGAAGGAAGCTCAGGCGACTGCCGCGGCCGCTCGCAAGGGGCAGATCGAGGCGGCGCTGCAGCAGCTCGCCTCCAAGCAGGCCGAGGAGCCCGGCGCGGTCGCCGAGCAGGCGCGGCTCAACCGCGACTACGAGGTGCTGAAGCGCCAGTACGACAAGCTGCTCGAGGATCGCGAGCAGGTGCGGCTCAGGAGCGACGTCCAGAGCAAGACCGACGCGATCAACATCAAGGTCATCGATCCGCCGAGCCGCCCCAACGTGCCGGCAGCGCCGAACCGGCCGCTGCTGCTGACCATCATCCTGTTCGTCGCGCTTGCCGCAGGCGCCGGCGCGGCCTTCGCCAAGGCCCAGATCCAGACCACTTTTCCCACCCAGAGCCGTCTCGAGCAGGTGACTGCCCTGCCGGTGCTGGGCTCGGTCGGCGAAGTCATAACGTCGGAGCGCAAGGCGGAGGCGAAGCAGCGGCTGAAATGGTTCGCTGGCGCCGGCGGCGCGCTCGCGGCCAGCTATGCGCTGCTGATGCTGGTCGAGTTCTGGCAACGCAGCACGGTCGCGTGAGGGAGCCGAAGATGAACCAGCACAGCCCCCTCAAGGCCCGCGCATCGCTCGTCGAACGGGCAGCCGAGATATATGATTTCACCGCCGCGATCCGCGGGCCGGTGGTGCCGGAAGGCGATGCGGACGAGGCTGACTCGGCTCGCCATGCGGCGGGCGAGGAGGGGGCACGGCAAGCGCGGCGCCGTAAGAAGCCGCTGGTGCTGTCGGCGCCTGAAGAGACATCCGAAGCCATTCTCGAGCTCGATGCCGAAGTGGCGCCGGAAGCGGATGAGGCCTCGGCCGAAGCCGCTTCCTTCCCCCTCGTGATGGTCGACGATGCCGGGGCGGGCGCGCGTCAAGCCGGCTCCGCAACTCCGTGCCGCTATGGGACGGTCGATCGGGAGGGCTTGCTCGACGCGGGCTATATCCTTCCAGATGCTCCGGTGAGCGCCCTTGCCGAGGAGTTCCGCATCATTAAGCGTCAGCTGCTCCTCAAGGTGAGCGGCCAAAGCGATTTGCCCGAAGACAAGCGCCAGACCATCCTGGTCTGCTCGGCCCAGGCCGATGAAGGCAAAACCTTCTGCGCGCTCAACCTGGCGCTGTCGCTGGCCGGGGAGCGCGACGTCGAGGTGCTGCTGGTCGACGGCGACTTCGCCAAGCCCGAAATCCTCTCCATCCTTGGCCTGGAAGGCGGCCCCGGCCTGATCGACGCGATCGCCGATCCCGATGCCGATCCCAACGCCTATGTGATCGAGACTGACGTCAAGGGTCTCTCGGTTCTTCCTGCCGGCCGGCAGGCGAACGACGTGACGGAGCTGCTCGCCTCCGAACGCACCCGGCAGGTGCTCGCCGCGCTCACCCGCAATCACCCGAAACGCGTCGTTATCTTTGATTCGCCGCCCGCCTTGATGGCATCGCCCGCCTCGGTGCTTGCCGCTCATGTCGGCCAGGCCGTGATCGTCGTCCGCGCCGACGTGACGACGGAGGCGGACCTGAAGGAGGCCGTGGCTCTGCTGTCGGGCTGCGAGCATGTCAGCCTGATGCTCAATGCCGCGGCGTTCGCCGTCGGGCCGCGCCGCTTCGGCAGCTATTACGGATACGGTCAGTGATCGCCCTCGCCGCCTTGAAGCATCTGGCGGTCGTCGCGCTCGCCGCGGCGGTGGCGCTCGGCGCCTCGACGCCGGCGGCGGCCGAGGTCCGCACCCACGTCTCGCCCTATATCGAGCTGCAGCAGGTCTTCACCGCCAACCTCGACGATGGCGATGTGCTTACCTACACGGCCGTTGCCGCTGGCGTGGATGCTGGCGTCTCGACGCGGCGCGTGCAGGCGCAGATCAGCTACCGCTACCAGCGCAATATCGGATGGGACGACGAGTCCCCGGACGGTGACGTCCACAGCGGCATCGCGCAGGTCAGCGCCGAGCTCATCCCCAACACGCTCAAGGCCAATGCCGGTGCGCTGGCGACACGTTCGAGGGTCGACGGCAGCGGGCCGTTCTTCGGCTTCAGCGACTCGGATTTCGACAACGCAGCCGACATCTACAGCTTCTACGCTGGCCCCGATTTCTCCAGCCGCATCGGCGACGCCACCGTCGCCGCGAGCTATCGCTTCGGCTATGTGAAGGTCGACGACAAGAGCCTGCGGGGCATCCCGCTGGCGCCTGGCGCGGTGCGCCTCGATCGCTACGACAGCTCCACCAATCACAGCCTCTCGGCCAGTGTCGGCATGGGGCCGGGCGAGCTGCCGTTCGGCTGGACGGTCGGCGGCGGCTACGTCTTCGAGGATACCAGCCGGCTCGACCAGGAGTTCGAGGGCAAGTTCATCCGCGGCGACATCGTGCTTCCCGTGTCTCCGACCTTCGCCCTCACCGGCGGCGTCGGCTACGAGGAGATCGAGTCCAGCCAGCAGGACATCCTCCGCGGCGCCAACGGCGCGCCCGTCTTGACGCCCGGCGGTCGCCTGATCGGCGATCCGTCGCGGCCGCGCCTCCAGTCGATCAGTATCGACGGCGTGATCTGGGACGCGGGTTTCATCTGGCGCCCGACGCGCCGCACCGAGCTGCAGGGCCGCGTCGGCCGGCGCTACGGCGGCACCCTCTTCACCGGCTCGCTCAGCCATCGCATCGGCCGCGACTATGGCGTCACCGCCAGCGTTTATGACGGCATCGAGAGCTTCGGCCGACTGACCGTGGCCAATCTGGCCGCGGTGCCGGTCGACTTCGACCTCCGGCGCAATCCGTTCACCGAGGATGTCGGCGGCCTCGGCGGCTGCGTCTTCGGCAACGATCCCGGCACCGGCGTCTGCTTCGACGACGCCTTCCAGGCGATCGCCGCCGCCAACTTCCGCAATCGCGGCGCCAACGTCACTTTCTCCGGCGGCCGCGGCCCGTGGGATTTCTCGGTCGGCGCCGGCTATGCCCACCGCCGCTATTTCTCGCCCAACGTCACCGACGGCTTCGCGCTCGACCGCCTGACCGACGAGAGCTTCACCCTGTCCGCCGGCGCCACCCGCCGCCTCAGCCGCACGTCGAGCGTATCGGTCGATGGCTATGCGGGCTGGTTCGACAGCGGGATCGACAATTCGGAGACGTTGTTCAGCACCGGCATCTCCGGAAGCTACGAGCGCCGCTTCCTGTTCGACAGGCTGCAGGCGCAGGCCGCCATCGGCCTCTTCCACACCGCGACAGGCCGCTTCGACGGCACCTTCGCCTCGGCCCTGTTCGGGCTGAGATACAGATTCTGAAGGGCGGGGGCCCACGGAGATTTCGATGTATACCGAACATTTCGGCTTTACCGACCGTCCCTTCCAGCTGACGCCGGACGCGCGCTTCTATTTCGGCAGCCGCACCCACAAGAAGGCGATGGCCTATCTCGGCTACGGCCTCGCCCAGGGTGAGGGCTTCATCGTCATCACCGGCGACGTCGGCGCCGGCAAGTCGACGCTGGTGGCGCATCTGATGGCGACGATCGACCGCTCGCGCCTCAATGCGATCAACGTCGTCTCGACGCAGGTCGAGGGCGACGACATGCTCCGCCTTGCGGCGCAAGGCATGGGTCTGCCGACGGAGGAGGTGGAGAAGGCGCAGCTCTTGGAGCGCGTCGAGCATCATCTCGAGGACCAGGCGCGCAAGGGCAAGCGCACCCTGCTGATCGTCGATGAGGCGCAGAACCTGCCGACCTCCTCGCTCGAAGAGCTGCGCATGCTCTCCAACTTCCAAGTCCGCGGTCAGGCCCTGCTGCAGATCTTCCTGCTCGGCCAGCCGGAGTTCCGCGAGGCGCTCCAGTCGGACAGCCTTGAGCAGCTCCGTCAGCGGGTGATTGCCACTCATCATCTGGAGCCGATGGAGGAGAATGAGGTCGAGCCTTACATCATCCATCGGCTTGGCCTCGTCGGATGGGATAATCGTCCGGCTTTCGATGAGGACGCATTTGCGGAGATCTACGACGCAACGGGCGGCGTGCCGCGCCGGGTGAACCAGCTCGCCGGGCGTCTGCTCCTCCACGCGTCGGTCGAGCAGCTCGATCGGATCGACGCGGGTATCGTGGCCGCAGTCGCCGAGGACATGGCGGAGGACGGCCCGCGCGTCCGGCCGATGCGCGCCGAGCTCGCGGAAATCACCGCGCAACAAGGCGAGGCGATTCGCGACCTCGGCCTCGAGCGCCGGGTGGCCGCGATCGAGGGCCGCCTCGAGGAGCAGGAGCGGGCGCTCCGCCGCGTCTTGACCCTGCTGGTCGACTGGGTCGAGAATGACCGGGACGACGCTCCGGTCATCCGTCACAACGCGGCCTGAGCGACCGCCCACGGGGGCCGATCCATGCTCAATGCCCTGTCGGTAGACGTCGAGGACTGGTTCCAGGTCGGCGCCTTCGAAACCGTCATCGCCCGTGATACCTGGGACACGCTGCCGCAGCGGGTGGAGCGCAACAGCGAAGCCGTGCTCGAGCTGTTCGACCGCGCCGGCGTCAAGGCGACCTTCTTCACCCTCGGCTGGATCGCGGAGCGCTACCCGGCGCTGATCCGCCGTATCGCCGATGCCGGCCATGAGATTGCCAGCCACGGCTGGGACCATGTCCGCGTCTTCACCATGACCAGCGCGATGTTCCGGGCGGACCTGGAACGGGCGCGGATTGCGATCGAGGATGCCTGCGGGCAGGCGCCGACCGGCTATCGCGCACCGAGCTTCTCGATCGACAAGCGCACGCCCTGGGCGCACCAGGTGCTGGCCGAGGAAGGCTATGCCTATTCCTCGAGCGTGGCACCGGTGCGGCACGATCATTATGGCTGGCCCGAAGCGCCGCGCTTCGCTCACCGGCCGTTGAGCGGTGCGGAGCTGATCGAGCTTCCCGTCACCACAGTGGAGATCGGCGGGAGGCGCCTAGCCGCGGGCGGCGGCGGCTTCTTCCGGCTGCTGCCCTACCGCTTCTCGAGCTGGGCGATCTCGCGCGTCAATGGGAACGAGCAGCGCCCCGCGGTCTTCTACTTCCACCCGTGGGAGATCGACCCCGGCCAGCCGCGGGTGCAAGGCGCGCCGCTCAAGTCGCGCCTCCGCCACTATAGCAAGCTCGCCGCGATGGAAGCGAAGCTGATGCGGCTCCTGAAGGCGCACCCATGGGGCCGTACGGACGAGGTCGTGGCGCACGAGCGCGCCCGGCTCCAATGAACGCCTTCGCCCCTGTCGCCGGGCTCGCGGTTCGAGCAGCCGACCTCGAGGATTCGGCCGAGCGCGGTCGCATCGACGCGTTCGTCGCCGCGCACCCTGAGGGCGAGGTCTTTCACCGTCCCGCCTGGAGTCTGGCCGTCGAAAAGGGCTGCGGTCAGTCCGCTCATTATCTCGTGGCGGAAGGCGGGGAGGGGCTCCAGGGGCTGCTCCCGCTCACCGAGATCAGGTCCAGATTGTTCGGCTCCGCTTTGGTTTCGTCAGGCTTCGGCGTCGGCGGGGGCATTCTCGGTGAGGGTGGCGAATTGCTTGCCGATGCGGCCTGGACACTGGCGCAGAAGCTTGGCTGCGATACGGCCGAGCTGCGAGGCGGCGATCTTCCGCCTTCATGGCAGCCGCGGAAAGGCGTCTATGCGAGCTTCGTGCGCGGCCTGCCGGGCAGTGACGAAGCGATCCTGAAGGCGATCTCGCGCAAGCAGCGGGCCGAAGTAAGGCGAGCGCAGACGTTCGGACTGGATGTGAAGATCGGCCGCGGCGCCTCTGACCTTGCCGATCATTACACCGTCTATTCCGAGAGCGTCCGCAACCTCGGCACGCCCGTGTTTCCGCGCACGCTCTTTTCCGCCATGCTCGATGCATTCGGCGACGATGCCGACATCCTCACCGTCGGCAAGGACGGCCGTCCGGTCGCGAGCGTGCTCAGTTTCTACTTCAACGGCACCGTCCTTCCTTACTGGGGCGGCGGCGCCGGAGTGGCGCGGGCACTTCGCGCCAACGAACTCATGTATTTCGAGCTGATGCGGCATGCGGCTCGCCGCGGCTGCACCCGCTTCGACTTCGGTCGATCGAAGCTCGGCACGGGCGCCTTTGCGTTCAAGAAGAACTGGGGCTTCGAGCCAAGGCCGCTCGTCTACGCGGTCCGCGCGGCGGAAGGCGCGGCACCGCGGGAGATCAATCCGCTCAGCCCGAGATACCGGCTCCAGGTGGAGCTGTGGAAGAAGCTGCCTCTCTCGATCGCCAATCGCCTCGGCCCGGTAATCGCGCGAGGGCTGGGATGAGCGCAGACATCCTCTTCCTGGCGCATCGCATCCCGTACCCGCCCGATCGCGGCGACAAGATCCGGTCTTGGCATGTCCTCAAGCATCTCGCCGGCCTCGGTCGCGTACATGTCGCCTGCTTTGCCGACGACGAGGCCGATGCCGCGCATCTGCCCGCGATGAAGCGGGAGCTCGGAGACGCACTCGGCGACATTCACGTAGAAGCGCGCACCGTCAGCAAATTCGCTGCCGCCGCTCGAGCGTTCCCGGCGGGGCAGCCGATCTCGCTCGCCATGTTTGACAGCCTGAAGCTCCGCACGTTCGTGAAGGACGTGCTGGAGCGCCAGCCGATCGGGACCATCTACGCTTTCTCCGGACAGATGGCGCAGTTCGTCCCGCAGCCTTGCCGAGCCCGGTTCCTGATGGATTTCGTCGACATGGATTCGGCCAAGTTCGCCGATTATGCGGGGGAGGGCTCCGGCGCGATGCGTTGGGTTCATCGCTGGGAGGCCGAACGCCTGTTCGCCTTCGAGCGCGCCACCGCCGCCCGCGCCGATGCCAGCATCTTCGTCAGCGAAGCCGAAGCCGGCTTGTTCAGGCGCAACGCGGCGCTCCCGCGAGTCGACATCCGGGCAATCGGCAACGGCATCGATCTCGACTTCTACGATCCCACCGCGGGCTTTCCCCGCTTGGGGCCGGCGGAGCAAGGGAAGGGGCCACTGATCGTCTTTACCGGTCAGATGGATTACCGCCCGAATGTGGAGGCGGCGGCCTTCTACGCCACACAGGTCCTTCCGCTCATCCGGGAGGTGCGTCCGGACGCGCGCTTCGCGATCGTTGGCCGCAGGCCCACCCAGACCGTAGCGGCTCTTGCAGCGCAGCCGGGCGTCACCGTCACGGGAGCTGTGCCGGACGTCCGCACTTGGCTCTCGGCCGCCGATCTGGTGGTGGCGCCGCTCGCCATCGGGCGCGGCATCCAGAACAAGGTGCTGGAAGCAATGGCGATGGCACGTGCCGTCATCGTCTCGCCGGCTGCCTTTGCGGGTATTGACGCCGAGGCGGGCCGCGATCTGCTCGTCGCGGATGGAGCCGGGGCCCAGATGCGCCACGCGATCGGCCTCATCGCTGCTCCCGCTCGCGCTGCCGAGATCGGCGCGTCCGCCCGCAGGAGGATGGAAGCGCGCTATCGCTGGGACGCGCAGCTTGCCCCACTCACGGAGTTGCTGCGCTTTCCCACCCGCCTGGCGGCCGCATGACCATCCAAATTCCGATCGAGAGTGCCGACAGGCAGCGCTCGGCCGTGGAGGGATGGCGCCTGCACCTGACCGGTCTCGCCGCGGCGGCCGCCGCGATCCTGCTGCTTTTCTGGCGCGACGCGTCCGACATGGTGCGGGTCTGGTCGGAAAGCGCCACCTACAATCATTGCGCTCTCATTCTGCCGATCATCGCCTGGCTGATCTGGCAGCGCCGGGACGAGCTGCGCCAACTCGCCCCTTCCGCCTGGCCGCCCGCTCTCCTGACCGTCGGTGCGGGTGCGCTGGCCTGGCTGCTCGGCGAGGCGGGCAGCGTCGCGCTCGCTCGTCACGCCGGGCTCGTGCTCATGCTGCAGGGTGCGGTGATCGCCTGCCTCGGCAATGCGGTCGCCCGCGGCCTCGCTTTCCCGCTCTTCTACGCCTTCTTCCTGATCCCCTTTGGCGACGAGTTCGTGCCGCTGATGCAGCACGTCACCGCCGAGATGTGCATGGCCCTGCTCGGCCTGGTCGGCATCCCCGCCCATATCGAAGGCATCTTCATCACCATTCCGAACGGCTATTTCGAGGTGGCGGAAGCCTGTTCGGGGGTGCGCTTCCTGGTCGCCATGACGGCATTCGGAGCCCTCGCCGCGAACGTCTGTTTCCGCTCATGGTCCCGCCGAATCGTCTTCATGGCCGCGGCAATCGTGGTGCCGATCCTCGCCAACGGCGTCCGCGCTTTCGGCACGATCTACATCGCCCACAAGACCAACAGCGACTTCGCCGCCGGCTTCGACCATGTCCTCTATGGCTGGATCTTCTTCGCAATCGTGATCGCGCTGCTGCTCGCGATCTTCTGGCGCTTCTTCGACCGCAGCGTCTCCGATCCCTGGCTCGACCCGCGCACGCTCCAGCCGGCCGGCGCATCGCCGGGTTCGCGCCCCAAGCTCATCCAGGTCAGCGCTGCCGTAGCGGCGCTCGCGGCGCTTCCCTTGATCTGGTCGAGCGCCGTCGCCTCAGCGGGTGCGCAGGCTGCCCCGGGGCACATCGAGCTGCCGCGCGTGCCCGGCTGGGAGCGGGTATCGAGCGCCGAGGGCCGTCCGTGGCAGCCGAGCTTCGAGGGCGCCGACATCATCCGTATGGGTCGTTATCGCAGCCCGAGGGGCCACCAGGTCGATCTCGCCATTGCCGTGTTCGTGCGGCAGGAGGAGGGAAGGGAACTGGTCGGCTTCGGCCGTGGTGCCGTCGCGCCCGGTGGTGCCTGGGCGTGGATCGCAGAAGGTCCACCTCCGCCCGGCGGACGGCTCGACCGGATCGCCTCGCATGGGACTGTGCGCGAGGCAGCGATCTTCTACCGGGTCGGCGACAGACTGACCGGCAGCGAGGCGAGGGTGAAGCTGGAGACGATGAAGGTGCGGCTGCTGGGCGGGCGCCAACGTGCCGTGGCGGTGCTGGTGTCCGCCGAAGCGCCGGGCGAAGGCGCCAGTCCGCGCCCTGCCATCGACGCCTTCATTGCCGCGCTCGGCCCCATCGACGCTCTTGCCGACAGGGCCGCTGGCCTGCCACGGTCGCGCTGATGTGCGGCATCGCAGGCATATTTCACCTGACGGTGCCCAAGCCCGTCGATCCGGCGCGCGTGCGCGCGATGAGCGACGTGTTGGCGCATCGCGGCCCCGACGGCAGCGGGGTGTGGACCGCGCCCGGAGTCGGTTTTGGCCACCGTCGCCTCTCGATCATCGACCTTGCCGGCGGTGCCCAGCCGATGCTGACGCCGGACCAGCAGGTCGCCATCACCTTCAACGGTGAAATCTACAATTTCAAAGAGATTCGCGCCGATCTTGAAAAGGCGGGGCACCAATTCGAGACGAGCAGCGACACCGAGGTGATCCTCGCAGCCTGGCGGCAATGGGGGCCAGGCTGCCTCTCGCGCCTGCACGGGATGTTCGCCTTCGCATTGTTCGACGCCGGCACGCAGTCGCTCTTCCTTGCGCGCGACCGCCTGGGGGTGAAACCGCTATATTATGCCGAACTCTCGGACGGCTCGCTGATCTTCGCTTCCGAGCTCAAGGGCCTGCTCGCCCATCCGCTGCTGCGCCGCAGCCCCAGCCCGCAGGCGATCGAGGATTATCTCGCTTTGGGCTACGTGCCGGACGATGCTTGTGCGGTCGCCGGCGTGAGGAAGCTTCCTGCCGGCCATTGCCTGCTCGTTCGCCGCGGTCGGCCGATGCCCGAGCCGGTCTCCTGGTGGGATGTGGATTTCCACAAGCGATCAAGAGGATCGGCGGAGAACCTCTCGCACGAACTGATCGGTCACATGCGCGCGGCGGTGCGTTCGCGGATGATCGCCGACGTGCCCCTCGGCGCCTTCCTGTCCGGCGGCGTCGACAGCTCGGCGGTGGTCGCCTTCATGGCCGAGGCGAGCCGCAAGGCGGTCGAGACCTGCTCGATCGGCTTCGACGAGGCCGATCATGACGAGACCCGCTACGCAGCCCTGGTGGCGCAGCGTTTCGCGACCAGCCACCGCAGCCGCACCGTCGCTGCAGCCGACTTCGGCCTGATCGACACGCTCGCCGACGCGTTCGACGAGCCTTTCGCCGACGCTTCCGCGCTCGCGAGCTATCGTGTTTGCGAGCTTGCTCGCGAGAAGGTGACCGTCGCCCTATCAGGAGACGGCGCCGACGAAGCCTTTGCCGGCTACCGCCGCTACCGCCTCTACGCCGCTGAGGAGCGGGTACGCGGCGTTGTGCCCGATGGCGCCCGCAACGCCCTCGGCCGCGTCGGCGATCTCTATCCCAAGCTCGACTGGGCGCCGCAGATCTTCCGCGCCAAGACCAGCTTGCAGGCGATCGGCGCGACCAGCGAGGAAGCTTACGCAAGGGCAGTAGGCGTCACCTCGCCGGAGCTGCGTGCCACACTCTACACGCCCGCCCTCCGTGCGTTGCTCCAGGGCCACCGCGCCGAGGACCGTTACGTGCAGGCGATGCGCTCCGCTCCGGCCGAGGACTCACTTTCCCGCGCCCAATATGCCGATCTCAAGATCTGGCTGCCTGGCGACATCCTCACCAAGGTCGACCGCACCAGCATGGCTGTCAGCCTCGAGGCGCGCGAGCCTTTGCTCGACCACCGCCTGGTCGAGTTCGCGGCCGGTCTGGCGCCCAATATCCGTCTCCGCCGCGGCACCGGCAAATGGCTGATGAAGCAGGCACTGGACGGCATCCTCCCGCCGGAGATCCTGTCTCGCCGAAAGATGGGCTTCGTCACGCCGATCAGCGCCTGGTTCCGTGGTCCGCTCGCTGCTCAGGCGGCCGCCATCGCCCACAGCCCCGCTTTCGCCGAGCTCGGCTGGTTCGACACCGCCGCCATCGCCCGCATCGCCGCCGACCACCGCTCCGGCCGCTCAGATCACGGCCGCCTGCTCTGGCAGCTGATGATGCTCGAAAAGTCGCTTCAGCGCCTCTTCGCGATCGGCGTCTCCTCGCCCGGATACACGGCTTCGACAAAATACAGTCCGTCCGGCGGCGCGTTGAAGCCGAGGGCGGCGCGGTCCCGCGCCTGAAGCGCCCGCTTCAGGTCCCGTTCGCTCCACTTTCCGCGCCCGACCAGCTGCAGGCATCCGACCATCGATCGCACCTGATGGTGCAGGAAGGAGCGCGCCGCCGCCTCGATCTCGATCAGGCTGCCGAAGCGGCGCACCGTTAGAAGGTCGAGCGTCTTGACCGGGCTCTCGGCCTGGCAGTGAGCCGATCGGAAGGTGGTGAAATCGTGCCGCCCGACCAGCAGCTGCGCCGCATGGTGCATCGCATCGGCATGGAGCACCACCGGCACGCGCCATGCCTTTCCCGCATCGAGCGCCAGCGGCGCGCGCCGGTTTTGGATCCGGTAGACGTAGCGCCGCCCGACGCAGCTGAACCGCGCATGCCAGTCGTCCGGCACGACCTCGGCCTTGAGGACCGCGACCGGCTGTGGGCGGAGCTTTGCATTGAGGCCGTCGGCGAGGCGAAAGGGCGTGATCGGCCGGGCGATGTCGACATGGGCGCTCATCGCCAGCGCGTGGACGCCGGCGTCGGTGCGGCCGGCGGCATGGAGGATCGCCTGCTCACCCGTGATCGCCTGCACGGCCTCCTCGATCGCCTGCTGGACCGACGGCCCATGCGCCTGGCGCTGCCAGCCCATATAGGGCAGGCCATCATATTCGACGGTGAGGCGGAAGCGCGTCATCCGAGCCGGGTTCCGGCTGGGATGGGAAAGCCGCGCAGCAGCTCCGCTGGCGTCATGGCAGCACGCCCCGCCCGTTGAACGACGCGCGGGGCGAGTGCGCCGCTCGCGCACGCGATGGTCAGCGCATTGTCCAGCACCGTGCCCGGGGCGCCGCTCGCCGCCACCGGATCGGCCGCCAGCACCTTGATCCGTTCGCCGCCCGCTTCGAAGAATGCGCCCGGCATCGGGTTGAACGCCCGCACCTGCCTCTCCACCGCCTCGGCGTCGTGCGCGAAATCGAGCCGCGCCTCATGCTTCTCGATCTTGGACGCATAGGTGACGCCCTCCGCCGGCTGCGGCACCGCTTCGATTTCGTCGAGCCGGTCCAGCACCTCCGCCATCAGCGCCGCGCCGATGCGGGCGATCTCGTCGGTGAGGTCGCCGGCCGTCTTCCGGTCCACCGGCGTCTCGCGCGTCGCGAACATCGGACCCGTATCAAGCCCGCGCTCCATGCCCATGATGGTCACTCCGGTGGTTGCGTCGCCGGCGAGGATCGCCCGCTGCACCGGCGCCGCCCCGCGCCAGCGAGGCAGGATCGAGCCATGGACGTTGAGGCAGCCGCGCCTCGGGGCAGCGAGGATCGGCTCCGGCAGGATCAGGCCGTAGGCTGCCACCACCGCGGCATCGAGGCCGAGCGCCGCGAACGCGCTCTGCTCGTCCTCGTTTCGCAGTGTCAACGGAGTCCGCACTTCGATCCCGGCAGCTTCGGCGTGCTGCTGGACCGGGGAGGGGCGCAACGCCTTGCCCCGGCCCGCGGGCCGGGGCGGCTGCGAATAGACCGCCACCACCTCATGCCCGGCGGCGATCAGCGCCTCGAGCGTCGGCACGGCGAAGTCGGGTGTTCCCATGAAAGCAAGGCGCATAGGGCGCCCTTTTGCGGGCGCGCAAAAGCACTGGCAAGCGCGGCGTCCCGCTCATATCTCCGCTCCATGGCCTCGCCCGAAATTGAAGCGCTGACGCAGGCGCTCGCGCGCCTCCCCGGCCTCGGCCCGCGCTCGGCCAGGCGGGCGGTGCTCCACCTGCTGAAGAAGCGCGAGGCGGCGATGACGCCCTTGCTTCGGGCGCTGGAGGCGGTGAACGAACGCCTCGCCGTCTGCGCCACCTGCGGCAATGTCGACACCACCAATCCCTGCGGCATCTGCGCCGATCCGCGCCGCGATGCGCGTCTGCTCTGCGTCGTGGAGGAGGTCTCCGACCTGTGGGCGCTCGACCGCTCCCGTCTCTTTCCCGGACGATTCCATGTGCTTGGCGGCCGTCTTTCAGCTCTGGAGGGAGTTCGGCCGGAGGATTTGACGATCGACCGCCTGATCGGCCGCGTTGCCGACGGCGGCATCGACGAGGTGGTGCTGGCGATGAACGCGACGCTCGAGGGCCAGACCACCGCCCATTATCTCGCCGAGCGGCTCGAACGCTTCCCGATCCGCCTCACCCAGCTCGCCCACGGCCTGCCCGTCGGCGGCGAGCTCGATTATCTTGACGAAGGCACGCTGGCGCAGGCGTTGCGCGCGCGGCGCCCGGTGGCTTGACCAGCGAAGCCGCCGACCTTAGCTCGCCTTCATGTCCCTGCTCCCCATCATCGAGGTCCCCGATCCGCTCCTCCGCGCCACTTCGGTGCCGGTCGAGCGGGTGGACGACGAGCTTCGCGGCCTCGTCGCCAACATGTTCGAGACCATGTACGCGGCGCCGGGCATCGGACTCGCCGCGGTCCAGGTAGCGGTGCCGCGGCGGCTGTTTGTGATCGACCTCCAGGACCCGGAAGAAGAGGGCGGCGAGCCGGTCAGGAAGCCTCTCGCCTTCATCAACCCGGAGATCCTCTCCACCTCGAGCGAGACCAATGTCTATAATGAGGGCTGCCTCTCCATTCCCGACCAATATGCCGAGGTCGAGCGTCCCGCGAGCGTCCGCGCGCGCTGGCTCGACGAGCAGGGCCGGCAGCACGAAGAGGAGATAGAGGGCCTCCTCGCCACCTGCTTCCAGCACGAGACCGACCACCTGAACGGCGTGCTGTTCATCGACCACATCTCGCGCCTCAGGCGAGACATGGTCTTGAAGAAGCTCGCCAAGGCACGGAAAGACAACAGGAAGCTGGTCGCCTGATCCTTCATTCGCGCAGCTTCTCGAAGCGGGTGACGATGAAGGCGGTCGACCAGCCGATCAGCACGAAGCCGATCAGGGCCTCGACGCCGGTGATCAGCCGCCACCGCTCCGGAAAATCGTCCGTGGTCTGGCCGAGCGTCGCATAGGCCGAAGCGGAATAATAAAGCGCCCCTTCGAGCGTCCCCAGGGCGTCGACGAGCAGGTAGAAAGCCGCGAAGATCCAGATTTCGAAGATGTGCAGCGCGAACAGCGACAGCACCATGCCGCACATCAGCACGACGCCCCTTATGTCGAAATGGAGCTGCTTCAGCCGATCCTCCTTGAGGTCCAGCACTCTCGATATGCCGACGATCCCGAATGCGTGGACGATCGTCATCAGGATCACCAGCACCGCCGCCACGGCGAGCTGGAGCCCGAGCTCGATCGTTTCCCCTTCCACTAGTGGAAGGTTTCGACGGCGGCGCGGCAGTCGCGCGCGCATTCGCGGCACATCTCCGCGCAAAGCTTGCAGTGCTGATGGTCGTGCCGCTCGCACTCCTCCGCACAGATATCGCAGGCCGTGATGCAGAGCTGCAGCGCTTCCTGCAGCAGGACCTCGTTGCTGCCGGTGCGCCGGGTCGCGACCTTGAAGGTCATGTCGCAGATCTCCGCGCAATCGAGGCAGGTGCGGATGCACTGCCGCATGTCCATCTCCTCGGCCGCGCAGGCATCGGCGCAGGAGGTGCAGATCGCCGCGCAGAACATCGCATGCCGTACCGCCAGCGCGAGCGGCTCGTTCAGGTTGCCGGCGACATCTGGATGCGCGGCGATCATCTTGGCGATAGACATCAGTTTTCTCCTCTTCGAACCGGGCAACGGTGCTTTCGCGCCGGGGGTTCCGCTTAGCGCTTGAGACGCTCGGCAAGCTGCTCTAGGTTCATACTCTGTTCTGGAGAAAACTGGCCGATGGACGCCATGATTCTGATTGCAATGGCTGCGGCGATGATCGCCGCTCTGGCCGTCGGCTATTTTCTCGGGGCCAAGCCGATCAAGGGGTTGCAGCAGGAAGCTGAGGCCTCGAAGCAGGAGCGCGATCAGCTGCGTGGCGACGTCGAGCAATGGCGCGGCAAGTTCAACGAGGCGATCGTCAACCTCGCCGCCGAGCGCAAGACCGCCGAGCGCGTCGAGGCGGCCGACGCCGAGCTCAGGGCCGAGCGCGCCGCCTCCGCCGCCCTTTCTGCCAAGGTCGCGGCGTTCGAACGCGGCGAGCAGGAGCGCCAGCGCGCGCACGACGCGCAGGTCGCCCAACTTAAGGATCTCGAGGCGAAGCTCGAAGCCCGCTTTGGCGAGCTTGCGGGTAAGGCGGTCGAGGGCGCCCATGACAGCTTCCTGAAGCGCGCCGAGGAACGGTTCGGCCATGCCGGGCAGCAGAATGTCGAGAAGCTCAAGTCGCTGCTTCAGCCCGTCGAGGCGACGCTGAAGCGCTACGAGGAGGGCCTGAAGGAGGTCGAGAAGGACCGGGCCAACAGCTATGGCGAGCTGAAGCAGGCAGTCGCGCAGCTCACCCAGGGCAATGAGTCGGTGCGCAAGGAGACGCAGCGCCTCGCCAACGTGATGCGCTCGAGCCCGAAGGCGAGGGGCCGGTGGGGTGAGGAGCAGCTGCGCACCATCCTCGAATCTGCCGGCCTTGCGGAGAATGTCGATTTCAGCCTGCAAAGCACCGTAACCGACGGCGAGCGCCAGCTTCGCCCCGATTGCGTGATCAGCCTTCCCGGCGACCGCTGCATCGTCGTCGACGTCAAATGCCCGCTCGTCGCCTTCGAGCAGGCGTTCGACGAGGAGGATGAGACGCGCCGCGGCGAGCTGCTGCTCCAGCATGCGGCGGCGATGAAAACCTATGCGAACGATCTGGGGCGCAAGGGCTATTGGCGTCAGTTCGACATCTCGCCGGACTTCGTCATCATGTTCATTCCCGGCGAGCACTTCCTCTCCGCCGCCGCCGAGTGCGCGCCCGACCTGATCGAGACCGCCTTTCGCAACGGCGTCATCATCGCGTCGACAATCAACATGCTCGCGCTTGCCAAGATCATGGCCGGCATGTGGCGCCAGGAAAGCCTCGCCGCCCAAGCCAAGGAAGTGGCCGAGGTCGGCAAGGAGCTCTACCGCCGCCTCGCCACGATGGGCGGTCACGTCGCGAAGCTCGGCCGCAATCTGGGTCTCGCGACCGGAGCCTATAATGATTTCGTCGGCAGCCTCGAAAGCCAAGTGCTGACTCAGGCAAAGCGGTTCGAGGCGCTGAAGGTGGAAACCAGCGGCAAGACGATCGAGCCGCTGCCGATGCTCGACACGACGCCGCGCGCACTCACGAAGCTGGACAGCGTGGAGTTCCCCGAAGCGGCGGAATAGACGCTTGGGTCAGGTGTCCCAATCCGGCCGCCGCTCGCCGCCGCAGCCGCGATAGGTTTCGCCGTCGGCGATGACCATGACCGTGTCGGCATAGCCGTGGCCGCTCATCGCGTCGTTGCAGCGGCTGTGGGTCACGTCGACGATCAAACGCGGCGTTTCGTAGCGGTGGCCGTTGAACGCGGTGCGCGGGGCCGGCCGCGCGACATTGATCCGCTTCTCGCCATAATTGCCGAGATAGTCGATGCGGCCGTTCGCGATCGTCAGCGCCCAGCCGGGCTCCTGCCCGCGAGCGGTGTAGGTTTCCTGCGAGGCGGCGGGGAGAATGGCAGCCGGCTGCATGCAGCCGCCGGCGAGGGCGATGAGCGCCCCCGCCGGCCACCTTGGCAACCATACAACACGCGGCGCCATGGCGGTGAAAAGCGCGAGAGAGCGTTTCGGTTCCTTAACCATGTGAGCGCCACTGGTTGATCACTTCATATGCCATCACTGCTGTCGCCACCGCGGCATTGAGGCTGTCGGCTTTGCCGAGCATCGGTATCTTCACGAGCGTATCGCACTCCGCTTCGTAAGCCTCTGGAAGGCCTTGAGCTTCATTGCCGACGAGGATGAAGGTGGGGCGCTTGTAGCGCGGTTGCTGATAATCCTGGGTGGCGTTGAGGCTGGTGCCGATCAGCTCACCCTCGCCGCTTCTGAGCCAGGCGACGAATTCGTGCCAGGGCGCGGCAGCGATGCGCTGCGTGAAGAGCGCGCCCATCGACGCGCGCACCGCCTCAACCGAAAATGGGTCGACGCAGTCGTCGACCAGGATCAGCCCGCCCGCGCCGACTGCGTCCCCGGTCCTGAGGATCGTACCGAGATTGCCCGGATCACGCAGCGCCTGGGCGACGATCCAGAGACCTGCGCCGGCGCGATCGATGCTGCCTAGGTCGGTGGAAAGGGCCTCGAATATGCCGAGCACCACCTGCGGATTATCCTTGCCCGACAGCTTGTGCAGGATGTCGGCATTGGTCTCGATCGCCTCGCCGCCGCTCGCCTCGACCGCCTCGATCAGCGCCTGCAGCAGCCGGTGCGGTGGCTCGGAACCGTTGTAGAACAGCAGTTTCGGCTGGAAGCCTGAGTCCCGAGCTTCGGTGAGAATGCGGAGCCCCTCAGCCATGAACAGCCCCTCGCTTCGGCGATTCTTCTTGTCGCGAAGGCCGCGGACCTGCTTGACCAACGGGTTAGAGAAGGCGGTGATCGCCCTGGGCATGGCTCAGCCGATGCCGCCAGATGAAAATGCCATCAATCCTCGCCGAACTTGGCTTCGACCAGCTCCGCCAGCGCCGCCACGGCTTCCTCTGCGCCTTTGCCGCTGGCGCTGATCGTGATCCGGTCGCCGCAGGCCGCGCCCAACATCATCAGGCCCATGATTGAGGTGCCGCACACTTTCGAGCCGTCCTTCTCGACCTCGACCTCGGCACTCTGGCTGGCGGCGAGCGTCACGAACTTGGCGCTGGCGCGGGCATGGAGGCCGCGCTTGTTCAAGACGTCGACCGTGCGGCTCGCCATACTCAGGCTGCGGCCTCGCCCAGGATCTCGGAAGCGACCGAGATATATTTGCGCCCCGCCTCGCGCGCCGCCGCCACCGCCTGCTTGACCTCGAGCGTCTTGCGGGCGCCTTCCAGCCGGATCAGCATCGGCAGGTTGACACCGGCGATGACTTCGATCTCCTCGCTGCGCATCAGCGAGATGGCGAGGTTGGACGGGGTGCCGCCGAACAGGTCGGTGAGGATGATGACTCCCTTGCCGGCATCGACCTTGGCGATCGCGTCGGCGATGTCGTTGCGGCGCGCCTCCATATCGTCCTCGGGGCCGATGCAGATCGCCTCGATCCGCTCCTGCGGCCCCACCACATGCTCCATCGCGACGATGAACTCCGATGCGAGCCGTCCGTGGGTCACCAGCACCAAACCAATCATGCAGACACCTTAATTGACCGCCTCCGCGCGCTGGGCGCCTTCGATCACATCGCGCGGCAGCGAGCCGAGATCGCGATGCTCGATGGTGGGCGAAAAGCCCGCCTTGCGCAACCGAGCGGCGACGCGCTCCGCCACGTGGACGGAACGATGGCGCCCGCCCGTACAGCCAAAAGCGAGCGATACATAGGATTTTCCTTCCGCCTCGTAGCGCGGCAGCAGGACCAGCAGCAGCTCCTCGATCCGTTCGACCGCTTCCTCATAGGCGGGGTCTTCGGCGATATACGCGCCCACCGGCCAGTCGAGCCCGGTCAGCGGCCTCAGCTCGTCGACCCAGTGCGGGTTCTGGAGGAAGCGCATGTCGAAGACGTTGTCGGCATTGCGCGGCAGTCCGCGGGCGAAGCCGAAGGACATGACGTGAAGGGTCGGCGCCTCCCGCCCGGTGCCGAAGCGGGTGCGGATCTGGTGCTGCAATTCGGGAGAATCGGTGTCGGTCGTGTCGATGATATGGTCGGACCAGCGCCGCAGCGGCTCCATCAGCTCGCGCTCGGCCGCGATGCCGTCGATCGCCGGGCGATCGAGGGCAAGCGGGTGACGCCGCCGCGTCTCGGAATAGCGCCGCAGCAGCTCGCCGCCGGCACAGTCCAGGAACAGGGTCTCGACCGGATAATCATGCTCCCCCGACAGCGCCTTGATCCGCTGCACGATGCGATGCGCGTCAAAGTCGCGGGTGCGGCTGTCGATGCCGATCGCGAGCGGCCGCCGGCGGCGCCCGCTACCCTTCGACAGCGGCGTTGAGAGAAGATGCTCGAGCAGCGAGAGCGGGAGATTGTCCACCACCTCCCAGCCGATATCCTCGAGCGTGCGCAAAGCCGTCGACTTGCCCGCACCGGAGAGGCCGGTGACGAGCAGGATCCGGTTAGGGGCAGCGCTCTTCCTCAAGGACCTTCTCAGGCAGGCAGGCCGAAATGGCGGAGCGCCATCTCTACCTTGACGGGCGCGGACGGCTCAAGCGCGTTGAGAGCGATGACCGGAAGCTGGACGCCGGCCACCCACACCGGCTCCCGCCGGTCGGGAAGGCGCACGACGTCGAGATCGAGATCGACGTAGAGCCCGACCGGGACGTCGCCGACATGCTCGAGCGAGAGGATGCCGAGCCCGCGCACTTCGATGCGCCCCTCTATATTGGCCGGCGCGCGGGCGAGCAGCCGCCCCTCGACGCGCTGGACGAACGTGTAATCGTCGCTGACGAGGAGAGCGCCGCGATCGATGAGGCGCAAGGCGAGGTCCGACTTGCCGCTCCCCGAACGGCCGTAGATCAGGATGCCGCGGCCCTCCATGGCCACGCAGGAGGCATGGAGCGTCTCCGAGGACAGGCCCGACATGCTCATTCGCTCACCCCTCCGTCCACCGCCGAGAAGCGCATCGTGAAGCGTGCGCCAGGGCGGCCGTCCTGGCGGTCCTCGGCAGCGATCCGCCCATCATGGCCCTCGACGATCGCCTTGGCGATCGCGAGCCCGAGGCCGGAATGGCGGCCGAACGCTTCCCCTTCCGGTCTCATGCTGTGGAAGCGGTTAAAGATCGCCTCACGCGATGCCGGCGGAACCCCGGTGCCCTCGTCCTCGACGGTGACGGTAACTTCGCCGTCGACCGCCGAGGCCTGGATCTCGACCAGTCCGTCCTTGGGGGAGAAGGAAATCGCGTTGTCGACGACATTGTCGATCGCGCGTGCCAGCCGCGAGGCCTTGCCCAAGATGACGGCGCTGCCGACCCTTGGTCGGGCGAAAGCGATGCTCGTGCCGACGGCGCTGGCGCGACCCTCCCAGGCCGGCAGCAGTTCCTCGATGAGCGTGCCGAGGTCGACCGGTTCGAAGCGCGCCCGGGTGAGCTCGGCGTCCAGCCGCGACACCTCCGCGATGTCGACGATCAGCCGGTCGAGGCGGACGACGTCATGACGCACTACGTCGAGCAGCTGGGCACGGAGCGCGGGATCATCCACTTTCTCGAGGCTGTCGACGGCGGAGCGGAGCGAGGCGAGCGGGTTCTTGAGCTCGTGCGTCACATCGGCGGCGAACGCCTCGGTGGCATCGATCCGGTAGCGCAGCGAATGAGTCATGTCGTGCAGCGCCCGGGCGAGCAGCCCGATTTCGTCGCGCCGGGCAGGCAGGGTGGGGACGTCCACTTCCCGAGCCCGACCGAGCCGCACCCGGTGGGCGGCGCGGGCGAGCCGGCGCAGGGGAAGAGCGATCGTGCGAGCAAGGAAGAGCGAAAGCAGGATCGAGAGCAGGGTCACGGCCAGCAATACCAGGCCGAGCCGCAGCCGCTCGGCGCGGACGATGCGAGTCACGTCCCGGGCGTTGATCGTCGACAGCAGGATGCCGCTGCCTTCCATCCGCGCCGTCACCGGAGCGATCGGCACCGCGGCCGAGATGACCGGGGTCAGATCGCGCGCCTGCCGTATCCGGACCTCGAGCTTCGAACCGCCATTGACGGCGGTCGCTTCCGGCCACGAGGGAAGAATGTCTCGCGGCGGCTCCTCGAACTCCGCCAGCTCCTCCGCGCCCGCCACGAAGTCGACGGCGCGGTCGAGGGAGCGCGCGGCCTGCCGCTGCCAGGGCTGGCCTTCAGGGTCGCGCAGGCGATAGGTGGGCGTGCCGCCCTTCCAGCTGTCGAACGGCTGCGCCGACGCTTCGCCGCGCGGATAGACACGGAGCCTGAGGCCGGTGAGCGCGCCCATCCGCCTCAGCAAGCCCGGCCGCATCTCGACTGGCGCCGCATTCGCTGCCTGCGCAATCAGGATCGTCTGCTCGGCGATCTGCTGCGCGCGCTGGTCGAGCAGCCGGGCGCGGTAGCTGTCGAGATAGAAGAAGCCGCCCGCCAGGATGGCGAGCGCGAGGATGTTCACCGCCAGGATGCGGGTGGTCAGCGGCACCCGTCCCGACCAGCGGAGCCTCAGCTCCTGCTCGTCATTCCTCGGCAAAGCGGTAGCCTACGCCGTAGAGCGTCTCGATCGCCTTGAACTGGCCGTCGACAGCGCGGAACTTGCGCCGCAGCCGCTTGATGTGGCTGTCTATCGTGCGGTCGTCGACATAGATGTCGTCCTGATAGGCCACGTCCATCAGCTGGTTGCGCGACTTCACCACGCCCGGCCGCTGGGCGAGCGCCTCCAGGATCATGAATTCGGTGACGGTCAGCGTCACATCCTGGCCCGCCCAGGTGACGCGGTGGCGGGCCGGGTCCATGGCAAGGCGACCGCGCAGGATCTGTGCCTTCTCCGGCTCGCTCGGGCTCTCCTCGGGCGGCAGCGCGCGCATCTCGGTGCGCCGCAGGATCGCGCGGATGCGGGCGATCAGGAGGCGCTGGGAAAAGGGCTTGGCGATATAGTCGTCGGCGCCCATGGCGAGGCCGAGGGCCTCGTCGAGCTCGTCATCCTTCGACGTGAGGAAGATGACCGGGACGGCGCTCTTTTCCCGAAGGCGGCGCAGCAGTTCCATCCCGTCCATGCGCGGCATCTTGACGTCGAGCACGGCAAGATCGGGCGGATTGTCGACGAGCGCCTTCAGCGCGGTCTCGCCGTCCGAATAGAGGCGCGTGATGAAGCCCTCAGTCTGGAGCGCGATCGACACGGAGGTGAGGATGTTGCGGTCGTCGTCGACGAGCGCGATCGTCTTCGACATTTATCGTATCTTTTCCGCCACGGTCAGCGTCTTATCCAAAGCGGGAAGGGGCCGCAACCGGCGCCCTTGAAGCCTGTCCCGCTCTTATATATGCGCTCGGCCACACACGTGAGCGGTCCGGTTCCGGCCGCCGATATCGCTTATTCGAATCAGGGAGAGAGACGTGGCCAATCGCGTGCCCGCACATGGCCTTGCGCAGCAGGGCATCGACACCGGGGCGAAGGTGAACTGGAATCTCGGCACCGCCGAGCTCGTCGAGCAGGCGCTGCAGCGCGGCGAGGGTCAGCTCGCCAAGGACGGGCCGCTGGTCGTCCAGACCGGCAAGCACACCGGCCGCTCCGCCAAGGACAAGTTCCTGGTCCGCGACGCCGAGACCGAGAGCACGATCTGGTGGGACAACAATAAGTCGATCAGCCCGGAGCATTTCGCGGCGCTAAAGGCCGACTTCCTCGCCGAGCTCGGCAAGCGCGAGACCCTCTTCGTCGCCGACCTCTATGGCGGCTCGCAGCCGGAGCATCGCGTCAACGTGCGCGTGATCAACGAGCTCGCCTGGCACAACCTCTTCATCCGCACCCTGCTGGTGCGTCCGGACACCGGGGAGCTGGCCGGCTTCACGCCCGAATTCACGATCATCGACCTGCCGAGCTTCGTCGCCGATCCGGCGCGCCACGGCACCCGCTCGGAGACGGTCATCGCCGTCAACCTCACCGAGAAGCTGATCCTGATCGGCGGCACCAAATATGCCGGCGAGATGAAGAAGTCGGTGTTCGGCGTGCTCAACTATCTGCTTCCCGCCAAGGGCGTGATGCCGATGCACTGCTCGGCCAATATCGGCGCGCAGGGCGACACCGCCGTCTTCTTCGGCCTCAGCGGCACCGGGAAGACGACCCTGTCCGCCGACCCGAGCCGCACCCTGATCGGCGACGACGAGCATGGCTGGTCGGACACGGCCGTCTTCAATTTCGAGGGCGGCTGCTACGCCAAGATGATCCGCCTCTCGCCTGAAGCCGAGCCGGAGATCTTCGCGACCACGAAGCGGTTCGGCACTGTGCTCGAGAATGTCGTCATGGACCCGGAGACGCGCACGCTCGACTTCGACGACGCGAGCCTGGCCGAGAATAGCCGCGGCGCCTATCCGATCGACTTCATCCCGAATTCGTCAGCCGACAATCTCGGCCCCGTTCCGCGCAACATCGTCTTCCTGACCGCCGACGCGTTCGGCGTCCTGCCGCCGATCGCAAAGCTGACGCCAGACCAGGCAATGTATCACTTCCTCAGCGGCTACACCGCCAAGGTCGCCGGCACCGAGATCGGGGTGACCGAGCCGGAAGCCACCTTCTCGACCTGCTTCGGCGCCCCGTTCATGCCGCGCCACCCGAGCGTCTACGGCAACCTCCTCAAGGAGCGGATCGCCAAGGGCGGCGTCGATTGCTGGCTGGTCAACACCGGCTGGACCGGCGGCAAATATGGCGTCGGCAAGCGCATGCCGATCAAGGCGACCCGCGCTTTGCTCAACGCCGCGCTCGACGGCAGCCTCAAGAATGCCGAGTTCCGCAAGGATCCCTATTTCGGCTTCGAGGTGCCGGTCGCGGTGCCGGGCGTCGACAGCTCCATTCTCAACCCGCGCGAGACCTGGGCGGACAAGGACGCCTACGACGCGATGGCGAAGAAGCTGGTCGGCCTCTTCATCAACAACTTCGCCAAGTTCGAAGCCCATGTCGACCAAGGCGTGAAGGAATCCGCACCGACGGCAGCCTGACGCCCTAGCAACAGCATTTCACTTGGGGAGCGCGTCGGCGGCGGCCGGCGCGCTCCCTTTCTTTTTGCGCGCTACAAAGTTGGAGGAAGGCGATGAGCGATCATGAAACGAGACTGTTCGCCGACGATGCGGCGATCCGAAGATTGGGGGAGGGGCTGCTCGCCTGCGCCCTGGAACGGGCCGAATGGACCCATGAGGCGCATATCGCCTCCTGCTGCTGGCTGCTGGTCGAGCGGCCGGACATCCTGCCGGAACGCGACCTGCCCGACATCATCCGCCGCTTCAACGAGAGCGTTGGCGGCGTCAACAGCGACACCGAGGGCTATCACGAGACGATCACCCAGTGCTTCATCCGCGGCGTCCGCGGCTTCCTCGCCCGCACCGACACCGCGCTGTCCCTGGTCGAAAAGGTCAACGCGCTGCTGCAGGCGCCCGAGGGTCGGCGCGAGTGGCCCCTGCGCTTCTACAGTCGGGAGCGGCTCTTCTCGAAGGAGGCGCGGCTGGGGTGGGCGGAGCCGGATGAGGCAGCGCTGCCGGCAACGCTCTAGTCGCCATGGGTGCAAGGCGGACATTCGCTTGCCGGCCTGTTAGATCGGGGATCTTCCTCTTGTCGAAGTCACCAGGAGCTTTCCAATGACCCCCATCATCACCGCTTTCGAAAGCTCGCCTGATGAGGGGCAGGGACTGGCGCGCGACATGCGGGTTCGCTGGGCGCTCGAAGAAGCGGGCCAGCCGTACGACGTGCGCCTGGTCTCGTTCAGCGAGATGAAGGAACCCGCGCACCGTGCGCTTCACCCGTTCGGGCAGATTCCGACCTATCAGGAAGGCGATCTCGTCCTGTTCGAGTCCGGGGCAATCATCTTCCATGTCGCCGAGCACAATGCCGGCCTGCTGCCCGATGATGCCAATGGTCGGGCGCGTGCCATCACCTGGATGTTCGCAGCGCTGAATACCCTGGAGCCGCCGATCGTCGAGCGCGAACAGGCCCCGTATCTGGAGCGCGACAAGAGCTGGTATGAGGAGCGCCTGCTTATGCTGGACGATCGCGTGCGTGTCCGGCTGGACGACCTTTCCAGGCGGCTCGGCGATGCCGACTGGCTCGACGATGCGTTCAGCGCCGGAGACCTGCTGATGGTGATGGTGCTACGCAGGCTGGAAGGAACCGGCCTGCTGGAGGAATATCCGAACCTGTGCGCCTATGTCGCCCGCGGCGAAGCGCGGCCCGCCTATCAGCGCGCCTTCAACGATCAACTGGCGGTTTTCACCGACGCACGTCCGGTCCGAGGATAGACGTCCGTAAACGGCGGGAGGGCTATCAGCCGCTCAGGGGCTGACGGGCTCATCCTCGTCGAACGGGAACGTCTTGGTCGCCGCCAGGATGACCAGCACCAGGATGGTGACGCCGAGCAGCGGGATGATGAAGCCGGTGCGGTAGAGCTCGTTGCCCTCGACCGTCTCGGCGGCGGGCTCCGGCGCCTGCGGGATCGATGCGCTCTGGGCGAGCACCGGACTGGCCACGAGCGACAAGGCAGCCAGGGAAACGATCGTCTTCTTCAGCACTTCAATCCTCCATCTTCCCAAACCGGGCGCCAACATGATGGGCATCTTGGAAGCGGCGACCCCGTCTCCGCTCCCTTATGTCCGTCACGTGCTCCAAGGGCTAGACGCCGCGGGAACAGCCGACCCGCATCCAGCACAAGACGGCGAATGCCGCAATGGGCGGAATGCGGCTGATCCACATTGCGAGGTTGGAATTCGAAGGAGGCTCCGCCTCCACCGGGTTTCGCCACGGCCTGTCCACGCTGGCTGCATCCATTCCGCCGCCGACACGTTTGCAGGGGGAGATCAACCGCAAGCAGGAGAAAAATCCATGGCCTTCATCAGCCAGATTCGTGAGCATATGGAGATTGTCGGCGCCGACGGCGCGCGGGTTGGCACGGTCGACAAGGTCGAGGGCGACCGGATCAAGATGACCAAGCCGGACAGCGGCTCGCACAGCGGCCATCATCACTACATCCCCGGCGGCCTGATCTCCGGGATCGACGGCAACACGGTCCGGCTCTCGGCCAATGCCGACAACGCCTTGCTGTTCGAGGAAGAAGAGGGCGGCGAGCCGCTCGGCGAGCAGAGCATCTTCAACTGGAAGACCGTCAGCATCGGCGTCGCCGCCGTTGCCGGCGTCGCGGCGGCCGCGGGCGCCTATGTCATGCAGAGCCGCCGCTGGGAGGATGACGACGACGACCGCCGCGGCCGCCGGCGCCGCAGGGACTGAGCCCGCTTCCCCTCCCTTAGCAAGGAGGGGAGCCCGGCCCGCTAGGCCCTTCGCTCGGCGATCAGCCGGTCGATGTCGCGCTCCAGCACGGTCAGCGGGCGCGGGCCGCCGCCGACCGTGACGTCGTTGAAGACCTTGAGGTCGAAGCGTTGGCCGAGCGCCGCCCTGGCGCGGTCGCGCTGGCGATTGATCTCGGTGTGGCCGACCTTGTAGCCGCAGGCCTGGCCGGGCCAGACGGCATAGCGGTCGATCTCGCTCGCGACGCTGTCGACGGTGCCGCCGGTCGCCTCTGCGAACCAGGTCAGGGCGCGGTCGCGGGTCCACCGCTTCGAGTGGATGCCGGTATCGACCACCAGTCGCGCGGCGCGGAAGGCCATCGACTGGAGATAGCCGAGCCGCCCTTCGGGATTGTCGTCATAGACGCCGAGCTCGCCGGCAAGCTGCTCGGCATAAAGGCCCCAGCCTTCGCCGAAGGCGCTGAAGCCGCCGCGGGTGACGGTGCGGATCAGCGGCAGCTTCAACACATATTCGCCCTGCCAGACATGGCCGGGGATCGCCTCGTGATAGGTGAGGCTGGGCAGGTCGATGCGGCTGTGCATGTCGGGGCTGCGCAGGTTGATCCAGAAGCGGCCGGGGATGGTGCCGTCGATCGAGCCGGCGCCGCCATAGGCGCCGGGCGCGCCGAGCTCCTCGGCCGGCGCAATGCGGCGGACCTCGACATTGCCTTTGACCAGCGTCGCGAAAGCCTGGGGCAGGCGAGGCCGGAGCTCGGTGAGCTGCGCCTCAATGAAGGCCATGATCTCGGAGCGTCCCTTGTCGCCTTCGGGGAAGGCGTAGCGCGGGTCCTTCAGCATCGCGCGGTAGCGTTCGCTGACCGTGCCGCTGGTGAAACCGAGCTTGCGCATCAGCGCGTCCATCTCGGCCGTGTAGCTCTTGAGCTCGTCGAGGCCCTGGCTGTGGATCTCGTCGGGAGTCCGGCGGGTGGTCGTCGCTGCGCGCAACGCCCAGGCGTAGTAGGCCTCGCCCCGGGGAAGCTTCCACGCACCGAAGTCGGAGGTGGCGCGGCGGCGATGCTCCTCGAGCTCGGCGATCTGGCGGTCGAGCGCGGGCGCGACTTCGCTCGCGGCGATCCGCTCCGCGCGCGCCGCCCAGTCGCCGGGGACCTTGTCGGTGCGCTTGGCGAGCGAGGTGACGATCAGCCAGTCGCCGGGACTGCCCTCGCGCGTCTTGCGTAGCGCGGTCAGCGTCTTGTCCAGAATGATGTCGGGCGCGACCACGTTCTTGCCGCGGTCCGCGCGGAGGCGCCGGGTCTCGCCGTCAAGCTGACGGGCATGTTCGCTCAGCCGCGCGAGATAAGCTTCGGCGTCGGCGGCGGTCTCGACCTTGTGATCCGAGTCGAGGAACTTGGGAACGTCCAGATACGAGCCCATATTCTGGGCGACGACATAGGGCCCATTACGCCAGCCTGCGGTCGCGACGTCGCCATAGCCGAAGGCGAAGCCGTCGCGGGCATTGCGGTAGGTCGTCTGGACGATCTCGATATTGCTCGCGGTGGCGTTGGAGAGGCCCTTGCGTTCGATCCCCTCGAGCCGGCGGAGCGCGGAATCGAGCCAGGCGGCCTCGCGGGCAACACCTTCCGGGGAGCTGTCGGACAGCCGGGACTTGAGCGCAGCGCGGGCGCCGGTGTCGATGCCGAGCGAGGTGGCCGTGGTAGGGGCCAGCCGCAGATGCTCCTCGGCTATCTGGTCGAGCAGGGCGTTCGCTGCGGCATCGCCCGATCCCTGCATCGCGAGGAGCGGGGAGGGAATTGCGCCGGCCAGCCCGATTGCGCCCGCATTGCGGATCAGCGCACGCCGCGTCGTCTTCATCGTTCAGATCTCCGATTGCACATGTTCTAGGAGGAGGGGTTGGGCAGCGCCTCGGTCGGCGTGACGATCAGGCAGGAGCCCTGCGCGCCGGTGATCCTGACCCGGGCACCGGTGGGCGCGTCCGGGCCGCGCGCCGACCATACGCCGTCACCCACTTTCACTCTGCCGCGGCCATGCTCGATATCCTCCACCACGACCACAATCTCGCCGACGAGCCGCGCCGCGCGGTCGTTCAGCAGCGGGTCGCTGCTCTCGACTGCATTGCCGTAGAAGCGGCGGCCGAAGAAGACGCTGGCGACGGAGAAGAGCCCGAACAGCACGAACTGCACGGTGAGCGGGATGCCGAGCAGGAGAGCGGCCACCCCGGTCAGCGCCGCTGCCGCCGCGATCCAGATCAGGAAGGCGCCCGGCACGACCAGTTCGGCGATCGCCAGCACGATCGCCGCCGACAGCCACCACCAATGCGTGTCCATCATTCGCGCGAGCCCTCGAACGGCCCGCGCCGGACCTGCGGAACCGTAGGTGCCTTTGCGACCGCGGGCGCGCCGCCGAACGCGTCGCGCGCCAGTTCGCCGATGCCGCCCAAGGTGCCGATCAGATTGGTCGCCTCAACGGGGAACAGGATTGTCTTGGCATTGGGCGAGTTCGCGAACTGGCCCACCGCCTCAACATATTTCTGGGCGATGAAATAGTTGATCGCCTGCGCGTTGCCGCCGGCGATGGCGTCGGAGACCATCTGCGTCGCCTTGGCCTCGGCTTCGGCCTCGCGCTCGCGGGCCTCGGCGTCGCGGAATGCGGCCTCGCGTCGGCCCTCCGCTTCCAGGATCTGGCTCTGCTTCTGACCCTCGGCGCGGAGGATCTCGGACGCGCGGCTGCCCTCGGCTTCGAGGATCACGGCGCGCTTCTCGCGCTCCGCCTTCATCTGCCGGCCCATGGCGTTGACGATGTCCGCGGGCGGGCGGATGTCCTTGATCTCGACGCGGGTGATCTTGATGCCCCACGCCTCCGTCGCCTGGTCGACAACCGACAGGAGGCGGGCATTGATCTCGTCGCGCTTGGACAGGGTCTCGTCGAGGTCCATCGAGCCCATCACGGTACGCAAGTTGGTGGTGGTGAGCTGCATGATCGCCACATAGAGGTCGGAGACCTCATAGGCCGCCTTGGCCGCGTCCAGCACCTGGAAGAAGACCACACCGTCGGTCGAGACCATGGCGTTGTCCTTGGTGATGATCTCCTGCCCGGGGATGTCGAGCACCTGCTCCATCATGTTCACCTTGCGCCCGACGCGGTAGAAGAAGGCCGGGTAGAAGTTGAAGCCGGGTCGCGCGATGGTGGTGAAGCGGCCGAAATATTCGATCGTATAATGATAGCCTTGGCTGACGATCTTCACGCTGGCGAAGAGGAAGAGGAGCACCATCAGGGCCAGTGAGCCGAACACCGTTTCGATCATCGCCGCACGCCTCCCACCGCTTCGATGGGTATGATGTAGACAAAAGGTGCCTCTTCCAAGCAGAATCCCGCGCATGGCCCATGACCTCCGCCTCTGCCGCACGATCCTGTTCCTCCCCGCGTCAAATCCGCGCGCAATCGAGAAGGCGCGGGCGCTCCGCGCGGACATGATCGTGCTCGACCTCGAGGATGCGGTGAAGCCGGAGGACAAGGCCGAGGCCCTCGAGGCGGCAGTCGCGGCGGTACGGGAGGGCTTTGGCGGCCGCCCCGTCGCGATCCGCGTCAACATGCAGGGCAGCCGCTGGTACGGCGAGGACGTGGTCGCGCTGCGCCACAGCGGCGTCGATTTCGCGATCCTGCCTAAGGCAGAGACGGCGAGGCAGGTGCATGATCTCGCGGTGCTGGTCGAGGTGCCGGTGCTGGCAATGATCGAGACGGCGCGCGGGGTGCTTGCCGCCCCATCGATTGCCCTTGGCACGAGCGCGCTGATCGCCGGCACCAACGATCTCTCTGCCGATCTCGCCATTCCGGCGGGCGGAGGGCGTGCCGGGCTCATGCACAGCCTGCAGACGGTGGTGCTCGCCGCCCGGGCGGCGGGGATCGCCGCTTTCGACGGGGTCTACAACAAGCTCGAGGACGACGAGGGCCTGGCCGAACAATGCCGCGAGGGCAGGGCCTTCGGCTTCGACGGCAAGTCGCTGATCCATCCGAGCCAGATCGAGACCACCAACCGCATCTTCGGCCCCTCCGAGGAAGAGGTTCAGGCGGCCGAGCGGCTGATCGCCGCGGCGACCGGCGGCGCCGAGCGTTTCGAGGGCCGGATGATCGAATCCATGCATGTCGATCAGGCCCGCGCGTTGCTGGCGAGGGCGCGCCGCTAATCCCTTGCCGGGGCGCCGCGGCCGCTTTAAGCGCGCTCATGCGTCACATCCTGTTGCTGGCCGCCGCGCCTTTCCTTCTCGCCTCTCCCTCGCAGGCCCACGCCGCGCCCAAGGGGCCGACCGTCACGCCGGAGGCGATGATGCGGCACATCGAGGTGCTCGCCAGCGACGCATATGAAGGCCGCAAGCCGGGCACGGCCGGCGAGACGAAGACGCTTCAATATCTGGCGACGCAGCTTGCCGCTCTCGGTCTTGAAGGCGGGGCCGCGAACGGCGGCTGGTATCAGCCTGTGCCGCTGGTCGAGCGGCGACCCTTCGCGCACCGTGCCCTCTGGACGGTAAATGGTGCCGCCGCCGATATGGGCGAGGACAGCCTGATCCTGGTCGGCAAGGACGCGGTGGAGACGGTGGCGGACGCCCCGGTATGGTTCGTCGGGCATGGCAATGCGCCAGAAATAGACGGCGCAAACCTGAACGGCGGCATTGCGCTCATGCTCTATGACGCGCCGAAGGGTTCCCCAAGCGCAAGCGAGCGCGCATCCGCCGTTCGCGCTGCCGGTGCCGCTGCCGTCATCACCGTGTTTCCAGAGGTGGTGCCCTGGTCGGCAGTGACGACATTGCTCAACGCCGGAAGCACGAGCCTGCAGAGCAAGCAGGTGCCCGAGGTTGAGGGTGCGATGCCGTTTGCGGCCGCGGCGCGGCTGGCGGGGCAGGAACTGCTGGGGCGCGCCAAGAGCGAAGGTTTCCGTGCGGCGCCTACGCAGGCGCGGGGAACGCTCGACGTGTCGACCCATGTCTGGGCCTATGAGACACACAATGTGATCGGCCGCCTGCGCGGCAAGGGCAGCAGAGGCGAGAGCATCCTCTATCTCGCCCATTGGGACCATCTCGGCATTTGCGGGGCGGAGGATGCCGAGGACCGCATCTGCAACGGAGTGGTCGACAATGCGAGCGGCCTCGCGATGATGATCGAGATCGCCCGCCATCTCGCCCGCGGCGAACGCGCGTCGCGCGACATCCTGTTCATGGGCACGACCGCCGAGGAGATGGGTCTGATCGGCGCGGAATATTTCGGTGCGCACCCGACCGTCCCGCTCCAGTCGATCGTCGCTGCGATCAACATCGACACGGTCGCGATCGCCGGCCGCGGTGAACCCGTCGCGATCGTCGGCCGCGGCACCACGCCGCTGGACCCTCTCGTGGACGCCACCGCTCGCGAGCTCGGCCGCGCCGTCGACACAGACACGGAGGCGAATGCATTCGTCCAGCGGCAGGATGGCTGGGAGCTGACCAAGGCCGGAATTCCAACGGTGATGGTTGGCGGCTCCTTCGCCAACATGGGCAAGCTCCAGGCCTTCCTTGGCGGGGCTTATCACAAGGCCGATGACGACCTCGACCGGCCGATCGAGTTGGGCGGCGCGGCGGAGGATACGGACCTCCTGATCGCCCTCGGCCGCAAGCTTGCGGATCCGAAGCGTTATCGGCCGCAACGCCGCTAGCCGCCGCCGCAGCCCATCTCTAGAAGCGCCCAAAGCTCAAGCGAGTCAGCCCCATGGACATCACTCTCGGCCTCACCTTCGACGACGTGCTGCTGAAGCCCGGCGAATCGGACGTGCTCCCGAGTGCCGCCGACACCCGCACCTCCGTGACCAGGGAGATCGGCCTCAACATCCCGATCCTCTCCTCGGCGATGGACACGGTGACCGAGGCGGACATGGCGATCGTGATGGCGCAGCTGGGCGGGATCGGCGTGCTTCACCGCAACCTCTCCGTCGAGGAGCAGGCGGCGGCGGTGCGGGCGGTGAAGCGCTTCGAGAGCGGCATGGTCGTGAACCCGATCACGATGACCGCCGAGCAGACACTGGCCGATGCGCTGGAGCTGATGGCCAAGCATCGCATCTCCGGAATACCGGTGACCAATGGCGGCGGCAGGCTGGTCGGCATCCTGACCAACCGCGACGTCCGCTTCGCCGAGAACCCGCGCCAGCCGGTTTCTGAGCTGATGACGAGCGAGAATCTCGTCACCGTCGGGCCGGGCGTCACCCAGGAGGAGGCTAAGCGCCAGCTCCACCAGAGGCGGATTGAGAAGCTGCTGGTCGTCGACGAGAACCAGCGCTGCATCGGCCTCATCACCGTCAAGGATATAGAGAAGGCGGTGACCTATCCCAACGCGACCAAGGACGGCTCCGGCCGCCTGCGCGTGGCCGCGGCGACCACGGTCGGGGACAAGGGCTTTGAGCGCAGCGAGGCGCTGATCGACGCCGAATGCGACCTGATCGTGATCGACACCGCGCACGGCCACAACAAGGACGTCGCTGCGGCGGTAGAGCGGATCAAACGGATTTCAAACCGCGTCCAAATCGTCGCGGGCAACGTCGCCACGGCCGAGGCGACCAAGGCGCTGATCGGCGCAGGTGCCGACGCGGTGAAGGTCGGCATCGGTCCGGGATCGATCTGCACCACGCGCGTCGTGGCGGGCGTCGGCGTGCCGCAGCTTACGGCGATCCTCGACTCGGCGGGCGAGGCCAGCAAGAGCGGCACGCCCGTCATTGCAGACGGCGGCCTGCGCACCAGCGGCGACGTCGCCAAGGCGCTCGCTGCGGGCGCCTCCACTGTGATGATCGGATCGCTGCTCGCCGGCACCGAGGAGGCACCGGGCGAGACCTTCCTGTACCAGGGCCGCGCGTACAAGAGCTATCGCGGCATGGGCTCGGTCGGCGCGATGGCGCGCGGCTCGGCCGACCGCTATTTCCAGCAGGACATCAAGGACCAGCTGAAGCTCGTGCCCGAGGGCATCGAGGGGCAGGTCCCGTACAAGGGGCATGCCAAGGACGTGATCCACCAGCTGGTCGGCGGAGTGAAGGCGGCGATGGGCTATACCGGCTCGAGGACGCTGGAGGACCTGCGGCAACGTGCGCAGTTCGTGCGGATTACCGGGGCGGGCCTGCGGGAAAGCCACGTCCATGACGTCGCGATCACCCGCGAAGCGCCCAATTATCCGACTCGCTAAGTGACGCCCGCCGCTCGCGCGCAGGCGGCGATCGAGCTGCTCGACGACATCATCGAGGCGGCCCGTTCCGGCGGGGCGGCGGCGGATACGCTGATCGCACGCTACTTCAAAACACGCCGCTATGCCGGCTCGAAGGACCGGCGGGCGGTGCGGGAGCTGGTCTATCGCGCCATCCGGCGGACCGGGGATCGGCCGCCGTCGGGGCGGGCGGCTCTTCTTGGCCTGGCGGCGGACGATCCGGAGCTACTCGCCCTGTTCGACGGCTCGCCGCACGGGCCAGCGCCCAAGGGGGCGGATGAACCGGCCGCCGAGGCTTGCGCAGTGCCGGCTTGGCTGGCGGAACGCTTCGATCCTCTGCTGGATACCGTGGAGTTCGATGCGCTGCTCGAGCGGGCGCCGCTCGATCTCCGGGTCAACCGCATCAAGGGAAATGTCGCGGAGGCACAGGCACAGCTTGCGGATGCGCAGCGGACGCCACTCTCTCCGATCGGACTGCGGCTGCCGGAGGGGTTTCGCGTCGAGGAGACGCAGGCCTGGCAATCCGGCCTGGTCGAGATCCAGGACGAGGGCAGTCAATTGCTGGCGGTGGCCGGTGGCGCCGCGCCGGACATGCATGTTATCGACCTCTGCGCAGGTGCGGGCGGGAAGACGCTCGCGCTGGCCGCCGAGATGGCGAACCGGGGCCGTATCCTCGCCTGCGATACGGATCGGGCGCGGCTGTCCCGAATCGGGCCGCGGCTGGAGCGGGCAGGGGTTTCGATCGTCGAGACGCAGTTGCTCAATCCCGGAGCCGAGATCGAGGCGCTGGAGGCGTTTCGCGGGCGTGCCGATCTGGTGCTGGTGGACGCGCCCTGCTCGGGGACCGGCACGTGGCGGCGCAACCCTGAGACACGCTGGCGGCTGACCTCAGAGCGGCTGGCGCGACTGGTTGCGCTCCAGGCCCATCTCCTTGAGGTCGCTGCTTTACTCGTGCGGCCGGGCGGGCATCTGGTCTATGCCGTTTGCTCGCTGCTGGAGGAGGAGGGGCGGGGCCAGGCCGAAGCATTCGGCCGGCGCCGTTCAGCTTTCATATTGCAGCCCTTGTCTATGACGGGTGGACGGCCGGCCGGAAGCGGACATATCCTCACTCCCGCCCATGACGGCACGGACGGCTTTTTCGTCGCGGCGTGGCAGGCGCCATGCTAAGCTTCGTCGCGACAGATTATGGAGATCTTGATGCGCCTTACGCCCATTGCTCTTTCGGTGGCGCTTGCGCTTGCGACGATGGCGACGGCCGGCCACGGCCAGCGGCCCGATGACCAGATCGACGCCCGCTCGATCGCGCTGCTTCAGCAGGGCCAGGCGCTCACCGCGGCCGGACAGTACAATGAAGCGATCGACTCGCTGGAAACGGCGCTCGCCGTCGATCCGCGCAACCGCGCCGCTTACGTCGCGCTGGCGCGAGTCGCGCAGGCGCAGAAGCTTCCCGGCAAGGCAACCGGCCTTTACGCCGAGGCGCTGAAGCTGGAGCCGAACGATGTCGGCGCGCTCGCGGGCCAGGGTGAGGCTTTGGTTCAGCGCGGCGCCGTCGAACGGGCCAAGCGCAATCTCGAGCGGATCAAGTCGCTCTGCAAGGAGCCGTGCCCGCACGCGACGACGCTCGCTGCCGTGATCGCCAAGGGTCCGCCGCCCGAGGTCGTCACCGCTCGCGCCACGACCCCGCCGGCGGCGGCCAAGAACTAAGCGCTCAACTCCCTCGCGATCCGGACGAACTCGTCGACGCTGAGCGTTTCGGCCCGGCGCTCGGCGTCGATCCCGAGCCTTTCCAGCGCATCGAGGGCTCCGGCGAGGGACTGCAGGCTGCGCCGCAGCATCTTGCGGCGCTGACCGAAAGCAGCCGCGGTCAGCGCTTCCAGCGTGGCCGCGCGTACGCCGGGAGGCGCTTCCCGCGGCACGATGTGGATGACTGCCGACATCACCTTGGGCGGCGGCACGAAAGCCGAGCGGTGGACCTTCATCGCCAGCTTCGCCTCGCTCCGCCACTGGGCGAGGACCGCCAGCCGTCCGTAAGCCGAGCCGCCCGGCTTCGCGACGATGCGCTCGGCCACTTCTTGCTGGAACATCAGTGTCAGCGATGACCACCAGGGGGGCCAGGCCTCACCACCGAGCCAGCGGACGAGCAGGGCCGTGCCGACATTATACGGCAGGTTAGCGACGATATGGGCGCCTCGGCCGGCGACCGCCTCCTCGTCGACTGCCATGGCGTCGCCCTCGACTACCGAGAGCCGACCCTCAGAGGCTTCGTCGAGTTCGGCGAGGGCGGGGAGACAGCGGCGATCCCGCTCGACGGCGACGACATCGGCGCCGGCCCGCAGCAAGGCACGAGTCAGGCCACCGGGGCCGGGACCTACTTCATATGCCCTTGCCCCGCGGAGGTCGCCGGGAATGCGCGCGATACGGTCGAGCAGTTGTTCGTCGAGGAGGAAATTCTGCCCGAGCGCCTTGGAGGCGCTCAGCCCATGCCTGGCAATCACCTCGCGAAGAGGCGGCAAATCCTTCATTCTAGGCTGCGGCGAGGCGTGCGGCGGAGGCGTGCGCGATCTTCAGCGCCGCGATCATCGCGCCCGGATTTGCCCGGTCCTTGCCGGCGATGTTGAAGGCGGTGCCATGGTCGGGAGACGTCCTGACGATCGGTAGCCCCAGAGTCATGTTGACGCCCTCGTCGAAATAGAGGGTCTTCAGCGGCACCAGCGCCTGATCGTGATACATGCAGAGCGCCGCGTCGTAATTGGCGCGGGCGCGCTGGTGGAACATGGTGTCCGCCGGGAGCGGACCGGTGACGTCGAAGCCGTCGGCCCGCAGTCGTTCGATCGCCGGCGCGATCACCTCGACATCCTCGCGGCCGAGCGCTCCCTCTTCGCCGGCATGGGGATTGAGGCCGGCGACGGCGATCCGAGGCTGCGCGATACCGAACTGGCGCTGAAGGCCCCTGATCGTCGCGCGGGCCTTGCTGATGATGAGCTCGGGCGTCAGCAGGTCCGGCACTTCGCGGAGCGGCGCGTGAACGGTCACCGGAACCGTCCGCAGGTCTGGCCCGACCAGCATCATCGCCACGCAATCGCGGGCGACCCCGCAGCGCTCGGCGACGAACTCGGTCTGGCCCGGATGGGAAAAGCCGATCGCGTAGAGCTGCGACTTGGAAACCGGGCCGGTCACCAGACCCGATGCGGCGCCACCGCGGGTGAGGCCGACGGCCATTTCCAGCGAATCGAGCGTGGCGCGGGCCCCGTCGAAGTCGGGGCTGCCGGGCGTGATCGCGTGCCCGCCCCCGACGCGGATGACTGGCAAGGCGTGAGCGAACACCTCCAGCGCTTCAGCGGGATCGGCGATCGCGCGGACCGGCCCCTTCCAGACCGCCTCGATGGCGTCGCAATCGCCGACTGCGAAGAAAGGCGGCAGATCCACCGCCTCGCGCCGTTCCCAGCCCTTCGCGACGATCTCGGGACCGACCCCCGCCGGATCGCCGAGCGCGACCGCGAGAGGTGCGGGCACGCTCATCTCAGCGATAGTCGACCACCGCATCGCGGCGCAGGTCGCGCAGGTAGCGCTGGGCGCGGCGATTGACGCGCTCTTCCTCCAGCCGGGCATAAACCTGCTCGAAGGAGGGGCCGCCGCTGACCTCCGGGTCGTCTCGGCCGCACAGCACGAGCACGCGGACGCCGTCCTGGACCGTGCCGAACGGCGTCGTCGCCTGGCCGATATTCAGCTTGAGCAGCATATCCTGGAGCGCCGGCGGAAGATCGCGGACCTTGGTGGTGTCGCTCGTCACGACCTCCGCGCCGATGCGGGCTGCCGCTTCCTCGGCGCGGCCGCAGCCGCCCATCGTCTGCGCGGTCTGGGCGAGCTCGACGACCTTCGGCTCCATCTGCTCGCGGGTCGCGCCCTTAGGGAAAGTCACCGACATCTGCTTGAGGCTCAGCACCGCATCGCGCGGATCGGCGGTCAGCACCTGCCGCGTGTCCTGCACCGCGACGATGGAGAACCCGCCGGGGATCGCGATCGGATCGCTGACTTGGCCGACGCGGAGCACGCGGGCGGCTTCGGCAAGCGGCTCGGGGAGCTGCTCGGCACGGACCCAGCCGAGATCGCCGCCGACCGCGGCCGTCGAGGCCTCGGAGAACTGCCGGGCATAAGCGAGGAACGAGGCACCCTGCCGGACCTGGTCGACAATGCGCTGCGCGTTGGCGCGCGTCTCGGCCGCGGTCTCTGGCGTCGCGGCGAGGAAGATCTCGCCGATGCGATATTCCTGCGCGCCCTTGGCCGCGTTGAGCCGCTCGATGACCGATCTCACCTCTTCGTCGCCGACCGCGACGAACGGCTCGATCTCTCGGTTCAGCAGGCGGTTCCAAGCGATCTCGCCATGGATCTGCCGCTTGATCGAGGTCTCGGACGAGCCCTGCGAGCGCAGATAGGCGGTGAAGTCCTTGGTCGAGCGGTTGAAGTTCTTGGCATATTGCTCGAAATAATTGTCGATCTCGCGGGGCTCGACCTTGATCTCGCTGGCCGCCGCCGCCTGGATCTGCAGCGATTCGTCGACCAGGTTGCGCAGGACCTGCGCGCGCAGGCGCGGCAGCTCGTCGGCGGGAATCTGGCCGCCATTGGCGATCATGATCAGGGCAAGGCGATGATCGACGTCCGTGGCGGTGATGACGTCGCCGTTGACGATCGCGGTCGCCTTGCGGACCGAGGGATCGTTGGTGCCGAAGAACTGGACGTTGCCACCCGGTATGTTGAGCGGATTCGTCGGCGCGTTGCCCCCGGTCTGGGCGACCGCCGCGGCTGCGAACGCGCCGCCAAGCACAAGAGCCACCCTGCCAAAAGTGCCGAGCTTCATCATTCCTCCAATAAAAGCAGTCGCCTAGTCTGGCGAAAATTTGCTGAACCTGAGCTTAGCGGCCTTTGCGCGAAAGTGGCACCGCTTTTTGCGTTTCGATGCGCGAGATCAGACGCCGCGGCCGAGATTCTTGAGCGACACCCGGAACAGGAATGTGTTGCCACGCCGGAAATCGCCGGTGCTCTCATAATCCCGGCGCCAGGTGACGCCGATCTCGATGCAGTCGTCATCATAGCCGAAGCCGAGACGATGGCGGACCGGCTCGAAGCCATCGGCATCCGATAGCGGGTCCTCCTCCGCATTGGTGAGGTCGAGCACCGTCGAACCGAAGATCGACCAGTAACGGGCGAAGCGGACACGTCCGCCGAGCCTCAACTCCTCGCGGTCGCGCAGATCCTCGATCGCGGGGTCGATGTCGCGGTTGAGGCGGAGATAGCCGATCGTCGCATAGGTCTGGCGGCCGCCGAACACCGCATCGACTTCGTTGCGCCTTACCGCCGCATTGTCCTTGTCGAGGCGGAAGCGGTGGACGAAGTTGAGCCGGCGGCCGAACTTCACAGTCGTGCGCCCGACGATGTCGGAGAATTGCTCCGAAAGGCCCGTGCCGGGGGGCAGGATGCTCGGCTTGTCGTCGAGGCGGTAGCTCTGGCCGATCGTGCTGCGGATGGCGACCTGCGGCAGATCGAGCGCCCAGTCGAGGCCGTAGGTGATGCGCGAGCCGTCTTCCCAGCGATCGTAGCCGGGAAAGCGGTTGAGCGCGAACAGATTGCTGTCCTCAAGATCGACCGCGCGCGCATCCTCGTTGGGGATGTTGAGATTCTTGGTCGGCGGCGTCGCGACCAGCTGGACCCGCGGCGTCAGGCGCTGGGTGCCGCCCATGAACGGCCCGATCAGCGGCCAGCGCGCCTCGGCGGCAAGGGCGCCGATCGCACGGGCGCTCCAGCCTTCCTCGCCGCGATAGGCGAGGATCGGCGCCAGCTCGGTCTGGCCGGTATGGTAGACGTCGGCGCGCGCGTAGCCGGTGAACAGCAGCTCCTGTCCCATGGACGTGATCGCCCGCCGCTCCCACCGCGCCGCCCCGAAGGCGCGCTGCGTGTCCTGGCCGTCCGTGCGCAGGATGGCGAGGCTGTTCGCCTGAAGTTCGATCCGGCCATTGAGGACTGGATCGGTCAGGCGCCAGCGCGCGTCGATCGCCGGCAGCACGATCGGCTGCTGGCCGTTATCGTCGGTGATGCGCAGTCCCTGGAACGCCCAACCGGCGATCGAGATATAACTGTCGTCGCTGATCCGCTCCGCATTGACGACCGAGCGCAGGCGATCGTCGCGCGAGATGTCGTAACGCCTGAGGAAGGTGCGGTCCGTGACGTAGCGGGCCGAGCCGGTGACGCTCCACAGGGGGTCGAGCTGGAACCGGCCGTTCGCCTCGAAATAGGCGCGGATGCCCCGATCGCGGCCGGTGGCGCTGACCGCCGATCCGACGGGCACACGCGAGCCATGGGTGACGAAGGCCCCGACCTGATAGGCGCCGAGCCCCGTCAGCGCCCGATATTGCCCCTCCAGCATCGGCAGCACGTCGGAATAAACGTGCGGCGTGATGGTGGCGTCGCGGTTGGGCGCCAGCTTGAAATAATAAGGCAGGCTGAGCTCGAGCCCGTTGCGGCGGCTGAAGCGCACGTCTGGAACGAGGATGCCGGAGCCGCCGCCCTCACTGCCGTCCGGGTGAGACAGGCCGGGGAGGGCGATGATCGGCGTTCCGAACAGGCTGAGGCTGGCGCCTTCGTAGCGGATGCGGTTGCGGACCGGGTCGTGGACGACCTTGACCGCCGTGATCTTCCAGGTCGGATCCTTGGGACAGCCATGTTCGTCCACCACCGCGCAGGGTGAATAGGCCGCGCGATAAAGGGTTGAGTAGCCGTTCTGCCGCTCGCCGCGATCCGCCGCGAGACGGCCGCCATCCTCCAGCACGAGCAAGAGATTGTCGACCACGCCGTCGCGCAGCGTGTCGGTGAGGACGATGCTGTCGCCATAGGCGGCATCGCCCTGCGGGTTGACGATACGGACATTGCCCTCAGCCCGGACCTCGCCACTATCTCGGTTCCAGATCAGCCGGTCTGCGCGCAGATTGTTGCCTTCGCTCGTCATCTGCACGTTGCCGGAGACGGTGACGATCTCCGCTTCCGTGTCATAGGTGAGCTGATCGGCGGTGAAGCTGACGCGGCGCTCCTCCCCGTCGGCGGCGGGAGGCGAGGGACTCTCCTGCGCCGACGCCACCGCGGGGGCGAAGAGCAGCAGCGGCAACGCCGTCAGGATCGAATGAAGGCTCTTCACAACTTCCGCAGCTTGCCCCGCCGCACATACTCGCGACAAGCAGGCCTATCGCATTGCCCATCTTTCGCTGCAATGGCCGACGCTGTCTTTGCAGCGAGCCTACCTTTGCCTATCAGGCGCCGAACCCGCCCTGCCAGGAGATTACTTCCGTGAAAGTCAGTTTTGCCGATACCCGCCCGAGCGGCTCCTATGCGCTGGCGATCCCCGTCTGGGGCGAGGACATGCTGTCCGACCGGCTGAGCGGCCTCGACGAAGCGGCGCGCACGCTGGCCGCCCGTTCGGCCGAGGCGCAGCGCTTCGAGCGGGAGCCGGCTGCGATCGCCGAGACCTTCGTGACCGAAGGCAGCAGCGCGCGACGCCTGCTGATGGTCGGCCTTGGCGGCAAGCGCGACGACGATGCGCTTTACGAAAAGGTGGGCGGCGCACTGGCGGCGAAGCTGCTCATCTCGGGTGAGACGCGCCTGGTAGTGGACCTCAGCGGCCTCGGCCTCGGTGCGGAAGAAGCGGCCAAGATCGGCTACGGCGCCGCAGCGCGCAGCTGGCGCTACGACATCTACCGCACCAAGCTGGCGAAGAAGCAGAAGCCGACGCTCGAGGAGGTCGTGATCGTCGGCGCAGGCGGCGAGAACGGTGCCTGGCAGCACAGCGCGGCCTTGCTCGAAGGCCTGTCGCTCACGCGCGAACTGGTCACCGAGCCGGCCAACATCATCTACCCCGAAAGCTTCGTCGAGCGAGTGCGGGGGCAACTCGAGCCGCTTGGCGCCGAGATCCAGGTGCTGGACGAGAAGCAGATGGCGGAGCTCGGGATGGGCGCATTGCTTGGCGTCGGCCAGGGTTCCGTCCGTCCGCCGCGCCTCCTCGCCATCCGCTGGAACGGGGCAGGGGACGCCAACAAGAAGCCGGTCGTATTCGTCGGCAAGGGCATCACCTTCGATACCGGCGGCATCTCGATCAAGCCCGCCGCCGGCATGGAGGCGATGAAGTGGGACATGGGCGGCGCCGGCGCCGTCGCGGGCGCGATGAAGACGATCGCCACCCGTAAGGCGAAGGCGAACGTCGTCGGAATCTGCGTGCTCGCTGAGAACATGCCGGACGGCAATGCCCAGCGTCCCGGCGACGTCGTCACCTCCATGTCCGGTCAGACCATCGAGGTGATCAATACCGATGCCGAAGGCCGTCTCGTGCTCGCCGACGCGATGACCTGGGCGCAGCGCACCTACAAGCCGGAGATCATGGTCGATCTCGCCACGCTCACCGGCGCGATCATCATCTCGCTGGGCTATGAATATGCCGGCCTCTTCTCGAACGACGACGGGTTGGCCGACAAGCTTTCAAAGGCGGGCCAGGCCGCGGGCGACAAATTGTGGCGCTTCCCGCTCGGCGAGGCCTACGACAAGCAGATGGACAGCCCGATCGCCGACATGAAGAATGCCGGCCCGCGCGAGGGCGGCTCGATCATGGCCGCGACCTTCCTCCAGCGCTTTGTCGAGGAGGGGGTGAAATGGGCCCATCTCGACATCGCCGGCACTGTCTGGGCGAACAAGCCCGGCTCGCTCTACGACAAGGGCGCGACCGGCTATGGCGTGGCGCTGCTGGACCGCTTCGTCAGCGACAATTTCGAGGCGTGACACCCAGTACGTGCTGGTCGACTTCTACCATCTCGCGCAATCGCCGCTGGAGCGGGTGCTACCTTCCATTTGCGAGAAGGTGCTGGCGAGCGGGGAGCGCCTCCTCGTAGTGGCCGGTCCCGACCTGCTGCCGCAGCTCGACAATCTGCTGTGGACCTATGCGGAGGAGGCGTTCCTGCCGCATGGCCGCAGCGACGCGCCAGCGCCCGAGCAGCAGCCGATCCTTCTCTCGCCCGAGATCGAGCCGCGCAACGAGGCCACCAATATCGCGCTCGCGGACGGGGAATGGCGCGAGGAAGCGCTTTCCTTCGCACGCACCTTCTACTTCTTCGACAATGCTCATCTCGACACGGCCCGCGGCGCATGGCGTGCGCTCAAGTCGAAGCCGGGTGCGGAGCCGCGCTACTGGAAGCAGGACGAGCGCGGGAAATGGGTTCAGGGGCCCTGACGAATGGCAAACCCCGCGCACGACGTGCGCGGGGCGCCATCTGCATCAGAACCTGGATTTAGCGGGAACGGCCCCGCTCATAGGTCTGTGTGCAATTGTCGGTGACGGTGGCGCTGCAGGCCGGATAGGAATCCGAACTGTCCGCGGCCTCGCCGGTGGCGGGGTCGACAAGCGGGCCGCCGACGGCGCTGCCGGTCACGCCGTTCCAACCGGCCGGAACCATGGCGGCAGCGGAGATGACGGCGATACCGCGCGCATCTTCTTCGGGATTGGCGTTGCTCGGCTGGACGATCTGGCCGCTCGCCGGCGTCATGTTCGTTGCCATCGTCGTGGTGGACTGATTGCTCATGTCCATCGTCGTGGACGAATGGGTGCTCATGTCGTGGGTGGTCTGGGCACTTGTATCCACGTCGGTGGACATGTCGGTCTGAACCGTGGTGTCAGCCTCGACGCTTGTGTCGACGGCGGTGGTGCCGGTGTCGCTCGGCATCGTGTCGTCGGTGGGGGTGGTCTGGGCGATCGCGGCGCCGCTCATCAAGAGGGCGATGGCCAAGGCAGTTGCTCTCATCACATTCACTCCTAGCTGCTTTGCTGTCAGGCCGCGGACGCACGCCTCGTGGCGGCGGCTCGGGCGGCTGGCTGAGGGTGAAACGCCCGAGCGACCGGTTGGTCCGCATCGTGCGACTGTCTTTCGGCGTGGATCAGACGAGGCGTGACCGGCACGGGCCGACTTGCAGACCTCTTGTCGGTAAGCGGGCGGAGAGCCCGGCGAACTTACTTCCGCTTCTTGCGATAGTGGTCCGCGGCCATGGCGGCGCCTAGGATGAACCCGCCCGGCGCCAGCAGGATCAGGGCCGCCAGACTGACTTTGCCGAGGAGGTCGTTGCGCATGACGACTCTCATACCCGCTGATTGTGAACGCCCGGTTGCGGACGGGGCGGCACGAGGGCCGTCCACTTGCCCTCCGTCCGCACCCCGCCTAGAGAGCGCGCCGAATTCCACCCATCTTACGGAGCACAGGACCGGCCATGGCGACCGAACGCACCTTCTCGATCATCAAGCCCGACGCGACGCGGCGTAATCTCACCGGCGCGGTCACCAAGATGCTCGAGGATGCAGGCCTGCGCGTCGTCGCCTCCAGGCGCATCCACATGACGCGGGAGCAGGCCGAGGGCTTCTATGCGGTCCACAAGGAGCGGCCCTTCTTCAACGACCTCGTCAGCTTCATGATTTCGGGCCCGGTCGTCGTCCAGGTGCTTGAAGGCGAGAATGCAGTGGCGAAGAACCGCGAAGTGATGGGCGCGACCAACCCCGCCAACGCCGACGAAGGCACGATCCGCAAGGTCCATGCGGAATCGATCGAGGCCAATTCGGTCCACGGCTCCGACAGCCCGGAAAATGCGAAGATCGAGATCGACTATTTCTTCAAGCCGGAAGAAATCGTCGGCTAAGCATTCCGTCATCCCGGCGAAGGCCGGGATCTCAGGCCGGCAAAGAAGCCGCACTTTTCACCCGCTGAGACCCCGGCCTTCGCCGGGGTGACGCGCTAGGCGCCGCTCCGTCTCTTCCACAGCGCGTCGAGCTTGGCCTGCGCGTTCTTCGCCGTTCCTCTTTCAATCAGCGACAGGCCGAGCAGCTCGACGTCGGTGTCGAGCAGGCCTTCATCCAACCGGTAGCCGACATCGTAGAGTGCGGTGTCGAAATGGCTCTCGCCGCCGCTGACGAAGCGGGTGGTGATTGCGACGGGAAGCCGGGCGTCGCCCGAGCGGCTCTTCGAGTCGCGGATCTTTTTCACCGCCGATTCAATCCAGCCGGCTTCGATGCGAGGGTCCACCGTGTCGATCGCCTTGGCTCCGAGCGCTGACGGGAAAGCGATGGTCTGTCCCTGGATCGCCTGCTCTGGATCCCGCGCCGCGAGCTTCAGGTTCCGCCGGTCCACACTGGCCGATAGGATCAACGTCTGCGCTTTCTCGCTCTGGGCCTGCTTCTCGGCCGCGCGTTCCGCCTCGGAGCTGCTCCGCTCCTGGTAGCTGTTCCAGAAGGTGAGCCCCGAGATCACCACCGCGGCGACGGCAAGGATTTCGCCCAGCGTTATCCAGCGCCGGCGGATGGCCGCCGCCTCGGCCTTTTGCTGCGCGGTTTCAGGTTCCGACATCGATCGCTCCAGCTCGTCCGTCCCGCTCCGCGAGCAGGCTCCAGCAAAATTCGTCCAGCGCCCGCGGGTATAGCTCATGCTCGGCCTCGAGCACCCGCGCAGCCAACGTCTCCGGATCGTCCCGCGGCTCGATCCGCACCTTGGATCGAGCGAGCACTCGCCCCGAATCCAGCTCCTCGGTGACCAGGTGGACCGAGCAGCCCGCAAATTCCTCCCCGGCAAGCAGGGCACGGCGATGAGTGTCGAGGCCCTTATAGGCCGGCAGCAGGCTCGGGTGGATGTTGAGGATCCGCCCCTCCCAGGCGCGGATGAACTCGGGCGAGAGCAGCCGCATATAGCCGGCGAGCGCGATCACCTCGACGTCGCGACGGCGGAGCTCGGCGTCGACAAGCCGGTCGAACTCGGCGCGTTCGAGCCCCTGGTGGCTGCTCGACCAGACCGGCAAGCCGAACCGCCTTGCCAGCACCAGGCCGCGGGCCTCCGGCACATTGGAGGCGACGAGGACGATCTCATAATAAGGATCGGCCTTGCGCTTATAGTCGGCGAGCGCCTCGAGGTTTGAGCCGCGGCCGGAGATCAGGACCGCGACGCGGACCCGTTCAGCCATGATGGGTGGCGGTCCAGGCGGAGCGGGCCCACCAGCTGTCGGCGGGCCCGGAGACCGTGCAGCCTTTCTGTCCGGCCTCGATGCGGCCGATGGTGAACACCTTCTCGCCCGCCTGCTCCAGCTCGGCGCCGACCGCCTCGGCATTGCCGGGAGAGACGATCGCCACCATGCCGATGCCGCAGTTGAAGGTGCGCGCCATCTCCTCCGGCTCGATATTCCCCTGCGCCTGCAGGAAGGCCATCAGCCGGGGCTGCGGCCAGGCTGCCGCGTCGACGTGGGCGTGCAGCCCGTCCGGCAGGACCCGCGGGATGTTCTCCAGCAGGCCGCCGCCGGTAATGTGGGCGAGCGCATGGATGCGGCCGCTGCGGACGACCGGCAGTAGCGACCGCACATAGATGCGCGTCGGCTCGAGCAAAGCCTCGATCAGCAGCCGGTCCTGGTCGAACAAGGCGGGGCGGTCCAGCTTCCAGTGCTTGTCCGCGGCGAGCCGCCGCACCAGCGAATAGCCGTTGGAATGGACGCCGCTGGAGGCGAGGCCGAGGATGACATCACCCTCTGCAACCTTGTCACCGGTCAGCGCTTCACCACGCTCGACCGCGCCGACGCAGAAGCCGGCGAGATCGTAATCGCCCTCGGCATACATGCCCGGCATTTCCGCCGTCTCTCCGCCGATCAGCGCGCAGCCCGCCTGCTTGCAGCCCTCGGCGATGCCGGCGATCACCTTCTCGGCGACGCCCGTCTCCAGCTTGCCGGTCGCGAAATAGTCGAGGAAGAAGAGCGGCTCGGCGCCTTGAACGATGAGGTCGTTGGCGCACATCGCCACCAGATCGATGCCGACGCCGCCGTGCCAGCCGCAATCGATCGCGAGCTTCAGCTTCGTCCCGACGCCGTCGTTGGCGGCGACGAGCAGGGGGTCCTTGTAGCCCGCCGCCTTGAGATCGAAGAAGCCGCCGAAGCCGCCGAGTGAGGCATCGGCGCCGGGCCTGGCTGTTGCCTTGGCCAGCGGCCCGATCGCCTTCACCAGCGCATTGCCGGCGGCGATCGACACGCCGGCCTTGGCGTAGGTGTAGCTTTCCTGCGTCTCGGCTTCGTTCATCGGGCTCGCCTAGCCAGAACGCGCTTGGATTTCCACGTTTGTGTCGCCAAAAGACGCAGCGTGAAGCTTCCCCGCCGCATTCTCCCCCCTGCATCGCTGGCTCTCGTCGCCCTCGTCGGCGGCGCGGTCTACGCGCAGCTTGAGGGCGGAGACCGCGGCGTGCCGCCGGTCGACAGCGCCAGCACGCTGGAAGTCACCGGCATCGACGTCGACGTAACGGGCAAGACGGCCGACGAAGCGCGGCTCGAAGGCTGGCGCCGGGCGCAGGCCCAGGGCTGGAAGATGCTCTGGGCGCAGACCACGCGCCGGCCGATCACGCAGGCGCCGGCCCTCTCTGATTCGGTGCTCAATTCGATGGTGTCGAGCATCGTCATCGAGAACGAGCAGATCGGCCCGAGGCGCTACATCGCCCGGCTCGGCATCCTGTTCGATCGCGCCCGCGCTGGCCAGATGCTCGGCGTCGGCGGCCCGGCGGGGCAGGCTTCGGCACCTTATCTCGTCGTTCCCGTGATGCTTTCCGGCTCCTCCTACCAGAGCTTCGAATCGCGCAACGAGTGGCTGAAGGCATGGAACCGGTTCCGCACCGGCACGAGCGCGATCGACTATGTCCGCACCTCGGGCGCCGGCACCGATCCCTTGCTGCTCAACCATTCGCAGACGAGGCGGCCCGGACGCGCCTGGTGGCGCATGATCCTGGACGAATATGGCGCCGCCGACGTCATCGTGCCGGAAGTCCATCTGAAGCGGCTCTGGCCCGGCGGGCCGGCGATCGGCACGTTCGTCGCGCGCTACAGCCCGGATAATCGCGAGATCGGCAGGTTCACGCTCCGGGTCGAGCGCAGCGAGCTCGTCCCCAAGCTTCTCGACGAGGGCGTGCGCCGGCTCGACCGTCTCTACACCCAGGCGCTGCAGGCCGGGGTCCTCAGGCCCGATCCGTCGCTGGTGGTCGAGGAGCCCGCCTTCCTCAATGAGATCGCCGAGCAGATCGAACGCGCCTCGGCCGGCCAGGCCGCGCCGCCGCCCGTCCCGTCGACCGCCGTGCTGCCGCAGGTCCCGACCGGCGCGACCACCGCCGTCACCATCCAGGTCGACACGCCCAATCCTGCCGCCGTCTCGCAGGCTGAGCTCGCAGTCAGCCGGGTGCCGGGCGTCACTTCGGCGCTCACCACCAGCCTCGCCCTTGGCGGCACCTCCACGATGCGCGTGACCTTCACCGGCGACCCGGCCGCGCTCGCCGCCGCGCTCCAGGCGCAGGGCTGGCAGGTGTCGGGCTCCGGCGCCTCGCTGCGCATCTCCCGTCCAGGCACGGGCGGCCCGGAAGAGTAAGCGGCAGATGGGCCAGATCGCGCTGCCGCTCGACTGGCCGACGGCGGACAAGGATGAGGATTTCCTCATCGCCGACGCCAACCGCAATGCGTTCGAGCACCTGAAACGCTGGTCGCTCTGGCCTGTGCCCGTCACCTTGCTCACCGGACCGCGCAAATCGGGCCGCAGCCTGCTCGGCCGCATCTTCGTGAGGAAGACCGGCGGCCGCCTCTTCGACGATGCCGAGCGGCACAATGAGGAGACGCTCTTCCACGCCTGGAACGACGCCCTCGCACGCCGCAAGCCCTTGCTGCTGATCGCCGATTTGCCGCCGCCCGGCTGGGACATTCGCCTGCCCGACCTGAGGTCACGGCTCACCGCCACGCCTCACGTCGCGATCGACGATCCCGAGGAGGCGCTGATGGGGCACCTCCTGCTCAAGCTACTCGCCGATCGTGGGGTGATCGTTCCGCCCGATGTGACCGAATTTGTGGTTCCCCGGATCGAACGCAGCTATGTTGCCGTTCAGCAGGCGGTCGATGCGCTCGACAGGGCGATGATGTCGTACCACCGGACGATGAGCATCGCGCTGGCGCGGCGCGTCCTCACCGAGGCGGGGCTGATCAAGAGAGCGAGATTTCGGGCCTGAACATGGACATTTCCGCCGCCACCGCCGCGCTCGACGAGGGCCCGTCCGACCGCACCGCCGAAGAGGCCCGTGCGCTCTACTTCAACCGCGAGCTGTCCTGGCTCGCTTTCAACCGGCGTGTGCTCGAGGAGGCGTGCAACCCCGCTCATCCCTTGCTCGAGCGGCTGCGCTTCCTCTCCATCTCCGGCAGCAATCTCGACGAATTCTTCATGGTCCGCGTCGCCGGCCTAAAGGGCCAGCAGCTGCTGAACGTCCAGGAGGTCTCCGCCGACGGCATGACGCCGGTGCAGCAGCTCGCCGCCATCACCGAGGAAGCCGACCGCCTGACCGCCAGCCAGCAGCTGGTCTGGGCCGACCTTCGCGAAGCGCTCGCCGGCGCCGGCCTGACGGTGATCGGCCGCGACGATATTGACGAGGAAAGCGGCGCCTGGCTCGACCAGCATTTCCGCGAGCAGATCTTTCCCGTCCTGACGCCTCAGGCGATCGATCCCGCCCACCCGTTCCCGTTCATCCCGAACAAGGGCTTCTCGCTGATCCTGGACCTGAAGCGCCTCTCGGACGGCGAGCCGATCCGCGAATTGCTGATGATCCCGTCGACCTTGCCGCGCTTCATCCGCATCCCCGGCGAGGCGGCGCGATACATCTCGATCGAGAGCCTGATCCGGCGGCACATCTCCACCATCTTTCCCGGCTACGAGATGCTCGGCGGCGGCGCCTTCCGCATCATCCGCGACAGCGACATCGAGGTGGAGGAGGAGGCCGAGGACCTCGTCCGCTACTTCCGCAGCGCGATCAAGCGCCGCCGCCGCGGCCGCGTCATCCGCCTGAAGATCGAGGCCGGCACACCCGATGAGCTCGAGGCGCTGGTCCGGGTCGGACTCGACGCGAGCGAGGCGATCGTCACCGAATCGACCGGCTTTCTCGGCATCGGCGACCTTGAAGCCCTGGTCGAGGAGGATCGGCCCGACCTCAAATTCCCGCCCTACAGCCCCCGCTTTCCGGAGCGAATCCGCGAGCATGGCGGCGACTGCTTCGCGGCGATCAAGGCCAAGGACATCGTCGTCCACCACCCGTACGAGAGCTTCGAGGTCGTCGTCGAATTCCTGAAGCAGGCCGCCGCCGATCCGGACGTCGTAGCGATCAAGCAGACGCTCTACCGGGCCGGCAAGCAGTCCGCGGTGATCCGCGCCCTCATCGACGCGGCCGAAGCGGGCAAGTCGGTCACCGCTGTGGTCGAATTGAAGGCACGGTTCGACGAGGAGCAGAACCTGCTCTGGGCGAATGCGCTGGAGCGGGCCGGCGTGCAGGTCGTCTACGGCTTCATCGACTGGAAGACCCACGCCAAGGTGTCGATGGTCGTCCGGCGCGAGGAGCGCGGCTATCGCACCTACTGCCATTTCGGCACCGGCAACTATCACCCGGTCACCGCCCGCATCTACACCGACATCAGCTTCTTCACCGCCGATCCCCGCGCGGGGCGCGATGCCAGCCAACTGTTCAATTACATCACAGGCTATGTCGAGCCGCGCGACCTGGAGCTCATCTCGATGTCGCCGCACCACCTGCGCGACAAGCTGATCGACCTGATCGACGTCGAGATGGAGAATGTCGCCGCCGGCCGTCCCGGTGCCATCTGGGCGAAGATGAACTCGCTGGTCGATCCCATCATCATCGACAAGCTTTACGAGGCGAGCCAGGCCGGCGTGCAGGTCGACCTCGTCATCCGCGGCATCTGCTGCCTGCGCCCGGGCGTGAAGGGGCTTTCCGAGAATATTCGCGTCAAGTCGATCGTCGGCCGCTTCCTCGAGCATGGCCGCATCTGGTGCTTCGGCAATGGCGGCGAACTTCCGAACCGCGAGGCCATGGTCTATGTGAGCTCGGCCGACTGGATGCCGCGCAATTTCGACCGCCGCGTCGAATATATGCTGCGGATCGAGAACCCGACCGTGCACATGCAAATCCTCGATCAGGTGATGGTCGCCAACCTGATCGATAACGAGCAGAGCTGGCGGCTCAACCCCGACGGCAGCTACGATCGTATCTCCGCCGACCACAACAAGCCGTTCAACCTCCACCGTTATTTCATGACGAACCCCTCGCTGTCCGGCCGCGGCGCGGCCTTACGCAGCGATGCCGTGCCCAAGCTTCGCCTCCGCCGCGGCAAGCGCTAAGCGCCCGCATGCTCGAAGCTCCGGTCGCGATCATCGACATCGGGTCGAACTCAGTCCGTCTCGTCGTCTACGCCGGCCCGGCGCGAATCCCGTCGCCGATCTTCAACGAGAAGGTGATGGCGGGCCTCGGCAAGAATGTCGCCGCGAGCGGACGGCTCGGCGACGAGCCGCAGGAGCGGGCGCTCGCCGCCTTGCGCCGCTTCCGTATCCTCACCCGACAAATGGGCGTGAGGCGCACGCGCGTCGTCGCCACCGCTGCCGTGCGCGACGCCGAGAATGGCGCGGAATTCATGCAACGGGTTCGGAAGATCGGCTTCGAGGCGGAGCTCCTCTCGGGCGAAGAGGAAGCGGTCATGGCCGGATTCGGCGTGCTGTCCGGCATTCCCAATGCGGACGGCATCGTCGGCGACCTTGGCGGCGGCAGCCTGGAGCTGGTCGACATTGCCGGCGGCAAGGTGGCGGAACGCGTGTCGCTTCCCTTCGGGGTCCTGCGGAACGGCGCCGTTGCGAAGGGCGAGGAGGGGCTTGCCCGAAAGCTCGCCAAGGCGCTCGACCGCGTCGATATCCGGAAGCGCGCGCGGAAGCGGCCATTCTATCTGGTCGGCGGCTCCTGGCGGTCGCTCGGCCGCCTCGACATGCTGCTCTCCAACCACCCGCTGCCGATCACGCACCAATATCGCATGGCGCCGGGTCGCGCGGCCGAGCTGCACAAGACGATCGCAGCGCTCAAGCCTGACCTGAAGTCACTGCCTGCGCTTCCGGACGCGCGCCTGCCGACGCTGCCGAATGCGGCGCTGCTGCTGAAGGCGGTGGTCGAGGAGCTGAAGCCGAGCGAGCTCGTCGTCTCGAGCTTCGGCATTCGCGAGGGGCTGCTCTACGACGACCTCGATCCGAAGAAGCGGCAACGCGATCCCCTGATCGAGGCAGCACGTGAGGCGGGCCGGGGCCTCGGCCGCTTTGCCGAGCATGGCGCGCTGCTAGACCGCTGGATCGCACCGATCTTCGACGATGACGGTGAATATGCCCGGCTGCGGCTTGCAGCCTGCTTCCTTGGTGACATCGCCTGGGCTGCGCATCCGGACTTCCGCGCCGAGCGCGGCGTCGACATGGCGTTGCACGGCAATTGGGTGGGCGTTGACGGGCCGGGTCGGGTGATGATCGCCCAGGCCCTGTTCTGCAATTTCGGCGGCGGCCGCGCCTTCTCCCAAAACCCGGTGGCGAAGCTCTGCCGGCCCGATCAGCTCCACCGCGCCTCCCTCTGGGGCCTCGCCATGCGCCTTGGTCAGCGCCTCAGCGGCGGCGTCGCCGCCAGCCTGGAAAGCAGCCGCCTGGTAAGGAAAGACGGCCTACTCCGCCTCGAGCTCAAGAAAGGCGACGAGGCCTTGTTCGGCGAAGCGGTCGAACGCCGCCTCGAAACTCTCGCGGAGGCGATGAATGCCGAAGCGAATGCGGTGGCCGTCTAGCTCAGCCGCAGGTCACCCGCTCCACGCGGTTGCGATCGTCGATCGAGATGTTCAGCCGGTCCGCGCGATAATCCATCGTCACTGCCTGGCCGGGGCGGATCCAGCGGATCGTGCGCGCACCGGTGAGCTGCAGCGCCCGCGCGCCCAATTCGCTCGTCGCCGCCTGCCCAACCAGTTCCTGCGCGCTGCTGGCATCGCAGAGCTGGCCGGTTGCCTCGCCTTGAACCGGCAAGGGCTCCTTGCCGGTTGCCGGCGTCATGCACGCGCTCGTCATCGCCAGCAGCGCTCCCGCAACCGCCCTCATGCTTCCGCCTCCGTCCGGGTCATCGCCAGCTTGCCGTTCTTGATCGCGAAGGCGAGCCGCCCCTCGACCAGATCGAGCGCGTCGCGCCCGAACTCCTCGAAGCGCCAGCCCTGGAGGATAGCCAATCCCTCGCGCCGCCCGGCCGCGAGCTGCTCCAGCTCCTCCGACCGCGCCACCAGGCGAGCGGCGACGTTGCTCTCCCGCGCCCGGATCTTCAGCAGAAGCTTGAGGAGGTCGGCGACCAGCGCGCCCTCCTTGCCGAGCCCCGGCTGCCGGTCCTCCCGCGGCGGCATCTCGGAAGCGGGCAGGGGATGGGCGGAGGCCAAGGCATCCATCAGCCGCGCCCCGATATCATTGTTCTTCCATCCTGCCGAAAGCCCGCGAACCCGTGCCAGTCCTTCCTGGTCGGTCGGCGGATGGGCGGCGATGTCGGCCAGCGTCTCGTCCTTCATGATCCGGCCGCGCGGCAGATTCTTCTGCCGGGCTTCGATCTCGCGCCAGGCAGCAAGCGCCTTCAGGCGCCCCAGCACCTCGGGCTTGCGGCTGGCGACGCGTACCCGCTTCCAGGCCTGCGCCGGGTCGTTGGCGTAATTGGACGGATCGGCGAGCCGCTCCATCTCCTGGTCCAGCCAGGCGCCGCGGCCGGTCTTGCGCAGCCGCTGCAGCATCTTCGGGAAGAGCGTCGCCAGATAGGTGACGTCGCCGATCGCATAATCGATCTGGCGCTTGTCGAGCGGCCGCCGCGCCCAGTCCGTGAAACGCGCGCCCTTGTCGAGGCTCTTGCCGAGCATGTTCTCGACCAGGTTGGAATAGCCCACCTGCTCGCCGAGGCCGAGCGCCATCGCCGCGATCTGGGTGTCGAACAGGGGATGCGGCGTGCCGCCGGTCAGGTTGAAGACGATCTCCAGATCCTGCCCGCCAGCGTGGAAGACCTTCAGCACGTCCTCATTGTTGACGAGCAGGTTGAGCAGGGGCGTGAGGTCCAGCCCTTCTGCCTTCGGGTCGATGGCGGCGGCTTCTTCCGTATTGGCGATCTGCACCAGGCAGAGGTCGGGCCAATAGGTGTTCTCGCGCATGAACTCGGTGTCGACGGTGACGAAGTCGGACTTGGCGAGGCGCTCGCACAGCTTGAGCAGCGAGTCGCTGTCGGTGATCAGGGGATGGATATGCATTGCGCGGCATCCCATAGCTTCGGGTTCGGCGCTTGACAAAGACGCGCTGCGAAGGCGAAGCGCAGCCGCGAATTTCCACAAATAGCTAGAAACGAAAGCGGTCCTCCCGATGCACGCCTATCGCACCCATACCTGCGCAGATCTGCGCGCCGAGCATGTCGGCCAGCAGGTGAAGCTCTCCGGCTGGGTGCACAGGAAGCGCGACCATGGCGGCGTGCTGTTCGTCGACCTGCGCGACCATTACGGGCTGACGCAGATCGTCGCGAAGGCCAATTCCGAGGCGCTGCGGGTGCTCGACGGGCTTCGCGCGGAGTCGGTGGTGACGGTGGTGGGCGAGGTCGTCTCGCGCGGCCCCGAGGCGACCAATCCGAACCTTGCCACGGGCGCGATCGAAGTGTCCGCGGACGAGGTGACCGTCCAGTCCGCCGCGCAGGAGCTGCCGCTGCCTGTCGCCGGCGAGGCCGATTATCCCGAGGATATCCGCCTCCGTTACCGCTATCTCGACCTCCGCCGCGAGCGCATCCACGCCAACATCGTCCTACGCAGCCAGGTGATCAGTTCGATCCGCCGGCGCATGATCGATCAGGGCTTCACCGAATTCCAGACGCCGATCCTGACCGCCTCCAGCCCCGAGGGCGCCCGCGACTATCTCGTGCCGAGCCGCGTCCATCCCGGCAAATTCTACGCGCTCCCGCAGGCGCCGCAGATGTTCAAGCAGCTGATCATGGTCGCGGGCTTCGACCGCTATTTCCAGATCGCCCCCTGCTTCCGCGACGAGGATGCCCGCGCGGACCGCTCGCCCGGCGAATTCTACCAGCTCGACTTCGAGATGAGCTTCGTCACGCAGGAAGACGTGTTCCAGGCGATCGAGCCTGTCCTCGCCGGCGTCTTTGAAGAGTTTGCCAACGGCCGCAGCGTCACACCCGCCGGTTCCTTCCCGCGCATCCCCTTCAAGGAAGCGATGCTGAAATACGGCTCCGACAAGCCGGACCTCCGCAACCCGATCCTGATCTCCGACGTCTCGGGCCACTTCCAGGGCTCCGGCTTCGGCCTCTTCGCCCGCATGGTCGAGAGCGGCAGCGTCGTCCGCGCGATCCCGGCGCCCGGCACGGCCGAGAAGAGCCGCAAATTTTTCGACGACATGAACGACTGGGCTCGCAGCGAAGGCCATGCGGGCCTCGGCTACATCACCCAAAAAGGCGGCGAGCTCGGCGGCCCGATCGCCAAAAATCATGGAGAGGAAGCGACCCGCAAACTGATCGCCGAGCTCGGCCTCGGCCCGGACGACGGCATCTTCTTCGCCGCCGGCAAGGAAGGGCAGGCGGCCAAGCTCGCCGGCCTCGCCCGCACACGCGTCGCCGAGCAATTGGGCCTCATCGACGAGAACCGCTTCGACTTCTGCTGGGTCGTCGACTTCCCGATGTACGAATATGACGAGGAGGCGAAGAAGGTCGACTTCTCCCACAATCCCTTCTCGATGCCCCAGGGCGAGCTCGAGGCGCTGGAGAGCAAGGACCCGCTCGACATCCTCGCTTACCAGTACGACATCGTCTGCAACGGCGTGGAGCTATCCTCCGGCGCAATCCGGAACCACCGGCCCGACATCATGTACAAGGCGTTCGAGATCGCCGGCTACAGCCGCGAGGATGTCGACACCAACTTCTCGGGCATGATCAACGCCTTCAAGTTCGGCGCCCCGCCCCACGGCGGCTCCGCGCCCGGCATCGACCGCATCGTCATGCTCCTCGCCGGCGAGCCCAACATCCGCGAGGTCGTGCTTTTCCCGATGAACCAGCGCGCCGAGGATCTGATGATGGGCGCGCCCTCGGGCGTGTCGATGAAGCAGCTCCGCGAGCTCAACATCCGCATCGTCGAACCCGCCGGCGCCGCTGCGAAGAAGGACCCGGCCAAGGTCGTCGCCCCAGAGTAAGCGTTCCTGTCCCTTTCTCCGCTCGGCCTGAGCTTGTCGAAGCCCTGCCTTTTCTTCACACTCGAAAGAGAAGGACAGCCCTTCGACAGGCTCAGGGCAGGCGGTGCGTGTGATCGACCTTCGAGATTACGAATCCGGCGCCAAATATAAGGGCGATTACGAGGACGACCTCGCTGCCCTGCAGGAGCGCCTGTCCACCATCCTCGTCGCCCACATCGTTCACAAAAGGCGCAGCGTGATCGTGTGCGAGGGCTGGGACGCGGGCGGCAAGGGCGGGGCGATCCAGCGCATCACCGCCGGCTGGGACCCGCGCGCTTTCTCGGTCTGGCCGATCAAGGCGCCGACCGAGGAGGAGAAGGGCCGCCATTTCCTCTGGCGCTTTTGGAACAAGCTGCCCGCTGCCGGCGAGATCGCGATCTTCGACCGCAGCTGGTACGGCCGCGTCCTCGTCGAGCGGGTCGAAGGCTATACGAGCGTAGCCAAGTGGCGGAGCGCCTATGATGAGATCAACGCCTTCGAGCACCAGCAGGCGGACGACGGCACGGCGATCGTAAAGCTGTTCTTCCACGTCACCCAGGAGACGCAGGACGAGCGCCTGAAGTCCCGCCTCGACCACCCTTGGAAGCGCTGGAAGGTTACCGAGGAGGATTTCCGCAACCGCGCCCGCCGCGACGATTATCTGGCCGCGACCAGGGACATGTTCGCCCACACCAACACCCGCTGGGCGCCCTGGACGATCATCGACGGCAACAATAAGAAGGCCGCGCGGATTGCCGCGCTGACGGCGGTCGCTGACGCGCTCGAGCGCGCCGTGCCGATGACTCCGCCCGCGGCCTCGCAGGAGGTGCAGGCGCTCGCCGCCGCCATCTTCAGGAAAGATGGTTAACGCCCGTTAACCGGCAACCTTTGCCTCCGCTCCCGTGTTGAAGCCGAAACGATCCTGACGATGCGGGAGTGGCGGCGATGCGTCGGGCCATAATAGCGGCTTTGTTCACGGCGGCGCTCGGGGTGTCCGCCTGCGCCTACTACGACGATTATGGGCGAGGCTATCACGGCCATCGCTATGGCGATTACCGCTATGACGACCGTCACTATCTGGGCTGGAGCCGCGCTCCCGACCACTTCACGGGCGGCGGCGCGCCATTGCTCGATCCATGGTTGGTCCAGACGCGGGAGGGCCGCGCCGTCGTCAGCAGGGGCTTCGACGAGGGGCGCCGCGGTCGCATCAGCGCCGAAACCGCCCACAGGGCCAATGCCTGGTTCCGCCGCTACGCCGATCACAACCGCGACATGCGGCTCACCGATGAGGAGATCCGCCTCGCGCTCGTCCAGGCGGGCGGTCAGCGGTTCTAGGCGGCGCGGGCATCCGGATAGTCGATCGCGATCACCTCATATTCCTTTTCGCCCGAGGGCAGGCGGACGCGGCGCAAGTCGCCGACCGCAGCGCCCCGGACTGCCAGGGCGATGGGTGACTTCCAGCTGACCGCGCCTGAGCCGGCGTCCGCTTCGTCCTCGCCGACCAGGGTGATCACCCGTTCATTGTCGTCCTCGTCCGCCAGCGTCACCTGCGCGCCGAAATAGATGCGAGAGCGGTCCTTCTGGAGGGCGGGATCGAGGACGTTTGCGGCCGCCATGCGCTTCGACAGCCAGTTAATCCGCCGGTCGATCTCGCGCAGCCGCTTGCGCCCATAGATATAGTCGCCATTCTCCGAGCGATCGCCATTGCCGGCAGCCCAGCTGATCGTCTCGACGATGCGCGGCCGCTCGACGCCGAACAGCGCCTCATATTCCTCGCGCAGCCGCCGGTAGCCGGCGGGCGTGATATGGTTGGTCTTCTCCGCCATCAGGCGAAGCTAGCCCGGTCGGCCGCTCTTGCCGAGATAGTAGGAAAGCCGGGTTTGCTCCGGAGTGCGGGAGCGCATCGGGTTCATCGTGTCGTAGACGACCGCATTCTCGAGCACGCGCTGCACGTAGCCACGGGTCTCGGAGAAGGGGATTTCCTCGATCCAGCGGATGACGTCGACGCCCGGCATGCGCGGATCGCCATTCTCGCGGACCCACTTGCGGACATTGCCGGCCCCGGCATTGTAGCTTGCCACTGCCAGCGGCGCGCTGCCGCCCCACTGATCCATCAGCCGCGCGAAATAGGCGCTGCCGAGCTGGATATTATAGTCGGCATCGCGGGTCAGGCGGCTGCCGTCATAGCCGAGCCCCATCTTGCCCGCCTGCTCCTGCGCGGTCGGCCGCATCAGCTGCATCATGCCCAGCGCGCCGGCATGGCTGGCAGCGGCCCTGTCGAACGAGCTTTCCTGCCGGATGATGCCGTTGGCGAGCGACCAGTAATTGCTCTGCGCCGCCGGGATCCTCGCCTCGGGCCAGCCCGCCCGCGTATAGAAAGGAGAGCCGTCGTTGCGCGCGTTCCGCGCCACCCAGACACCGAGATCGGGGCGGCTGATCCGCAAGGCGAGGTCGGAGGCAAGCGCCCGCTCGATCGGGTTGTTCGCATTTTCAGCGAGCGTGCGGACGAACAGCGACTGGTCCTGCCAGGCGCCCATCTGACCCAGCAGCCGCGCGGCCTGGACGAGATCGCGGCGATCATAAGCGGCGCGGTCGGCCGCCGACGGCTGCACCAGCGCCGCTGCCGGAGCCGGCACCGGACGGCCGAGCCGCTCCAGCGCGAGCTGGCCGTAGAAAAGCTCGGGAAAGGCGGCTGCCTCCTCGAAATGGCGAGTGGCGTCGGCGCTCCGGCCGGCGGCTTGCGCGGCACGCCCCGCCCAATAGTAACCCTTGGTGGTCACCTGCGCCGAACGGCCGCCATTGGCATATTTGGCGAACATCTCGGCGGCGTCGGCCGGGCGGTTCAGCCGGTGCAGCGCGATATTGCCGGCGAGCCAGGTGAGACTCGTATAATCGTCGCGCTCGCCGGTGGAGCGGTCGATGATGCGGGTGCCGGGTGCGTAGGCGTCGTCGACCTTGCTCGCGATCTGATAGGCCTGGGCGTAATTGCGGTCCGCTTCGGCGCCGCGGGCGAGTACCAGCAGGGCCTCGAACCAGGCCTCGGCATCGTGCGGGCGGGTCGCGAGGGTGGGCCGCTGGGCGAGCAGCGCCCGCGCCGCGCTGCCCTGATTGGCATCGCGCAGCCAGCGCGCCCGATCCATCAGCAAACCGGCGTCGGTGCTGGCGGCCGATCCGACCAGAGCCAGCTTGCCCGATGCGTCGGGGGCGCCCGTCAGCAGCGCTAGACGCGCATCGTAGATCGCGCGCTTGCCCGGCGACGTCAGCGGCAGCGTGCGAGCCGCGCTCTGATTGTCGCGATTGGCGAGCAGGGTCTCCATGCGCAGGTCGTGATCCTGCGGGGTGAAGGCCGCGCCGAACAGGCTCAGCAGCCGGTCCTCATCCTGGCGCGGCAGGACGCCGCCCTGCCAGGCCTGACGCGCCGCGGCGCGGGCCGGCTCGACACTGCCCTCGGCGAGCAAGGCAAAGGCGTGGCGGGCATGGCCGACCGGAGTCAGCGCGGGATGGACGCGGAAATAGGAAGTGACCTCGCCGGGCCTTGTGCTGTTCGGGTCGATCGCGCGCTCGGCGGTCTTGCGCAACGACGTCTCGCCCGGCCAGCCCCGATAGCTTGTGAGGAAGGAGGCGTAAGAGGAGAAGGGGTGGCCGTCGCTCTGCCTGAGGCTGTTCCAGCGCGCGAGCGCGGCGCTCACCTGAGCGGAGGGCGCCACCGGCGCGGGCTGGTAGGAGGGCACGATTGCCGGCTGTGCGACCTGCGCGGTGCGGGTCTGCATCGCGAGCGGCTTCAGCGGCCGCACCGCCTGCGGCGCCAGCGTCGCGCCGATCGCCACCGCGGAGCCTGCGAGAAGGGCCAAAGTCAGCGCGTTTCTATGCATGCTGGACATCATACAGGCCCCCTCCTTATCAGGCGCTGAACGAACAGGCGCGCCCTCAACTCCCTATGTCGGGATTTGCCCAAAAGGTGAAGGAGATAACCATGTTTCGCGGGTCGATCCCGGCTCTGGTGACCCCATTTCGCGACGACCTGTTCGACGAGCCGAGCTATCGCGCCTTCATCGACTGGCAGATCGCCGAAGGCAGCAGCGCTCTGGTCCCGTGCGGAACGACCGGTGAATCCGCCACGCTCGGCGCCGAGGAGCATTATGGCGTGATCGAGGTCTGCGTGGAGCAGGCGGCGGGGCGGGTCCCGGTAATCGCCGGCTGCGGCTCCAATTGCACCCGCACCGCCATAATCAACATGAAGGCAGCCGAGGAGCGGGGCGCCGACGCGGCCCTGATCGTGCTCCCCTATTACAACCGTCCGAACCAGGACGGTCTCTACGCGCACTTCGCCGCTTTGGCCGAAGCCTGCTCGCTGCCGATCATTGTCTACAATGTGCCCGGTCGCACCGTGACCGACATCCTGCCCGAGACTTTGGGCCGGATCGCGGAGCTGCCGACCGTGGTCGGCATCAAGGATGCGAGCGGGGACCTAGGCCGCGTCAGCGCCCATCGCCGCCTCTGCGGCGAGGAGTTCGTCCAGCTTTCCGGCAACGATGACGTGGCATTCGGCTTTCTCGCCATGGGCGGGGTCGGCACCATCTCCGTCACTGCCAACGTCGCGCCGCGTCTCTTCGCCGACTTCCACGACGCCGTCGCCGCCGGCGACCTGACCCGGGCACACGAAATCCAGGACAAGCTCTTCCCGCTCCACAAGGCATTGTTCAGCGACGCGTCGCCCGGCCCGGCCAAATATGCGGTCAGCCGCGTCCTTCCCGGCTTTCCAGCCGACCTCCGCCTGCCGATCACGCCGCCCTCGGAGGCGAGCCGCCGGGCGGTGGACGCGGCGCTGGAGCATGCTGGGCTGATCTAACGACGCGCGCGGTCTGCGCGGAAGAGGAGGGCGTGTGACGGCTGTATCCGATCCGGTGCGCGAATGCGCCGGCGACCTCTTCCGGCTGTTCGAGCATGGGCAACAGGCGATGTGTCGTCCGCTGTCCCACGGCAGCCTCGCGCTCTCTGGACAGACGGGCGTGGCCGATCTCAACATGGTGGTGCTGGCGCGAGGCTCGACCCGCGACGAATTTTTGAGCGGTCTGGACGCGGTTCGCTCGGGCGGCCTGGATGGCCTGTTCGTGATCGATGAGCGGGAACCTGAGCTTGTCGAGGAGGCGAGGGGGCTTGGCTTGCTCCACGTCGGGCAGCTGCCCTTGATGGAGCGGGTCTCCGTGGAGGAACAGGAGCGCGGGTCGACATTTCAAATTCGGCGGGCGCAGCCCGAGGAGATGGAGATCGGCAATCGCCTCGCCGGCGAGGCCTTCGGAATCCCCGAAGAGGCCGCCAATGGTGCCTTGCCGCCAGCTTTCCTGGAGCGTCCCGGTAACGAATTGTGGTTGGCGGAAGAGGATGGCGCGGCCGTCGGCAGCGGCGTGTTCCTGCGCGACGGCAATCGCGTCGGCGTCTACGTGATGTCCACGCCTGCCGCGAACCAGCGCCGCGGGATCGGTGAAGCGATTCTCGTGCATGCGATGCGGATCTATTCCGACGAGGGCGTGCGCCGCTTCACCCTCGGCGCGACGGAACAGGGATTCCCGCTCTACCAGCGTCTCGGCTTCGAGGTGGTTGCGACGCCGCACCTGTTCGTGGCCGGTGCCTCCCAGCAGTTTCCCGGCCACTGATCCGTCCCGCCCGCGGCCGCTCGTCCAAGTTCGCCGCTTTCCCTCCTCGGTTCTTGACCCTATCTGCCGCCCTATGGTTCGCCCGCGCCCCGAGACGTTCGACAAGCAGAAGGTCGTCGCCGAGAACCGGCGCGCGCGCTTCGATTATGCGATCGAGGACAAATTCGAAGCCGGCATTGCGCTTACCGGGACCGAGGTGAAATCGCTGCGCTTCGGCGAGGGCTCGATCGCCGAAAGCTATGCCGAGGTGAAGGACGAGGAAATCTGGCTGATCAATGCCAATATCCCGGAGTTCAGCCACGGCAACCGCCACAACCATGAGCCGAAGCGGCCGCGCAAGCTGCTGCTCCATGCCCGCGAGGTCGCCAAGCTGCACGGCGCGGTGGCGCGGAAGGGGATGACGCTCGTGCCGCTGTCCATCTATTTCAACGGCCGCGGCCGCGCCAAGGTCGAGCTTGCGCTCGGTCGTGGCCGCAAGGACCCCGACAAGCGCGAATATCAGAAGGAAAAGGATTGGAAGCGGGAGCAGGGAAGGCTGATGCGCGAGCGTGGCTGAAAGTGGCGGCCTGATGGAGCGCTTCGCCGCCTGGACACAGCGCAACATGCCGACGCGCGACACGTTCGAGCGGATCCGCTGGCTGCGGCCGATCGCCCACCGCATCCTGCTTCCCGAATTGTGGCGCTTCCATCGCCGGTCGGTGCCGCGCGGCGTCGCGCTCGGCATCGTCGTCGGGGTGATGATCCCGGTCGCGCAGACGGTCTTCGCGGCGCTGCTGGCGCTGCCGTCGCGAGCCAATGTCCCCGTGGCGGCGCTCACCACCTTCATCACCAACCCGCTGACCACGCCGCCGCTCTGGATCGCCGGTTACTGGATCGGCTCCTGGCTGCTGAAGATCGACCCGGTCGAAAGCCAGGTCGAGTCGGAGGCGATGGGTTGGCTGCAATGGCTGCTGTCGGACGCCGCGCCGGCCACAGCGCTCGGGCTCGTGGTCATCTCCGCGATCGGCGCCGCGATCGGCTACCTGCTCGCCTCGTTCGGCTGGCGCTGGTGGATCGGGCGCAAGTGGAAGCGCCGTCCCATCAGACATCATCGGAGCGTTTGAACGCAAGCCGCTGTTTGCTAGGGACGCGCCATTCCCACGCTCCTTCTCCCGGAGACCAGAATGCGCAACCTCCTGATCCTTCTTGCCGCCTCCACCTCCCTTGCCGCCTGCGCCACCTCTGGCGGCGGCGCCACTAGCGCCGAAGTGGCCGAGCAGACTGCCACCGTTGCCACGGCCGCGGTCGGTCCGGTTGCCTCGGCGCCGGCCGAGCGCCCGCAGCTCGGCAGCTTCGGCTTCGACCTGGCGGGTATCGATCGCAGCGTCGAGCCGGGTGACAATTTCTACAATTTTGCGAACGGAACCTGGGCGCGCACCACGCCCATCCCGGCCGACCGCTCCAATTACGGCATGTTCACGATGCTCGAGGATCTGTCGCAGAAGCGCACCCGCGAGATCGTGGAGGAAGCGGCGCGCCAGCGGGGCTCAAAAGTTGGCGACCTCTATGCCAGCTTCATGGACCGCCAGGCGGTGAACGCCGCCGGCTTCCAGCCGGTCGTGCCGATCCTGACCCGCATCGGCACCACGCGCAGCAAGGCGGATCTGGCCGCCCTGATGGGCGACCTCTCGCGGATGGGCGTCAACGCGCCGTTCGGCAACTATGTCGATTCGGACGACAAGGACCCGGACAGCGCGATCTTCCAGCTCACCCAAGGCGGGCTCGGCCTGCCCAACCGGGATTATTATCTCAGCACCGACCCTGCTCTGATGGCCAAGCGCAACGCCTATCGCGCCTATCTCGTCCAGCTCTTCAAGCTTGCCGGCGGGCCCAATGCCGACCGCCGCGCCGCCGCCGTGCTGGCGCTGGAGACGCAGATCGCCAAGGCGCACTGGACCCCGGTCGAGAGCCGCGACGCGGAGAAGACCTACAACAAGCTGACGCCGGCCCAGCTCACCGCGAGTGCGCCCGCTTTCGCCTGGACGCGCTATCTCGACGAGATCGGCGTCGCCGGCCGCCCCAACTTCCTCGTTCGCCAGCCGAGCGCGATCGCCGGCACCGCCAAGGTGATCGCCGCGGCCCCGCTCGCGACAGTGCAGGATTATCTGAAGCTCCAGACGCTCGACGCCTTCGCTTCCTATCTCGCCCAGCCGTTCGTCGACGCCCACTTTGCCTTCCACGGCACGGCGCTCGGCGGCACCCCGCAGAACCAGGAGGAGTGGAAGCGCGGCGTCAATCTCGTCACCGGCGCGATGGGCGAGGAGATCGGCAAGACCTACGTCCAGCGCTATTTCCCGCCCGAGGCCAAGGCGGAGATGGACGTCCTCGTCAAGAACGTCCTCGCCGCCATGGACCGCCGCATCCAGGGCCTGACCTGGATGGCGCCGGAGACCAAGACCCGCGCGCGCGCCAAGCTCGCCGCCTTCACGCCGAAGATCGGCTACCCCGAAGAATGGCGCGACTATTCGGCGCTGGAGGTGAAGCGCGGCGATCTGTTCGGCAATGTCATCCGTGCCAACGAGTTCGAGCATCAGCGCCAGTTGAACAAGCTCGGCAAGCCCGTCGATCGCCGCGAATGGGGCATGTACCCGATGACGATCAACGCCTACGCCAATTTCAACTGGAACGAGATCGTCTTCCCCGCAGCGATCCTGCAGCCCCCGTTCTTCGATCCGAACGCCGATCCGGCGGTCAATTACGGCGGCATCGGCGCGGTGATCGGGCATGAGATCAGCCACCATTTCGACGACCAGGGCTCGAAATATGACGAGACCGGCCGCCTCTCCGAATGGTGGACTGCGGGCGACGTGCAGCGCTTCAAGGCGCTCACCCAGCAGCTCGTCCAGCAGTATAACCGCTACGAGCCGCTGCCCGGCAAGCACGTCAATGGCGAGCTCACGCTCGGCGAGAATATCGGCGATCTCGCCGGCGTCACCATTGCTTACGACGCCTACAAGCACTCGCTGAACGGCCGCGAGGCGCCGGTGCTCGAGGGCATGACCGGCGACCAGCGTTTCTATCTCGGCTGGGCGCAGGTGTGGCGCCGCAATTATCGCGAGCCCAACCTGCTCAACCGTCTGATCACCGATCCGCACTCGCCGTCCGAGCAGCGCACCGCGGTCGTCCGCAACCTCGATGCCTGGTATCCGGCGTTCGGCGTCAAGCCGAACGACACGCTCTACCTCGCTCCGGAGCAGCGCGTCCGCATCTGGTAAGAACAACCTCCCCTCCCGGATTTCGGGAGGGGATTGAGGGGTGGGCGCGAGCGCCTCTCGGCGCGAGCTCCTGCCTTCGCGAAGAAGAGCCCACCCCCGGCCCCTCCCGGAAATCCGGGAGGGGAGCTTGATGGCGGACCCAGGGCGCGGCACAAGTCGTCATGGCTTCTTCCGCGCTCCCCGCCGCTTCCCCTGAATCAAGATCCGGCGCCGGCTGGGCGGTCATCGCCGCCCTTGCCGCAGCAGCCGCCTCGGCGGGGCTCCTGCTCTGGGCGGTCGACGATCGGCTCTTCGCGGGCGCCTTCCTTGCCGGCCTGATCGGCCTCGGCTCGATCCTGATCCTTGCTTCGCGCCTGCGTCGCCCGGCCGTAGTCGAGCAGGCGGTTCGCCCGGATGTGGCATTGCTCCGAGCGGCCCTCGACAGCGCCGGCTCGGCCGTCGCGATCACGGACGCCGACGGCAGGCTGATCTGCGCCAACCATGCCTATTCGGACTGGTTCGGCAGCGCCGCCCCGGCCGATCTCGTGCCGGAGGAGGAAGGCGAGCGCCTCCGCGCCGCCGCCGCCGCCGTCCGCCGCGACGGCCATGTCGACCTCGAGAAGCTGAGCCTCAGCGGCCTTGCGCTCAGGGCCGAACTGGTCCGCGCCGGCTTTGGCGATTCCCACATCCTGTGGAAATTCGCGCGTGCCGACGATGTCGACCTGGTCCGCGAGGCCAGACGGCTGATCGATGGCGATGCCGGTCACCGGATCGGCGAGGCCGGCCTGATGGCGGCGCTGGCCGACGCGGAAGGCAATCTCGTCGCCGCCAATCCCGCTTTCGTCGCCCGCGCCACCGGCAAGGCCGGCACTCCCGTCGCCGGCACGCCGCTCGTCGACCTTATCGCCGCGACCGAGGATGGCGGCTTCCACTTCGCCGCCGAAGGCCGCGGCGCCACCGGGCTGCGCATCGTCCAGGTGCCGGTCGCCGACCAGCCCGATCCGCTGACCCTCTTCCTGCTGCTCGACGATACCGGCTCCGGCCGCCTCGGCCGCGAGGACAGCGCCAGCCTCAATGCCTTGCTCGATTTCCTGCCGCTCGGCCTCGCCCTCGCCAATGTCGATGGCCGCTTCGTCTATCTGAACAAGGCCTTCCGCAAGGCCGCCAACCTCCCGAAGGAGGCGCGGCCCGTCTACCCCGGCGATCTCGTCGTCGACGAGGACAAGGCGGCGGTCTCCGACTCGGTCCGCCGCTTCGCCCGCGGCCCCGCCTCGGCCAGCGACATGGCCGTGCGTCTGAAGGCCAATCCGGACGAACCGGTCGCGCTCACCATCGCCGGCGCCCGCGGCGTCGGCGACGCGGCCGTCATTCTCGCGCTCAAGGACAATAGCGAGGCCGACCGCCTGAAGCGCCAGGTCGCTCAGGCGACCAAGATGCAGGCGGTTGGCCAGCTCGCCGGCGGTGTCGCCCACGACTTCAACAACATCCTCACCGCCATCCTGGGCTATTGCGACCTCATGCTGATGCGCCACACGCCGGGCGACAGCGATTATGACGACATCCAGCAGATCCGCTCGAACTCGAACCGCGCCGCCGGCCTGACGCGCCAGCTACTCGCCTTCTCCCGCCAGCAGACGCTGCGCCCACAGGTTCTGCAGCTCCCGGACGTCATTTCGGAAGTTTCGACGCTGCTGAAGCGCCTGCTCGGCGAGAAGGTGACGCTTCAGGTCAAGCACGGCCGCAATCTCGGCGCCGTTCGAGCCGATCCGGGTCAATTGGAGCAGGTGATCGTCAATCTCGCCGTGAATGCCCGCGACGCCATGGAGACGAAGGAAGGCGGCATCCTGACCATCCAGACCTTTGCGGTCGGCACCGAGGAGACCCGCCGCATGGGCAGCGACATCCTACCGGTCGGCGATTATACCGCGCTCCGCGTCTCCGACACCGGCACCGGCATGCCGCCCGCCATCCTGGCCAAGGTGTTCGAGCCCTTCTTCACGACCAAGGAAGTGGGCAAGGGCACCGGTCTCGGCCTCTCCACCGTCTATGGCATCGTCAAGCAATCGGGCGGCTTCATCTTCGCCGATTCCGAGGAAGGCGAGGGGACCCATTTCACCATCTATCTCCCCGTCCATCGTGCCGAGGCGAGCAAGCCCAGCGCGCAGGGCAAGGCGAGGGAAGAGAGCGTGGGCGAGCTCTGGGGCTCGGGCACGATCCTGCTCGTCGAGGACGAGGCGATGGTCCGCGCCGTCGCCGAGCGCGCGCTCACCCGCCACGGCTATACGGTGCTGTCGGCCGAGAATGGCGAGGCGGCGCTCGAAATTCTGGCGGGCGCGGAGAAGGTCGATCTGATGATCTCGGACGTCGTCATGCCGACCATGGATGGTCCCACGACCGTCCGCGAGGCGCGCAAGACTCACCCGGACCTGCCGATCCTCTTCATCTCCGGCTATGCCGAAGAACAGCTCCGCAAATCGATCGACATCGACCGTGTCGCATTCCTCGCCAAGCCCTTCTCTGTCCAGAAATTGGCCGAAGCCGCGCGTGACGCTCTGCAGGGCAAATAAGCCCTTTAGATTGTAATCGTTTCGGCTTAATCGCCTCGCCCGTGGCCGGGCATTCTATTCTCATCGTCGAAGACGAACCCTTGATCGCGATGATGCTCGAGGATTTCCTCGACTCGCTGGGTCACACGGTCGTCGGAACTGCGGAAACCGTGGACGAGGCGCTGGCTTGCGCCGACGAGGGCGGATTCGACGTCGCCATCGTCGATGTGCACCTCAAAGGCGGCCAGACCGTCTGGCCCGTCGCCGATCGCCTGAGCGAGAAGGGCGTGCCCTTCGTCCTCGCGACCGGCGGCCATATCGAGCCTCCGCCCGAGCGCCATGCGGCGGCCCCGGTCCTCTCCAAACCCTATACGATCGATGCGATCGAGCCGGTCCTCAAGCAGGCGCTCAACGGCAACAGCTGATTCTTCCCCATGCGGGCATGGGGGAAAGGGGACGGACGGAGAGGCGACGTTTGGGTCGCCGGAGCGCCATCCGACTCCGAAGCTCACCACGCTTCGCATGGTCCCGCTCCCCAGCTAAGCTGGGGAGGAAGATGACCATCCTCAAAACCCTGCTGCTCCTGATCGCCCTCGGCTATTTCGCGATCCTCGTTGGTCTCTTCTTCTTCCAGACTGCATTGCTGTTCCCGACGCGGATGGTGGTTGGCTCGGGCGGCCTCCCGCAAGGTGCCGAGGCTCTCGTCGCGCTCACGCCCGACGGCGAGACGCTGCACGGCGTCCACCTCCCGCCTCGCATACAAGGCGGGCAGGGGCCGCTCATCCTCGCCTTCGGGGGCAACGCGTGGAATGCCGAAGCCGCCGCCGCTTACCTGCACGATCTGTATCCGGAGCGGGACATCGTTGCCTTCCACTATCGCGGCTACCGGCCGAGCACCGGGGCCGCGAGCGCCGCCGCCTTGCTCGCCGACGCGCCGTTCGTCCACGATGTGGTCGCCAAACGCTTCCCCTCGCGCCCGATCGTGGCGGTGGGCTTCAGCATCGGCAGCGGCGTCGCTGCGCATCTCGCGCGACAGCGCGACCTCGCCGGCCTGATCCTGGTGACGCCTTTCGACTCGCTGTCGGCACTCGCCGCGGGTCATTATCGCTGGCTGCCGGTGCGCCTGCTGCTCCGCCACCGGATGGAGCCGGCGGAGGACCTCGCCGCGACCGATGTTCCCGTTGCGCTGATCGCTGGCCAGCGCGACACGCTGATCCCGGCCGAACGCACCGCGGCGCTCAGGAAATCGGCACGAAACATCATCCTCGACGTGACCGTGCCGGGCGCCGGCCATAATGACATTTACCAGCACCCGGCCCTCCAGGCCGCCATGCGCCAGGCACTTGATCGGATCGCGGCGCAAGGCCGCTAGACGGCCTAAGCGATTTCTTCCGCTGCTGTTCTGTTTCTGTCTTGTTCTACGGGAACAGAACAGATACACGCTTACTCACGCGTTGAAGGATCGGCGCGACCAATCTAACGAGGGGCTTGGCCATGGTGGCATCTCTGAAAGTCGTTTCCGACAGGAATTCCCAGGATATGGACAAGCAAAAAGCTCTCGACGCCGCGCTGGCGCAGATCGACCGCGCCTTCGGCAAGGGGAGCGCGATGAAATTGGGTTCGCGCGAGGCGATCGCGATCGAGGCGATCTCGACCGGCTCGCTGGGGCTCGACATCGCCCTCGGCATCGGCGGCCTGCCGCGCGGCCGCGTGATCGAGGTCTATGGGCCGGAAAGCTCCGGCAAGACGACGCTTGCGCTCCATGTCATCGCCGAGGCGCAGCGCAACGGCGGCACCGCCGCCTTCGTCGATGCCGAACATGCGCTCGACCCCGTCTATGCCAGGAAGCTGGGCGTCGACGTGGACGAGCTGATCGTCTCCCAGCCCGACACCGGCGAGCAGGCGCTGGAGATCACCGACACCCTCGTCCGGTCGAACGCGATCGACGTGCTCGTCGTCGATTCGGTCGCCGCCCTGGTGCCGCGCGCCGAGATCGAGGGCGAGATGGGCGACAGCCATGTCGGCCTCCAGGCCCGGCTCATGAGCCAGTCGCTGAGGAAGCTGACCGGCTCGATCGCCAAGTCCAAGTGCATCGTCATCTTCATCAACCAGCTCCGGATGAAGATCGGCGTGATGTACGGCAATCCGGAGACGACGACCGGCGGCAATGCGCTCAAATTCTACGCCTCGGTCCGCCTCGACATCCGCCGCACCGGCCAGATCAAGGACCGCGACGATATCGTCGGCAACACCACCCGGGTGAAGGTCGTCAAGAACAAGGTCGCGCCGCCGTTCAAGCAGGTCGAGTTCGACATCATGTATGGCGAGGGCATCTCCAAGATCGGCGAGGTGCTCGATCTCGGCGTTAAGGCCGGCATCGTCGAGAAGTCCGGCGCTTGGTTCAGCTACGATTCGATCCGCATCGGGCAGGGCCGCGAGAACGCCAAAACCTATCTGCGCGAGAATCCGGAGCTGGCGACGCGTCTCGAAAAGGCGATCCGCGGCAAGACCGAGGAAGTGGCCGAAGCGCTGATGACGGGGCCGTCTGCCGACGACGACATCTGACGGGGAGGGCGAAACTTTCCCTGTTTCGTTTCAACTTTGCCAACTTCGGCCGGTCCGCTTGCTCAGGCGGGCCGGCTGTAAGTCTCCTGGACCTCGGCTTCGACTTCGTCATGCGTGTCCTGGCAGGGCTGCCGGTTCGCCCAGATCGCCGTGCCGAGCGCCGCCGCGCCGCAGATGGTGAAGCCGACCAGGAAGGGCAGGGTGGTTCCGTTGAACTGCTGACCGATGACGAAGCCGATCGAGGCGCCGCCGACGGTCGTGATCACGCCTTGGAGCGAGGAAGCGGTGCCGGCGATATGCCCCAGCGGCTCCATCGCCAGCGCGCCCGCATTGGCGCCGATCAGGCCGAAGAAGATCATCGTCGCCGCCTGCAGGGCGACGAAGCTCCAGATCGTCTCGCCGAGCAATTCGGCGACCGCCATGTGCACCGCGGAAGCCGCGGTGAAGGCGGCCAGCGCCCACAGCAGGATCCGCTTGGATCCGAGCCGCATCACCAGCCGGGAATTGGCGTAGGAGCTGATCGCCATCGGCCCGGCGATGCAGGCGAAGACGATGCCAATCAGCTCGGGCCGCCGGAAGACGTCGAACACGATCTGCTGGATCGATCCGATGAACGCGAACAGCGCGCCCATCAGCAGGGTCTGGGCGATCGTGTTGCCGATCGACTGGCGGATGCGGAGAGTTGTCCATGCCGCTTCGCCGATTTTGCCGAGCGACAGCGGCCGCTTGTGCTCGGGCCGCAGCGTCTCCGGCAGCCGGAACCAGGTCCAGAGCGCGAGCACGGTGCCATAGACGCCGAGCGCGATGAAGATGTGCCGCCAGCTCGCTATGGCAAGCACGCCCTGGCCGAAGGAGGGGGCGAGGACGGGCACGATCATGAAGACGATCATCACCGTCGACATGATCTGCGCCATCGCAGAGCCGTGGTAGCGGTCGCGCACGATCGAGACGACCAGCACGCGCGTCGCCGCCGCCGCGGCACCCTGAATCGCCCGGGCGGCGAGGAGGAGGGTGAAGCTCGACGCGATCCCCGCCAGCAGTCCGAAGATGCCGTAGATGGCGAGGCCGCCGATCAGCAGCCCCTTGCGCCCGTAGCGGTCGGACAAGGGGCCATAGATGAGCTGCGCCACGCCGAACCCGAGCAGATAGGCGGTGATGACGAGCTGCCGCCGGTTCTCCTCCGCCACGCCCAGCGCCTCGCCGATCGCGGGCAGCGCCGGCAGCATCGCGTCGATGGCCAGTGCGTTCGACGCCATCAGCGCCGCCACCAGCGCGATGAACTCCCGCGTGCCGGGACCGCTCTGGCGGGACTGCAAGTCTGGGCTCTGGTCGGCCATCGCGGGTCTTCTCGAAAGGCAGGTGCTGAAGGTCAACGCCGGACGCAAGGGAAGCCGACAAGTTCCGCTTCCCAAGCCGCGAGCCGCTCCTTTAGGGGCGCGGGATGATCATCGTCCACCATCTCCAGAATAGCCGTTCCCAGCGCGTCCTTTGGCTGCTCGAGGAGCTCGAGCTCCCCTACGAGGTCCGCCGCTACGAGCGCGACACCAAGACGATGCTGGCGCCGCCCGAGCTCAGAAAGGTTCATCCGCTCGGCAAGGCCCCGGTGATCGAGGACGAAGGACGCGTGGTCGCAGAGACCGGCGCGATCGTCGAATATCTGGTCGAGAAAGCCGGCGGCCGTCTCGGCCCGCCAGCCAAGCGTGACGACGTGCTGCGCTATCGTTACTTCCTCCATTATGCCGAAGGCTCGATGATGCCGCCGCTGCTCGCCCTGCTGATCATCGGGCGCCTCGGCATGCTCGGCAAGCCCGCGCGGGCGCCGGTCCAGCGCATGCTCGACGTTCATCTCGACTGGCTCGACAGCGAACTTGGCGGCCGCGCCTGGTTCGCGGGCGACGACTTCACCGCCGCCGACATCATGATGAGCTTCCCGCTCGAGGCGTCGCGTGCCCGCGGCGGTCTCGACGAGCGCCGGCCGCACCTGATGGACTGGCTCGAGCGCATCCATGCCCGCCCCGCTTATGGCGAAGCGCTCGCCCGGGGCGGCGCCTATGCCTATGCCTGAGCCGGTCTAGAAGGGCTCGTTCCCCGGCGCGGGAGCCGGCCGGTTCGAAGGCGCGTGCGGCGGCTCGATGTCGGCGGGCTCCAGCGGATCGAGCTGGCCCTCCCATTTCGCCACCACCACGCTGGCGACGGCGTTGCCGACGACGTTGGTCGCGGACCGGCCCATGTCGAGGAAGTGGTCGACTGCCAGGATCAGCAGCAGGCCTGCTTCCGGGATGTTGAACTGGGCCAGCGTCGCGGTGATCACGACGAGGCTCGCCCGCGGTACGCCGGCAACGCCCTTCGATGTGATCATCAGCGTCAGCAGCATCAGGATCTGGGTGCCGAGGCTGAGCTCGATCCCGTAGGCCTGCGCGACGAAGATGCTCGCGAACGTCATATACATCATCGAGCCGTCGAGGTTGAACGAATAACCGAGCGGCAGCACGAAGCTGGCAATGCGAGGCGGCACGCCGAACCGGTCGAGCGCTTCCAGGGTGCGGGGATAGGCCGCTTCGGACGAGGCCGTCGAGAAGGCGAGCACGATCGGATCGCGTATGTAGCGCACGAGCAGACCCGTCCGCCTGCCGACGATCAGGAAGCAGATGCCGATCAGCAGCGCCCAGAGGATGACGAGGCCGATATAGAAGCTGCCCATGAAATAGCCGAAGGTGCCGAGGATGCCGAGGCCGCGCTGGGCGATGGTGGCGGTGACCGCTGCGAACACTGCGACGGGCGCGAAGCGCATCACATAGTCGGTGATCTGCAGCATCACCTTCACCAGTGCTTCCGTCGCCCGGACAAGCGGCCGCGCGGGCTCTCCCACAGCCATGATCGCGACGCCGACGAACAGCGAGAAGACGACGATCTGGAGGATGTCGTTGCTGGCCATCGCGCCGATCATCGATTCCGGGAAGATGTGGGCGACGAACTTGGCGAAATCGAAGGCCGAACGATCCACGCCCACCGACGCATCGGCCGGAGGGAGCGGCAGGCCAAGGCCGGTGCCCGGCTGGAATATCGTGACGAGAATGAGGCCGAGGCTGAGGGAGACAACGCTGGCGCAGACGAACCAGCCGACCGCCTTTGCGCCGACGCGCCCGAGCGCCGAGGTGTCGCCCATATGCGCGATGCCGACCACCAAGGTCGAGAAGACCAGCGGCGCAATGATCATCTTGATGAGGTGGAGGAAGATGGTGGTGAGGATCGAGATATAGCCGGCGATCGTCTTGAGCTGCGCCTCGCCCGCCGGCGTGCCGTCGCTGATCGAGACGTTGAGGATCCACCCGACGAGGATGCCGAGCACAAGCCCGGCGATGATGTAATAGGTCAGGCGTTTGGCCACCGGGCGCTCCTCGTTTCTGTTTGCGCCTTAGGAAGGCGATTGCGGGGCCTGGGTCAAGCGCCGCATCTCACCTTGGAGCGACCCGCTCCGCATGATCCCGCCACTCGGACTGCCGCCATATCGTTTCGCTGCCGGGTCAGCTAAGTTCACCTCTGTAGCGGAAACCCGGGAGTGTCGAACATGCTGGTCGCGGCTGTTGCGGGGCTCTTACTGTCCTTGCTGCAGCTGGGCGCGGACGAACCTCTCGCCTCGCCACAGGCTGACCGCCTGCTCATCGACAAGTCGGACCGCACGCTGACGGCCGTCTTCGCCGATGGGCGCGCATATACTCTTGCCGAGCTTCGCTTTGGTCCCAGCTGGCATCTCGGCCCCAAGCGTGAGCGCGGCGATCGGAAGACGCCGGAAGGGGAGTATCGGGTGATCGAGCACCGCACGAGTCGCATCGACTATCCTGACGTGACGTTCCTGCCGGCGCTGTATCTCGACTATCCCAATGAGGCCGACCTGGCGGCTTCGGAGGCGCTCGGCCTCGATCCCGGGGATGCGATCATGATCCATGGTCCGCACCCGGAGATGGCGGCGGAAAGGATGCGCGGCCACTGGACCGACGGCTGTGCCGCGCTCAGCGCTGAGCAGATGGCCTGGCTGATGGCGGTGACGAGCGAGGGCACGCCCGTCACCATCCAGCCTTAGGCCGGCTCCAGCTCGCGGTGGACGACCTCCTCGGCGAGCTTGCCGTTGAGCTCGGCGAGATGGTCGAACTCGGCGCGATAGGTCGCCAGGCCCTGACTTAGCGACCTCAACTCGGCGTCGAGGCCCTGCAGCTCCGCTTCCGGCATCAGCGCCTCGATCTTGTCCCAGCGCGACCAGCCTTCGCGCGGTCCCATGCCCAGCATCTGGCCCCGCCTGCTGGCAACCGCCGAGGTCACCCGCGACGTCGCCGAACCGGGCGCGAAGATCGTCACCTTATGCACCGGCTCGAGCAGGTGAGGGGAGGCGGCGGCCAAGGCCTCGCTCATCGCGATGCGCCCGGCCGTGCGGAAGGCAAGCTCCGAACTGTCAACGCTGTGATAGCTGCCATCCGTCAGCGTCACGGCTACGTCCACGACCGGGAAGCCGAGCGGTCCTTTCAGCGTCGCGTCGCGGACGCCCTGTTCGACAGCCGGGAAATACTGCCGCGGCACGGCGCCACCATGGATCTTCTCGTCGAAGCGGAAGCCTTCGCCGCGCTCCAGCGGCCTCAGCTCGATCACCACGTCGCCGAACTGGCCGTGGCCACCGGACTGCTTCTTGTGCCGTCCACGCTGGGTCACGGAACGGCGGATCGACTCCTGGTAGCCGACGGTCGGCTGGCGTGAATCGACGGCCACGCCGTAACGTCGCTTGAGGCGCGCGATGGTGACGTTGAGATGCTCGTCGCTGACCCCCTTGATCCGCGTCTCGTGCAGCGCCTCGTCCTGCTCCCAGCTGAGCGTCGGATCCTCCTCGATCAGCTTGTGGAGCGCGGTCGAGAGCCGCACGTCGTCCTTGCGATCGCGGGTCGTGATCGCCAGCGCATAGTTGGTAGCCGGCAGCTCCACGTCGGCCTTGCCGCCGCCGCCCAGCCAGTCGCCGGCGCGGACATTCTCCACCTTGGCGATGGCGATGACGTCGCCGGTCCCCGCCTGGGCGAGTTTGGCCGTCTTGTCGCCCTGCACCGCGAAGAGGGTGCCGACGCGGACCATGTTGCCGTCCGGCCCCTTCAGCTCCGCGCCCTCCTTGAGCGTGCCGCCGAACACCCGCGCGAGCGCAAGCCGCCCCACCGCGCCCCCATGGGAAACCTTGAAGACGAATGCGCAGCCATCCTTCGCGCCGAGCCGCTCCGCAGCCGCGGCAGGGGCGGGCGCCTCATGGCGCAGCGCCTTCATCAGCCGGCGCACGCCGAAGCCGTTGAGTGCCGATCCGAACAGCACCGGCACGCCCAGATTCTCGCGTGTCTCGCGGGCGAGATCGGCCAAGACGGTTGGGAGGCTCGGCGCCTCGTCCATCAACAGCTGCTCGAGCAACGCGTCGTCATGATCGGCCAACTGCTCGAGCATGTGATAGCGGGCCGCATGCTCGGCATCGGCGAGTTCGGCGGGTATTTCCATTCGCTCCGACGCCTTGCCGGGGCGGTAGTGATAGGCGCGCTCAAGGGCGAGATCGACGAAGCCGGTGATCTTCTCCCCCTCCGTGATCGGGATCTGGCGCGCGATCAGCGGCGAGGCGCTCATCGGCTGAAGCGCCTCCAGCAGCGACTGGATGGAGCCGCGCGCCTGGTCGATCTTGTTGACGAAGATGGCGTGGGGGATGCCGAGTGCCTCGAGCTGGCGGAGCGTCGGCTCGGCGAGCAAGGCGCGGTCCGGATCGGGATCGACGACGACGATCGCGAGGTCGGCCGCGGCGATGCCCATGGCGCCGTCGGCGGCGAAGCCGACCGATCCCGGGCAGTCTAGTAGCGCCAAGCGGTCACCCAGGAAATCGAATCGCATCAGATTGAGCTCGGTCGAGCCGCGCCGCGCCCGCGCTTCCGCGCTGGAGTCGCCGACGCAATTGCCGGCATCGACGCTGCCCTGCCGGTCGATTGCGCCGGTCGCGAACAGCAAGGCTTCGGCCAGGCTCGTTTTTCCAGCGCCGCCCGGGCCGACAAGCGCGACCAGTCTCGTGCCTACAGTGGTCTCCGGCATGATCCTCTCCTCCGTTCGCTTTCACGCGATCGCGGGAGCGCGCTCGCGCCACTCGTCACACCCTTCTCCTATCGGCGACCAAGTTCAAGAGGGCGTCGGGCGGCGTTTACCCTCTTCCGGGACGAGCGCCCGGAACGGCGGGGCCTGCAGTTGGTTTTACCGGACGAGCGGCCGAGTTGAGGCCGCGTGGTTGAGTATCCGTCATGCCCCAACCGCTTACTCTTGCGACTTTGGCCGTGCTGGCCGCGGCCGGTTCAGTCACCGGCGTCTATCTCGGCCGTTCCGCGATCGGCGAGATCAACCCGGCTTATCATGACGAGCCGGAGACGCGCTTCCACGCCGATCTTGTCCCGAACCGGGCGAGCTTCTCGGCGCCTGTAACGCGTGCCGGCTACCTCACCCCCGCGGAACGCCAACAGGCGCTCGGTGGCAGCTGCGTCGGCTGCCGCACCTATCCTGAGGAATACTATCCGGTTCACGACAGCTCAGTGGACAAATACCAGCCCGGCTATGCCGAGATGGTCGAGGTGCCGGCGCCGCAGCCTGCCGTCTATGAACCGGCCCCACAGGAAGAGGAGCGGGCCGCCGATTTCGCTGCCGTGGAACGCTACGCCAGCTATCCGGTCGTCGCAGAAGCCGCGGTAGCCGCGGTGCCTGCGGCCGAAGTCGAGTTCGCCTCCGCCAGTGACGGAGAAGCTCTCGACTGACGGTCTGCCGCCGGCGCCATCCGGGCGGGGACATTCGGGAGAAAAGTCTCGAAGCCGCGGTTTCTGGCACCGTGCTTGCCCGGCTTTCGCGCCTCGCCTACATCGCGCTGCATGACCTCCACCAACGACATCCGCCGCTCGTTTCTCGACTATTTTGGCTCTGCGGGGCACCAGATCGTCGCTTCTGCGCCTTTGGTGCCGCAGAACGACCCGACTTTGATGTTCGTGAATGCAGGGATGGTGCCGTTCAAGAACGTCTTCACCGGGCTTGAGACGCGGCCTTACTCGACCGCGGTGTCGAGCCAGAAATGCGTCCGCGCCGGCGGCAAGCATAACGACCTCGACAATGTCGGCTACACGGCGCGCCACCACACCTTCTTCGAGATGCTGGGGAATTTCTCCTTCGGCGACTATTTCAAGGAAGGTGCGATCGAGCTCGCCTGGCGCTTTATCACGAACGACCTGGGATTTGCTAAGGATCGACTATGGGTGACGGTGCATCCGACCGACGATGAGGCTGCCGCGCTTTGGCGCAAGATCGCCGGTATCGCCGAGGATCGGATCGTTCGCCACCCGGATAATATGTGGGCGATGGGCGACACCGGCCCCTTCGGACCGAATAGTGAAATCTTCTATGATCAGGGCGAGGCCATGGCCGGCGGCCCTCCGGGTTCACCGGATGAGGACGGCGACCGCTTTTTGGAATTCTGGAACCTGGTGTTCATGCAGTTCGAGCGGTTCGCGGACGGAAGTACCGTGGACCTGCCCAAGCCGTCGGTCGATACCGGGATGGGCATGGAACGCGCTGTCGCGCTGCTGCAGGGCGTTCAGTCGAACTACGACATTGATCTGTTCCAAAACCTAATTGGCGCCGGCGAGGAGTTGACCGGCACGAAGGCGGCAGGTGCCCGGCTGCCCAGCCACCGGGTCATTGCGGATCATCTGCGCGCGTCCGGCTTCCTGGTCGCCGACGGAGTGCTGCCGGCCAACGAGGGCAGGGGCTATGTGCTGCGCCGGATCATGCGGCGGGCGATGCGCCACGCCCACCTGCTGGGCGCGACCGAGCCGCTCATGCACCGCTTGGTGCCGTCGCTGGTCGCCGAAATGGGCGCCGCCTATCCCGAGCTGGTCCGTGCGCAGCCGCTGATCGAGGAGACGCTAAAGCTGGAGGAGACTCGCTTCCGCCAGACGCTCGACAAGGGCCTCCGCCTCCTCGACGAAGCGACCGCTTCCATGAAGCCGGGCGACACGCTGGCGGGGGACGTCGCTTTCCGCCTCTACGACACCTACGGCTTCCCCTACGATCTCACCGAGGATGCGTTGCGGGCGCAGGGCTTCGCCGTCGATCGCGCCGGCTTCGACGCCGCCATGGCCGAGCAGAAGGCCGCCGCCCGCGCGGCCTGGAAGGGCTCGGGCTCCAAGGCGTCCGAAGACGTCTGGTTCGACATCGCGGAAGAGCACGGCTCGACGGAGTTCACGGGCTATGCCGGCCATGAAGGCGAGGGTGTCGTCCTCGCTCTGGTCAAGGATGGCACGCGCGTCGACAGCGCCTCCTCGGGCGGGCAGGTGATCGTCATCACCAATCAGACGCCTTTCTATGGCGAGAGCGGCGGCCAGATCGGCGATGCCGGCTTCATCCGCAATGACAGCGGCCTGGAAGCGGAGGTTGGCGACACGTCGAAGCCGCTCGGACGTCTTCACGCGCACCATGCGACCATTCGCTCCGGCTCGTTGAAGGTCGGGGACGCCGTCCGCCTGGAGGTGGACGCGGAGCGCCGCTCACGCGTCAGGGCCAACCATTCCGCGACGCATCTCCTGCACGCGGCGCTGCGCCATCGCCTCGGCACCCATGTCACGCAGAAGGGCAGCCTCGTCGCCCCCGACTATTTCCGCTTCGACTTCTCGCATCAAAAGGCACTGACCCGCGACGACATTGAAGCGATCGAAGCCGAGGTGAACCGCCACATTCGCGAGAATGACCGCGTCGCCACCCGGCTGATGAGCCCAGACGAGGCGATCGGCGCGGGCGCGATGGCCTTGTTCGGCGAGAAGTATGGCGACGAGGTTCGCGTCCTCTCGATGGGCCGCGGCAGCGATGCCAGCTATTCTGTCGAGCTGTGCGGCGGCACCCATGTCGGCGCGCTCGGCGATATCGCCCTGTTCAAGATCATCTCGGAGAGCGCCGTCGCCTCAGGCATCCGCCGCATCGAAGCGTTGACTGGAGAAGCGGCCCGCAAGTGGCTGACGTCACGCGAAGATCGCCTCCGTGAAGCCGCGGCGTCGCTGAAGGCCTCTCCGGAGGAAGTGCCTGCCCGCGTCGCCGCGCTGATCGACGAGCGCCGCCGTCTCGAGCGAGAGCTCGCCGAGGCCCGGAAGGCGCTGGCACTCGGCGGCGGCAAGGCTGCGGAAGCGCAAGGTCCGGAGCAGGTCGGCGGCCATGGCTTCATCGGTCAGGTGATCGAAGGTCTCGATCCCAAAGGTCTGCGCGGCCTCGTGGATGACGCCAAGAAGCGCGTCGGCTCGGGCGTCGTGACCTTGGTCGCGGTGAACGAAGGGCGCGCCAGCGTCGCCGTCGGCGTGACCGCGGACATGACGGAGAAGCGCAACGCCGTCGACCTCGTCCGCCGCGCCGTGGAGGCGCTCGGCGGCCAAGGCGGCGGCGGCCGGCCGGACATGGCCCAGGGCGGCGGACCGGACGGCGGCAAGGCCGCCGAGGCGGTTCAGGCTGTCCGCGAGGCCCTGGAGACCGTCGCCGCCTGAGGCGGAGGCTCCGGACCGAAGACGCTCATCCCGCCATATTCGTGGGAACGCTCCCGCTCCTCCGCAATATACGCATCCAGCGATGGCCCCAAAGCAAAGCGCTCCAGCCGTCGCGCCTGCTCGTCGAGACGACGGATGGCGCCGAGCTTTTCCTCGTTGCCGAGCTTCGCATTGCTCATCGCCGATTTCAGCACGCCGATCGTCTTGTCATAGACGCTGAGCGGCACGGGGAAGGGGTGGCGGTCCTTGCCGCCATGGGCCAGCGAGAAGCGCGCGGGGTCGGCGAAGCGGCACGGCGTGCCGTGGATCACGTCGGCGACCATAGCGAGCGAGCGGACGGTTCTCGCGCCGACGCCGGGCACCAGCAGCAGCTCCGGGAAGTCCTTAGGACCTGCTTCGGCGGCCGCGGCAAGGGTGCCGTGGAGGCGACGCAGGATGACGTCGGCGGGCCGGACGTCATGATGATCCGGCAGCAACAGGTGCGGCAGCAGCGGGGAGGCGGTGGGCGGACGCTCCATCGCCGCGGCTTCCCGCGCCAGCCGGTCGGGGCCGAGGTCGGCAAGAAGTTCCAGCTGGGCCTGGCGCGAGGCATCGGCCCGCCGATCGGCGAGATTGACGATCTCGCCCTGCCGTTGCCCTTCGATGGCGGCGTGAGGCGCATCGACGAAGCTTTTTAGGCCCTCGGACAGCCAGTGATAACGGCGCGCCGTGCGGCTCTCGCCGTTCATGCCCTGCTGCACCACCGTCCAAAGCCCGTCGTCGGTGACGATGAAGCCGTGCAGGTAGAGGTCGAACCCGTCCTGGACTGCGGCGCTGTCGACCTTGGCGACGAGGCGGCTCGCCTTTGCGAGCGCCGCTCCGTCCGCGCCAACTCGCTCGGCGACGGTGGCAAGCTCAGCCGGGGTCTGGCGGGATTGGCGGCCGCGCCCACCGCAGACGTGGATGCCGAGCTCGCCGGCACGCGGGTTGAGGCCCCGCTTCAGTGCGCCGATGACGCTGGTGGTGATGCCGGACGAATGCCAGTCCATCCCCATTACCGCGCCGAACGATTGGAACCAGAAGGGGTGGGCTAGGCGGCGCAGGAGCTCGTCGCGGCCGTAATGGTGGATGATCGCTTCGGACATGATGGTGCCGAGGCGGGTCATGCGTTCGCCGAGCCACGCTGGAACGCGGCCGCCGTGCAGAGGCAGATCAGCGCTACCGGATCGCTTCGCCATGTCACCTTCCAATAGAACAGAGGCGGAACAGTAGCGGAGGCGGAGCTGCCTTGCCAGCGTTCTAGGTCTGCTGGGCAGGCGAATCCGCGCGCTTGAGTGCATCGCGCGCCCGCTGGCGGCGGCCGAGGGGCGGCTCGGCTTCCAGCTGCCCGAGCTGCATGATCTCCTGCCGCAGTTCGGCGCGCTTCTCATGGATCGACGCGATCACCGGCCCCATCGCCATGCCGAGATCGACCAGCACCGCCTCGGAGAGCTGGAGCGAGGATTCGAGCGTCTCCGGCACCGCGTCGGTCGCACCGGCGCGATAGAGTTCGGCGGCGTGCTTGGCATCCCGCGCGCGGGCGACGATCGTGAGGTTCGGGCACCAGCCGCGCACCTTCTTGGTCAGCCGCACCGTCAGCACCGGATCGTCCATGGTCAGGATGAGCGCGCTGGCATGGCCGAGGTTCAGGCGATCGACCAGCTCCGGCCGCGACACGTCTCCGAAGATGATCGGGAAGCCTTCGCGGCGGCAGGCGGCGACCGTGTCGATGTTCGAGTCCACGGCGAGATAGCTCCGGCCGTGGACCCGCAGCATGTCCGCCACCAGGCGTCCGACGCGGCCGAAGCCGATGATGACCGCTGTCGGCGCCTTCTCTCCAGGCCCGATCACGGGAAGATCGACTTCGGTGCGTAGATCGACCCGGCGCGCCGCGATCCGGCCAAGCTGCGCGAGGAGCGGGGTGATGGTGAGCCCGATCGCAGTGACGATCTGCCAGAAGGCCGCGGTTTCGGGGCGGATCAGCTGCGCAGCGCTGGCGGTCGCCAGCACGATCAGCGTCGTCTCGGACGGGGAGGCCATCAGCACTCCGGTCTCGGCCGCCACCGCGTTGCGCGCACCGCCGAGCCGGAGGAGGCCGGCGGTGACCAGGGCCTTGACGATCAGCACCCCGAGCACGGCAAGCAGGATGCTTCCCCAATTCTCGGCGACGACGCGGAAATCGACGCTCATGCCGACCGTGATCAGGAAGATGCCGAGCGCGAGGCCGCGGAACGGGGCGGTAATGGCCTCGACTTCCGTGTGATAGTCGGTCTCCGCGATCAAAATCCCTGCGAGCAGCGCACCCATGATCGGCGACAGCCCGACGGCGGTCGTCGCGAGGCTGGCAACGATCACAACCAGCAGGCTGGCGGCGAAGAACAGCTCGGGATTCTTGGCGCGCGCCGCCTGTGCGAACAGGCGCGGCAGCAGGAAGCGTCCGAGCACGAGCATCGCGGCAACCGTGAGCGCTCCGAAGATCAAGGTGTTGACCAGCCCGCCGAGACCGTCCGCCTGCGCCAACGGCGCCAATGCTCCGAGCAGGAAGATGATGGGGACGATCGCCAGATCCTCGAACAACAGCATCGCCAGCGCAGATCGGCCGACCGCGCTGGTGGTGCCGACCAGCGGGAGCACAAGCGCCGTCGAGGAAAGAGCGAGGGCGAGCCCCAGCGCGATCGATCCGGTCCAGCCCTGGCCGATCGCCCACAGCCCGGCGCCGATGATCGCCGCCGACAGCAAGAGCTCGGCTGCGCCGACCCCGAACACCAGCCGCCGCATCGTCCAGAGCCGCTTGAACGAGAGTTCGAGGCCGATCGAGAAGAGCAGGAGGATGATGCCGAATTCGGCGAACGGCTCGATCGATTCCGGGTTGGTGATGGTGACGTAGTTGAGCCACGGATATTGTGTCGCCATCGATCCGAGGCCGGCGGGGCCAACCAGCAATCCGATCAGGATGAAGCCGATGACGGGGCTGATGCGGAAGCGGGCGAAGGCTGGAATGACGATCCCGGCGGCGCCGAGGATCACGAGGCCGTCGCTGAAGGCAGATGTTGCGAATTCATTCGTCATGCTCGCCCCTTATGCCCCAAAAGCCGCGCTTGTCAGCATTTGCGCGACAGGGCCACCCTCGCAATCTGCGCAGTCCCGGCATAGGAGCGAACGCGATGACAGGAACGGGATCCTAGCGCCCTGCCGCATGCGACGCCTCTGATCGCGATGATCGTTGCCGGCCTAGTGCTGGCCTTCGTCTTCAGCGCCGCCGCCATTCGCCTGCGTATGTCGCCTCTCGTCGGTTACGTGCTGGCCGGCGTGGCGGTGGGGCCGTTCACACCCGGCTATGTGGCCGACCAGGGGCTGGCCGATCAGCTCGCGGAGATCGGCGTCATCCTGCTCATGTTCGGGGTCGGCCTGCATTTCTCGATCAAGGACCTGATGTCGGTCCGCAAGATCGCCGTGCCGGGCGCTGTCGTCCAGATCGCCGTCGCGACCCTCATGGGCATGGGCCTTGCCGAATTGCTCGGATGGACGCTCGCCGGGGGCTTCGTCTTCGGCCTTGCGCTGTCCGTGGCGAGCACGGTGGTGCTGCTTCGTGCGCTCCAGACGCGCCGCCTGATCGACACCGAGCGCGGCCGCATCGCCGTCGGCTGGCTGATCGTCGAGGACCTCGCGATGGTGCTGGCGCTCGTGCTGCTGCCCGCGCTGGCCGAGGGATCGAGCGCGGGCACCAATATCGGCGTCACGTTGCTCCTGACCGTGCTGAAGGTCGGCGGCTTCATCGCCTTCATGCTCATCGTCGGACGGCGTCTGATTCCCTGGATCCTCCACAGCGTCGCCCATTCCGGCTCGCGCGAGCTGTTCAGGCTGGCGGTGCTGGCGATCGCGCTCGGGGTCGCCTACGGCGCGGCCAAGCTGTTCGGCGTGTCCTTCGCGCTGGGCGCCTTCTTCGCCGGCATGATCCTGGCCGAATCCCCGCTCAGCCAGCGCGCCGCCGAGGAGACCTTGCCGCTGCGCGACGCCTTTTCGGTGCTGTTCTTCGTAGCGGTCGGCATGCTCTTCAATCCGGCGATCCTTGTCGAGAACACGCTGCCGCTGATCGCGACCGTGCTGATCATCATCTTCGGCAAGTCGATTGCGGCATTCGCGATCGTCCTCGCTTTCGGGCGGCCGCGGCAGACTGCCCTTACGATCGCCGCCAGCCTCGCCCAGATCGGCGAGTTCTCGTTCATCCTGGCCGCATTGGGCGTGGAGCTCGAGCTGCTGCCGCCGGAGGGGCGGGACCTGGTGCTGGCGGGCGCGATCATCTCGATCCTGCTCAACCCGCTGCTGTTCACGGTCATCGCGCGATACTCGCGTCCGGACGAGGGTGGTCCTGAGCCAGCCGCGGCGGGCACCGCGCCGCCCACCGGCCATGTCGTGCTGGTCGGTTATGGCCGGGTCGGCTCGATCGTCGGCCGGGAGCTGGCGGACGCCGGCACGCGCTTCACGCTGATCGAGGCCGAGGGCGACGTTCCCGGCCTTCCCACCGACGACAATGTGAAGGTGCTGATCGGCAACGCCGCCAGTCCGCAGCTGCTGCAGGCTGCCGATATCGACAATGCCAGGCTTCTGTTCGTGGCGATCCCGCAGACGTTCGAGGCGGGGCAGATCGTCGAGCAGGCCCGTGCCGCCAATCCGGCCCTGCGGATCGTCGCGCGCGCCCATTCGGACGAAGAGGTGCGCTATCTCGAGGAGAAGGGCGCCGACACCACGATCATGGGCGAGAAGGAGATCGCCCGGCGGATGATCGATCAGGCGCTGACCGGAAGCTGAAGCAATCTCTCGCCGAGGCGCCGGCGTGTGGGGGGAGGGGTCATGACGAAGATGGAGGCCGATCTGTGCATCGTCGGGGGAGGACCCGCCGGGATGGTGGCGGGACTGCTCTTCGCCCGCGCGGGGGTGCGCACCATCGTGCTGGAGAAGCATGGAGACTTCCTCCGGGATTTTCGCGGCGACACGGTGCATCCCTCGACGTTGCGCCTCTTTTCGGAGCTGGGCCTTCTAGAGAAGCTGCTGGAGCGGCCGCACGACAAGGTGCACGATCTGCGTGCCTTCGTCGGCGACCGCTACGTCCAGGTGGCGGACTTTTCCGGCATGGACCCGCGCTGGGGCTTCATCGCGATGATGCCGCAATGGGAGTTCCTCGACTTTGTCGCCGACGAGGCGCGCCGCTACCCACATTTCGCCTTGCTGATGAATGCTGAAGCGGACGAGCTGCTCATGTCCGGGGAAAGGGTGAGCGGCGTCCGCTACCGCTCCGGCGATACGGCCAAGGAGATCGAGGCGAGGCTGGTGATCGCGTCGGACGGCCGCCGGTCAGTGCTTCGCGAGCAGTCGCAGCTTCCGCTTCGCTCCTTCGGCGCACCGATGGACGTCTTCTGGTTCCGCATCCCGAAGGAACGGACGGTCGACAACAGGAGCACCGGCTTCTTCACCAGCGGCCGCATCATGGCGCTGATCGACCGCGGCGATTATTGGCAGTGCGCCTATGTCTTTCCCAAGGGCCAGGCCGAGCGGATACGCGCCGCCGGTCTCGACCGGTTCCGCTCCGAAGTGGCCGGCGTCGCCTCGTTCACCGAGGCTCAGGTCGCTGCCATCGCAAGCTGGGACGACGTCAAACTGCTGACCGTCGCGCTCGACCGTCTCGACCGCTGGCATCGGCCGGGACTGCTGGTGATCGGCGATGCCGCCCATGCGATGTCGCCCATCGGCGGGGTCGGCATCAACGTTGCCGTGCAGGACGCGGTCGCCGCCGCCAACATCCTGGCCGGGACGCTGTCGCAGGGTGAGGAAGTCGACTCCTTGCTCGCAAAAGTGGAGGCGCGGCGGAGGCTGCCTGTCCGCGCGATTCAGGCGTTCCAAAATGCGGCGCAGAAGCGGATCATCACTCCGCTTCTTGCCGGGCAGGGAAGCTTCCAGCCGCCGCTGCCGCTCCGCCTCCTCGGTCGCTTTCCGCTGCTCCGGCGCATCCCCGCCGCCTTCCTCGGCTTCGGAGTGCGGCCGGAGCATGTGTGTTCGCCAAAGGCTTAAGCCGCCGCCATCGCCTTTTCGAGGTTCGCGCGGATGGCCTCGAAGAACTGCTCGGTCGTCATCCAGCTCTGCTCGGGACCGATTAGGATGGCGAGGTCCTTGGTCATGTGACCCTGCTCGACCGTTTCGACGCAGACCCGCTCCAGCGTCTCGGCGAAACGCGTCACTTCCGGCGTGCCGTCGAACTTGCCGCGATGCTTGAGGCCACCCGTCCAGGCGAAGATCGACGCGACCGGATTGGTCGACGTCGCCTTGCCCTGCTCGTGCATGCGGAAGTGGCGCGTGACGGTGCCGTGCGCGGCCTCCGCCTCCACCGTCTTGCCGTCCGGCGTCATCAGGATCGAGGTCATCAGGCCCAGCGAGCCGAAGCCCTGCGCGACCTGGTCCGATTGCACGTCGCCGTCGTAATTCTTGCAGGCCCAGACGAACTTGCCGCTCCACTTCAGCGCCGAGGCGACCATGTCGTCGATGAGGCGGTGCTCGTAGACGATCTTGGCTTCGGCGAACTTCTCCTTGAAGCCTTCGGTGTCGAACACTTCCTGGAACAGGTCCTTGAATCGGCCGTCATAGGCCTTGAGGATCGTGTTCTTTGTGGAGAGATAGACCGGCCAGCCGCGGCCGAGGCCGTAGTTAAAGCTGGAGCGGGCGAAATCGCGGATCGAATCGTCGAGATTGTACATGCCCATCGCGACGCCGGAGCTCTGGAAGTCGAACACTTCGTGCTCGATCTCCTCGCCATTCTCGCCCACCCATTTCATGGTGAGCTTGCCGGCACCGGGGACGCGGAAGTCGGTCGCCTTATATTGATCGCCGAAAGCGTGACGCCCAACCACGATCGGGTCGGTCCAGCCCGGAATGAGCCTCGGCACGTTTTCGATCACGATCGGCTCGCGGAAGATGGTGCCGCCGAGGATGTTGCGGATCGTGCCGTTGGGCGACTTCCACATCTTCTTGAGGCCGAATTCCTGCACGCGGGCCTCGTCCGGCGTAATCGTCGCGCATTTGACGCCGACGCCGTGCTGCTTGATCGCGTGCGCCGCCTCAACCGTGACCTTGTCGTCCGTGGCGTCGCGATTCTCCATGCCGAGGTCGAAATAGAGAAGATCGACATCGAGATAGGGAAGGATCAGCCGCTCGCGGATCCACTGCCAGATGATGCGGGTCATCTCGTCGCCGTCCAGCTCGACGACGGGGTTCTTCACTTTGATCTTGGCCATGTGCCGCTGCGCTTCCCTGCCTCGTTTTTTGGTTGGCGCGGCTAGTAAGCGGTGGACGCCCGGCGATCAACCGGAGCCGCTACGGTTGTCACCTCAGCCGCGCACGCATAAAGGCAGGGCCATGACATCGCTGGAAAAGACGGACCTCGTCACCACCAATGTCCGCTGGCGCTGGCCTGCGGTTCATCCCGAGGGGCGCAAGTTCGTCGTCATCGCCGGGGCCGTCACGGCGGTCTTTGCTTTCCTGGCCTGGGAAACGATCGCCTGGCCGCTCGCCGCCGTGACCGTCTGGGTCGCCGCTTTTTTCCGCGATCCGGTGCGCACGACGCCGAAGGGGGAGGGGCTGATCATCGCCCCCGCCGACGGGCTCGTGACGATGATCACCGAGGTGCCGCCGCCGCGCGAACTACAGGGCGAGGACGCGCTGGGCGCGGAGCCGGTCACGCGCGTCTCGATCTTCATGAGTGTGTTCGACGTTCACATCAACCGCACCCCCATTGCCGGCGAGATCAAGCGTGTCGTCTATATTTCCGGCAAGTTCCTCAACGCCGATCTCGACAAGGCGAGCGAGGAGAATGAGCGCCAGCACATCCTGGTCGAGGGCCATGGCGGCCTGCGCGTGGGCTTCACCCAGATTGCCGGCCTCGTCGCCCGCCGCATCGTGCCCTGGGTCAAGCCCGGCGATTTCGTCGGCACCGGCCAGCGCGTCGGCTTGATCCGCTTCGGCAGCCGCGTCGACGTCTACCTGCCCGCCGGCACGGCGCCGCAGGTGCTGCTCGGCCAGCGCACCATCGCCGGGGAGACGGTCGTCGCCCGCGCCGGCGCCGCCGACACGCTGGACGGTATCAGCCAATGACGCCGGCGTCACCGCGGCGGCCGAGGGGCATCCCGCTCCGCACGCTCGTCCCCAATGCGATCACCGCGCTCGCCCTCTGTTCGGGGCTGTTCGGGATCCGCTACGCCATCACCGGCGACTGGGAGCGGGCGGCCGGGGCGATCGTGCTGGCCGCCTTCCTCGACATGATGGACGGCCGGATCGCAAGACTGCTCAAGGGCCAGAGCCGCTTCGGCGCAGAGCTCGATTCGCTTTCCGACGTCACCGCCTTCGGCGTGGCCCCGGCGGTGATCCTCTATCTCTGGATGCTGAGCGTGCTCGGAATGCCTGAAGAGGTATATTGGGCCCGCTACGGCTGGCTGCTCGCGCTGGCCCACGCGGTGTGCGGCGCGCTGCGTCTCGCCCGGTTCAACGCCAATATCGACGTTCTCGACCAGCCCCACAAATCGGCAGGCTTCCTGACCGGGATCCCAGCGCCGGCCGGGGCAGGGCTCGCGCTGCTGCCGATCTTCCTCTGGCTCTGGACAGGGCTCGAAATCTTCCACGAACCGCTGCTGATCGCGCCGTGGGCTGCCTTGGCCGCCTTCCTGATGGTGTCGAACCTCGCCACTTTCTCATGGGGTTCGCTGAAGCTGCGCAGCCATGTCCGCTTCGGCGCGCTGGTGGTGATCGCCTTGATCGGGGGCGCGCTGCTGACCGCGCCCTGGATCACGCTCAGCATCGCCGCCCTGATTTATGCGGCTTTGATCCCGCTCAGCATCTCAAGCTATGGCAGGGTCAAACGGCAGCGCGCTGCTGCTGCACGCGCGTCACAACCGGCCGCGGACGCACCTGCGCCCTGACGCTGCGCACCCACGGACGAGCAACCCTGCGCGCCGGCATCTCGCCGCGGAGCGCGGCAACCATCTCGGCCCAATGATCCCTTACGGTCAGCAGGAGGATGGCAGCAGCCCCGGCGAGAGCGAGGAGGAAGAACAAAACGGAAGCGACTTGGCCCACAGCTTATCCCCTTATTTATCCACAGCCAAACGCAACCTTGGTTAACGAGTTCCCTATGCGTCTGGTTCTGCAGAATGTTCATGTTCTGTTCTGCTGTCAAGACTTGACCTGCTGAACCGCCGCCACTAAGTGCGCGCGCATTCCACATGCGGGGCCATCATACCGGTGGCTGAGCTTGCTCAGCTTCTCGGCCCCGCAGAGGTATAACCGGAAGGAGAAAACCTATGGCGTCCCCTGACGTCAGCATGCAGGCATTGCTTGAGGCCGGAGCGCATTTCGGCCACCAGACCCACCGCTGGAACCCCAAGATGAAGCCGTATATCTTCGGCGAGCGGAACGGGGTTCACATCATCGATCTGTCGCAGACCGTGCCGCTGTTCGCGCGCGCTCTCGACTTCGTGCGCCAGAGCGTCGCGAGCGGCGGCAAGGTGCTGTTCGTCGGCACCAAGCGTCAGGCCCAGGAGCCGATCGCCGAGGCCGCCCGCCGCGCGGGCCAGCATTTCGTCAACCACCGCTGGCTGGGCGGCATGCTCACCAACTGGAAGACGATCTCGAACTCGATCAAGCGCTTCAAGAGCCTTGAGGAGCAGCTGTCGGGCGACACTGCCGGCCTCACCAAGAAGGAAGTGCTGCAGCTCACTCGCGAGCGCGACAAGCTCGAGCTCTCGCTCGGCGGCATCCGCGACATGGGCGGCCTGCCGGACGTCATCTTCATCGTCGACGCCAACAAGGAAGAGCTGGCGATCAAGGAAGCCAATGTGCTCGGCATCCCGGTCGTCGCGATCCTCGATTCGAACGTCAGCCCGCAGGGCATCGCCTTCCCGGTTCCCGGCAATGACGACGCCAGCCGCGCGATCCGTCTTTATTGCGACGCGATCGCCGACGCCGCCACCGCCGGCCGCTCGGGCGGCCAGGCCGCTCGCGGTCAGGACATCGGCGCAATGGCCGAGCCGCCGGTCGAAGCCGCGCTCGCCGACGCTTGATGAAGCCTCCCCTCCCGCTTGCGGGAGGGGATCGAGGGGTGGGCCGGTCCAACCGCCCGCCCGTCTCCACCATTTCCACCCCAACCTCTCCCGCGAGCGGGAGGGGAGCTAAAGGACCAGATACATGGCTGAGATCACGGCCGCGACCGTCAAGGAACTGCGCGAGCGCACCGGCGCCGGCATGATGGACTGCAAGAAGGCGCTCGGCGAGACGAACGGCGACATGGAAGCGGCGATCGACTGGCTGCGCACCAAGGGCCTCGCGGCCGCCGCCAAGAAGGCCGGCCGCACTGCCGCCGAAGGCCTGGTCGGCGTCGCCGTCCGCGGCAATCGCGGCGCTGTGGTCGAGGTCAATTCCGAGACCGATTTCGTGGCCAAGAACGAGACCTTCCAGGAATTCGTTCGCACCGTCTCCGAACTGGCGCTCAGTGCCAGCGGCAACGTCGAAGGCCTGCTCGCCGCCAACTGGCCGGACGGCGGCAGCGTCCAGGAGAAGCTGACGTCGAACATCGCCACGATCGGCGAGAACCAGTCGCTCCGCCGCGCGGCTGTGCTTCAGGTTTCCGACGGCGTGGTCGTGCCTTACGTCCACAATGCCGCTGCTCCGGGGCTCGGCAAGATCGGCGTGCTGGTCGCGCTTGAATCCACCGGTGACAAGGGCGCGCTCGAGACGCTCGGCAAGCAGCTCGCGATGCATATCGCCGCCGCCAATCCCCAGGCGCTGACGGGCGAAGAGCTCGACCCGACGACGATCGAGCGCGAGCGCGCGATCGCGACGGAGAAGGCGAATGAAAGCGGCAAGCCGGCGGATATCGTCGCCCGCATGGTCGACGGCGCCATCGCCAAGTTCCGCAAGGAGAATGCGCTGATGAGCCAGCTCTTCGTCATGGACAACAAGACGAAGATCGAGGACGTGGTCGCGGCCGAAGGCAAGAAGATCGGCGCGCCGGTTTCGCTCAACGCCTATGTCCGCTTCCAGCTCGGCGAAGGCATCGAGCGGCAGACCAGCGATTTCGCGGCCGAAGTCGCCGCGGCTGCCGGCACTTCGGCTCCGGCCAAGGCGCCCGAGCCGGCCAACACGTAACGATTATGTTCCTTCCGTGCAGACGGAGGGGAGCTATTGGCAGGGTGGCGCGGCCTAACTAAGGTGCGCCACCCTTTGCTTTCTCAGCCTTCGATCGGAACCGCTTTTTCATGCAGCGTCCGCGCTTCAACCGCATCCTCCTGAAGCTCTCGGGCGAGGTCCTGATGGGCGAGGGGCATGCGATCGATCCCGCCGTGACCACCCGTGTCGCCCGCGAGATCGCCGACGTGAAGGCGAACGGCTACGAGATCTGCGTCGTCGTCGGCGGCGGCAACATCTTCCGCGGGCTCGCGGCGGCAGCGAAGGGGTTCGAGCGCGCCACCGCCGACTATATGGGCATGCTCGCGACGGTGATGAACGCGCTCGCCCTCCAGAATGCGCTCGAGCAGATCGGCGTCGACACCCGCGTCCAGTCGGCCATTCCAATGGCCTCCGTCTGCGAGCCCTACATTCGCCGCCGCGCCCAGCGCCACCTGGAGAAGGGGCGAATCGTGATCTTCGCCGCCGGCGTCGGCAGCCCCTTCTTCACCACCGACAGCGGCGCTGCGTTGCGGGCTGCGGAGATGAAATGCGACGCGCTCTTCAAGGGCACGTCCGTGGACGGCATCTACAATGCCGATCCGAAGAAAGTCTCCGACGCGACCCGTTTCGAGACAGTGACTTACGATCGCGTGCTCGCCGACAACCTCAAGGTGATGGACGCCAGCGCGGTTGCCTTGTGCCGCGACAACGACATTCCGATCGTCGTGTTCAACATCCGAGAGCAGGGCAATTTGGCTCGGGTGCTCAGCGGAGAGGGCACCGCCACGATCGTGCAGACCGGGGAGTGAGCCATGCCAGCCTATAGCAAATCCGATCTCCAGCGCCGCATGCACGGTGCCGTCGAGGCGTTGAAGCACGACCTTGGCGGCCTGCGCACCGGTCGGGCGTCCGTCTCCTTGCTCGAGCCGGTCCATGTCGAGGTCTATGGCGCCAACATGCCGCTCAATCAGGTCGCCACCATCTCCGCTCCGGAGCCGCGCATGCTGTCGGTGCAGGTCTGGGACCGCTCGAACGTCGGACCGGTCGAGAAGGCGATCCGCTCTGCCGGTCTCGGCCTCAATCCGATCTCCGAAGGACAGACCTTGCGCCTGCCGATCCCGGACCTGACCGAGGAGCGCCGCAAGGAGCTTGCCAAGCTCGCCAGCCAATATGCTGAAAAGGCGAAGATCGCAGTCCGCAACGTCCGTCGCGACGGCATGGATTCGCTGAAAGCCGACGAGAAGAAGCACGAGATCAGCGAGGACGAGCGCAAGCGGCTCGAGACCGAGGTCCAGAAGCTGACCGACGAGACGATCAGCGAGATCGATGCGACCGCCGACGCCAAGGAAAAGGAAATCCTGCAAAGGTGAGCATCGTCCCGGCCACCTCGGCGCGGCCGGAGAGCGGAGGCGCGTCCGTGCCCCGCCACGTCGCTATCATCATGGACGGCAACGGCCGCTGGGCGAAGGCGAGGGGGCTGCCTCGCGCCGCGGGGCACAAAGCGGGCGCCGAGTCCGCGCGCAAGGTGCTCCGTGCCGCCGGCGAGGCGGGTGTCGAGTGCCTGACGCTCTATGCCTTTTCGTCCGAGAATTGGCGGCGGCCCGAAAGCGAGATCAACGATCTCATGGGGCTGCTCCGCTTCTACATCGGCTCCGAGCTCAACGCGCTCCACAAGGAGGGCGTGCGCCTCAAGATCCTCGGCGATCATACTGCCTTCAAGCCCGACATTGCCAAACTGGTCGACGATGCCGTGGCCAAAACCGCGGGCAACACGCGCATGACGCTCGCGGTGGCGCTCAACTATGGTGCCCGCACCGAGCTGGTGCTCGCCGCCCGCAAGCTCGCCGCCCAGGCGAAAGCGGGTGCGATTGTGCCGGCCGACATAGACGAAGCGATGATCGAGGGTGCGCTCGACACGAGCGACCTGCCGCCGCTCGACCTCCTCATCCGCACCTCGGGCGAGTGCCGACTGTCCAACTTCCTGCTCTGGCAGTCCGCGTATGCCGAGCTCCTGTTCGTGCCGACGCTCTGGCCCGATTTCGACGGCGAGTGCCTGCGCGCTGCGCTTACGGAGTTCGCGGCGCGCGATCGCCGCTACGGAGGCCTATGAGCGGCGACGCCGAGGATCCGATCCCGCAGTCCGACCTGCCGACCCGCTTCGTCATGGGCGTCGTCATGGTCGCCGTCGCCTGCATCGCCATCTATGTCGGCGGTTGGCTGTTCCGCCTGCTGGTGCTCGCGGGCGCCGCCGTGATGCTTGTCGAATGGGCCGACATGCACCGTGTCCGCCGCATCTGGGCCTATCTCGGAGCGATTATGTTGGCGGCGCTCCTGATGGTCGTGGCGGAGATGCTTTTTCCCGCCGCCCTGCAGGACGAATATATCGCCGCCGCCAGCTTCGCGCCTGCCTGGCGGGGCTTTGCCGTCGCGGTGGGGCTGGCGTTGCTGCTGGGGCTGGCCACGCGGCGCGTGACTATGGCCGGCGGCTTCCTCTACGTCGCCATTCCGGCCTTCGCCTTGGTCGTGCTCAGCTGGGCCTGGTTCGCGATCCTGTTCTGGGTGATGGTGGTTACGTGGGCGACGGACATCTTCGCCTATTTCGCCGGCCGCTCCATCGGTGGCCCCAAGCTCGCGCCGCGGATCAGTCCGAACAAGACCTGGGCGGGCCTTGCCGGCGGCGTCGTCGGCGCCGAGATCATGGGCGCGCTGGTCGCCTACGCCTTCGACCTCGGCACGCCTTTCCTGGAACTGGGCGGCCTGATGGGCATCATAGCGCAGGGTGGCGACCTCTATGAGAGCTGGCTGAAGCGCCGCGCGGGGGTGAAGGACAGCGGCACATTGCTTCCGGGCCATGGCGGCGCGCTCGACCGGCTGGACGGCCTGCTGCCGGTGGCGGTGGTCACGCTCGGCCTGCTGATGGCGGGGCTGTGGACCGGGTGAGCCCGCGCACCGTGACCATCCTCGGCGCGACCGGCTCCGTCGGCCGTTCGACGCTCGATCTCATCGAGCGCAATGCTGACCGATATGAAGTGCTTGCACTGACTGCCTTACAAGATGTCGCAGGTCTTGCGGAGGCTGCGAAGAACGTCGGGGCCAGGCGCGCCGTGATCGGCGACGAGAGCCTCTACGGACCGCTCAAGGAACGCCTTAACGGCAGCGGCATCGAAGCTGCGGCAGGCGAGGAGGCGATCACCGAGGCGGCCTCGTCGGGCGCGGACTGGACGATGGCGGCGATCGTCGGCTGCGCGGGTCTCAAGCCAGTCATGGCCGCGCTCGAGAAGGGCGCGACGGTGGCGCTCGCCAACAAGGAAGCGCTCGTCTCCGCCGGCGACCTGATGGTCGAAGCGGCGCGGGAGAGCGGCGCGCGCCTCTTGCCCGTGGATTCGGAGCACAACGCGATCTTCCAATGCTTCGATCGCGCGCAGCCCGGGTCGGTGCGCCGCATCATCCTGACCGCCAGTGGCGGACCGTTCCGCCGCACCCCGCGCGAAGAGATGCGCGCCGTCACGCCCAGTCAGGCCGTGGCTCACCCGAACTGGTCGATGGGTGCCAAGATCTCGGTCGATTGCGCCACGCTGATGAACAAGGGGCTGGAACTGATCGAGGCCTACCACCTTTTCCCGCTCGATGCCGACCGCTTCGACGTGGTCGTTCACCCGCAGTCGGTGATCCATTCGATGGTCGAATATGTCGACGGGTCTGTACTGGCGCAGCTCGGCTCGCCCGACATGCGCATCCCGATCGCCTACACGCTCGCTTATCCCGAGCGGATGGAGACGCCCTGCGAGCGGCTCGACCTGGTCAGGATCGGCAGCCTCGACTTCGAGAAACCGGACCTCGAGCGCTTCCCCGCACTGGCGCTTGCGATGGATGTGCTGAGGGAAGGGGGCGCCAAGCCCGCTATCCTCAATGCCGCAAACGAAGTGGCCGTCGCTTCGTTTCTGGACAGCGGCATTGCATTCCTGGATGTCGCTTCGGTCGCTCGCGAGACCCTGGACTGCTACGATCCGCCGGCGCCCGCGTCCTTGGACGAGGTTCTTGAAGTGGATCGCCGGGCACGCGACATTGCTCATCAAGTCATTGGAAAGATGCTGAATTGAACAATCCCGGCCTGCTCATGACCCTGCTCAGCTTCCTGCTCGTCATCGGGCCGCTGATCTTCGTGCACGAGCTCGGCCACTATTTCGCTGGCCGCTGGTTCGGCGTGAAGGCGGACGCCTTCTCGATCGGCTTCGGGCGCGAGATTGCCGGCTGGACCGATAAGCACGGCACCCGCTGGAAGATCGGCTGGCTCCCCCTTGGCGGCTACGTCAAGTTTGCCGGCGACATGAACCCGGCGAGCACGCCGTCTCAGGAATGGCTGTCGCTGCCCGCGGAGGAGCGCAACAAGACCTTCCAGTCCAAGCCGGTCTGGCAGCGCTTCATCATCGTCGCCGCGGGGCCGCTGGTGAACTTCCTGTTCGCGATCGTCATCTACATCGGCGTCTTCGCAAGCTACGGCGAGCCGCGCACGCCGCCGGTCGTTTCCGCCGTGGTTGAAGGCTCCGCCGCCGACCGCGCGGGACTGCTCCCTGGCGATCGCATCATCGAGATCAACGGCCAGAGCATCACCCGGTTCGAGGATGTCGCCGCCTTCGTCCGCATCCGTCCCGAGGAGCGGCTCAGCTTGGATATCGAGCGTGCCGGCCGTACCCTGACGCTTCCGGCCGTTCCCGACGCGCAGGTGGTGCGCGACAATTTCGGCAATGAAGCGAAGATGGGCATGCTCGGCATCGCGCCCGCCGGCCGGGTGATCGTGCCGCTGCAGCCGCATCAACTGGTCGGCGCCGCAGTTCGGCAGACGGCGGACACCGTCCAGATGATGGTCGTGACGCTCGGCCAGGTGGTCACCGGCCAGCGGTCGGTCAAGGAGATGGGCGGTCCGCTCAAGATCGCTCAGTATTCGGGGCAGCAGGCAAGCCTCGGCTGGCTCGATTTCCTGTGGTTCATGAGCATAATCTCGATTAATTTGGGGTTCATCAACTTGTTGCCAATCCCGTTGCTCGACGGTGGTCATCTTCTCTTCTACCTGATCGAAGGAGTGAGGCGTAAGCCGCTGAAACCGGAGGCGCAGGAATGGGCGTTCAGGACCGGGCTAGCGGCCCTTCTCGCGCTCATGATCTTCGTGACGTTGAACGACCTGGCGTCTTTTGGGGTGTGGCAGGCGCTTGGCGGGTTGATCGGCTGACGATCATCAGGCAGGGCAGCGGGCTGACAGGGTAAACAGGCCGCAATTGTGGAAGCGGCCGAAGAGTTTAGAGGCGGGGACGCGTGACAGCGAACAAGGTGTATTCCGGCAGCCGCCGGCTGTGCTCGACTTATCTGATCGGCGCCCTCCTCGCGGGGGTATCGACCTCCGCTCTGGCCCAGCAGACCGCGGCGCCGGCCCCGACCGCGCCGGAAGCGGCTCCTCCGGCGGCCGCGGTGCAGCCGACCCAGGTCATTCGCTCGATTACCGTGACCGGCAATCAGCGCCTCGAGCCCGAGACGGTCATCTCCTACATGCCGCTCCGCGTCGGCGAGCCCTATACGGCCGAACGGCTCGACCAGGCGCTGCGCGACCTCTACGCGACCGAATTGTTCGCAGACGTCGTGATCAGCGGGGCCGACACTGGCAACATCAACGTCCAGGTGCGCGAGAACCCGGTCATCAACCGCATCGTCCTCGAGGGCAACAAGCGTCTCAAGGAAGACAAGATCCGGCCGGAGATCCGGCTCGCGCCGCGCCAGATCTTCACTCGTTCCAAGGTCCGAGCCGACGTCGCCCGGATCATCGAACTCTACCGCCGCCAAGGCCGCTTCGCCGCCAACGTCGAGCCCAAGATCATCCAGCTCGACCAGAACCGCGTCGATCTCGTCTTCGAGATCCAGGAGGGTCCGAAGTCCCGCGTCCAGCAGATCAACATCATCGGCAACGAGAAGTTCTCGGACAGCGAACTGCGCGGCGAGATGGCGACTAAGCAGGCGCGCATCACCAGCTTCTTCTCGGGCAACACCAGCTACGATCCCGACCGGCTCGCCTTCGACCAGCAGAAGCTCCGGCAATTCTACCTGATCAACGGCTATGCCGATTTCCGCGTCGTCTCCGCGGTCGCCGAGCTGACGCCTGATCGCCGCGACTTCATCATCACCTACGTCGTCGAGGAAGGCGAGCGCTACAAGTTCGGCGACGTGAAGGTCGAGAGCGATATCCGCGACTTCAAGCCCGTGGACCTCTCCAGGAACCTGCCGATGAAGGCCGGCGACTGGTATAACGCCAAGCTGGTCGAGGACACCGTCACCTCGCTGACCGAGACGGCCGGCCTGTTCGGCTACGCCTTTGCCGACGTGAACCCGCGCATCAACCGCGACAAGGAGTCGCAGACGATGGGGGTCACGTTCAACATCGAGAACGCGCCACGCCAATATATCGAGCGGGTCGACATCAACGGCAACACCGTCACCCAGGACAAGGTGATCCGCCGTGAGTTCCGTCTGGCCGAGGGCGATCCTTTCAACAGCCTGGCCGTGAAGCGGTCGCAGGACCGCATCCAGTCGCTCGGCTTCTTCCAGGAGAATCTGGAGGTCGAGCAGACCCAGGGCTCCGCGCCTGACCGCGTCGTGCTCGGTCTCGACGTTGAGGAGAAGTCGACTGGCGAACTCCAGCTTTCAGCCGGCTTCTCATCGCTCGAGCGGTTCCTGGTGAATCTGTCGATCCGCCAGCGCAACTTCATGGGCAAGGGCCAGGAGCTGCGCGCCGGCGTCAATTATTCCACCTATTCGAAGTCGGTCGAGCTGGGCTTCACTGAGCCCTATCTGTTCGACCGCAACATCGCGGTCGGCTTCGACGTCTACCGCCGCGATTATTCGAGCTTCAACTTCATCAACAACAGCCGCAACACGACCTACGAGCAGGTGACCACCGGCGGGCAGCTGCGCGCGGGCCTTACCATCACCGAATATGTCGCCCTGGCGCTGCGCTACGGCCTCAACCTCGACGAAATCTCGCTCGATCGCGACACCTTCTTCTCGGATCCGGACGGCCCCGGTCCGGCGCCGCTCCAGTGCGATCCGCTGCTCGCGGGCCGGTTCCTGTGCGACGCGCTTGGCGAGCGGACGACCTCCTCCGTCGGCTATTCTTTGGTGTACAACACGCTCAACAACAGCATCCGCCCGAGCTCCGGCAACCGCGTCGTCTTCAGCCAGGACTTCGCCGGCCTCGGCGGCAGCGTCCGCTATCTGAGGTCGAAGCTCAACGCCTCCAAATACTGGTCGCTGGGCAGCGGCTTCATCTTCTCGACCAGCGTCGAGGGCGGCTACATCCACAGCTTCGAGGATTCGCCGGGCCCCGGCATCGATCCGGTCCGGCTGACCGACCGGTTCTTCCTCGGCGAGCCGCAGATCCGCGGCTTCGACATCCGCGGCATCGGCCCGCGCGTACAGCGCATCCGGCTCGACGCGGAAGGCAATCCGATCCTGGAGCGCCGGCAGATTGTCGACGATGCCCTTGGCGGCCGCGCTTATTATCTCGGCCGCGCCGAAATCGAGATCCCGCTCGGCACCGGCGCCCGCGAGCTGGGCCTGAGGCCGTCGGTCTTCCTCGATGTCGGTGCCCTGTTCGGCGTCAAGCAGCCGCTGCCGACGGCGGTCTTCCCCGACGCCAATGGCGACGGCAAGCTGGAGCCGCTGGTGCGCCCGATCCTCGATGCCGCGGGTCTGCGTCAGTGCTTCACGCCGCCACCCACCGGCTCGACCAACCCCGGCACGACGACGACTATTCCTAATGATGCCGCAGGCTGCCCGACCGGCTCGAACCTCGTCGCCAACAGCATCGACCCGTTCCTGGAGCGGTTCGTCGGCAACACGGCGAAGCCGCGCGTCTCGATCGGCTTCGGCGTCAACTGGAATTCACCCTTCGGCCCGTTCCGAATCGACGTCGCCAAGGCGCTCATCAAGGCCGAGGGTGACGACACCAAACTGATCACATTCAACGTAGGAACCGCATTCTGATGACCAAGCTCTTCTTCAGCGTTGCGCTTGCCGCGCTCGCCACCGCCATTCCCGCCGCCGCTCCGGCCCAGCGCCTCAGCCCCGCCGTCGTCGCGGTAGTCGACATCGGCCGCGTCTCCACCGAATGCACCGCCTGCCGCGCCGCAGCGACCCAGCTCCAGACGCAGGTCCAGCAGCTCCAGCAGCGCGCCCAGCAGCTCCAGCAACCGCTCCAGACGGAAGGTCAGTCGCTGCAGACGGCGCTTCAGGCGCTCAACGGCAAGCAGCCGGACGCGGCGCTTCAGGCACGCATCACCGCCTTCCAGACCCGCGAAAACAGCGCCAACCAGGAGCTGCAGCAGGCGCAGCAGCGGCTCCAGTCCACCCAGGCGAACGTCAACCGCCAAATCAGCGAGCGGCTCCGCCCGATCATGAACACCGTGCTCCAGCAGCGCGGCGCGACCATTATCGTGGACAAGGGCAGCACGCTCGCCTCGGCTCCGACCATCGACGTCACCAACGACGTGCTGGCGCAGCTCAACCAGCAGCTGCCGAGCGTCACCGTCGCGCCGCTGCCGCAGCAGCCGCAACAGCAGCAGCCGACCGGCCGCTAATGTCGGACGCAGGCTCCGCCGCCATGGGTCCGCTCGACATTCGCGCGGTCATGGCGGCGCTGCCGCACCGCTACCCGATGCTCCTCGTCGACCGCGTCGAGGAGATCGTGCCCGACAGGTCGATCACGGCCATCAAGGCGGTGACGATCAATGAGTCCTTCTTCCAGGGCCATTTTCCGGGACGGCCGATCATGCCCGGCGTGCTGATCGTCGAGGCGCTGGCGCAGGCCGCCGGCGTGCTTGCGGTCCAGTCGCTCGGCCTCGCCGGCTCCGGCAAGCTCGTCTATTTCATGGCGATCGACGGGGCGAAGTTCAGGACGCCAGTCGAACCAGGCGTCCTGCTTCGGCTCCAAGTCGAGTTCGTTCAGAAGCGCGCCAGCGTCTGCAAGTTCGCCGGCCGGGCGCTGATCGGCGATAAGCTCGCGGCGGAAGCGAATTTCACCGCGATGATCGCGGATCCACCCTCGGCCTAGGCCACCGGCCGCCAGCGGCCATCCCCCCGCTCGATCCCGAACACCGACGGTATAACCGGACCATCCAATACGGCATCCGGTTGCCCGTCAGCCGCAATCCTGCCGCCGGCCATCACGATCAGCCGGTCGGCAAAGCCGCGCGCCAGCTCCAGATCGTGCACCGCCATCAGCACGGCTTGAGCATTGGCTCTCGCCTCGGTGCGGAGCAGCTCCATCAGCCTCAACTGCCAAAGCGGGTCCAGATTGGAGGCAGGCTCGTCGAGCAGCAGCAGACGCGGCCGGGCGGCGAGCGCGCGGGCGATCAGCACTCGGCTCCGCTCTCCAGTCGAAATGCGATCCACCCGTCGGCCGGCCATGTCTTGTAGGGCGAAGATGCGGAGCAGTTCTTCGACGCGCGGCGTATCCGTCTCAGCCAAGCCGAGCGTGATCAAGTCGGAGACGCTGAGCGGCCAAGCGACATCGCGAGAGGCGGGCAGGTAGGAATAGAGCTGCTGCCTCAGACGGGGAGGGAGAGCGTGGGGATCGGTGCCCTCGATCCGCACTCTTCCCCCCGGCGAACCAATGCCGGCAATCGCATGGAGCAGGCTCGTCTTGCCGCTGCCGTTGGGGCCAACGAGGCAAGTGAGCGTGCCGGCATCGAGCTCAAGCCGTGTCTCCTCGAGCCGGCCTCGAAGACTGAGGCCGCTCGCCTGGAGGAGCGGCGTCATCGCGCGAGCTTCCAGCGCATGTGGGCGACCAGCCAGAGGAAGAACGGCGCGCCCAGCAACGCCGTCACCACGCCGATCGGCAGCGTCCGCCCGAGCGGCGCCGTCCGCACCACAAGATCGGCGGCGAGCAGCAGGATCGCGCCAATCAGTGCCGCCGGAAGCACGGCGCGGCCCGGATGCCCGCCGGTCAAGCGACGGGCGAAGATCGGCGCGACCAGGCCGATGAAGCCGATCGCGCCGCAGATCGCGACGCAGGCGCCGACGCCGACCGCGGTCAGGCAGACGATCGTCCGGCGCAGCATCGTGACGTCATGGCCGAGCGACTGTGCCACCTCCTCGCCGAGCGTCAGGCTGTCGAGCGGCGCCCTCAGGCGCAGCAGCAGCGCGATGGTGAGAAAGGCGGGCAGGGCAGCAAAGCCCGCCTGGGCGAGGCTGCGGTCTACCAACGATCCCATCAGCCAGTCGTAGGCATCGTAGAAGGCGAAGGGAGAGGGGGCGAGCGCGAGCGCAAGCGTCGTGAGGGCCCCGGCCATGGCGCTGATCGCAAGGCCGGACAGCAGCAATGTCGCCGTCTCCGCCCGCGGACCGGCCAGCGCGAGCAGCAGGAGCAGCGCGCCCAAGGCTCCGGCGATCGAGCCGATGGACAGCGCGATCGGCGCCGCGAAGCCAAACAGGTAGGCAGTGACGACCGCTCCCAGCGCGGCGCCGCTGGTCGTGCCGGTGAGATCCGGTGAGGCGAGCGGGTTGGCGAACAGCCCCTGGATCGCCGCGCCCGACGCGCCGAGCATCGCTCCGTAAGTCAGCGCCAGCACGGCGCGCGGCAGCCGCAACTCGGCCAGCACGGCGAAGCCGAGGCCGCGATCCTGCTCGAACAAGGTTCCCAGCGCCGACCAAGGCACCAGCAGCGAGAGTATGAAGACGGCCGCGAGGCCGCTCGCCAGAATAAGAGTGGCGCGGGCGCTCATCGCAGCACCTTCCGGAGCCGCATCACTTCGCCGATCATCAGCGGCCCCATGCATGTCCAGCGCCGACCGTCCGTGGCGATGGTTCGGGACCTGCGGGTGCCTTTCGCCAGCGGGTGCGCCAGCCAGCGCTGCTCGCCCGAATATTGACCGCTGCGATAGTCGCTCCTGAGCAGCACCTCGGGCGGCGCGACGAGCAATTGCTCGAGCGATACCCGATCGCCCTGCAGTGCCCGCTGTCGAAAACCCGCCAGCATCATCCACTCGGCCGCGAGACCGGAGGCGCCCACACTCCGCCCGCCACCCCCCAGCCAGATCGTTTCGCGCATGCCGGAGGGCCGGCTCCGTTTCAGCTGCGCGATTGCTGCCAGCAGCTTCGTCGCCTGCGCTTGGCGTCCGAGCGCCACTCCCACCAGGGCAATGCTCCGCTCGATGTCGTGAACGGTCTGCGGGAATGGAAGGTCGAGCATGCGGATGCCGAGCCGCTCCGCGATCCGCATCCGGTCGCGCGCGCCGCCGCCCATGCTCAGCACCAGGTCCGGCCGCAGCCCTGCGACCGACAGCAGGCTGCCATCGTTCTTCCGGTGCCTCCGCCCGAGGCGCCAGAGCGGCGTCTCGGCCGAGCTCTGGGCAAGATGCGTCACCGACGCAATCTGGCGCGGCTCGCCCAGCATCAGCAGCAATTCGTCCGTGCACAGGTTGAGGGAGGCTAGGCGGCTCGGCGCAGCCTCCGCTCTTCCGAGCAGCAGCAGGCTAAGGATCGAGGCGAAGACGAAGGCCCGCATAGGCCGTCCTTCCGGGCGTGTTGTAGCCGACAACGTCCTGATAATCGGCGGCGAAGGCGTTCTCGACCCGCACGAACGCTTCGAGCGCATTCGAGAGGCGATAGGCAAAGCGCGCGGAAGCGAGGACATAGTCGTCCAGCGTCACACGCGGCGCGGGAAAGAGGTCGAAGTCGCGGTCCTTGCGACTGCCGAGATAGGCGACCGAGGCGCCGAGGGTGGCGGGGCCGGGGCTCCAATGGCCGTAGAGGCTGCCGCTATGCTTCGGCCGCCGCACCTCGCGCAGCGCATCCGCCCCATCCGCTTCCAGTTCGCGCGTGTCGAAGTAGCTGTAGCTGCCGCCGATGCTCAGGCTGGCGGTGGCTCGCCATTCGCCGGACAGCTCGACGCCGCGACGGCGGCTTTTGCCGGCGACGTTCACGACCGTGTAATTGGGAAAGATGCTGAAGTCCTCGACGATCTCGTCCCTGAGATCGTTGGAAAAGGCCACCGCCTCCAGCGAGGCTCTCCGGCCGGTCCAGCGGATGCCCGCTTCGAGCCCACGCGACCGCTCCGGTCTGAGGTCGGGATTGCCGATGAAGTTCGAGCCCGGGCCAAAGCCGAACAGATCGACGAAGGTGGGTTGCGCGATTCCCTCGCCATAGCCGGCGAGCAGCGCCACTTCGGGCGTGAGGTTGAGCACCGCATTGACGCGGGCCGTGGTCTCGTCCTCGAACCGGCTGAAATCGTCGTGCCGCACGGCCACGTCCGTGACCAGCAGATCACCCCACCGGGCCCGCCACTCTCCCACGTAGGCGTTGCGGCCGCGCGTGAGGTCGCGATCCGATGCGCCTCCGAACTGGTGGTCGCGCGTGCCAAAATCCTCGTCCTCCCGCTCAGCTGCGACTATCAGCTCGTGCCGCCCGCCGCCGGCGGAGAAGCGATGCGCCGCCTGAAGTCCGAACCGGCTCCGGCGGCCATAGCTGTCATTGGTGCGCGTCCCCTGGTCGCGGTTGCGATTATTGCTGTCGAGATATTGCCCGTCCAGCTTCAGCGCCCAGGGAGAGGCGGCGTCCTGGCCGTAGCCGAGCCATCCCCGCGCGGCGTAGGTCTCCGTTTCGGACGCCTCCGCCGTGTCGGCGCGCTGGAAAAGTGCATCGGTGCCGTCGAACTCGAAGTCGTGTCGCACGTAACGTCCGACCAGCCCGAGCTCCCAGGCTTCGGCGGGGCGAACGATGCCTTTCATGCTGGCGGTCAGGTTCTCGAAGCCGTCGCGATCGCCGCTGCCGCCGCCCAGGATGTCGATGCCGTCGCTGCGGGCAAGGGATGCGGTGGCGGAAATGCCGGCCTGCGTGCCTCCCCATGCGAAGGCACCGGAGACGCGGCCGAAATCGTGGCTGCCATATTCCGCCGCAGCCGTCCCTCGCATCTCGCCGAGCGGATCGGGGGTGCTGACCGCCACCACCCCGCCGAGGGCCTCGGAGCCCCACAGAGCGGACTGCGGGCCCCGAATGAGCTCGATCCGGCCCAGCCCCTCCGCCGTCAGCGTCTCGAAGCGCGGCTCGTTACCCGCGGCGAGATCGTTGAACGCGATGCCGTCGATGAACAGCAAAGTGTGGTTCGCCTCCGCTCCACGGATGCGGAGCTGCGTCAGCGCGCCCTGCGCGCCGGAGACGGACACCGATACGCCCGGCGCCAGGCGGAGCAGGTCGGCCGCGAACACCGGCGACAGCGCCTCGATCTGCGCCGCGTCGAACGTGGTGACCGATGCCGGCGCCTCGTCAACCGGCACCGGGGCGAGAGAGGCGGTGACGACGATCTCGTCGTCACCCGTCTGCTCGGCCGGAAGATGCGGCTGCTGGGCCGCGGCTGCTATAAGAATAAGCGTATTCATATTTGCCTCCAATGACGACACACGCTGTCGTCACGGAGGAACCGCGTGGGGCAGGGGCCTCGCGCGGTGCCACGCATCGCAGGCTGGTCCCGGCCGGATGCGGACGACGGCGAAAGGCAGGTCTCCTGACTTTGCGGGTCGCTGGCCGATCCCTTCCTTAAGAAGAGGGGCCTCGCCGCTTACAGTTGCGGGCACAGCGCCGGAATCTCACCGGCTTCCCATTTTCACCCCGAAGGGCACCTTCGCTGCTCCCGCTGCTATTGCGGTGCAGCATGGGTTGTCAATCCGGCGCCCGGACTGTAGATCGCGCGCTCCCATTGAGGCTGGTCGGAACCAGCCAAATTTCAGGACATCGACGATGAAGAGCAACCTCCACCCCGACTATCACATGATCAAGGTGCAGATGACCGACGGCACCGTGTTCGAGACCCGCTCCACCTGGGGCAAGGAAGGCGACACGCTGCAGCTCGACATCGATCCGACCGCGCACCCTGCCTGGACCGGCGGCACCGGCAAGATGCTGGACAGCGGCGGTCAGGTTGCGCGCTTCAACAAGCGCTTCGGCGGCCTTACCCTCGGCAAGAAGTAAGCGGCTGGCGCTTGGTCCCGATCGTCGAGACCGAGCGGCTCCGCCTCCGCGAATTCCGCGAGAGCGATCTCGACCGCTGGGCGGCCGTCATGGCCGAACCGGCGACGGTGCGCTATGTCGGCAACCAGCCGCTCGCGCGTGAGGAGACCTGGCGCCGCCTGCTGATATCGGGCGGGCTCTGGCCGATGTACGGCTACGGCTATTGGGCCGCCGAGCGGAAAGGGGACGGTCTGCTCGTCGGCCATGTCGGCCTCGCCGACTTCAAACGCGAGCTGACCCCCTCGATCGAAGGGATACCGGAAGCCGGCTGGATCTTCGCACCCGACGCTCATGGGCAGGGCTATGCCTCCGAAGCGCTCGCAGCCGTGCTCGCCTGGGCCGACGACAATCTCAGCGCATCGGAGATCACCGCGATCATCGACCCGGCAAACGCGCCGTCGATCCGCCTCGCGCAGCGCTGTGGCTTCAGCAAATGCGAGGAGGCCGTCTACAAGGGCGAGCCGATCCTGCTTTTCCGCCGCCCGGCTCGCTTACCAGCCGGAACCGCCACCGCCGCCGCCACCGCCTCCTGACGAACCCCCTCCCGAGGAACCGCTGCTGCTCGAGCTGCTCGACGGCGCGGTCGAGGCCGAGCCGACCGAGTTGGCCAGGGAAGACCCGACATCGCTGACGAACCGGTCGGTGTTGCGCCAAGGATCGCCGCTGCCGGAATACCAGCTCATCGTGCTCGCCGTCTCCGCCACCGCCGCCGCAGCGAGCACGGCGGTGAAGCGCGCGGCCCAGGCATTCTCGACATCGAGCGCGATTGCATAGGGCAGGTAACGCTCGAACAATTGCGGGGTCTTCTCCGGCGGATGCATCGTCTCCAGCCGCTCCTCCTCGGTCGTCGCGAGATATTTGCGGAAGCCGGCGATCCGATCCATCAGCGTGCGTCCTTCCGGGGTTGGCGCCGCCATCCACCAGAAGGCCGACAGGGCCAAGGGCAATGCCAGAAGCGGCGCGACGATGGGCAGGAAACCGCCATTCTCGGAGGCGATGCCGAACACCGCCATCAGCAGGAAAAAGCCGGTGCCCCCCATGGCGACGCCAGCGGCGGCCCCCGCGACATGGCGGAACTTCTTTCCGCTCCAGAAGCGTCTGACCAGATAGGCGGCGGCCGCGGCTAGTAGCGGCACGACAAGTGCGATCCACAAGCCCGTGCCGCGCGCGTAGAGCTCCGGATCGGTCAGCAGGGTGACGACCGCCACGAGCCATACGGCGAGCAGCATCAGCACAAGTCCGCCCCACGCCCACTCGCTATTCTTCACGAACTTCGCGCCGTGATCCGCCTTGAGCCTGTTCTCCAGCGAGCTCTTCGCGCTCTGGAAAATGGAGTGATATTTGTCGTCCATCACCAGGCTGCTGCGGCCGGAAAGGAGGTTGGTCATCACCACCCATTCGCTGCGGGGCAGCTCCTTGTCCGTGCCCGTCTTCTGAATGGTCCAATCGCCTCGGCCGAACAGCTTCTTCTTGCCCTCGACGAGGCGGATGCGACCCTTGACGCCAAGGCTGATGATCGCGGCGGAGAGGGTGCGGTTATCGAATGAGCCCTGGCGGGCGATGTAGCGCGCCTCGGCAGGACTGAGATCGTCGGGCGGCGAGAAGAGCGGCACGATGGTCCCGGCACGAGGCCCGCGTCCCGCCCTGCGCCACGCGTGAAAATAATAAGCTGCGATCCCCAGCAAGGCGAGGATTGCGGCGCCGATCGGGCCTTTCCGCTGCAGCCACAAGCTCGCGGCGGAGCGTGGCGGCGGGGCTGACACGAGGCCCTTCGGAAATGCGGCGGCGACGGTCAGGCCTTCATAGGCATCCAGCGGCTCGGTGGTGCGGAAGCTGATCTCGCCCGGCGCCTCGTAGGAGACCTCGGCGTTGCGCTCGGTTGCGCCTTCGAAGCCCGTGTAGAAGGCGCGGTTTCCGAACGGGCCGGGGGAGGGGAGGCGGATCCGCGCTTCGACCACGTCGATCGGAAAGGTCCAGCCGTTGCCGGTGGCGTTCCAGTAGAGTTCGTCGAAATCGCGGAAGTGTCGCAGCTGCTTGGTGGTGCGGTAGCGGATCCGATATTCATGCTCGCCAGGGTCCAGCAGCACGTCCGCGTCGCCGATGCGGACGCGCTCGCCGTTGTCGATGCTCTCGGTGTCCCAGGGCTCGGGCTTGCCGTTGCGCTGGACGTCGATCACCTCGAAGCCGGTACGAACGACGCGCCCGTCCCGTTGCTGCCGGGTCGGAAAGTCGCGGAGGATGCCGCGCTTGATGTCGTTACCTTCGGCGCGGAGGCGGATCGTCTCGGTGACGAGCAGATCGCCGTTCATCTGCACGTCGACCTCGCTGACGAATGAGAGGATGCGTTCATCGGCGCGTGCGGCGGCGGGGAAAAGGATCAGGAGCGCCGCCGCCCAGGCGAGCAGCGCTCCTCTTATGGCGCTCACGCCCTGGCGCCGAAGCGGACGACCGGCGCCGTCTGGATCGACCTGTCCTCGTCCGTGTAGAAGGGTTCCTCGGAGAAGCCCATCGGCCTGGCGAGCAGGACGTCCGGGAAGCTCTGGATGCGCGTGTTGAGGTCGCGCACCGTCGCATTGTAGTAGCGCCGCGCGCCCTGAAGCTCTTCCTCGATGTCGGAGAGCTCGTCCTGGAGCTGGCGGAAATTATCGTCGGCCTTGAGGTCGGGATACGCTTCGGCGACGGCCATCAGCCGGCCGAGCATCGCGCTGAACGCGGTGTCCGCCTCAGCCGTCGCCGCTACGCCACGCGCCTTCATCGGATCGGTGCGATGCGCCGTCACCTCGGTCAGCACCTCGCGCTCGTGCGTGGCATAGCCTTCGACCGTGCTGACCAGATTCGGCACCACGTCGGCGCGGCGGCGGAGCTGGACGGTGATGCCGCTCCAACTCTCCTTCACCAGCGCGCGCAGCCGCACCAGCCGGTTGTAAATGGCGATCCCCCAGATCGCGACCACTGCCAGGACCGCGACCGCGATCCATCCCTCCAGACCCATGTCTCCCTCCCCTCGAGAGGAGCGGAGCATAGGTCCCATTCTCGTCCTGGGCTAGCTGCCGAGCAGCTCGGCACGATCCTGGTCGAGGGTAGGGCTGCGCCGCTCCGCCACCTGCCGCCTGCCGTCGATGACGATCGGCGAGGCGAGGCCGGGGAGGGGGCCCTCAAGCGCCATGCCCCGGCTGACGACCTGCGGATCGGCGAAGACCGCATCGACGGAGTTGATCGGTCCGGCCGGAATGCCGCCGGCTTCGAGTGCTTCGGAGAATTCGATCCGGGAGCGCTTCAGCATCGCCGCCTGGAGCAGAGGGATAAGCTCGGCCCGGTTCACCACCCGCGCCGGATTGGTGCGGAAGCGCTCGTCCCGCGGGAGTTCGGCAAGGCCCAGGATGTCGCAGAGCCTGGCGAACTGCCGGTCGTTGCCGACCGCGACGATCACTTCGCCATCTGCGACCTTGAAAGCCTGATAGGGGACGAGATTGGCGTGGCCGTTGCCCATGCGGTGCGGCACCTTGCCCGACATCATCCAGTTCAGCGCCTGATTGCCGAGCACCGCCACCTGAGTGTCGAGCAAGGCCATGTCGATATGCGCGCCGCGGCCCGTCCGGTCCCGCTCCCGCAATGCCGCCAGGATGGCGACCGTGGAGTAGAGGCCGGTGAAGAGATCCGCATAGGCGACGCCGGATTTCTGCGGCGCGCCGTCGGGTTCTCCGGTCAGCGACATGGCGCCGCCCATGCCCTGGATGATGAAGTCGTAGCCGGCGCGGGCGGCATAGGGGCCGGTCTGGCCAAAGCCGGTGATCGAGCAATAGACGAGGCCAGGATTCAGCGCCGACAGGCTGGCATGATCGAGGCCGTATTTGGCGAGGCCGCCGACCTTGAAGTTCTCGATCAGCACGTCGGCATTTGCCGCAAGCGCACGTACCTGCTCCTGCCCCGAGGAGGTGTCGAGGTCGATGGCGACCGACTTCTTGCCGCGGTTGCAGGCGTGGAAATAAGCCGCGGTGCCATCCTCGGCGAAAGGCGGCCCCCAGTGCCGCGTATCGTCTCCTTCGCCCGGGCGCTCGACCTTGATCACCTCGGCACCGAGATCGGCGAGCAACTGCCCCGCCCACGGCCCTGCCAGGATGCGGGCGAGCTCCACCACCTTCAGGCCGGCGAGCGGCCTGTCCATCAGAAGGCTGCGATCCCCGTGATGGCCCGCCCCAGGATGAGGCCATGCACGTCGTGCGTGCCTTCATAGGTGTTGACGGTCTCGAGGTTGGCGG
>NZ_JCACEU010000020.1:0-259421 GCF_059502505.1 Allosphingosinicella sp.
GGCCGTCAAGGCGCCGGGCTTCGGCGATCGCCGCAAGGCGATGCTCGAGGACATCGCGATCCTGACCAATGGTGAGATGATCAGCGAGGATCTCGGCATCAAGCTCGAGAACGTCACGGTCAACATGCTCGGCCAGGCCAAGCGCGTCACCATCGACAAGGACAACACCACCATCGTCGACGGCGCCGGCCAGGCCGAGAACATCAAGGGCCGCGTCGAAGCGATCCGCCAGCAGATCGAGAACACCACCAGCGACTATGACCGCGAGAAGCTCCAGGAGCGTCTCGCCAAGCTCGCCGGCGGCGTTGCCGTGATCAAGGTCGGCGGCTCGTCCGAGATCGAGGTCAAGGAGCGCAAGGACCGCGTCGACGACGCGCTCCACGCGACCCGCGCTGCGGTCGAAGAGGGCATCGTCCCCGGCGGCGGCACCGCTCTCCTCTACGCCACCAAGGCGCTCGAGGGCATGAAGGGCGTCAATGACGACCAGACCCGCGGCATCGACATCGTCCGCCGTGCGCTGCAGTCGCCGATCCGCCAGATCGCCGAGAATGCGGGCCATGACGGCGCCGTCGTCGCCGGCAAGCTGATCGACGGCTCCGACCAGACGCTGGGCTTCAACGCCCAGACCGAGGTCTATGAGAACCTGGTCCAGGCCGGCGTGATCGACCCGACCAAGGTCGTCCGCACCGCCCTCCAGGACGCCGCGTCGGTCGCGGGCCTACTCATCACCACCGAAGCGGCGGTGAGCGAGATGCCCGAGGACAAGCCGGCTGCCGGCGGCATGCCCGGCGGCATGGGCGGCATGGGCGGCATGGATTTCTGACAAGACGGCCGGCGCTAAGGCAGCGGTCGCCCTGCGACCGCAACTTAGCGGCGGACTCGTCGAAGTCCGGCCGGCGGGCCGGCGATCTCTAAAGATCGCCGAACCCGACCGACGGCGCGGGCCGCCCCGCGCCGCTGCACCAGACCGAAAAGAAAGGGCCGGAGGCGCAATCCTCCGGCCCTTTTCTTTTGCTCTGAAGCAGTTAGTCTCCCCGAATAGGGGGGATGATCATGCACAAGGCCATCGCGCTTTTCGGAGCGCTCATCGTCGCGGCCTCGCCTGCGCTCGCGATCGAACCGCGGACGATCAGCTCACCCAGGCAGATCAAGCCGCAGCACGGCGCGGTGCGCCTCTCCGTCCAGAGCCAGGTCCAGCAGCAGGGCACCGTCCACCTCTGGTTCCTGCGCGAAGGCGGCGACCCGTCACGCTCCGCCGACATCCTGAAGTTCGAGCGCAAGCAGGGCGTGCCATTGCTCGGCATGAACACGGTCGACAGCCGTCCCGCCGTCTATTCGGTCGCGCCCGGACGCTATCGCTTGCTCGCCTACGGCGTCGCCTGTCCGAACCTGCCCCCGCCCGGAACCTACGCCTGCACGGCCACGATCAACAATATCCCGATGGGATCGATGCCGGCGCGGCGTTACGACGGCGAGGTCCCATCGTTCGAGGTCGAGACTGGCAAGCTAACGGAAGCGGGCGAGTTCATCCTGGAAGCGCGCCCCGATGCACCGATCGGGGAGGACGAGGCCCTCAAATTTTTGATGCGCGATCACCGCGCCTTCGAGATCCGTGTTCGCCCCACGGCAGTCGAAGGCCCGGCGGCCTTCAAAGGCACGGCCGCCGGTCCCGAGCCGAGCGTACCGCTCGCCTTCGTCTCTCAGATCACATGCCGGCAGCGCCCCAAGGGCGCGATGATGTACCTGCCGTTCACCTGCTGAACAGAAGCCGCTTTTCCCGCGGCGCCGACGATCACTGCGCGTTCGCCGCCGCACCCTCCGTTACATTCGCCTCGGCCGCCGCATCGGCCTCGCCGCTTCCTGCCTCGCCATTGCCGAGGCCGGTCTCGTCCGGCGCGGCCAGGCTGTCAGGTGACGCGTCCAGCATCTCCGCGGCCTCGTTCAATTGCTTCGATTCCTCCGCGGTGACGCCGCCCTCGCCCTCGCCGCCGCCGCAGCCTGCGAGCAGCACCAGCGCCGCCGCGCCCGCGATCAGGGATGCCCTCATGTCCGTCTCCTTCAAGCTCTTTGGCCAAGACTAGACGGACGGCAGGCAAAGAAAAGGGGCCGCGAGCACATGGCCCGCGACCCCCATCTCAACCTGGAACGCTTACTGGGCGTTCGTGGTGTTCTCGGCGACGTTCTCGAGCGCCTCGGTGCCGTTCTCGATCGCGTTGCCGGCCGCGTCGAGAGCGTTCTCGGCGGCGTCGATGGCATTGGCGTCGGCGGTGGCGGCGTTGACGTCGGCGGTCGCCTCGGTTGTGGTCTCGGTGGCGTTCGCCTCGGCGGTGTTCGCCTCGGTGGTCTCGCTGCCGCCGCAGGCGGTCAGACCGAGCGACGCAACGGCGGCGAGGGTGAGAGCAATCTTCTTCATTGGCTTTTCTCCACGTGGAGTAACTGTTTTCGCTGGGCGAGGTGCCGGCGGAACATCCGACGACTTCCAGCGGATTTGAGCGTTTATAGGTGCCGGAGCAGTATGTCTACTCTTTTGGTAGGCAATTCGTCGCATCCTTTCAAACACCTGGCTTCCTCCCCACATGGCCATCAGGGAAACGAGCGGAGACATCATGGAACAGTGGCACGGCACGACGATCCTGTCGGTCCGCAAGAACGGTCAGGTGGTGGTGGCGGGCGACGGCCAGGTGTCGCTTGGCCAGACCGTCATCAAGCCCAATGCGCGCAAGGTCAGGCGACTTGGCGACGGCTCGGTGATCGGCGGCTTCGCGGGCGCGACCGCCGACGCCTTCACCCTGTTCGAGCGGCTGGAGCGCAAGCTGGAACAGCATCACGGCGCCCTGATGCGGGCGGCGGTCGAGCTCGCCAAGGACTGGCGCACCGACAAATATCTCCGCAACCTGGAGGCGATGATGATCGTCGCCGACAAGGATGTCACCCTCATCCTCACCGGTAATGGCGACGTGCTGGAGCCGCAGGACGGCGTCGCCGCGATCGGCTCCGGCGGCAACTTCGCCCTCTCCGCCGCGATGGCCCTCAACGACTATGAGCAGGATGCCGAGACGATCGCCCGCAAGGCCATGAAGATCGCCGCCGACGTCTGCGTCTACACCAACGGGAATCTCACGGTCGAAAAGATCGAGCAGGCGGCGAGCTCCGACACCGCGCCGAGCTAATCTCCAGAAACCCGTTTGCTTCGAGCGAAGTCGGGAAGCCGGCGTGGTGAGAGGCGTTTCCCGACTTCGCTCGAAACGAACGATGATTGGAGACGGTCTGCTCTAGCCAACCCGCCCTTCTAGCGCCGCTTCCAGAACCTCACGCGCGGCAGCCGCGTCGAACGTCCGCGGATTCCCCCCCGCCGACGGATCCTGCTCCGCCATAACGGCGATCCGCTCGAGGCTTTCGGCGGTGACGTTCAGCTCCGTCAGCCCATGCGGAATGCCGAGGCTTCGCCGCAGCTCCAGCACCCAGCCGAGGAAGCCGCCGAACGACGCATCTTCAAGCCCGATAAACCCGGCCAGCCTTGCCATTCGCTCCTCCACGGCCGGGCGATTGAAGGCCAGCACGTACGGCATCAGCACCGCATTGGTGAGCCCGTGATGGCTGCCGAGCATGGCTCCGATCGGGTGGGACAAAGCGTGCATGCCGCCCAGCCCCTTCTGGAACGCCGTCGCACCCATCGATGCGGCGACCAGCATGTGGCCGCGCGCATCGATGTCGGTTCCGTCCTCCACTGCCCGCGGCAGCCACTCGCGGATCAGCTTCACGCCCTCGGCCGCGATGCCGTCGGCCATCGGGTGGAAGCCGGGCGCGCAATAGGCCTCGATGCAGTGGGACAGCGCGTCCATGCCGGTCGCGGCGGTGACGTGCGGCGGCAGCCCCACCGTCAGCTCCGGATCCATGATCACGATGCCCGGCAGCATCTTCGGGTGGAAGATGATCTTCTTGAGCCCGGCATCCTCGTCGAGGATCACGCCCGCTCGCCCCACCTCCGAGCCCGTGCCGGCCGTGGTCGGCACGGCGACGATAGGCGCGATGCCGGCGGGATCGGCGCGCGACCACCAGTCCTCACGGTCCTCGAAATCCCAGAGCGGCCGCGTCTGGCCGGACATGAAGGCGATCGTCTTGCCGGCATCGAGCGCGCTGCCGCCGCCGAACGCGATCACGCCGTCATGGCCGCCATCCGCATAGGCAGTCAGGCCCGCCTCCACATCCGCTCCAACCGGATTGGCATGGATGGCCGAGAACAGGCCCGCGCCTTCCAGCCCCGCCAGCGCCTCCCCCACCATCGGCAGCGCCGCCAAGCCCGGATCGGTGACCAGCAGCGGCCGTTCGATGCCGAGCTCCCGGCACGCCTGCGGCAGTTCCGCGATGCGGCCGGCGCCGAAGCGGATCGCGGTCGGATAATTCCAGTTGGCGTTGGGAAGGGCCATCAGGCGGTCCTCAGGTGGAAGGATCGGGGTCGGGTGACGCTTTCGAAACCCCAGCGGCCCAGCGAAGCGCCGCGGCCGCTATCCTTCACGCCCGTCCAGGCGAGCAACGGGTCCAGATAGTCGCAGCGGTTCATGAACACGGTGCCGGCCTCGATCTCGGGCGCCAGCCGGTCGGCGGCGGGCAGGTCGCGGGTCCAGATCGAGGCGGTCAGGCCATAAGCGCTGTCGTTCATCAGCCGCACCGCCTCTTCGTCGCCGGCGACCGGCATGATTCCCACCACCGGCCCGAACGTCTCCTCGCGCATCACCGTCATCGAGTGATCCACGCCGGTCAGCACCTGCGGCATCAGATAGGCGCTGTCCGCCTTGTCGGCCGGGAAAAGCTGGCGTTCGACATGGGTCACGGCGCCCGCGTCCACGGCTTCCCGCACCTGCTGCCGCACCTGTCCCGCTGCCCGCGCACTCGACATCGGCCCGAGGCTGGTCTCGGCATCGAGCGGATCGCCGAGCCGGTAGCGATGCGTCGCCTCGACGAAGCCATCGAGAAACGGCTGCCACACCGCCTCATGGACATAGATGCGTTCGATCCCGCAGCATGATTGGCCGCTGTTGAAGAAGCTGCCGTCGACCAGGCTCTCGACCGCGGCGGGCAGGTCGGCGTCCTCGCGCACATAGGCCGCATCCTTCCCGCCGAGCTCCAGCGTCAGCGTGGTGAAGGAGCCCGCCGCCGCCCGCTCAATCGATCGCCCGCCCTCGACGGAGCCGGTGAAGGTCGCATGATCGACAAGGCCCGAGCCGAGCAGGCGCGCCGTCTCCTCATGGCTGAGGAACAGGTTGGCGAACAGGCCGTCCGGCAGCCCCGCTTTCTTCAGCGCCTCGGCGAAGCGTTCGCCGGCGAGCAGGGTCTGCGAAGCATGTTTCAGGAGCACGGCATTGCCCGCGATCAACGCAGGGATGATCGTATTCGCGGCGGTCAGGAACGGATAGTTCCAGGGCGCGATCACCAGCACCAGGCCGGCGGGCACCCGCGCCACATAGCGCCGCGTTCCAGCGCCCGGTGCCGGCTCGACCGGCGCCAGCGCCTCCTCCGCGATGGCGACCATCCCGCGCACCCGCTCCACCAGCGATCGAAGCTCGCCCTCGTAGCGGACCGGCCTTCCCATCTGCCAGGCAAGCTCCGGCACGATCTGAGAGTTCAACTTCTCCATCGCGCCGACGAAGCGAAGCGCCATCCGGCAGCGCTCGTCGACCGGCACCCGCCGCCACTCCCGCTGCGCCTGCCGCGCCCGCTCGATGGCGCGGTCGACCTCGGCCGGCAGGGTGGGCGCCCGCCGCGCATATTCCCGCCCATCGACAGGCGAGATGCAGATGAGGTCGCTCAAGCCGTCGCTCCCGGTCAGATGATCTCGAAATAGCGGGCGAGTTGCCAGTCGGTGATCGCCTTGCGCGCCTCTCGCTCCTCCCATTCGCGGGTGGCGGCATAATGTTCGACGAACTCGCTTCCGAACAGCGCCCGCGCCGGCTCCGAGGCTTTCAGGCGCTGGGCAGCATCCCAGAGCGTGGACGGAAGCGTTCGCTCCGATCCAAGTTCCTGCTCGTATGCATTGCCGACGATCGCCTCGTCCGGCTCGATCTGCCGCTCGATCCCCCAGAGACCCGATCCGATTGCCGCGGCAAGCGCCACATAGGGGTTTATGTCGGCCGCGCCGATCCGATACTCGACGCGCTGCGAGTTGGCCGATCCGCCGATCACCCGCAGCGCGCAGGTGCGGTTCTCATAGCCCCAGGTCGCCGAGGTCGGCGCCCAATAGCCCGGGATCATCCGCGTGTAGCTGTTGACCGTGGGCGAGACCATCGCCAGCAATTCGGGCATCAGCGCCTGCTGCCCGCCGACGAACCAGCGCATCCGGTCCGACATCGCATGCGGCTTGCCTTCCTCGTGGAAGAGCGGCTGCCCCGTTTCCTTGTCGAGCAGCGACATATGCAGGTGCCCCGACTGACCCGGCCAGTCGCGCGACCATTTGGCCATGAAGGTCGCCATCCACCCGCGCCGCTGGGCGAGGATCTTCGTGATCGTCTTGAACAGCGCGCCCTTGTCCGCCGCCTCGAGGGCATCGTCGACCTTGATCGCTGCTTCCAGTACGCCCGGGCCGGTCTCGGTATGCAGCCCCTCCAGCTCGATCCGCATCTGGTCGCAGACCGACCAGAGCTCCTGGTAGAAATCCGAATGCACCCCGGAGCGGAGCATCGAATAGCCGAAATAGCCGGGCGTGATCGGCTTCAGGTCGCGATAGCCCTTCTCGCGCACCGAATGTGGCGTCTCCTCGAAGACGAAGAACTCGAATTCGGCCGACGCCTTGAGCTTGAAACCCATGCCCGCCGCGCGGTCCAGCACCCGCCGCAGGACACCGCGCGGATCGATGGCTTCCGCGCGGCCGGTGAACTCGCCCAGGATCAGCGGCATGCCGCCCTCGAACGGCATCTCCCGCAGCGTCTCGGGAAGCAGCCGCGCCTCCGCGTCGGGATAGGCGGTGTGCCAGCCGGTGAAGCTCAGATTGTCGACCAGCTGGTCGCTCGAATCCCAGCCCAGCACCACGTCGCAGAAGCCGAAGCCCTTCTCCAGTGCGGAGGCGAGCTTGTCAGCGGCCATATATTTGCCGCGGAAGATGCCGTCGATGTCGAAGACGCCGACCTTGGCGCAGGCCGGCTCCCGTTCGCGCACCACCTTCAATATCTCTTGCGGCGAGAGCATCGCGTCTCCTTCTCCACCGGCCGCTTCTGGAAGAGCGGGTGCAAAGGCACAAGCCGTGGACGCGGCGGCGGTTCCAACGCTACAAATCCCGGGTGCAAAGCCCTCTTGTCGACCGCCGCCAATTGCTGTCCGCAGGCGCCGCCGCGGCAGGTGCACTGGTCCTGCCGGGTTGCGCAACAACGACGCCGGCTTTGCGCGTCGCCACCCCGACCGGCTGCCTGCCGCCGGTCCGCGTGGCCGAGAACCGTGTCATCCGCACCGTCGCCGGGCTCCGCCCTTACCGCGCTTCGGGCTTCGTGGTTCGCGCCGAGCCGCTCGGCGACAAGCGTCTGGTCCACAATTACGGCCACGGCGGCGCCGGCATCACGCTCAGCTGGGGCAGCTCGCGCCTCGCGGTCGATCTCGGGGTGCCCGGCCATCAAGGGCCGGTGGCGGTGATCGGCGCGGGCATCATGGGCCTCACCACCGCGCGGCTGGTGCAGGAGGCGGGCTTTCCCGTCACCCTTTACGCCAAGGCGCTGCCGCCGGACACCACGTCCAACATCGCCGGCGGGCAGATCTCGCCCTACGGTCATTTCGATCGCAGCCGGGTAACGCCGGAATGGCGCCGCCAGTTCGCCGCCGCGATGGACTATAGCTGGCGGCGCTTCCAGCTCATGGTGGGCGAAGAATACGGCGTGCGCTGGCTCACCACCTATAATGACGGCGACGGCCCCGATCCGTCCGATCCGCTCGACCGCTACCATCCCGCCGGCCGCGTCTACACAGCCGACCAGCACCCGTTCCCGGTCGATCGGATCGCCAGCTACGACACCATGTATGTCGAGACCGGCCGCTTCCTCCGCCGGCTGCTCGGCGACATCGAGAATGCCGGCGGCCGCATACAGACGCGCAGCTTCGCGACGCCTGCGGACATCACCCAGCTGCCCGAGCAACTCGTCTTCAACTGCACCGGCCTCGGCGCCCGCGACCTGTTCGGCGATACCGAGCTGGAGCCGGTCCGGGGCCAGCTCGCGGTGCTGCTCCCGCAGCCGGAGGTGCGCTACGCCTTCACCGGCCAGGGCTATATGTTCCCGCGGCCGGATGGCATCATCCTCGGCGGCACGTTTGAACGGGGCGAATGGTCGACCACGCCCGATCCAGACGACATCGCCCGCATCCTCGCCGGCCACAAGCGGCTGTTCGAAGGCTTCCGCTGCACCGCTTGATCCCGCCCCGCCAGCCTCCATCTAGGGCCAAAGCGAACCTTTCGGGCAAAAGCACTGACATGAACGACTCTCTCACCCCCAAGGCGGTGGTTGCCGCCCTTGACGCGCATATCGTCGGCCAGACCGAGGCCAAGCGCGCCGTCGCGGTGGCGCTGCGCAACCGCTGGCGCCGGCAGCGCCTCGAGAACGGCCTGCGCGACGAGGTCACGCCCAAGAACATCCTCATGATTGGCCCCACCGGCTGCGGCAAGACCGAGATCAGCCGCCGCCTGGCCAAGCTCGCCGACGCGCCGTTCGTGAAGGTCGAGGCCACCAAGTTCACCGAGGTCGGCTATGTCGGCCGCGACGTCGAGCAGATCGCCCGCGACCTCGTCGAGGAAGCGGTGCGCCTGGAGAAGGAGCGCCGCCGCCTCGCCGTCAAGGACGCCGCCGAGGAGGCTGCGATGGACCGCCTGCTCGACACCCTCACCGGCAAGGGCGCCAGCGAAGCGACCCGCGAGAGCTTCAAGCGCCGCTTCCATGACGGCCATCTCGACACCAGCGAGGTCGAGGTCGACGTCTCGGACCAGCCCTCCACCCCGTTCGAGATCCCCGGCATGGGCGGCCAGGTCGGCATGATCAATCTCTCCGACATCATGGGCAAGGCGCTCGGCAAGCAGGCCCAGAAGCGCCGCCGGCTCAAGGTCCCCGACGCCTGGACCAAGCTCGTCGAGGAGGAGGCCGACAAGCGCCTCGACACCGACGACGTCAATCGCGCCGCTTTGGCCGACGCGGAGGCGAACGGCATCGTCTTCCTAGACGAGATCGACAAGATCGCCGTCTCCGACGTGCGCGGCGGTTCCGTTTCGCGCGAGGGCGTCCAGCGCGACCTCCTGCCGCTCATCGAGGGCACCACGGTCGCCACCAAATACGGCCCGATGAAGACCGACCACATCCTCTTCATCGCCTCCGGCGCCTTCCACGTCGCCAAGCCGTCCGACCTCCTCCCCGAGCTCCAGGGTCGCCTCCCCATCCGCGTCGAACTGAAGGCGCTGACCGAGGAGGATTTCGTCCGCATCCTCCAGGACACCCGCGCCAGCCTCACCGAGCAATATCGCGCCCTTATCGCTACGGAGGGAGTCGAGGTCGACTTCACCGACGACGGCATCCGCGCCATCGCCCGCATCGCCGCCGAGGTGAACGGCCAGGTCGAAAATATCGGCGCCCGCCGCCTCCAGACGGTGATGGAGAAATTGCTCGAGGACGTCAGCTTCGAAGCCGAGGACCGCCAGGGCACGACGGTGCTGGTCGACGCCGCCTACGTCGACACCCAACTCGCCAGCATCGCGCGGAACACGGACCTCAGTAAGTACGTCCTGTAGCACCGCGAGCAAGGCGGACGACGCGAAGCGACGCTCCGCCTTGGTCAAGAGATGCGAAAGGCCGGCCGGTCTCGCTTTGGCGAGGACCGACGGCGCGGGGCCGCCCCCGCGCCGCTGCGCCTACTTGTTCGTCCGCCCCTCTTCCATATTCACCCCGCCGGCGACGCCCGCGTCATTGTCGGTGTCGCCTTCGAAGGTGTTGTCGCCTTCGATCAGCTCCGTGTCCTCGCCGCCTTCGCGGGCGAACAGGCCCTTGGACGAGCCGATCCCCGGGTTCCGCTCCAGATCGTCCTGAAGCTCGACCGGCTGCTCGCCGGCGTTCGGATGCTTGCTGCTGCTCATCGCCTTCTCCTCATTCCCTGCTGAGCGCCGACGGCTTGTGCGCCGCCTCGCCGGAGCCGCTGTCGGACTTCACCAGGAACTGCGGATCGTCCTTGGACGCCCGCACCTGGTGGCTCTTGATCTTCGTATCGGAGGTGAGCTTCTTGACGACATGGCCGTGCGCCTCGCCGCCATGGCTCTTCCACTTCACCTTGTCGCCTGCCTTCAGGTCCTCGGCCATCTCCGTCTCCTCATGCCGGCCTTGCCAACGAGCGGACGGCGCGGGCGGTTGCGGGCGCCGGGGCGAAAGGTGGTCAGGAGGCGACCGGCGTCGTCAGCAGCGCCTTCAGCGCCGCCTCCAGCGCGTCCTGGCTGAACGGCTTGGTGAGCGTCGGCCGGTCCTGCCATTCCTCGGGCATGCTGAAGTCGCCATAGCCGCTGACGACCAGGAACGGGATGCCGCGCTCCGCGAGCGTCCGCGCCACCGGAAACACCTTGCCGCCCCGTATGTTGAGGTCGATCACGGCCGCGTCGATCTTCTCGCCCGCGGCCATCTCCAGCGCGATCGCGAGGTTGCCCATTGGCCCGACCACGTCGCAGCCGAGGTCCTCGAGCATCGCCTCCAGCATCTCGGCCACGACGGGCGAATCCTCGACCACGAATATCCGGCGCGACGCGAGCTGGTCCATGAAGCATCCTGAGGCAGCGAAGGACGCTCGGCCCCCCTGTCGAGAACCCGAGCGCCGCATGGGGAAGACCATGCCTGGAGGCTAACCCGCCGAAGCGGCGGGTGTTCCAGCCGACCCGCCGAGCACATGACCGCCGGCGCGAAGCGCCGCCGGATCAAGTGCGAAGAGCCGGGCCAGGCCGGCCAGCCTGCGCGCAGCGACAGGACTGACGGCGCGGGCCGCCCCGCGCCGCCGCACCACCCACGCCGCAAATTCCCTCTTTCCTACACAAACCAACTTGGTTCACACCGCGAATCATGAAGAACCGCACCCCCGTCCTCTGCGACCGCTGCCGCGCCGAAGGCCTCGCCGGCCTCGGCTCCTTCTCCGCCATGAAGCCTTTGCTCGACTTCGCCCCCGTCCCGCGCCGCCCGCGCCACGACGGCTGGACCCCGAAGCGCCAGCGCGCCTTCATCGCCGCCCTTGCCGAGACCGGCTCGGTCAGTCAGGCCGCCGCCGCCGTCAACATGACGCCTGAAGGCGCTTATTATCTCCGCCGCCAGCCCGGCTCCGACGAGTTCCGCGCCGCCTGGGACGCCGCCCTCGATCACGGCGCCGAGATCGTCGACGGCGCTGCGCTGGAGCGCTCGATCCACGGCGTCGCCGTGCCGATCTTCCAGGGCGGCAAGCAGGTCGGCGAGCGCCGCGTGTTCAACGAGCGCCTGACCATGTTCCTCCTCCAGCACAGGAAGCCCGCCAAATACGGCCATGCCAAGCGCGGCGACCTCAAGGCCGAGGATGCGAAGCGCGCCGAGGAGATCCGTGCCGAGACGATCGAGCGCCACGACGAATGGATCGATCGCCTGTCCTGGCTCTACGGCAAGCGCATCGGCCAGGAGCGCAAGGCGCGGCTCGAAGGCAATGTCATCGCCGCCGATTTCTACCTTCGCCAGCTCACCCACATGGAGGTGCTGCTGGAGCTGGGCGGCGGCGGCAAGCATCTGCTCTTCTGGGCCGAGGGCGGCAACGGCTCCGGCGAGGACCCGCCCTTCAACAGCGGCAAGAGGATCGCCGCCACTCAGGTCACCGAAAATCTCGACGCGATGCGCCGCGAGGTCTGGGCCGAAGCCGGCGAACCCGACCGCCCGGCCCCGTTCGGCAATCGCGAGGTTCTCCACGGCGGCATGTGGGGTGGGCCTGAGCTGGAGCAGCGGCAGGCGAAGCTGGCCGATGCCCGGGCGCGAGCCGCGCAGGCGCAGAGAGATTGGGAACAGGCGGTCAGGGACCAGGTCGAAGCCTTGCGCCCGAGCCCGCCGAGCACATGACCGCCGGCGCGCAGCGCCGCCGGATCAAGTGCGAAGAGACGGGGCCAGGCGGACGGCCTGCGGCTTCAGCCGACAGGACCGACGGCGCAGGCCGCCCTGCGCCGCTGCGATTAGGCCGAGAGCCGCCTCTGGTGACGCTCAATCGCAATGAGCAGGAAAAAGAACATTAGCACCAGAAAGCCGCCAACGATCTGCAAGGCCGTCCAAAGTGTCGTCTTGCCCATGAGGTTGCCGAAGCTAATCTCTTCGCGCTTACGCGCCGCCTCGGCCTCATATCTTTCCCGCCGCTCGTTCATCAACGAAAAGTACCGATCCTGGAAGGCGCGGAAAATCTGCGCATGTGTCTGGGTATCCTCCGGGAATTCCTGGGTCCGGACTGTTTCGGTATAAGGCACTTCCACCGCCCGAATGGTCGGGCAGCCACCGTTTTCGTACCAACCGATGCACGTATATCCATCCGGGTCCCAGCCCTCGCGCACTTCGGTGCGTGTCCGCTGAATCTTTCTCGCCACGGTCACCTTTTTGGCAGTCTTGTACTTCTGCAACCGCTGTTGAGTTTGCGGTTTGCCGGCCGCTTCAGTCATGACAGCGAGCAGTCGGTCGAGTTCAGCTTTATCTGCTTGGAAAAAAAGCTCTCCCTTCGCGATTGCCTGAATACGCTCGTTAGATTTTACAAAGGCGTCATCGAATTGATCACGGCTTAGAGGCTTGTCTTCCTTCTGACGGAAGGGCTCGAACCCTTTCCGGTAGAGCCCATAATAGCGGTTCACAAAGTCGGTGTAGTAGCGTTGATGGATTGGGTCGACGAACGGTCTTGGTGCTCCGTTGCCGGCCCTCGGTCTTGCGACAGGCATTTCGGCATCGGTCAGTTCATCGGCCGCTACTGTCGCTTGCTGCTCAACTACCGAGGCTGGTGATTGAGCAATTTTCCACAGGCTCCAAGCCGCCAGCCATGCTGCATAGAGCAAGAGGCCCGTCGCGATGATCAGGATAGCCGCTCGCAATGCCTTCAGGTAAAAGCGCTCCGCTCGATCAAGCGCCGATCCCAATCGTGTCCGAAACGCCTCCTGCGGCGGGATGCTAATATCGTTCATTGCGCTGCCCCCTTAGGCGCCCCCGCCTATCTAATAATTTGAAGCGGTTGGACGTGAAGGTGTCAAGGTGGCGGCAAGGCAATTCAACATTGATCATGGTCTGCGATCACCGCCTCGCGCCACGGGACAGACTGTTAGCTCAGTGGCGATCAGCCCATGCCAAAGACGATGATGCTAGCGACGGAGGGGCATGAGCCGCCACGGGCGCGGTAAAACAGCAGTGGGGGGGCAGGGTACCGCGCGTATCAATTAAGGCTCTTCGCTCGCTTGCATTGACTCTGACGCCATTTCCGTTCCATGTCTGTTCCAGTGGCCGGGTGTGAGGATGCAGGGTGAGCGCCTACTACGGATCGAAAATACCGGAACCACCGCCGCCCCAAGAACCTCACTTTGGGCGCGTTATTTGGACACTGCTTGGTGGAGTCATAGCCGCAGCCTTCGTCCTGTTCCTTCAGGGAGCAGGGATCAAGTTGACCGGAGGTAAAATGAGTTTCGAGGTATTCGCCGGCGTCCTCTTAACCGCAGTGGCCGTTATAGTCGCCGTGTTTGGTGCGGGCTTGGCAATCTTAGCCTTCTGGGGTTTCTCTCAGTTAAAGAAAGAATCTATCAAAGCATCCGTGAGTGCTGCGCGACAGCAGGTAGATCGCCTAATTCGCGAGGAGATCGCATCGCCGGAGATGGAGCAGAGAATACGTCATAGAGTGGATGAGATCGTTTTGGGTAATGCTCGAGACAGAGAGCTCGACGCTGATCTTGATGAAGAGGGAGGCGCCGGTGCCTAGCCGTGAGTGGCAGCGACTGCCCGAACAACAAAAGCAGATTATTAGAGAACATCAAAATGACTTCCCTATCCAACTTGCTCCATTAGCACGGGCACTTGGCATTAGAGTACAAGCTTCAACTCTGGCCCCGGGAATTTCTGGTGAGTTACGACCAGACGGTGCAGGAGGATTTGTAATTCGAGTGAATCGGCATGATGCGCCTGTAAGGCAGCGTTTTACGGTCGCTCATGAGATCGCGCATTTCCTGTTGCACCGGGATCACATCGGTGGCGGGATTAGGGATGATGTTCTTTATCGATCTGCTCTTTCGGATGCTCGTGAGGCAGAAGCAAATAGGCTAGCAGCTGACATTCTCATGCCTGAGGATAACGTGTGGAATTCATATCGGCGGCAGCGCGGTCGGGAGAGAGATGAAGCCATTATGGAACTTTCTCAGCAGTTTGGAGTGTCCGAATCTGCCATGAAGATTCGGCTCGATTTATAGGTAACCTGATAATCTATGGCCCTTCGTGAGCTCAGTGACGTGCCCTACCTCCCAATGCTGTCTTTACGGCCAGCGGAGATGCGCGCCCTAGAGGAGCTTCCCAATCGAACGAAGGACCTATTGCTTCCGATCATATCCCTTCGGCCGTGGGGAGCGGCACATCATCTTGAGAGTGCCCTTGAAAGAGTGCAGCGCACGTACGGCAGTCGCCCTGTCGTTGTAGGGATGGGGTACCCTGAGCCAATTAGGTCTCGCCGTCCGGTTCACGACGCACTGGATGAGCTGCGGGAGGTCGATGCCGGCTACGAAAGCTGGTGCGATTTCATCGAGCATCACGACAACTTTATCCCCGCAGTGCAACTCGGATCGGTTCGGGACGAGATCCGGCAGTTTGAGTGCTTCCACGGGCTTGGGCGGGGTATGGTGGTGATTGTGGAGCAGCCCGGCTTCGGCGGCGTTCGTGCGCTCTCGAGCAGAGTCTCTGATGCCACCGATGGCGGCGAAGATGTTTGCTTCGTGCTGGATTATCTTCGGGTTTCGCGGGATCACCTGCAGCGTGCAGCGGCAACCGCGGGGATCATTGACACTATTTTGGCGGAGGCGCCGGAAGCATACATCAGCGTCTCAGCCTCTTCGTTCCCTGATAACTTTGTGAATGTGCCCGAACAGCAAATCTATGAGCGTCGGCTTTTTGATGCCGTCATGCAGGCAGTCGATACTGACCGGATGATCTATAGTGACCGCGGCAGCGCGAGGGTTGAAAGACAGCAGGGTGGGGGCGGCACTCCCAGTCCCCGGATCGACTATCCCATGCCAAGGGACTGGAAGTTCTACCGCTCAGAAGACTCAGTGGGATTCCGTGGTTACCGCGAGCAGGCGCGGCGCCTGATGGCCGACGCGGTATGGAACGGGGACCTGCGCGTTTGGGGAACACAAATGATTGAGAGGACTGCCGCCGGGGACTCATCCGCCATCTCGAATCCGGCTCGATCGACTGCTGCCAGGATAAATATTCATCTGCAGGTGCAGAGTTTCTACGACGACCCCGCCTCAGCCGCCGATACTGACGAGGAGTGGGAGGACTAATCCTCCAGGTCAACGCTGGCTTCGGCCCAACGGCGCCAAAATTCGTCCCGATTTTCGGCATGCTTACGGTGAAGCGTCCGCAGTTCAGCAAACCTACTCAGGCTAGCGAGGTCCTCCTCCCTGATCCCACGTCCTCTCACTTGATCCCAGAAAGCCGCGCTTGTCCGTCCATACCGAGCTCTGAATGCTTCAGCGAAATAGGCTCTCGGTGTCTCTGGACTTGCGCCTGCTTGCGTTCCAAAAAAGCGTCGCCTTTCCTGCTGAGGCAGAAGGTCAAGTAGCACCATGGGGTCTTTGGCTGGCCCAGTACCCGCCGGAATGACCTCCTCGATTTGCCCGGCGCCTGTCAGCCGCCATAGCGCTGCGCCCTTCAGCCAAGCGGAATCTATACCTCTGATGTGCTTGTCAGCGACTACGAGCACCACTCGATCGAAGTACGTAGCGTATGCATCGAGCTGACCTCGGAGCCGCCGCAACGTATCGCTCGCACTTTTGATCTCTACGCCAATGAAGTCTTCCGCCAATATGGCCAGGTCCGCTCTAACCCCGCTCTTGGGCAAGGGGAACTCAGGCGCGACAGTTGGCTTGGCTCGCCGGCCAGCGGCCCGGCGCACCTGCGCGAGGATCGCGGCTTTGATTCTTCCTTCGTCCATGCTCAGCAACTCACGAGTGGCACGAAATTCTGCTGTCACTCCTCCCCCATCCGCAGCGCTGCGATAAACGCCTCCTGCGGAATGCTCACCGAGCCATATTCCCGCATTCTTTTCTTCCCCTCTTTCTGCTTGTCCAGCAGCTTGCGCTTGCGCGAGATGTCGCCGCCATAGCATTTCGCCGTCACGTCCTTCCGCAGCGCCGCGATCGTCTCCCGGGCGATGACCTTGCCGCCGATCGCGGCCTGGATCGGGATCTTGAAGAGGTGGCGGGGGATGAGGTCCTTGAGGCGCTCGCACATGTGGCGGCCGCGCGCTTCCGCGGCGGCGCGGTGGACGATCATCGAGAGCGCGTCGACCGGCTCGTTATTGACCAGGATGTTCATCTTGACGAGGTCGCCCTCGCGGTGGCCGATCTGGTGATAGTCGAAGCTGGCATAGCCGCGGCTGATCGACTTCAGCCGGTCGTAGAAGTCGAACACCACCTCGTTGAGCGGCAGCTCGTAGGTGAGCTGGGCGCGGCCGGCGACGTAGGTCAAATTCTTCTGGATGCCGCGGCGGTCCTGGCAGAGCTTCAGGATCGGCCCGAGATATTCGTCGGGGACGTAGATGGTCGCCTCGATCCACGGCTCCTCGATGCTCTCGATGCGGTTGGGATCGGGCATGTCGGCCGGGTTGTGGAGCTCGATCGTCTTGGCCGCCTCCTCCTTCGAATGGCTGAGGTGGATGCGGTAGACCACCGACGGCGCCGTGGTGATGAGGTCGAGATCATATTCGCGGGTCAGCCGCTCCTGGATGATCTCGAGGTGGAGGAGGCCGAGGAAGCCGCAGCGGAAGCCGAAGCCCAGCGCCGCGCTGGTCTCCATCTCGAAGCTGAACGAGGCGTCGTTGAGGCGGAGCTTGGAGATGCTTTCGCGGAGCTTCTCGAAGTCGTTGGCGTCGACCGGGAAGAGGCCGCAGAAGACGACCGGCTGGACTTCCTTGAAGCCGGGCAGCGCTTCCGCGGCGGGCTTGCGGACGTCGGTGATGGTGTCGCCGACGCGGGTCTCGGAGATGTCCTTGATCTGGGCGGTGATGAAGCCGACCTCGCCGGGGCCGAGTTCGGCGAGCTGCTCGATCTTGGGGCGGAAGGCGCCGACGCGGTCGACCAGGTGCTGGGTGCCGCCGGCCATGAACTTGACGTTCTGGCCCTTGCGGATCGCGCCGTCGATGACGCGGATCAGGATGACGACGCCGAGATAGGGGTCGTACCAGGAGTCGACCAGCATCGCCTTCAGCGGCGCGCCCCTGTCGCCCTTCGGCGGGGGGATGCGGGTGACGATCGCTTCCAGCACCTCGTCGATGCCGATGCCGGACTTGGCGCTGGTCAGCACCGCGTCGTCGGCGGGGAGGCCGACGATGTCCTCGATCTCCTTGCGCACCTTGTCCGGCTCCGCGGCCGGCAGGTCGATCTTGTTGATCACCGGCACGATCTCATGATCATGCTCGATGCTCTGATACACGTTCGCCAGGGTCTGAGCTTCGACGCCCTGCGCCGCATCCACCACCAGCAAAGCCCCCTCGCACGCGGCGAGAGAGCGGCTCACCTCATACGCAAAGTCCACATGCCCAGGCGTATCCATCAGGTTGAGGACGTAGGCGTTGCCGTCCTTCGCCTTGTAATCGAGCCGCACGGTCTGCGCCTTGATCGTGATCCCGCGCTCCTTCTCGATCTCCATATTGTCGAGGATCTGCCCATGCGTCATCTCGCGCTCGGTCAGCCCCCCCGTCCGCTGGATCAGCCGATCCGCAAGCGTGGATTTCCCATGATCGATATGGGCAATAATCGAGAAATTACGGATACGGCTAAGGTCGGTCACGTGATACGCCAATGTCGGGAGTTTCGCGCCCGATAGCAGCGGCGGCGGGTGAGGCAAAGGGCGGCGACGACAAGCCGCGACCTAGCCGCACGCAGTGGCTATGCGCCGCCGACGGAGGGCCCTCTCCCAGCGGCTGAAGCCTGACCAGGTGGCGCGACATTGGGGGCATGGGCAAACCTTGCCCTGGCTGCTGCGGAGAAGGTCCTGCCGACCGGCACCAGGCTGTCGTCCTTCAGGCAGAGGAAAAGCTTCTGCCCCTCCGTCCGCATGCCTGCGACCGCGGCCTCAGCGACCCACCAGCGGCGATGGACCTGCACGCCCAGCTGGGGATCGAGCAAGGCGACCGCATCGGCCATCCGCATCAGGATCAGGTGGCTCCCTCCGACCGCATGAACACGAAGATAGTGATCCTCGGTCTCGAGAGCGATGATGTCGCCGCCGATTCCGGGCGGCAGTTTGCTGAGCAGCGCGGCCGGAAAGGCAGCAGAGGCGGCCTCGTTCGCTGGTACCGGAGGAGCCGGCGCACGGCCGGCTACCTGCACGTGGTTACCCGTGGGCGAGGTGGTCGTCGTCGCGTAGACCACCAGCAGTTGAACGGCCGCAACCCCCCAGTACAGGGCCGTCAGTTGCTGGGGCGTGTAGAAGCGGCCCGGCTGAACCAGCGACACGGTCCATGCCACGACGAACGTCATCGGCAGCGCGGAAACCAGAGCGACGGCTCCGATCCGGATCACACCGGCGCGAAGCCTGGTGAGGGGCAGCACGGCCTCCACCGCGACTGCGGCGATCACACCAACGACCGTCAGTCCTAGCCAGAATGCGTAGCGGGTCGCGGTCGGGAAGCCCGGGTAGGAACCGAAGGGACCCAGGAAGCCGAGGAGCAGGCCCACCGGTATCGCGGCCATGAATGGCCTCCATGCCCCTCGGGAAGGCCGTTGGCGCTGCGTGAACTGCATCCTTCTCACACTGGCGAAAAAGCGGAAGCTATTGGCGAAATCCCGGATTGTCCATGCGGCGAAGGCAGGTGGATGTGGATCGCCGCTCGGCGGGGATTTGCAGACGACTGAACACAGGCGTTCGAGCGGATTCCAGTTCAGCGAAGACATATTCCGATAGCCCAAGCGGGAAGCAGAGGAGCAGAATAGATGCGCAGTTACATTGCGTTCACGATCGGGGCCGCATTCCTGGCCCTCGCATGCGCAAGCCCAGCAAGCGCTGCAATGGTCGTCGTGGACTTCGAGGATCTTGATGGAACGGGAGTCCTGGTTCCGGATGGTTATGAAGGGATCGAATGGGGTGGCAAGTTTCTGACTTACGATACTGCTATGCCTCCGTTCACACCCACCTCAGGGTCGACGGCCGCATACTTCAACTATGTCAGTGGGGATATGGTCGAAGGGTTCGTCTACACGCAACCGCTCAAGTTTGCCTCGTCAGTCCTCTTCAAGGGCGCATACTTCTCGGGCGATACGGGTCGCGTCACTGCAGAATTCTACCGGGCTGGCAAACTGGTCGGTCAGAATTCCGTATTCACGGGCGCCGTCCCGCAGTTTCTTCGGGGGAGTGACGAGGTCGTTGACGAAGTTCGCATCACCGGAGGCGCCGGCAACTTCGTCCTAGATGACGTGACCTTCGACACTAGTGTGGTGGCAGCCGTTCCAGAGCCATCGACTTGGGCGTTGATGCTTGGCGGCTTTGGGATGCTCGGCGGAGCATTGCGCTCGGCCCGCAAGAAACAAAGGGTGGCCGTCACCTACGCCAGGTGATCGAGGGTGCCCGCTCGAGCCGCTGGCTGGGACGCTGGCGGCGTTCCCCTGTCCCCAAAGCTTGTCACACATGGAGAAATGAAGATGAAATGCTTGATGACGCTTGCCCTGGCAGCGGCCTTCGCGGCTCCTGCAGCACTTGCCGCACAGCCCGCAAAGTCGGTTGCCCTAAACTGCGACGCGGGAGCCGCTGCGGCGGGCGGCGAGGCTCCGAACCTTCACGGCCACTGGGATTTCCTGATGGTTCCCCGGGGAACGCCCAGTTTCGGCCTGATGTCGATCGGCTTCGTCGGCGCCGACTATGGCGGATCGCTGGCGCCGGCGAGGACCGCGCCCGTCGTCCTGCGCAAGGTCACCTTGACCGGCAACAACATCCACATGGCTGTCGCATCGACCGAAGGCGACGTCCTGTTCGACGGCAGGCTCTCGGCCAAGGGGGACTTCATGTGCGGAACCGTAACCTACCACGGAGGCGAGACCTTCCCGATGGTGGCGCAGAAGCGGCCTTCGACCTATCAGTCGCAGCCCCAGTCCCAGCGGGCGCGCTAAAGGGCTGCAGGGTCGGACGGCGCCGGGAGTTTCTGGCGCCGCCGTTTCCGGTGCACATCGCGATCGGGGATAGATGAGAGGCAGCACCAGCCACGCTTACCGTCTCGCCCTACCGGTTTGGGACCGCGCCGGCGGCTTCCACCCGCTCCGCCCAGGCCTCCGCCTCCGCGCGGGCCTTTTCCTCCCACAGGCGTTGCGCTTCGGCGGCGATCTCCTGGTCGCGGGCGCGGGCTTCGGTCCAGCGGCTCCGGTCGCCGTCGAGAGACGGCATGTAGGCGGTCCGCTCACCGGTCGCGATGCCGTCCCGGGTCTGGCCGAGCGGCGCCGGCGCGGGGCGGTCGGGCTCGCCCTTCTCGCGCCAGATGTCGCGTCGGCAGCTGTCGAGAAACAGGCTCATCGGCGTGGCGGACGCATTGACAGTCGCCATGTCCGGCGGCGTCAGGCTGCCGAAGACCTGGATGAGATCATGGGCGGCCATGCCCTGGCTGCCGAGGTCGAGCATCACCTCGATATAGGTGAGCTGGCGGACGAGGAAGTCCGCCTCGACGATGCGGCCGTCGAGGCGCGCCTCCCGCTCGGCGACGAGCTTCAGCGCGTATTTGCGAAGGATGCTGCCGAACACCTCCTCCTTGAAGGCCTGCTCGGCCTCAGGATCATCGAAGACTGGCCCGGGCGCGGCGGTCGTCATCGCCAGCCGCTCCCCGCGGGACGGACGGCCGGTGCGGACCGGCTTCGGATTGCGGCGGTGATAGAGAGCGAGCGCCGCGTCCCAGGCGGCAGCGAATTCCTCGGCGCCGGCGGAGGTGCGGACCTTGTAGGCGCCGCTTTCGGTGCGGCGGACCCGCTGCGCCGCCCGCCATGGGCTGCCGGTTTCGACCAGGGCGGCGACGAAGCCGCGCTGGATTTCGGGCGGCCAGCCGTCGTGGCGGACGCATTTGCGCTGGACGGGGGTGAAATCGAGGAGGGCCTCGATTTCGGGATCGGCCTCAGCGGGCGGGGCGGATTGTTCTGCTTGGATGGAATCGCTCATATGCGAACCAAACAGGAACATTTCCTACATTGCAAGATGGCAGTTTCGGTGCAGCGGCGCGGGGCGGCCCGCGCCGTCGGTCCTGTCGCTTTGCGCAGGCCGGCCGGCGTTCGCCTGATCCTCGCCTAAGCCTCGGATTGCTGCGCAACCCTCGCTTAGTCTCGCGGCTTACGCTCGGGCCTCAGCGGACGTTCGCGACCTTATACTCATAGGCTTCGGCCTGGGTGAGGCAGCGGCGGGTGGAGCCGTCGCCGGCGCTTTCGACCGCCGACTGCTTGTACATGATGTCGGTGAGGAGCTTCCGCGACACGCCCATGCGGATCAGGAAGTCGTTGTCCTCGCTGGCGAGCATCGCCGAGCCCTGCTCGATTTCGGCGATCAGGCCAACCGTGTTCTCGGTGCCGCGGGCGACCTCGGACTTGATGAGTTCGCGGTCCTGCGTGTGCGTGAACATGTGGACGATGAAGTGGCCGCCCGGATCGATGATGCGGGCGCGGCCGCCCATGAACAGGAAGTTGCAGGCGGAAAAGCAGCCCCAGCCGGCCGGGATGCGGGTGACGACCGGCGTCTTGCGGATGAGCAGGCCGGCCTGGTTGCCGACCTTGGCATTACCGCCGGGAGAGCGGATCCAGATTTCGTCGACCGGCTGCTCGAGCGCCTTCTGGAGGCGGGGGATGAGATCGTCGTCGATCGCGCCTTCGGCGATCAGGATCTTCAGATCGCCCTGCTGCTCGACCCGGAACTGCATTGGCGTCAGCGCACCCCAGCCCGGCTCCTTCGGGCAGGTCGGGTTCTTCGGATCCATCGCCGGCTGCATCGCCGCCACCAGCATCGCGGAGGCGGCGAAGGCAGCGAGGGCGCGGCGCAGGCGCATCAGGCCGACAGCACGTAGCCGCTGCCGCCGGGGGCACGGCACATCTGCTTGGAAACGGTGGTCTCCTCGCCCTCGACGATGATGACGTCGTCGACGGTCATGCAGGAGGCGCCGTCGGCGCGGGTATTGGAGGCGGTGACGACGGAGGCGCCGGTGACGCCCTGGCGGGTGGCGCTCGTCCAGGTGGTCTTGGTGCCGACGCCGCCGGCGATCGCCTGCTCGGTCGCGGCGACGGCCTGCTTCTGCTCGTCCTTGTCGAGCTGGCAGGCGATCGCGTCGGTGAGGGCATTGGTGAAGACGTTCAGCGGCACGAAGCTGGTGATCGCGCCGGCGCGGCCGCCGATTGCGCGGTTAGCGAGGCCGCCGAGCAGATTGCCGGCCATGCGCGAGCCGCGTTTCCTCTTGTCGGAAACTTTGCAGCCGCCCTCTTCCTGGCTCTCGCTCTTCTGCTTCGAGCCGGAGCTGATGCCGAATGGAAACTGCGCCGCCGCGGGCGCCGCCGCGATCAGGCTAAGTCCCGACAGGGAAAGCACAAACTTACGCATCATCGCCGGAAAACCCCCATCCGTTGCGAGAGGCTCAACTCTACGCCTCGGGAGGTTGAGGGTCAATCAAGCCTACAGTCGCACTGGTCGCGCCGTCGGCCGCTTTGGTCGAAAAAGATCAAGCGTTGCAGGGGGATGTGGCGGAGCGGCCGTTCGGCCCCCATTTTCGAAAACCCTTCGAATCGACATGGAAGCGAAGGCCGCTGTAGAAGCCGAGGCCGATGTCGTAGCCGCTCCCGCGCCATTCGTGGATGCGGCAGAGGCTGCGGATCATGCCGTCGCGGCTGATCTCGCGGAGCGGGACGAGATCGAGAGCGAAGAAGCGGCGATGCGCGCTTTCCTTCGCGCCGCCGGAACATTGGTTGAGCTCGGCATTGCGGTAGCCGGACATCGCCTCGACATCGCCCACCACCGGCTCGACATGCGCCTTGATGAAGCGCAACGTCCTTGAAATGTGCTGCCACTCGGTGAACGGCGCGACCTCGAAGCGGGGGCCGTTGCACTCGCGCCACATGCTGGCGGTGCGGACGAGCTGCCAGGTGGGCAGCACCTCGTCGATCTTCTCCATCTCGAGGAACTGTTTGAAGGCGAGGAGCTGCGCGCGGGCGGCGGGCTCGCGGGCGAGCCAGGCGTGATAGTCGGCCTTGTCCTGCCCCTCCGCCTGCTCCTGCGCGGCGGCGGGGCCGGCGCCGACCAGCGCCAGGAGGATAAAGCCGACGAAGCACCGCATCCGTTCGACATAGGGACGCACGCCGCGGTTTGCAGGATCGGAGCGGGGCGCTAGCATGGAAGGACAACGAGGGAGCGGCGCATGAGGTTCAAGCTGAGAACGGCGGGCGTGATCTGCGCGGCGTTGGCGGCGGCCTGCGCGCCGGCGCAGCAGCAGAGCGGCGGCGGGCTGATGGCCAAGGCCGGCGACGCGGGGACCTTGCTGGTCGGCAACAAGGGCGAGGACACGGTGAGCTTCATCGACCTCGCCAGCGGCGGCGAGCTGGCGCGGGTCAAGACCGGGCGGATGCCGCACGAGATCGCCGTCTCGCCCGACGGCGAACGGGCCGCAGTGGTCGCTTATGGCGGCGCGAGCATCGATATCTTCGAGGTCGACACGTTCAGGCTGCTGCGGCGGATCGACCTCTCGCCCAACCAGGGGCCGCACGGCCTGGTCTGGCTGCCGGACGGGCGGCTGGTCGCGACCACCGAGCGCAGCCAGACGCTAACCATCGTCGACACCAGGCGCAAGGATGCGGTGAGCGCGGTCCGGACCGACCAGCAGGGCACCCACATGGTCGCGGTTTCACCGGACCTGTCGCGCGCCTACACCGCCAACATCCCGGCGGGGACGGTGACGGTGATCGACCTCAAGGCGGGCCGCAAGCTGCGCGACATCGCCGTCGGCGGTCGGCCCGAGGGGATCGCGGTGACGCCCGACGGCCGCACCCTCTGGGTCGGCGACCTGGAGGGGGCGCGGGTGCAGGCGTACGACACCAAGAGCTTCGAACGGGTGGCGGAAGTGAAGACCGGGCCGGTGCCGATCCGGGTGCTGGCCAGCGCCGACGGCAGGTGGATCGTCACATCAAATCTCGGCAGCGGCAGCCTCAGCATCATCGATGCGAAGACGCGCAAGCTGGCGCGCGAGGTGCCGGTCAGCGGCAGCGAGGAAGCAGGTCAGGTGACCATCCTCCTCTCGCACGACGGCAAGCGCATCTATGCGGCGGAGACGGGGCGGGACGAGGTGGCCGAGGTCGACCTCGGCAGCGGACGCGTGCTCAGGCGGATCAAGGCCGGCAAGAACGGCGACGGCCTGGCGATCGCGCCGCCGGATTGATCAGCAGTTGCTGACGGCCCCGCTGCGCGCGTTGGTGATGTCGTGTTCGGTCCGGCCGCGGACGATGAAGGCGCTCTCGTAGCGCAATATCCGCGGCTCGATCACGCCGCCAATCACGGGCGCATATTGGTAGCTCACCTCAACGAACATCACGGCGGTATTGGGCACCGACTGGATCTCCCGGCCGGCGGGCCCCATGCCCTGCAGGCTGCCGTCCTCCTTGCCATCATCCTGCTCGCCATAAGCGGGATCGACATCGAGGTCGCCGAAGCAGCGCTGCCAGTTGATCATCTGGCCCTCATCCTCGTCCTCCAGATCGTTATGCTGGAGCGACGACAGGACGACCCGGCCATTCTCGGCGAAGTCGATCGGTTCACCGACCAGCTCGGCGCCGGCGAAGACCTCGTCGATATCAGCCTCGTCGATCCTGGTGGTGACGCGGCCGGCATTGTCGGCGACAGTCAAGGCGATCTGGCTGACGCGCATATGGGTCAGCGCCAGATTTGCCAGCTCGATGCCGCCAAGCGCGAGCGCCGTCACCAGCGGGATCGTCAGCGCGAACTCGATGATGCCGACGCCGCTGCAGTCGGCTGCGAGGGCTGCGAGCGGCCGCTTGCGTGCAAGGAGCTTCATTCCTGACACTCCGTCGGGGGGACCGGCTGGTTGGCGTAGGGCTGGTTGCGCACGGCCGAGCGCACCTGGATATCGTAATTGGGCGCCATGCCGATCAGCTCGGCCATCGGCAGGATGCGCGGCATGGACAAGGACGCCGTGTAGATGGCGATGTCGTCGGCGCTGCCGATGCCGCCGCGGCTGGGCGCCTCGTCATATGAGCCATTCTCCTGGAGATCGAGCCAGCAGTCGCCATCGTCGATCTCACCATTATCGTTCTCATCGTGGAGGATCTTCTCGGGCGCGCCAACGCTCGAAAACTCGTCGAAGCTCTCGACATCGACGTCCCACTCGGCCTCGGATGCAAGTCCCGAGAGGCGGTCACGGATCGCGGCGCTGATCCGCTCCTCGATCGTGCCGGTGCCGGTGAAGTTCGGGTTCTGCACGACCGCCATTCGCGAGACGTCGTTGACCGCTCCCTGCATCGTCGATCGCAGATACATTGCGAAGCCCATGTCGAGCACGCCCAGGAGAACGATGGACAACGGAATGATGAGAAGCCCGAATTCCATCAGGACTGCGCCCTTGGCATCGTGGAGGAGGGTGCGGAGCCGGTTCATCGCGTCAGCCTCAGCTTGCCGATTTCCTTGCCGATCGTATCGAAGGCGTCTTCCAGACTGTCGCTGTCGTCGGCTTCGAAATAATGGTCGGAGCCTGAGGCGCACGAGCTGATGTCGGAGGATGGCGCATCCAGCGCGATCACCCAAACCGTCATCCCCATCTGGCGGGCGCGGTTGCAGGCGTTGAGGAAGCGGGCCTGGTGCTTGGCTTTGAGATTGGCTTCGGTGACGCCGCTGGACGACCAGAGGTTGGTATAGCTCGGCATGCCATAGGCGGAATAGTTGAAGCCGTAGGAGGTCATCGAGCCGTCGGTCAGGAAGACCAGGTGCTGGTCGACCCGCATGTCGTTGATCTCGGTTGGGTTGTCGTCCGAGAACATGCCCGTGCGCGACAGGTAGCGCATCCCCCACGTGATCCCGAGATCGTGATTGGTCGTGCCCCCAACCAGCGCGATGCTGTCCTCGAGCTGCTCCTGGAATTCGGCCTCGGTGTCATAGACTTCGAGCTTTCGTGCCGGCGCGGGGCAGAACCAGCGCAGATTGTTCGGCCAGACGCTGGTGTTGTTATAGGGCGACGGCGGGAATTCCTCGCGCCGGTTCGTGACCGGGTCATAGGGGTGCCATTTCAGCTTGTCGTTGGTGGTGCTGACGGTGTCGATGTCGGCCTGAGCAACCTCCGGGCCGATCACGACGGCGGCGGCCGCGTTGCGGGAGATAGTCGCCCGTTCTTCAATGCACCCCCCCCAACTGTTGGCGAACCAGGTGGCGTTGTGCGTCACATTCTGCCGGACGTTGTTGCTCCCGCTCCTGACCCAGTAAGGCGAAGTGGTCCGCAACCAGCTCGTGTTGAAACCATCGGTGTCGTCGGCGTTGCGGACGTTGACGGTCATCGAATAGGGCATGAAGCCGTAGCGTGTCTGCACGCCCTCGTCGGCCGTGGCCAGCGCACGGTAGAGCGCCGCCGCCGCCGTCCGCAGCGCATCGAGACGTGAATTGTTCTGCTCGGTCGCCTGGTAGACGCAACCGTCGCCGGTGCCGGCGGCGCAGTACATCGAGCCGGTGACGTCGAGCACCAGCATGATGTCGTTGTGGACGAAATCCTGGTCGGCATTGCACGACACGGCAACGTCCATATTTTCCTTGCCGAAGATGCGCATGATGCTGGTCGGAACCTGCGTAGAGGCGGTGACCTCGACCACGTCGGTATCGGTCGCGTTGACGCCGATCTCGAGGTCGACCTCGGGCGTTCCCATCGTGCCCTCGGGGAAGTTGAAGTCGAAGAACTTTTCTCCTTCCGCCTCGGCAGCCGCGCTGAAGGCGCTGCCGCCCATGAAGCGGCGAGTGGCGAGGGCAGCGGAGTCGCATGCCGTCTGAAGCTTGGCCTTCGTCATGTAGGCGCGGCTGATGTCGAGGCCGGATCCTACCATGCCGGCCATCGGCACGATCGCGGCGGCCATCATCGGCAGGACGTTGCCCGACTGGCACTTCCTCAGCCGAGTCAGGAAGGAGCCGGCGTGGGGCCGGTCGCGTCTGTAATCGCTCGCCTTCATAAACAGCTGCACCCAAAAAGGACCTGAGCGCAACGGCTTAGCCGCAACAGAGTGAATCGCTTGTCAAGGGCTAGGGTAAACCGTCCCTTGACCACGTTCAGCGGCTCCTACGGGCCCGCCTTGCGACGGGGCGGCATTCAAGCATGGTCGAAAAAGCCTTGTGCAGGGTCGCCCGGCCGCTAAGTCTTCCTGCCATGGACAAGCCCGTCGTCATCGACCTGCCCCACAAGCTTGGCGTCGAGGAAGCCAGGAACCGCATGCAGCGCGGCGTCGGCAAGCTCAGCAACCACATTCCCGGCGGCGCGCAGGTCGATTCCCGATGGGAAGGCGACCGGATGCACCTGCGGGTCCGGGCAATGGGCCAGGCGATCAACGGCACGATCGACGTAATGGAAAGCAAAGTGCGGCTGGAGCTGATGCTGCCCGCTTTCCTTGCCATGTTCGCGGGCAAGATCGAGGGCCTGCTGCGCGGCAAGGCGGCCGAGGTGCTCGAGGACAAGACCGGCAACAAGCCGCGTTAGCCTTGCTTGGCGGCGCCCGGGCGCTAGCATCCCCACTCGAACAGGGAGACGGGCATGCGGCATGTGGCGGTGATCGGATCCGGGCCGGCCGGCTATTACAGCGCCGAAGGCCTGCAGAAGGCGATGGGCGAAGGTGTCGCTATCGACATCATCGACCGCCTGCCGACGCCATTCGGCCTGGTCCGCTCCGGCGTCGCCCCCGACCACCAGTCGCTGAAGGCGGTCGCCAAGCGTTTCGAGAAGGTGGCGCTCGGCGACAATGTCCGCTTCGTCGGCAACGTCACCGTCGGCAGCGACGTCTCGATCGCCGAGCTCCTCGGCCTCTACGATGCCGTGATCCTCGCGACCGGCGCGCCGGGCGATCGGTCGCTCGGGATCACCGGCGACGACCTCCCCGGCGTGATCGGCTCCGCCGCCTTCGTCGGCTGGTATAACGGCCATCCCGATTTCGTCGGCATCGACCCGCCGCTGAACGTCTCGGCCGCGGCGGTGATCGGCAACGGCAATGTCGCACTCGACGTCGCGCGGATCCTGTCCAAGACCTCTGCCGAGTTCGCCGGCTCCGACATCGTCGCCCACGCCTATGACGCGCTCGAGCGATCCGAAATCCGCGACATATACGTTCTTGGCCGGCGTGGGCCGCACCAGATCCAGATGACGCCCAAGGAGCTGGGCGAGCTCGGCCATCTGGAGGCGGCCGCGCCGCGTGTCGACCCGGCCGACCTGCCGGCGGTGGAAGCCGATGCAGCGCTGGACCCGGGGCAGCGCAAGTCGGTAACCCACCTGCGCGACTTCGCCGCGGCCCCCGCGGAAAAGCCCAAGACGGTCCATTTCGACTTCTTCGCCAGGCCGGTCGCGATCGAGGGCAACGGCAAGGTGGAGCGCATCATCGTCGAGCGCACGCGGCTGGAGGACGGCGAGCGGGCGGTCGGCACGGGCGAGACCTATGCGATCGACTGCGGTCTGGTCGTCGCCTGCATCGGCTACCGCACCTCGCCGATCCAGGACGTGCCCTACGACACCGACCTCGGCCGCTTCGTCAACGAGGAGGGCGTGATCGGCGACGGCCTCTATTGCGTCGGGTGGGCCCGGCGCGGTCCGACCGGTACGATCGGCACCAACCGGCCCGACGGCTTCGAAGTGGCCGACAAAATCGCCGCTGCTCTGGTCGGCGAGACGGGCGGCAAGCCGGGCGGCGCCGGCCTCGACGCACTGCTCAAGCAGCGCGGGGCCGACGTCGTCACCTTCGCCGACTGGCAGCGCATCGAGGCGGCCGAAGCTGCCCGCGCCCGCGACGGCAGCCCTCGCGAGAAGTTCGTCGTCATCGCCGAAATGCTGGGCGCACGCGGAGCCTGATCGACGGGCCAAGTTGCCGGAACGCGCGCTTGCGCTCCCGCGGGCGCGTGCCTATAGGCCGCCACCTGTCTCCCGGTGGGCGCTTCGGCGCCGGACGCACCGGTCGGGGAGTAGCTCAGCCTGGTAGAGCACTGTCTTCGGGAGGCAGGGGCCGGAGGTTCGAATCCTCTCTCCCCGACCATTTTCTTCCTCCTGAGCCGAATACAGTATTAACCGCAGGCGGCCGCGCAGGCTCGCCGCAAGCAGGCTTGGCCTAATTCTCGCCTTGCCGGCTGGACTGGTCCCTATCCGGCGGCGGCGGCAGCCAAACCCCACTTGGCGCCGCCGCCCATCTCCCTTCCCAAGACGCCGCCCCGGCTGGTAAGACCGCGCCCGCGCCATGCGGGGGACGTTCGTGCAGGAAGCCGAAAGGCCGGTGATCGGATGGCGCGAATGGGTGGGGCTGCCGGCCCTGCTCGATTTGCCGATCAAGGCGAAGATCGACAGCGGCGCCCGCACCTCGTCCATCCACAGCTTCGGCACTCGCCGCTTCTCCGATGCGGGCACGCCGATGGTCGAGTTCCTCCTCCATCCGCTTCAGCGCCGCAGCCTGCCCGAGATCGCCTGCGTGGCGCCGGTCAAGGACGAGCGCTGGGTGCGTAGCTCCAACGGCGAGCGCGAGCTTCGCCTCGTCGTCGAGACGGAGGCACGGCTGGGCGCCGTCAGCTGGCCGATCGAGTTGACGCTGGCCGACCGCGACGTGATGGGCTTCCGCATGCTGCTTGGCCGCGAAGCGGTCCGGCGGCGCTTCCTGATCGATCCGGCGCGCAGCTTCCGCCAGTCGCGCCGCACGCCCAAAGCCATCCGAGCCTTCGACGCCGCCCCATGAAGATCGCGCTCCTCTGCCGCAGCCCGCAGCTCTACTCGCACCAGCGGATCATGGCCGCCGCGCGCGAGCGCGGGCACGAGATCGACGCGATCAACCACCTCAGGTGCACGATCGACATCGCCTCGCACCGGCCCAACATCCATTATCATGGCCGGCAGCTCAGCGGCTACGACGCGGTCATTCCCCGCATCGGCGCCTCGGTCACCTTCTTCGGCACCGCGGTCGTGCGACAGTTCGAGATGATGCGCGTCTATACCGTCAATGAATCGGTCGCGATCGCCCGCTCGCGCGACAAGCTCCGCAGCCTCCAGCTGCTTTCGCGCAAGGGCATCGGCCTGCCTGTCACGGTGTTTGCTCACAAGACGTCGAATCCACAGGACGTCATCAAGCTCGCCGGCGGCGCCCCGGTGGTGGTGAAATTGCTCGAGGGCACGCAGGGCATCGGCGTAGTGCTCGGCGAGACCCAAAAGGCCGCGGAGAGCATCATCCAAGCCTTCGGCGGCGTGAACACCAACATCCTTGTCCAGGAATATATCGAGGAGGCGAAGGGCGAGGACATTCGCTGCATCGTCATCGGCGGCAAGGTCGTCGCCTCGATGAAGCGGCGTGGCAGGGAGGGCGATTTCCGCTCCAACCTTCATCGCGGCGGATCGGCCAAATCGGTCAAGATCACCCCGCAGGAGCGGGCGACGGCGATCGGCGCGGCGCGGGCGATGGGCCTCAATGTGTGCGGCGTCGACATGCTGCGCTCGAACCACGGCCCGGTGGTGATGGAGGTGAATTCCTCCCCCGGCCTGGAGGGCGTCGAGCAGGCGACCCATGTCGACGTTGCGGGCAAGATCATCGAGTTCATCGAGAAGAATGCAAAGCCCGGCAAGACCAAGACCAGGGGGAGCGGCTGATGGCGACGGGCGGTCGGGCGCGGAGGCGGAAGCCGTTCGAGATTGGCGGGATCGAGGTCGCGCCGGGTGAGCGGCAGCTCGTCCACCTCCCCTTGAGCGCGCTGTCAAACCAGACGCCGATGGCGCTGCCGGTCAGCGTCATCCATGCGCGGCGGGACGGGCCGGTGCTGTTCGTGAGCGCCGCCATTCACGGCGACGAGCTCACCGGCGTGGCGATATGTCGTCGCCTGCTTGCCTCCAGGGCCCTGGCGATCACCCGCGGGACCCTGATGATCGTGCCGATCGTCAACGCCTTCGGCTTCATCAGCCACAGCCGCTATTTGCCTGACCGCCGCGACCTCAACCGCAGCTTCCCGGGCAGCGTGAAGGGTTCGCTCGCTGCCCAGCTCGCCAACCTGTTCCTGACCGAGGTGGTGGCGCGCAGCAGCCACGGAATCGACCTGCACAGCGCCGCGATCCACCGGTCAAACCTGCCCCAGATCCGCGTCGACAGCCATGACGAGCCCGCATACCGCCTCGCCGAGGCGTTCGGCGCGCCGATCATCGTCCATTCGGGCCTGCGCGACGGCTCGCTCCGCGCGGCGGCGCTCAAGAAGGGGGTGCCGGTGATCGTCTACGAGGCCGGCGAGGGCCTGCGCGTCGACGAACTGTCGGTCCGCGTCGGCATCGAGGGCGTGCTCCAGGTGCTCGCGCATCTCGGCATGACCCGGCGCCGCCGCAGCCCGCCTCGCCCGCCGGTCCTCGCCACCAGCAGCCGCTGGGTCCGCGCCGACGAAAGCGGCCTCTTCCGCCCCTTCCGGGACATCGGCGACCATGTCGCGAGCGGCGAGCGGATCGGCGTCGTCGCCGACCCCTATGGTGAGCGCGAGACTGAGATTCGTGCGAGCTCAGGCGGCATCATCATCGGCCGCGCCAACATCCCGGCAGTCAACCAAGGCGACGCGCTCTTCCACATCGCCAAGGTCGATAATGCCTCTCAGCTCGGCGAGCATTACGGCGCGCTGGAACGCCAATTGGGTGCCGAGCCGATGCTTGACGAGGACGAGATCATCTAGGCGGGCGCTACTTCGCAATCCTGCGGATCAGCGCCTCGCCGGTGGCGACGGCGATGCCGAGCTTGCGGACGGTGAGCGTGCTGCGGGCCGTCATCCCGTCGGCGAGCGGCGTCAGCCATTGCTCGACGGCGAGGCCGCCCTTCATGCGGAACCGGAAGCGGAAGCGCTCGCCGACCTTCTCGACGTTCACCGGGCCGAGCGCCTCGGACATAGTACCGGCGAAGCGGCCTGGCCCGACTGGCCGTATCCGCCAGCGCCGCTCCTTGCGCGGCTCGCCGCCTTCATCGACCTGCTGGACGAGCAGCAGCGTACCGTCGGGCTCGATCCGCCCGACACCCTCCGAGCGGGCCTTGTAAGGCTTCCTCAGCACCACCTTGGTGGTCCCCTCGCTGACCGTGCGCCCTTCGAAGAAGGCGAGCGGGCTGGCGGAGGAGGGCGACGCGGCGGCGGGGGTGCCGAGCACAAGCGCCGCGACGGCAAGGAGGAGGGAGCGCATCCGACCGCGGGTAGAGGGAAGTCACGGGAAATGAAAACGAAATTGCCTGACACGGCAAACAGATAGCCAGGCTTGTCCCGATCCGGCGCATTCTGAACGCCGCGCCGTCGCCGCGCCCCATCGGATCGCTGTTGCGGCAACCGGCGAACCACGCCCGGAGCCGCTTGCCCCGGCCGCGGCCCGCGCTTAAAGGAGGCGCGATTTTCTTTCGCGCGCCCAGTGCCAGCGGCCGCGCGTCATCTTAAGAGGTCGCGAGAATGGACGATCGGTTCAACACGATTGCGGGCTGGGCGCTTGGCGCGGGCATCGTCGCGCTCGGTGCGTCGATCGTCACCGGCGAGGTGTTCAAGAGCGAGCGGCCCGAGAAGATGGGCTATCCGATCGAGGGCGTGGTCGAGGAAGGCGCCGGCAGCGCCGAGGCCGAGCAGCCGATCGCCGTCTTCCTCGCCTCGGCCGATCCGGCCAAGGGCGAGCAGGTGTTCAAGAAGTGCACCGCCTGCCACAATGCGACCCAGGGGGGCGCCAACGGGTTGGGCCCGAACCTGTGGGCGACGATGGGCAAGCCGGTCGCCCACGTTCCCGGCTTCGCTTATTCGGACGCACTGAAGTCCCATGGCGGCACCTGGACCTGGGAAGCGATGAGCGAGTGGCTGAAGTCGCCCAAGAGCTTCGCGCCCGGCACCAAGATGACCTTTGCCGGCCTTTCCAAGCCTGAGGATCGCGCCAATCTGATGGCTTGGCTCAACAGCCAGGGCAGCAACATTCCGCTCCCGCCGCCGCCCAGCGCGGCGGACAACCCGGCGCAAGTCGCGGCCGAAGCCTCCGACCAGCCGGCCGCCGGGGACAAGGCCGAGGATGAGCCGATCCTCACTGAGGCCGATGCCGCCAAGCAGCCTGTCGGCAACGTCAGGGGCGAAGGCGCGCCGTCGGTCGCAGGCCGCGAAGAGCAGGCCAAGTCCAAGGCGGAGTGAGGTCCGGCGGTGGTCGGCAGCAAGGCCGCACCACCGAAGTCGGTATAGCCGAGCTGCTGCCGAAGCTGACCTGCGTTACTTCACCAGTTCCAGGTTCTGGTCGGCTTCGGCATAATAGTCGCAGACATGCTGCCAGGCCTCGTCGGCAGTCTCGACGAACTTGAAAAGATCGAGGTCGCGGGCGGAGATGACGCCCTCTTCGACCAAGGCCTCGAAATTGACCACTCGGCTCCAGAAGTCGCGTCCGAACACCACGATCGGCAGCGGCTTGATCTTGCCGGTCTGGATCAGGGTCAGGAGCTCGAACCATTCGTCGAACGTGCCGAAGCCGCCGGGGAAGACCGCTACCGCGCGGGCGCGGATCAGGAAGTGCATCTTCCTGAGCGAGAAATAGTGGAACTGGAAGCTCAGCGACGGCGTCACATAGGAGTTCGGCAGCTGCTCGTGCGGCAGGACGATGTTGAGGCCGATCGACTCCTTGCCCTCGTCACACGCGCCGCGATTGGCCGCCTCCATGACCGACGGCCCGCCGCCCGAGCAGACGACGAACTGCTTCTTGCCGTCGGCGTCCGGCCCGACGCGGCTGACGATGCGGGCGAGCTGCCTCGCCTCGTCATAATAATGAGACTTGGCCTTGAGGCGCTCGGCGATGCCGCGTTGCTCGTCGGTCGAAGCGGTATCGACCAGGGCGTCCACCTTACTGGGCTCGGGAATGCGCGCCGAGCCGTAGAAGACGAAGGTGGACGCGATGTTTGCTTCGTCGAGCAGCAGGGTCGGCTTCAGCAGCTCGAGCTGGAAGCGGACCGGCCGCAAGTCGTCGCGCAGCAGGAAATCATGATCCTGGAAGGCGAGCCGGTAGGCCGGGTCCTCGGTCTGGGCGCTGGAGGTCGCCTGCTCGGCGATCTGGGCTTCTTCGCGGGCGGGCGAAAATATGCGCTTGGGCGGTTTCGGATCGTTCATTGCGCCGCCTTTCGCATCAACCCCGCGAGGTGGAAAGGGCTTTCAGCTCAGCGGCAATAGGGCCCGGGGCCCATGTCGAAATGGAAATGATCGCGGTGGTAGCCGTTCGCCTCAGGACCGAGCGTGACGCCGAAGCGGCGGCAGCCAGCCTGTTGGACGGCGCGGAGGAACTTGCGGGCCTTCTCGTCCTCGCCGTTCCAATGCTCCGCCACCGTGATCCGCCGCCCGTCCTCCAGCACGAAGGCGCCGATATCAACGGCATTGGCGCGGCCATGCTCGCTGAGCCTGGCGCCTGCCTGGCCGTTGACGGGCCGACACGAATAGGTGCCCATGCTCTCGATCCGCTTGATCCGCATGTCGAGCCATTGCTGTGCCGCCGGCTGCACGGCCTCCCGGGCCCAGCGTGCGAACTGCCTTGCTGTCGGGCAGGTCATCGCACCCAGATTCGCGACAGGCGTCCCGATCTCGGTAAGCTGCACCGCGCCTAGTGCGCTGCACCCGCCGGCGAAGCTGCGGTCGGGCAGGACGCGAAAGCCGATTTCCTCCCGGCGCAGATCGGCGTGACAAAGCTCCGTTATCTTGTCAGGCCGCGCCGTAGTCTGCGCCTCGCCATGCCGAGCCGGTGGCTCGCTCCTCGGTATACAGGCGGCGACCAGCAGGCTCGCCGCAACAACGCCCCAACGCATGATCGGAGGCTGCTCAAGACGAATCCGCAGGTCAAGCCCGGATCAGGTCGCGCGCTTCCTACGGAACAGATTGAGGAGGAGGAGGCACGCGATCGTGCCGATCGCCGCGACCAGCAGGGTGCGGATGTCCAGCATCGCTTCAAGCAGGTTGCCGCCGCCGAGAACCGGTCCAAGGAAGAAGCCGCCCAGCAAGGCACCGAACATACCGACGATCACGTCGTGAAGGCGCTGGCGCGCGGAGCCGCCCATGATCAGCCCGGCGATCCAGCCGATAAGGCCGCCGATGATCACCGATAGAATGAAGCCCATGCGCACTCCCGCGGTCTGCTGCGACAGGAGACGCTTAGGGAGGTGCAAGGTTGCTTGAAAGAGGCGGCGGACGCGTGCCCGCCGCCGAGGATCAGAACTTCTGCTGGCGCTCGTAGAGCGACTTGTAATGCTGGATGCGCGTCACGCGGAGGCCGGGCATGCCCGAGCGGTCGACCGCTCGCTGCCAGCCGGCAAACTCCTCGAGGGTCAGGCCGTAGCGCTCGCACGCCTCGTCGACCGAGAGCAGGCCGCCATTCACGGCCGCCACGACCTCCGCCTTGCGCCGGACGACCCAGCGGGTGGTGGAGGGATGCGGCAGCGTGTCGAGGGTCAGCGGCTCGCCGAGCGGGCCGATCACCTGGGCCGGACGTATCTTCTGGTTCTCGATCATTCCTACCTCGGTTTCCCCCTGATCGCCCCGGGGGCGGATGTTCTCGTTGCCTTGGCCTTACATTCGGGCTCTTGAAGGAAGGCTAAAATGCGAAGGTAAATGCCCCGGTCATCTAAGTTACGGCCGCCGGGCCAGGAGCTTTACCTGGCCGCGGTTGAAGCAGCCGCGCTGAGCCCCGACGGCGTCGCGCCAGGCGCCGCCGCCGAGCAGCAGCTCGACCAGAGGATCGTGGCTCGGCGACAGATCCGTCGTCTCCCGGGCAAGGCGAACGCTGCGCGCGGCCGGGCTCGCCGACTGCAGCGCCTCCAGCGTCGCGACCAGAACCCGATAATCGAGCGGAGCGGCACTGCTGCGGGCGAAGACCCGTTCGGCGCGCCGGAAGAAACTCAGATCCATCGCCAAGCCATTAAGGTGCAAGGCTGAAGACGAGGTAAAGGAGGCGGCAAGGCTGTCCGCAGGCGGCTTCGCGCACTATATGGCGGCGCAATGACCGAGGATCCGTTCCAGCTTGGCCGCCTGGCAAAGGGCGCGCGGATCGTCGTCGCCATGTCCGGCGGCGTCGACAGCTCGGTCGTGGCCGCGCTCGCCGCGCGGAGCGGCGCCGAGGTGATCGGCGTCACGCTCCAGCTTTACGACTACGGCGCCGCGGTGCAGCGCACAGGCAGCTGCTGCGCCGGGCAGGATATCTTTGATGCGCGCACGGTCGCCGACCGGCTCGGCATCGCGCACTATGTCTTCGACTATGAGAGTCGCTTTCGCGAAGGCGTGATCGACCGCTTCGCCGACGAATATATGCGCGGACGGACGCCGATCCCCTGCATCTCCTGCAACCAGGGCGTGAAGTTCACCGACCTGCTGGGGCTGGCGCGGGAGCTCGGCGCCGATTGCCTCGCCACGGGCCATTATGTGCGGCGCGTGCCCGGCCTGCGCGGTGCTGAGCTGCACAAGGCGGCCGATCCGGCGCGCGACCAGAGTTATTTCCTGTTCGCGACGACGCAGGAGCAGCTCGACTTCCTTCGCTTCCCGCTCGGCGACTTGCCGAAGCCGGCGGTGCGGGAGATCGCGCGGGAGCTCAGCCTCGCGGTCGCCGACAAGCCGGACAGCCAGGACATCTGCTTCGTCCCCAATGGCGACTACGCCTCCGTCGTGAAGAAGGTGCGGCCCGAGGCGGCGGCCGAGGGCGAGATCGTGGACATGGAAGGCCGGGTGCTCGGCCGCCACCGCGGACTGATCCATTTCACCGTCGGCCAGCGACGCGGGCTGGAGATTGGGGGGCAGAAGGAGCCGCTCTACGTCGTGCGGCTCGACCCGGACGCGCGGCGCGTGGTGGTCGGGCCGAGGAGCGCCCTTGCCGTCAGGGCAGCACAGCTTGGCGGTCTGAACTGGCTCGGCGGCGAAGATGCCGACGTGGGCATGACGGTCAAGGTCCGCTCCCTCGCCAAGCCGGCGCCGGTGCGGTTCGACGGCCGCAGCATCCATTTCGAGGCACCGGAATATGGCGTCGCGCCCGGCCAGGCCGCCGTGCTCTACCGGGGCGACCGCGTACTCGGCGGCGGCTGGATCGAGGAAACCGTGCCGGCCGAGCTTATCGCCGCCTGACCGCGCTCCGCCGCGCCGCGACGTAAAGCAGCAGGCCCACGGCCAGCAGGCCGAGCAGCATGCGCCAGGCCGGCCATTCTGTCTGGAGCGCCGCCCACAGGCAGATGGCGAGCCCAACCAGAGCGGCGAGAATGGCGAGCGCGGTTCGGCCGGACGCCGCCCTTTCCGCCTTCGGCAGCGCCGCAATGCAGGCGGAATAGACCACCAGCCGTGCAACCGTGCTGACCACCGCCAGCCAGACGAAGCTGCCGCTGAGCGCCAGCGCCGCCCCGGCGACGCCCATGAAGACAATCGAATTGGCGGGCGTGCGGAAACGCTCGCTCACTCGGCCGAACCAGTCGGGAAGCAGCCCGTCGCGCGCGAGCGCGTAGGTGACGCGCGGCGTCGACGTCATCGAGCTGCTGGTATTTCCCGCGATCGAGAAGAGCGCCGCCAGCGTCAGGATCACCGCGCCAATCGGCCCCGCCAAGGCTTCGCCGAGAGCGAGCAAGGGCGCGTCCTCCCGTGCCGGGGGCGCGACGGTCACGAAGGCGAGCTGCACGAGGAAGTAGAGCACGGCGATGGACACGATCGTGGCGATGAGCGCGCGAGGGATGGTGCGGCGGGGCTCGCTGGTTTCACCGGCCGGGATGAGCGAGTTTTCGAAGCCGACGAAGGCATAGAGGACCAGCAGGGCGGCCGCCTCGATGCCGGTGATCGGCGGCAGCGGCCCGGGCGCGGGGATGCGGTCAGCAAAGAGGATGAGCCCGGCGATCGCGAAGCCGAGGATCGGCAGCAGCTTCAGAAGGGTGATCGCGTCCAAAACCCGGATCGCCCGCCGCACGCCGACGACGTTGACGAAGGTGAGGAAGGCGCAGAGCCCGGCGATGAGCGCAACCCGGCCCGCCCCCGTGTCGAGCGGCGCCCAGAGCGAACCGGCATAGGTCGCGAACACATTGCTGTTGGCGGCGAGCGCCGTCACCCGCGCGACATAATAGACCCAGCCGACCTGGAACGACAGCAACGGCCCGAAGGCGGCGGTATAGGCGACCGGGCCGCCCGAGTTCGGGAAGAGCGAGGCGAGCCGGGCGAAGGGAAGCGCCAAGGCGAGGACCAGCAGCCCGAACAACGGGAACAGCCACGGGCTGAATGCGCCGAACTGGAGCGCGAGCGTCGCCGGCAACGCGAAGATGCCCGCGCCGACGGCGCCATTGAAGGAGAGGAAGGCCGAGCCGACGAACCCGATCTCGCGCTGAAGGGCGGGTTCTTCAGCTCTGCTTTCTTCGCCGTTCGACGCGTGCATACGGCAAGGACTAGGCTAAGTAGGTCCAGCAGGCGAGACCCATCGCTTGCGGGGGGCAGAACCATTGGGAAAGCTGAGCGCCGGCATCATCCTCTATCGCCGCCTGAACGGTGAGTTGGAGGTCCTGCTCATCCACCCGGGCGGCCCCTTCTGGCGCGGCAGGGGTCGAGGCGCGTGGATGATCCCCAAGGGGGGCGTCGAAGAGGGCGAGGACATCACCGCCTGCGCCCTCCGTGAATTCGAGGAGGAGCTGGGCACTCGCCCGCCGGGAGATCCGCGGCCGCTCTGCCGCATTCGCCAGGCCGGCGGCAAATGGGTGGAGGCGTTCGCGCTGGAAGGCGATCTCGACGCGGATCGGATCGTCAGCAACGAATTCACGATCGAATGGCCGCCCCGCAGCGGCGAGATGCAGTCATTCCCGGAGGTCGACCGCGCGGCCTGGTTCAGCCTGGCGGAAGCGCGGGCGCAGATCCTGGCCAGCCAGGCACCGATCCTTGACGCGCTGGAGGCGTCGCTCGCCTAGGCGTCGGCGCTTTTCCAGAGGCGATAGCCGGCGCCGCGCTCGCTGCGGATCTTGTAGGGGCTGTTCTGGAGCTCGAGCTTGCGGCGGAGCTGCCCGACCAGCACGCGGACGTGACTCTGGCCCCGCGTCTTGTCCTTGCTCCAGATGGCGTCGATGATCTCTTCATAGGTGACGACATCGTCCCCGCGGCTTTCGAGCAGGCTGAACAGCCTGCCTTCAAGGCGCGCGAAGCGGACCTCTGCGTCGGGCACTTGCGGGCCGGGTGTTGCGCCGTCGTCATCCTGGATATCGTTGGCCGCCGCCGCCATCGACGGCCCGCGGCGCCGGAGGACGGCGCGGATGCGGGCGAGCAGCTCGCCCGGCAGGAACGGCTTGGCGATGAAGTCGTCGGCGCCGAGATCGAGCGAATCGATCTTGTCCTGCTCCGTGCCGCGGCCTGAAACGACCATGATCGGCACATCGCTGTTCGTGCGCAGCGTCTTGATGAGATGAGAGCCGTCGAGATCCGGCAGGCCGAGATCGAGCAGCACCGCGTCATAGGAACGATCGCTGAGGCGCTGCAGGGCGTCTAGCGCAGTGGTGGCGACATCGCTGCCGAAGCCGCCATATTCGAGCGTAGCCTCCAGCACGTGCAGGGTGGCGGGATCGTCTTCGACCAGCAGGAGATGGGGAGCTGGGGTGGCCAATTCACTGTTACTCTTCAATGGCCGGAGCCGGGTCGGAACGGCGACCGATGCTGAGCCTGACACTCCATAGTCGCCATTCTATCACGTTTCGGACGGGCGGAAGTTAACATTCTCATCCCGTTACGCAGTCGCTCATGCGATTGTGCAGCAAAGACAATGTCTCTTCCAATATGAATATTCAGCCTCACGGACGCGAGACCTGGGTTCACCATGTTCGGGAGGTTCCGGTCTCCGCCGGATTGCGCCTGAGCAATAGTGCGCCAGAGCGTCAAAACAAGCGGGAAAAGCCGCGGGTTCCGTAGCGACCGGCGCCCGGTCTCAAAGCTTCAGCTCGCCCTCGATGACGGTGACGCAGCGGCCGCCGAGAATGGCGCGGTCGCCCGCATGCCGGCACTCGACATGACCGCCGCGGCGGCTTGCCTGGAATGCGGTGAAGCGGTCGCGGCCAAGGCGCTCCGCCCAGAAGGGCGTGAGCGCGCCGTGGGCGGAGCCGGTGACCGGGTCCTCGTCGACGCCCCAGGCGGGCACGAAGACGCGACTGACGACGTCTGTGTCGCTGCCCTGCGCGGTGACGATCGCCATCAGATCGATGTCACGCAGGGCGCTCATGTCGGGCGTGCAGGCGCGGACCGCGGCTTCGTCTTCGACCAGGATGATCGCCGTCGCCTCGGCGCCTTCATAAGAGAGGAATATCCGGCCGGTCGGCGTGCCGAGCACTTCGAGCAGGCGCGGGTCCTCGGCCTCCCGGACCTTCGTGAGCGGCAGATCGAGGGTCAGCGCCTCGCCCTCCCGGCGGACCACCAGCACGCCGGCCTTGCGCGTGCGGAAGCGGACCTCGTTCCCCTCGATCAGCACATGGCCGCTGGCGAGCGTGGCGTGGCCGCAAAGCGCGACCTCGGTGGTCGGCGTGAACCACCTGAGCTCGTAATCCGCATCGCCCGAGGCGGGGACGGTGAAGGCGGTCTCGCTGAGATTATTCTCCTCGGCGATCGCCTGCATCATCTCGTCCGGCAGCCACTCCTCGAGCGGGATCACGGCAGCGGGATTGCCGGTGAAGGGACGGTCGGCGAAAGCGTCGACCTGAACGAACCTCAGATTCATGGGCGTTTTCCAAACCAGGGGGTGACGTCCGTCTCGACCAGCTTGTTGCCCGGCTGGTCGATATGGCCCTCGGGATCGAGGTGGATCAGCACCTCGACGTCGGGGAACTGCTCGGCGATTTTGCCCTCCACCTCGTCCATGACCGTATGTGCATCCCTGATGCTCATCTCGGGCGCGACGTACATGTGAAACTGGGCAAAGTCGCGCGAGCCGCTGCGTCGCGTGCGGAAATCATGGATGCCGCGCAGTTCGGGATGCTGGGCGGCGAGCGCAAGGAAGCGCTGACGTTTCTCCTCCGGCCATTCCTTGTCCATCAGTTGGTCGATGGCGTGGCTCGACGCCTGGAACGCACCCCAGGCGAGCCAGAGCGCGATCGCAATGCCGAACACCGGATCGGCGCCCGTCACTCCGACATAGCTTTCCAGCACCAGCGCCGCGATCACCGCCAGGTTGAGCAGCAGATCGCTTTGATAGTGGATGTTGTCGGCCCGGATCGCGACCGATCCCGTGCGAGCGATCACGCGGCGCTGGTAGAGGAGGAGCGCAAAGGTGACGGCGATCGCGGCCAGCGACACGCCGATGCCGAATTCGGCGGCGACGGGGGGTCGATCGAGCCGCAGATGCTCGACCGCGCGCCAGCCTATGATCGCGGCCGAGGCGGTGATCAGGGCGACTTGGAACAAGGCCGCTAGCGCTTCCGCCTTGCCGTGGCCGAAGCGGTGGTCATGGTCGGCGGGGGTGGCGGCAAGGCGGACGCCGTAGAGCGTGACGAGCGAGGCGAGGAAGTCGAGGCCGGTGTCCGAAAGCGAGCCGAGCATCGCGACCGAGCCGGTGCTCAATGCCGCCAAAGCCTTCAGGACGAGCAGGAACAGGGCCGCGCAGACGCTGGCGATCGCCGCGCTTGCGGCGAGGCGGCTGCGCTCGTTGCGAAACGCCATCATGGGTAGAGCAGCCCTTCGCTCCAGCCGCCGTCCGCATGCTCGAACAAGCGACGCTCATGAAGGCGATGAGCGCGGTCGCTCCAGAATTCGATGCGTTCCGGCACCAAGCGAAATCCCGACCATCGCGGCGGCCGCGGCACCTCGCCGCCTTCGAAGCGGTCGCGCATCTCGCCGTAGCGGCTCTCGAACAGGTCGCGGGAGGCGAGAGGCTTCGACTGGTCCGAGGCCCATGCACCGAGCTGGCTGTCCCGGCTGCGGGTTGCGAAATAAGCGTCCGCCTCCGCCAGCGTCACCGGTTCGACGGCGCCTTCGATCCGCACCTGCCGCCGCAGCGACTTCCAGTGGAACAGCAAGGCCGCACGCGGATTGGCCGCCAGCTCGCCGCCCTTGCGGCTGTCGAGGTTGGTGTAGAAGACGAAGCCGCCCTCGTCATGACCCTTGAGCAGCACCATCCGAACCGACGGCCGCCCGTCCGCCGTGCTGGTGGCAAGCGCGACCGCGTTGGCGTCGTTCGGCTCCGAAAGCCGCGCCTCCGCGAACCATTCCTCGAACAGGCTGTGCGGGTCCGTGACCATGGCCGATCTCTTGCCGTCCGGGACGGTTTCGCACAAGGTCACCGCTTGCGGAGGGCGCGGTCTCAACCCATCTGCAACAGAGTTGCGTCTATGCAACAATGGACTTTTCGGCATCTTCCGGAGAACGACGTTTCCGATGGCGGATCTTTATTCAGAGCTGGGTGTCGCTCGAGGCGCGGACGAAGCCGCGATCAAGAAGGCCTATAGGAAGCTCGCCAAGGAGCTGCACCCGGACCGGAACAAGGACAATCCGAAGGCGACGGAGCGCTTTTCCAAGGTGACGCGCGCGTACGACATCCTCACCGACAAGGATAAGCGCGCCCAATATGATCGCGGCGAGATCGACGAGGACGGCAATCCGCGCATGCCATTCGGCTTCGGCGGCGGCGGCGGCGGACATCCCGGCGGCTTCAGGCCGAACCGCGGTCCCGGCGGCTTTGAAGGCGCGGGGGCGGAGCAGGTGGATCTCTCCGATTTGTTCGACAGCATCCTAGGCGGCCGTCGCAATGGTGGTGGCGGCGGCGGCTTCGGAGCGTTCGGCGGCGCGCGCAGGCCGCCGCCAGCGAAGGGCGCGGATGCGGGCTACCGGCTCGCCGTGAAGTTCGAGGATGCGGCGACGCTGAAGGACCAGCGCGTCTCCTTAGGGAGCGGCAAGACCGTCGACATCAAGCTCCCCAAGGGGGTCGAGGAAGGCACAAAGATCCGGCTTGCGGGCCAAGGCCAGCCCGGCGCGGGCGGCAATGGCGATGCGATCGTCACCATCCACATCGCGCCCCACCGCTTCTTCACCCGCGACGGCGACGATGTCCGCCTGGACCTGCCCGTGTCGATCGACGAGGCGGTGCTCGGCGCCAAGGTCAAGGTCCCGACGGTGGACGGTCCGGTGATGGTCGGGGTTCCGAAGGGCTCGAGCTCGGGCAAGGTGCTTCGCCTGAAGGGCAAGGGCTTCACCGGCAAGAACGGCAGCCGCGGCGACCAGCTCGTCACCCTGATGATCGACATTCCCGCCGACGATCCCGAGGTGCTGGACTTCGCCCAGAAGTGGAAGGGCCGCGGCAAAGGAAACCCGCGGGCTGCTCTGGGCGTCTAGCCGTTCGTGCAGACAATCTCTCCCGAATCTCCGGAAGCCAGGCGAAAGCGGCTCGCCATTGCCAAAGCCCGGGTCGGACGCGAAGTCGCGAAGGTCAAACCGGGCACCCGGCCCTTCGAAGTCATGAAGCGGGTCGCGATCGGCGTTTATTCCGACGGCTTCATCCACGCCGGCAACCTCGCCTACCTGGCTTTGATGACGCTCTTCCCGTTCGTCATCGTCGCAGCCGCCGTCGCGCGACTCGTCGGCGAGAGCGAGGGCGGGATGAACGCGGTCGCGACCTTGCTCCAGACGATGCCGCCGACGGTTGCTGAGGTGCTGAGGAAGCCGATCAACGACGTGCTCCAGGCGCGATCGGGCAATCTCCTCTGGCTCGGCGCCCTAGTCGGGCTCTGGACCACCGGCAGCTTCATCGAGACGATCCGCGACATCATCCGCCGCGCCTACGGCGTTACCTATACCCGCCCGTTCTGGGAGTATCGTCTCTGGTCGATGGGGCTGATCTTCGGATCGGTGTTCCTGATCCTGATCACCTTCGCCCTCTCCGTCGTCTTCTCGAGCGCGCAGGAATTCGTCCTCGAGGCACTACCGAACAGCGACGAGATCAGCGGCCTCCTCTCGCTGCTGCGCTTGGCGCCGGCGCTGATCCTGTTCGGATCGCTCTACCTGCTGTTCGTGTCGTTGACGCCGAAGCGTTATCGCAAGAAGGGCTGCGTCAAATGGCCCGGACCTGCCTTCGTCGCCATCTGGTGGCTGGGGACCACCTCGCTGCTTCCGGTCGTGCTGTCGAGCCTCGGCGGCTATGACCTTACATATGGCAGCCTGGCCGGCGTGATCATCGCCTTGTTCTTCTTCTTCATGATCGGGCTGGGCGTCACGATCGGCGCACAACTCAACGCAGCCCTAGCGGAAACGCCCGAACCCACTGTACAGGACGTGCGCGAGGCCAAGGCCGAAGAGATCGCCGAACATGCCAATGAGGCATCGCGAGAAGCGGCGGTGGACGAAGAGGAGAAGGAATGACGGGTTTGATGGGGGGCAAGAGAGGCCTGATCATGGGCCTCGCCAACGACCGGTCGCTTGCCTGGGGCATCGCCAAGGCGCTCTCGGCGCAAGGTGCGGAGCTCGCCTTCAGCTATCAGGGCGAGGCGCTGCAGAAGCGCGTGGCACCGCTCGCCGCCGAGCTCGGTTCCGACTTCCTGATCGACTGCGACGTGTCTGACATGGCCGCGCTGGACCGCGCCTTCGACGAGATCAGGAGCCGGTGGGGCCGGCTCGACTTCCTCGTTCACGCGATCGGTTTCTCCGACAAGAACGAACTGCGCGGCAAATTCGTCGACACCAGCCTCGACAACTTCCTGATGACGATGAACATTTCCGTCTACAGCTTCGTCGCGGTGACGCGGAAGGCGCGCGAGCTGATGGCGGACGGCGGCAGCGTGCTGACGCTCAGCTATTATGGCGCCGAGAAGGTCATCCCGCACTACAATGTGATGGGTGTCGCCAAGTCGGCGCTGGAGACCAGCGTCAAATATCTCGCCATGGACCTCGGCCCCGAGAAGATCCGGGTGAACGCCATCTCGGCCGGCCCGATCAAGACGCTGGCGGCCAGCGGGATCGGCGACTTCCGCTACATCATGAAGTGGAACGAATATAACAGCCCGCTTCGGCGCAACGTCACGATCGAGGATGTCGGCGGCGCAGCCCTCTACCTCCTCTCCGACCTCGCCAGCGGCGTCACCGGCGAGATCCATCATGTCGATGCCGGCTACAACGTAGTTGGCATGAAGGCCGAGGACGCTCCGGACATCGCGACCACCTGAGGAGCATCCGTGCCCCAGATCACGATCGAGTATAGCGCCAATCTGGGAACGGCATTCGAAGCTCGCCCCTTCGCGCGGCGGGTGCACGACCAAGTCGCGTCCACGATCGACACGCAGCTTGCAAGCTGCAAGACGCGCCTGGTCGAACTTCAGGAGACGGTGATCGGCGACGGCTCCAACACCCATGCCATGATTCACGTCGATCTGCGTATCCTTTCCGGCCGCCCGGCCGAGCAGAAGCGGCTGCTGGGCGAACGGATCATGGCCGAACTCGGCGACGCCGTCGCCAAGCCCGACGACCTTGACCTGCAACTGACAGTCGAGGTCCGCGACCTCGATCGCGACAATTATCATAAGCGGCAATTGTAGCCGGTGAGCGTCAACAGCTTCGGCCGGGTCTTCCGTTTCACGACCTGGGGCGAAAGCCACGGGCCGGCGATCGGGGCTGTGGTGGACGGATGCCCGCCGGGCATCTCCCTCGACGAGAGCGACATCCAGCCCTGGCTCGACCGCCGCCGGCCGGGACGATCGGCGCAGACCAGCCCCCGCGCGGAGCCCGACCGGGTGAGGATCCTTTCCGGCACCTATCAAGGCCGCACGACCGGAACGCCGATCAGCCTCGTCATCGACAATATCGATGCCCGTCCCGGCGATTATTCCGGTTTGCCGCAGCGGGCCGGCCATGCCGAGCGATCCTACGAGGCGAAGTACGGCCTCAGAGACCCTCGTGGCGGCGGCAGGGCCTCGGCGCGGGAGACCGCGGCACGCGTGGCGGCGGGCGCGGTGGCGCGGCTGGTCATTCCGGAAGTCGCCATCGACGCAAAGCCGGTCGAGATCGGCGGCTCCGCCGACCCGCAGTCGTGGGAGCGGCTGCTCGACGAGGCGCGGGAGGCGGGGAGTTCGCTCGGTGCGGTGATCGAGTGCGTCGCGACCGGCGTGCCCGCTGGCTGGGGCGCCCCCGTCTATGCCAAGCTGGATGCCGAGCTTGCCGCTGCAGCCATGTCGATCAACGCTTTGAAGGCCGTCGAAATCGGCGCCGGCTTCGACACCGCCCGGCTGCGCGGCGAGGACAATGCCGATCCGGCGATGGCCGGCGGAATCCTCGGCGGCATCTCGACGGGCGAGCCGATCGTGCTGCGGGTTGCATTCAAGCCGACATCCTCAGTGGCTGCCCTCGGGGTCGGCGGCCGCCACGATCCGTGCGTCGGCATACGCGGCGCACCGGTGGTGGAGGCGATGGTGGCGCTCGTCCTGGCGGACCAGAAACTGCTCCATCGGGCGCAGTGCGGATGAGGAGCATCGAGCAGAAGCTGGAACGGCGGCTCAGCGGCTACTGGAAGATGGAGGCCGCCAACGTCGTTATCATCCCGCTCGTGGCGTTCCTTGCGGCCAAGCAGGACGAGGCGGTGGAGATCGGCGCCATGGCCGTGGTCTATGCCGGCGTGGCGCTGCTGCTGGTCGTGGGGGCGGCTTATTGGAGGGGTGTCCTGAAACGGAGGCGCGGCGAGACGCAGCCGCTGGAGCGGGCCCTTCGCCTGGCCGATGTTGCCGAGCGTCCGGCCCTCATCCTCATCGTCCTAGCCGCTATTGCCAACATCGCACTGATGCTGGGAGGCAGTTTCGCCGGTCCGGAGATTGCCTGCCTGGGCGGCCTTCTTCTGCTGATCCTGGAATATGTGAACTACTATCGGGTGCAGCTTCAGCATTTCGATCACGCCGCCGATCTGAAACGGCTGCTCTCGGGCAAGGGCTTTCGCCGCGCGCATATGGCCCGCGATCTTGCCGCCTATCGGGCGCGCAGGCGATGATCGCGCGACGCCTCATCGTGCACGGACGGGTGCAGGGCGTCTTCTACCGCGCCTGGACGGTGGAGACGGCCAACGCGCTCGGCCTTACCGGATGGGTGCGCAACCGGCGTTCGGGCGAGGTCGAGATCCTGGCCTGCGGCGTTGCCGAAGCGGTCGACGCGCTCGTCGAACGGTGTCGCTCCGGCCCCCCGGCCGCATCCGTGACCCGGATCGACGTCGAGGAGGCCGAGGCTGAGCCGCTCGCAACATTCGAAACGAGATCGACCGCCTAACGGCGCCTTCCGACCAGCGTCCCCTTGGTGCCGCTCTGTACAAGCTCGAAGGTGAAGTCCGGCCAAAGCTTGCGCCAGCGGCGCGCCACAATGCGCTCCCCCGGACGGGCAGCATCGTCCAGCAGGATCGTGCCGCCCGGCGCGATCTGGCCGAACAGGCTCTCGGCAGAACCGCGGGTGAAAGGATGGATCGTCCAGGGCGGCCCGTCGATCAGCATCAGCTCGATGCCGTCCGGCAGCGGCCCGTGATCGTACCACAGGCCAGGCCAGTCGTTCGCTGGCCGCAGCGGCACGGCGCGCAGATCCGCCTGCAGGCCGTGCTCGGCGAGCCAGCTTCGCGTCGCCTCGACGAACTCGGCATGCTGCTCGAAGCTGATGAAGGTGCCGCCGCCCGCCATCTGCATGGCGCGGGCGATGATCAGGGTCGAGGCGCCGGTGCCGAATTCGACCACCAGCTTCGGCCGGTGCGTGAGGATGTGGTCGGCTACCAGTGTCAGCAGCCCCGTATCCGCCTTCCAGCTGCCGAGATTGGGCAGCGCGTCGTGCGGCAGCTCGAGCCGGTCGAGCAGCGCGCGCTTCTGCGCCTTGGTGCCGCCGCTCAGGCTCCGCAGCAGCCAGGGCCACTGGATCGCGCCGATGCCGATCAGCGCCGCCCAGTCGCCCCGCGAGCGTCCCGATGCGCCCACGACATGATCGCTGCTCGACCGCGGGAGCAGGCCGGTGGTCTCGCGCGATGTCATGGCGTCAGTTCGCGAACGGATCGCGGACGAGGATCGTGTCCTCGCGCTCCGGGCTGGTCGAGACCAGAGCGACGGGACAGTGGATCAGCTCCTCGATCCGCCTGATATATTTGATCGCCTGCGCCGGGAGCTGCGCCCAGCTCCGCGCACCGGCGGTGGACTGGTGCCAGCCCTCGATCGTCTCGTAGACCGGCTCCACTGCCACCTGATCCGCGGCATGGGCCGGCAGATGATCGAGAGCGGCGCCGTTCAGGCGGTAGCCGGTGCAGATCCGGATCTCGTCGAGGCCGTCCAGCACGTCGAGCTTGGTGAGTGCTATGCCGGTGACGCCCGCCACGGCCATGGATTGCCGGACCAGCACCGCGTCGAACCAGCCGCAGCGACGCTTGCGGCCGGTGACGGTGCCGAACTCGCGGCCGCGCTCGCCGAGGCGGTTGCCGATCTCGTCATCGAGCTCGGTCGGGAAGGGGCCGGAGCCGACGCGGGTCGTATAGGCCTTGACGATGCCGAGCACGAAACCGGCCGCCGCCGGCCCCAGCCCGGTCCCCGCGGCGGCCGTGCCGGCGATCGTGTTGGAGGAGGTCACGAATGGATAGGTGCCGTGGTCGACGTCGAGCAGCACGCCCTGCGCGCCTTCGAACAGGATGCGGTCGCCGCGCGCGCGCGCCTCGTTCATCGTGATCCAGACGGGGCGGGCGAACTGGAGCACGAAATCGGCGATGCCGCGCAATTCCTCCTTCAGCCGCTCGCGGTCAATGGCCGGCTCGCCGAATCCGGCGCGCAGCGCATCGTGATGAGCGCAGAGACGGTCGAGCTGCGGGTCGAGCGTGTCGATATGGCCGAGGTCGCAGACCCGGATCGCCCGGCGCCCGACCTTGTCCTCATAGGCTGGGCCGATGCCGCGGCGCGTCGTACCGATCTTGCCCTTGCCGGACGCATCCTCGCGCAGCGCGTCGAGGTCGCGATGGATCGGCAGGATGAGCGGGCAGGTATCGGCGATCTGCAGCGTCTCGGGGCTGATCGTCAGCCCCTGCTCGGTCAGCTTCTCGACTTCCGCCTTCAGCGCCCAGGGGTCGAGCACGACGCCGTTGCCGATGATCGAGCGGGTCCCGCGCACGACGCCCGAGGGCAGCAATGACAGCTTGTAGACCTGCTCGCCGACCACGAGCGTGTGGCCGGCGTTGTGGCCGCCCTGGAAGCGCGCGACCATGTCGGCGCGGCTCGCCAGCCAGTCGACGATCTTGCCCTTGCCCTCGTCGCCCCACTGGCCGCCGATCACAGTGACATTGGCCATAGCTTCAAACCTGCCTCATACTGGATGAGGCGCCTGCTAGAAGGCAAAGGGCTGTTGGTCCAATGCTTCGTGCAGCATAGTGTGGTGCCCGATGAAGACGTCGATCCGTAACCTGGCTCTGGCCGCCGGCCTTATCTTGGCACCCGCGGCGACCCCGGCTCAGAACCTCTCCGGCCCGGATTTCGGTAGGATGCCGGAGGGGCCGCCCCCGCCGCCTCTCGTGCCGACGACCATCCGCTATGCGCCGAAGCGCGATCGAACGATCGATTACCTTAAGCCCCAGGCCGGAGCGCTCGCCCCCTTGATCGTGACGCTGGGCGGGGCAACCGAAAGTGGGCCGACGCAATGGGCCGAGTATCGCTTCCTGAAGCAAGGCTTCGCAGTTGCTGATGTGAACTACGTCATCGGCGACGGAGACACGCTCGCCGATGCCGCGGCCGACGTGGCCAAGGCGATAGCTGTGCTGGTGGAGCAGCACCGTAAGCGAGACTTCGATCCGGAGCGGATTGTCCTGCTCGGCTACGGGCGAGGCGGCTTGCTGGCGACGCTGCTGGCCACCGACCCCACTTATCTGAGCGCCGCCGGCGTGCCCTTCGAGACATTGCGTGCCGCAGCGTCCGTCAACAGCGATGCGTTCGACATTGCGGGCGCGCTGAAGGAGGTGCCCGGACATCTGACGGGCTGGTTCCGGCGGACCTACGGAAAGGAGCCAGCCCTCCAGGAAAGCCTCTCGCCGGTGAATCATCTCGAGCCGCCGAACGTCCCGAATTTCCTGTTCCTGGCGGCCGAGGACGAGCCGCGATTGCGGCGGCAGGCCGAAACTGCAGCCGCCCTTTTCAGCGCGGCCGGCCTGACGGCGCGTTACAAACGCTGCCGAAGTGGCGGAAGGACGACCCTGAAACCTACCTTCTCGTCAAGGAAGGCGGGCCTGGCCGGGCGCTCCTCGACTTCTTCAAAAGCGCAGCGGCTTCACCGTCCTCACGCCCGGCAGGGCTTGGAGGCGCTTGAGGACTGCCGGCTCGACATGACTGTCGACCGACACGAGGGCGACCGCCTCCCCGCCCGCCGCCTGGCGGCCCAGATTGAAGGTGCCGATGTTCACGCCCGCCTCGCCTAGCGTCGTCCCCAGGCGTCCGATGAAGCCGGGCTGGTCGTCGTTGACGATGTAGATCATCTCGCCGGTGAGCTCGGCCTCGACGCGGATGCCGAAGATCTCGACCAGGCGCGGCGCCGAATTGCTGAACAGGGTGCCGGCGACGGACTTCTCGCCGTCCGGCGTGCGGACAGTGACGCGGACGAGCGTGTGATAGTCGCCTTCGCGGTCATGCCGCACCTCGCGCACGTCGAGCCCGCGTTCCTTCGCGAGGTGCGGCGCGTTCACCATGTTCACCGTCGCCGAATAGGATTGCATCACGCCGGCTAGAACGGCGCTGGTGATCGGCTTCTGATTGAGGCTCGCGGCCGCGCCTTCCACTTCGATCGCGAGGCCCTTGAGGCGGCGCCCCTCGAGCTGGCCGACGAGCGCACCGAGTTCCTGGGCGAGCTCCATATAGGGCCTGAGCTTGGGCGCCTCCTCGGCGGACAGCGCCGGCACGTTCAGCGCGTTGGTGACGCCGCCGGTGTTGAGGAAATCGGCCATCTGCTCGGCGACCTGAATCGCGACGTTGACCTGCGCCTCCGTGGTCGACGCGCCGAGATGCGGCGTCGCGACGAAGCCCGGAGTGCCGAACAGCGGGCTGGCCTTGGCCGGCTCCTCGATGAAGACGTCGAGCGCCGCGCCCGCCACCTGGCCGCTCTCCAGCGCTTCCTTTAGCGCATCCTCGTCGATCAGTCCGCCGCGCGCGCAGTTGATGATGCGCACGCCCTTCTTGGTCCGCGCCAGCGCCTCGCGCGAGAGGATGTTGCGGGTCTGGTCGGTGAGCGGCGTGTGGAGGGTGATGAAGTCGGCCCGTGCCAGGAGTTCGTTCAGGTCCACCTTCTCGATGCCGAGATCGACCGCCCGCTCGGGCGTCAGGAAGGGATCATAGGCGATCACCTTCATCCGGAGCCCAAGCGCGCGGTCGGCGACGATCGAGCCGATATTGCCGGCACCGATCAGGCCGAGCACCTTGTTGGTCAGCTCGACGCCCATGAAGCGGTTCTTCTCCCACTTGCCGGCCTGAGTTGAGGCGTCGGCAGCCGGGAGCTCGCGGGCGAGCGCGAACATCAGGGCGATGGCATGCTCGGCCGTGGTGATGGAATTGCCGAAAGGCGTGTTCATTACCACGACGCCGCGCGCCGAGGCGGCAGGGATGTCGACATTGTCGACGCCGATGCCGGCGCGGCCGACGACCTTGAGGTTCGTGGCGGCGTCGAGCACGTCCGCCGTCACCTTGGTGGCGGAGCGGATCGCGAGGCCGTCATAGTCGCCGATGATCGCCTTCAGCACGTCCCTGGACAGGCCGGGCTTCTCGTCCACCTCGATGCCGTGCGCACGGAAGATCTCGGCGGCTTTCGGATCCATCTGATCGGAAATCAGGACTTTGGGCATTTCTTCTCCCTCTCCCCTTCAGGGGAGAGGGTCGGGGAGAGGGGGAGTCCATGGCCCTTCCCGACCCTCTGTTCGAAAACTCAGACTCCCCCTCTCCCAACCCTCTCCCCTCAAGGGGGAGAGGGCTTAAGCGGCGCGTGCCTCGTGGAAGGCCCAGTCGAGCCAGGGGCCGAGCGCGACAACGTCGTCCGTCTCGACGGTCGCGCCGCACCAGATACGGATGCCCGACGGCGCGTCGCGGTAGCTCGCCACGTCATAGGCGGCGCCCTCGCCTTCGAGCAGGCTCGCCATCTTCTTGACCAGAGCCGCCTGCGCCTCGACGTCTCCGCCGCCGGCGAACTTCAGGCAGACGCTGGTCGTGCTGCGCGTCGCCGGATCGGCCGCAAGATGCTCGATCCAGGGCGTCGCCTGAACCCATTCATCGAGCGCCGCGGCATTGGCCTGCGACCGGGCAATGAGAGCGTGCAGGCCGCCGAGCCCCTGCGCCCATTCAAGCGAGTAGATATAATCCTCGACGGCGAGCATCGACGGCGTGTTGATCGTCTCGCCCTGGAAGATGCCTTCGATCAGCTTGCCGCCTTTGGTCATGCGGAAAATCTTGGGCAGCGGCCAGGGCGGCGTGTAGCTTTCCAGCCGCTCGACGGCGCGCGGGCCGAGGATCAGCATGCCGTGGCCGCCCTCCCCGCCCAGCACTTTCTGCCAGCTGAAGGTGGTGACGTCGAGCTTGTCCCAGGGCAGCTCCATCGCGAAGGCGGCCGAGGTCGCATCGCAGATGGTCAGGCCCTCGCGCGCCTCACTGATCCAGTCGCCGTCAGGCACGCGCACCCCCGAAGTGGTGCCGTTCCAGGTGAAGACCACGTCCGTAGCGGGATCGACCGCCCCGAGGTCCGGCAGCTCGCCATAGGGCGCCTTGATCACGGTCGCGTCGAGCTTCAGCTGCTTGATCGCGTCGGTCACCCAGCCTTCACCGAAGCTTTCCCAGGCGAGCATCGTCACCGGCCGCGCGCCCAGCATCGACCACATCGCCATCTCGACCGCCCCGGTATCGGAGCCGGGGACGATGCCGATCCGATGCGTCTTCGGCACCCGCAGAATCTTGCGCGTCAGCTCGATCGCGTGAGCGAGCCGCGCCTTGCCGAGCTTGGAGCGATGCGAGCGCCCGAGCGATCCGTGCGGGAGATGTTCGGGTCCCCAGCCGGGCGGCTTGGCGCAAGGGCCGGAGGAAAAATGGGGGCGCACGGGCTTCTCGCCCGGCCGTTCGTTGATCATCAGTCTCTCCTCGCAGAGAGCACGCGCCGCGTTGGGACGGCGTGGCCCGTCGACCGTGTTAAGGCTATCCAGCGGCGCGTCAACCGCCCTTGCCGGCGCTATTGCACCGCTACCACTGCGGGCGCATCATCGCTGGCGTTAGGGGCACAGGAGGGGCGGGTGGCCGAATCCGACAGCAGGATCGTTGAGGACGGCCACGCCGAGGCGCGGCGGATCTTCGACCTGCAGCATGCCGCCTCGCGAAGGGGTGGGATCGCCGACGCGCGGCTGAGGCGCGACCGGCTCGGGCGGCTGGGCGCCCTCGTCAGCGCCAATGCGGACGCGATCGCCCGCGCGATCTCGGACGATTTCGGCGTCCGCTCCATCACCGAGACCGAGCTGCTGGAACTCGCGCCGGCACTTGGGGCCGTGAAGCATGCGCGCAGCAAAGTCGCCTCCTGGATGAAGCCTCGCCGGCGCGGGGTGAGCGCGATGTTCCAGCCGGCAAAGGCTTGGATGCGCTACGAGCCGCTCGGCGTGGTCGGAGTGATCTCGCCCTGGAACTACCCCGCCGTGCTCGCGCTCCACCCGATGGTGGACGCGATTGCCGCCGGCAACCGAGTGATGCTGAAGCCGTCGGAGCTGACCCCAGCCTTCTCGGAGCTGATCCGCCGACTGATCGCCGAGCGCTTCGACGAGGAAGAGGCCGCTGTGGTGACGGGCGGGGTCGAAGTCGGCCAGGCCTTCGCCGCCCTGCCCTTCGATCACCTCCTCTTCACCGGCTCCACCGCGGTGGGGCGGCCCGTCTATCAGGCGGCGGCCCGGAACCTGACGCCGGTGACGCTGGAGCTGGGCGGGAAGTCGCCGGCGATCGTCTGCCCCGATTACCCGCTCGACAAGGCGGCGCGAAGCATCGCCTTCGGCAAGTTCATCAACGCGGGCCAGACCTGCATCGCGCCGGATTACGTGCTGGCGCCGCGCGACCTCATCGAGAAGCTGGCGGACGCCGTGCTCGCCCAGGCGCGGCGCTCCTACCCGGCGGTGGCCGGCAACGACCAATATTCCTCGATCATCAGCCAGCGCCATTACGACCGCCTCGCCAAGGCGATCGAGCATGCCAGGGCAGCGGGCGCGAAGGTGCTGGCGCACGAGGATGCCGGCGCCCGCGAAAGGCGCAAGATCGGCCCGACCCTCATTCTGGACGCCCCTCCAGAGACGATCTTCCTCACCGAGGAGATTTTCGGGCCGATCCTGCCGTTCGTCCCCTATGACAGTTTGGACCAGGCTATCGCCTTCGTCGCCGAGCGGGAACGGCCGCTTGCTCTCTATTGCTTCAGCCGCGACCAGAGGCAGCACGACCGCGTGCTCGACGGCGCCCTCTCGGGAGGTGTCACGCTGAACGGCACCATTCTCCATGTCGCACAGGAGAGCCTGCCGTTCGGCGGCGTCGGGCCGAGCGGGATCGGCGCCTATCACGGGCTTGAGGGCTTCCGCCGCTTCAGCCACGCGCGCGGCGTCCACAAGATCGGCTTCTTCAATGCAATGGAGCGCCTCGGACCACCCTGGGGCAAAATGGCCAAACGGCTCGGCCAGAGCCTGGTGAAGCGAGGCTAGCGCTTACATCGCGGCTTCGAACTCTTCAGAAGGAAGAGCCGAACGCTGCCGCGACAAGGGTTACGGGCAGCAAACCGATCAATGTGGCGGCGGCGAATGCGCCCGGGCGGATCGGCAGAACCGCGCAGGCGGTGGTGATGGCGAAATGCGGGGCTCCGGCCACCCTCAGGCCGACCACGTACCAGAAGCCGTAGCGGCCGAAGTTCTTCTCGATCTTGTTGATGAATGCGCCGAGCCGGTGCCGCGCTCGGTCGCGCAAGGCGTGACGGGAGAGATGGAAGAAGACCTGGCTGCCGAGGAGAGCGCCCAGCGCAACGGCCGCGGCTGCATAAGCCGGTCCGAGAAATGCTCCGGACGCGACCGACAGGGGGATGAGCACGCCCGGGATGCCGAACGCCATCAGCGTCGCCGTGAGGAGGAAGACCGCGCTCGCGGCGATCCAGTGGGCGTCGGCCGACAGGCCGGCCACAAGATCTGCTACCGACAGCAACTCTGAAACACCGAAGCTCACGCTGTTGAAGCGCGAATCCCGCGCCGAATGTTCCCCTTCGGACTGCAGCTCAGCGTCAAACATCTTCCATCCACCCGTTGCCGACATCGTGGGAAGCTGACACGCTCACAGCGAACGAGAAGGAGGGGCATTTGCACGACGGCCGCGGCAGCTCCGAGTGGCAGCCGACCTATGTCTACTGGTTCCTGTCCGTCTATGTCTGGACGGCGCTCGCCGGCCTGGCGGCATCGCTGGTGACGCCGGCAGTCTTCGATGCGGCAGCGGGCTGGGGACTGAATGCCTTCCTAAGCTTCCTCAGAGCGGAGGGGGCCGAGGGTCCGGGCATCGCCCTCGCCCTCGCCATGGGTGTGCTCCTGCTCAGCGTCCCGCCGGGAATGCTGAGCCTGTTCCTCGTCGCGCTGACGGATCTGCGCCTGGCGCTGCATCCGCTGATCGGGGCTGCATTTTTCGGTGTCTGGGTGGGGTGGCTGCTGCAATCCCTTCCCGGTGCGGTCTTCGGCCTTGTCTTCGGGATCGTGAGCGTTGGAGGCACGGCGGGGATGCTGGCTTTGCGGCGACATATTTCTCGCCGGAAGTGAGTGCCTGCTTCGGACCCGAAGCAGACACTCGTCAAAAGCCCTTGATCAGAATTTGAACGAGCCGCGCAGGTAGAGGTAGCGGCCGTTGAAGCCGAACGGCGAGAAGGACGAATAAGGCGCGACATAGTTGGTGGCCGGATAGGCACGCGCAGCGCCGGTCACCGGGTCGACGCCCAAGCCCGTCGGGGTCTTGGTCGGATAGACGTCGAAGAGATTGTTCGCTCCGACCGCGAACTCGAGCCGGTCGTTCGCCTGGGCGCGCACTTCGAGATCGGTGATCCACTTCGCCTCGAGCAACACGTCGCCGAACGCATCGGTGCCGGCGGCGAGCACGTCGCCGAAGCGGTTGGCGCGAGCGGTGACGCCGAGCCACTGCCAGTCATAGTCGAGGCCGACATTGATCTTGTCGCGCGGCTGGCCGCGGACGAGGCGGAGCGATTCCTGGCGGCCGAACAGGACCAACCCCGGGATGTTGGCGAGCGGGCCCGGCGCAGCCAGGATCTGCTGCAAGGTCGTCTTGTTGTAATTGTAGCCGGCGGTCAGCGAGACCCGGCCGGCTTCGCCGAGCGACATGCGGTAGGTCGCGACGGCGTCGAGGCCCTTGGTGCGGGTGTCGACGCCGTTGACGAAGAAGCGGGCCGCGTTGGTGGCCGTGAAGCCCGCCTGATCGAGGATCTGGGCGATGGTGCGGCCCGGATCGGTGGCGTTGGCGGCGCGGTTGGCCGAGAGGTTGTCGGTGACGACGATGCGGTCGTCGATATCGACCTGATAGACGTCGACGGTGACGCTCAGCCCAGGCACGCGCGTGAAGACCAGGCCTGCCGAATAGGAGACCGAGGTTTCAGCATCGAGCGGCGTGGCGCCGAGCGCGATCGCGATCGGGTTGTCGACCGGCAGCGTCACCGTTTCGAGCAGCACGCCGTTGACGTTGTTGGTCGCCGAGGCCGCGAAGAATTGCTGCTGGAGCGACGGCGCGCGGAAGCCGGTCGAGGCGGCGCCGCGGAGGGCGAGACCCTCGAGCGGCTCGAAGCGGGCAGCGATCTTGCCGTTGATGTCCGATCCGAAGTCCGAATAATCCTCGTAGCGGCCGGCGATCTGGACGGTGAAGGCGTCGGTCACGTCCGCGTCGAGCTCGGCATAAGCCGAGATGTTGTCGCGGTTGCGCTGCTGGTCCACCTGCTGGCCGCCGATCACCGGCGCGAAGCCGGGGAAGCCTTGCGCGCCCGACGGGGTGCCCGGAATGCCGCCATTGCCGTAGCTGCCGAATTCGCCGGGGCGGATGCGGAAGCCCTCGCGGCGATATTCGAGGCCGGCCGAGGCAGTCACCTCGTTGAGGAAGCCGACCTGGAGATCGGTGCTGACGTCGAGATTGACCATCGTCTGCCGGTAGCGCAGGCCGCCGGAATCGAACCGGACCGCTGAAGCGGCGCCGAACGAGCGGTTGAGCGTGTTCGAGATGGTGAAATCGAACGCGTTGCGGGCGTGGCTGCCGGAAAGGTCGTAGCGGAAGCCGTTCACCTCGCCGCGCACGCCGCCGACCACCGAATAATCGTTCAGCTCCGAATTGATCAGCGGCAGGAAGCCGTCCGGGTAGATGGCCGGCACGTTGCGGGCGTCGTTGGCGAGGCGCACGAAGGCGCCGCTGGTGCCGTCGCGCACGCCGTAGCTGGCGAAGCTGTAGAGCTCGACCGCGTCGCCGAGCGGCAGGCCGGCATTGGCGAACAGCTTCATGTCGGTCGTCTTGGCATCGCCGTAGCGGTGGCTGAGGCGATTGAACTCGAACTCGCGCGGATCGACGTTGCCGTTGGCGAGCCGGTTATACTGGCGGCGGGGATCGAAACCGGTCCGGTTGGTCGGATCGCGGTCCTGATATTCGGCGGAGAGGTTGAGATGCCCTTCCGGCCCGAGCGGTAGGCCGATCGTGCCGGCGATGGTGATGGTCGTCCCGTCGGTCGCCTTGCGATCGCGGCCGGTGGTGTCGGTCTCGAAGATGTCGCCATTGCCGTTGCGGTTGGCGTCGGGCGCCAGCACCGGCTGGCCGGCGGCGTTGAGGGTGAGGCCGGTGAATTGCTCGATGCCGCTTACGCGCGTGTCGTACTGGCCGATCGTGGCGCTGATCCGGCCGCCTTCTCGCGCGTCCGAGAGCTGGAAGTTGATCACGCCGGCAATTGCGTCGGAGCCATATTGCGCGGCGGCACCGTCGCGCAGCACCTCGACGCGGCTGAGCGCGATCGACGGGATGAGGTTAATGTCGACCGCGGCCGAGCCGCGGCCGACCGAGCCGTTGATGTTGAGCAGGGCCGTCGAGTGGCGGCGCTTGCCGTTGACCAGCACCAGGGTCTGGTCGGGCGAGAGGCCGCGGAGCGTCGCCGGGCGGATCACGTCGGTGCCGTCGGTGATCGACGGCTGCGGGAAGTTGAACGAGGGCACCAGCTCGCGCAGCAGGCGGTTGGTCTCGGTGAAGCCGCTCTGGCTCAGCGCCTCGGAGGAGATGACGTCGATCGGCACCGGGCTGTCGGCGACGACGCGGTTCACGCGCCTCGTGCCGGTGACGATGATCGAGCTTTGCGGATCGACGTCCTGCTCGGTGGTCTGAACCTCGTCGAGCGCCGGATCGGCAGGATCGGCCTGATCCTGGGCAAAAGCGGGCGACGCGGCGAGCGCGAGCGACGACAAGGATGCGAGAAGAGCGGCACGAGAGAGACGGCGCATGATAAATCCCCCACATGGGAGCGGCCCCCCGGCCGTCCCGGAAGAAGAGGATTGCGTAGTTTTCAGAAACTCAAAATAGAATAAGTGCTTTGGCGTGACTGATTTGCGACGTGTGTATCTTTGTTGCAACGTTGCGTGGCGACGCCGGTAGACGCGTTCCCGATCCCGTGCGACGTTCGCAGGTGTGAACATCCCCCTCCTCATTGGCTCCGTTCTCGGCGTGCTTGGGCTCGCGGCCGCGGCCTATTGGCTCGGGCTCGGTGGCGGCGGATTGACGGATGCAGCGGAGGCCGGGCGGATGGCGGAGGAGGCGCTGCCGGGATTCCTTGCGGGCGAGGCTTTGCTGTCGAGCGACAGGCGTGCCGCTCTGGTGCTGGGTGACGCGGGCGATGTAGCGCTGCTGAAGCTGCACGGCGTGCATGTCGCGGCGCGGCGGGCAAAGCGCCCGCTGAGGGTGGAGCGGCTGGACACGGGGCTGCGGGTGGAGAGCGGGGAACGGATGTTCGGCGGGATCGCCTTGCGCCTGCCGCCCGAGGAACGAGACAGACTGCTGACCTTATTGTAGGTTGTGGGCCATGGACCTGCCCGATCCGGTCGATCTCGCCATTCCCGGCTTCATCGCCCTGGTGTTCGCCGAGATGCTGGTCGCGCGGGCAAAGGCGCGGCGGCGCTACTGCCCGAAGGATACGCTGACCTCGCTGACCCTCGGCTTCGGCAGCTCGATCGCCGGCCTGCTCTCGGCGGGGGCAGTGTTCGCGCTCGCCACATGGGTGCACCAGTTCCGGCTGCTCGAAATCGGCTGGGCGTGGTGGGCGTTCGTGCTCTGCTTCGTGCTGGACGATCTCGCCTACTACGTCTTCCACCGCTCCGCCCACCGCGTCCGCTGGTTCTGGGCGAGCCACGTCATCCATCACTCCAGCCAGCATTATAATCTGTCGACCGCGCTCCGGCAGACCTGGACCGGCTTCTTCAGCCTCGCGTTCCTGTTCCGGCTGCCGCTCTTCCTGATCGGCTTTCCGCCCGCCATGGTATTCTTCTGCGCCGGCCTCAACCTGGTCTACCAGTTCTGGATCCACACCGAGGTGGTCGGGCGGATGCCGCGCTGGTTCGAGGCCGTGATGAACACGCCTTCGCACCACCGCGTCCACCATGCGGTCAATCCGCGCTATCTCGATCGCAACTATGCCGGCGTGTTCATCGTCTGGGACCGGATGTTCGGCAGTTTCGAGCCGGAGCGGGACGAGGACCGGCCGCGCTACGGCCTCGTGAAGCAACTGGGTTCGTTCAACATCCTCTGGGCCGCCTTCCACGAGTGGATCGGGATTGCGGGCGACATGTGGCGGGCGCCGGGGTGGCGGAACAAGCTCGGCTATCTGTTGCGTCAGCCGGGCTGGAGCCATGACGGATCGCGGGAGACCAGCGACACCATCCGTGCCCGCTGGCAGGACGCTAGAGGCGCTCCAGCCGAAGCGGCAGACCGTCGCGCGGCTTCGGGATCGGCCACGCCTGCCACTTAGTCGGCTGCGCGCCGGTCAGCCGGATGCGGTGGCCGGGAAGCAAAGCGTGCATGAATATGCGCGCCTGAAGCATCGCGAAGTGCAGGCCGAGGCACATATGGGCGCCGCCGCCGAAGGGCACCCATGCATATTTATGCCGCGCCCGCACCTGTTCCGGCGCGAAGCGGGTCGGATCGAAGCGCTCCGGCTCCGGCCAATATTCCTCCATCTTGTGCACGAAGGACGGCGAGACGCTGATGCCGACGCCGGCCGGTATGTCGTAGCCGCCGAACCGGAACGGTTTCACCGCCCGGCGCGGCAGCGAGGGCACCGGCGGCACCATCCGCAGCGCCTCCTTGAATGCCTGCTCGGCGAGCGGCAGCGAGCCAACATCGTTCGCTCGCGCCTCCTCGCGCAGCAGGTCCTGCCACTCAGGATTGAGGCCGAGCTGCCACATGGTGGAGGTGAGCGAGGAGGTGATGGTGTCGTGTGCCGCCATCATCAGGAAGTTCATGTGGTCGGCGATCTGCTGCGGATCGAGCTGGCGCCCCTCCTCGTCGGTCGCATGGCAGATCTGGGTGAACAGGTCGTCGCCGTCGCTGTCCCGCCGCTTCGGCACCTCGCGCTTGAAGAAGTCGATCAGGTAGCGCCGGCCGGCGACGCCGCGGCCCATCTTGGTGAGGGGGATCGGCCAGCGCACCACGCCGACGGAGGCGGCGACCTCGTCCATGAAGGCGCGGTTGATCCGGCTCGCCTCGGGGCCGAGCGGGATGCCGAGGAAGGAGGTTGCGGCGAGATCGAGCGTGAGCTGCTTGATTTCCGGGTAGAAGAGGATTTCGCGGCCGCTCCAGGTGGCGATCCGCTCAGCGATGCCGGCCTGCATCGCTTCGGCATAGCGCGCCATCGGCGCGGGCTTGAACGCGACCGAGAGGATGCGGCGATGGGCACGGTGAAGCTCGCCGTCCATCAGCATCAGCCCACGCGGGAAGACGCGGTCCAGCATCGGCCCCCAGCCGAGCTCCGATGAAAAGACCTTGTCCCTGTCGAACAGGACCAGCTCGTTCGCTTCCGGTCCGATCAGGATCACCCAGTGCCGGCCGAACATGCGCGTGCGGAAGACGCGGCCGTAGCGGTCCACCATTCGGCGCGCATAAGCGGGCGGATCGCGAAGCTGGGCGGGCAGCGTGCCGACGATCGGCAGCCCGTCCGCGCCGGGAATGTGCCTGACGTTCGGCCGAGCCGAGGCGGCGCGGATGCGCTCGTGCTTCACAGGTCCCTTCCATAGCAGAAACGGACCCGCGCAGCGAGATCGGTCAGAATTTCACACCGGCTGCGATGCCGTAGCGGCGGGGCTCCAGCGTAAAGATATTGGTGAAGAGGCCGGCGGACTGGTCGGTCACATATTTGCCGGTGATGGAATTGCTGTCGAACAGGTTCTGCACGAAGGCCCGGACGAACCAGCGCTCGTCGGCGGCGTTCAGCTGGATCTGCGCATTGACCTGCTCGAAGCCGGAAATGCGGTCGACGCTGGTATTGAAGCTGCGGGAGAATTGCTCGCCCGTATAGGTGAAGTCGGCACGCGGCACGAGCGTCATGCCGCTCGCGAAGCGGAACGTATATTGCGCGCCGGCGGAAAATTTGACGTTGGGCGCGTTGGGCAGCTCGTTGCCGGAGACGTCGACCAGGACGCCGTCATTGACGATGAACGGGAGCGCGCCGGCCTGGCCGCCGTTGAAATTGAAGTTCAGCAGCGCCTGGAGCGGCGCGAGGGCCGGGTTGGCGGCGCCGATATTGCCCGCGGCCGCGGCCTGGAGGATGCCGCACACCGAATAGGCGCCGGTCGTGTTGGTGCCGGGCACCGCCGTCGCCGGGCGCAGGCCGAGGGCGGCGTTGACGGCGCCGACGAAGCCATTGGAGGAGGCGGCGCCGCCGGGACCGGTCGGCTGGACCGCGCAGTTGGAGGCGTTGGTGAGGTCCTTGATGATCACCGTGTCGCTGCGCCCGCCCGACACGTCGCGCGGGTCGACCAGCGCGAGGTCCTTGATCTTCGACTTGAGATAGCTCGCGCCGAGATTGATCAGCAGGTCGGGCGTGGGACGCAGCACCGCCTCCGCTTCGACGCCGTAAATCTCCGCATCGGTATTGTCGTTCACGGAGGTGCGGGCGACGATGCGGCTGAGCTGCAGATCCTTATAGTCGTAGTAGAAGGCGGACAGATTGAGCCTGAGGACGCCGCCGGCGAAGGTGTTCTTGGCGCCGATCTCGAAGGCGTTGATGATCTCCGGCGCGAAGCTGCGCGGCACGTTGAAGATCGGGTCGATCGGCGGGTTGATGCCGCCCGATTTGTAACCGCGCGAATAGGAGGCATAGAGGAGATTGTCCCGCGTCAGCTCGAAATCGACGACGAAGCGGCCGGTGACCTCGTCGAACTTGGCGCGATCCTCGGCAAAGGCCTGGATCCCGGGCGTGGACGCATCGGCATCGTATCCGGCAAGGAACGGCGACTCGTTGGCGTCGGTGAGGCCGTAGGGAACGGCGAAGCTCAGCAGCGGGCTGCGCGCGCGGACGAACTTGCGGTCGTTGGAATAGCGCAGGCCGCCGGTGACGGACAGCCGGTCGCTGATGTCGAAATAGGCCTCGCCGAAAAGGCCGTAGCTTTTCAGCGTGAACAGGTCGTTGTTGTTGCGGAAGAAGGGCGGCGCCAGGAAGGCCGCGCCGCCGCTCGACGCGGCGCCGAGGATGCCGGCACCGTAATCGAGGCCGAACGAGGCCACGTAATAGTCGCCGTCGCGGAAGCGGGAGTCGACGTAGATGCCGCCCAAGAGGAAGTTGAACGGGCCGTCGAAGTCGCTGTCGAGATGGGCCTCGAGGACCCACTGGCGATATTTGGAGGTCGAGCGGTCATAATCGGTGCTGCCGGGCGTGCAGCGGTTGACGAAGCCGCCATAGATGCCGGTCAGAAAACCGTTGGTCTCGGACGTGCAGACGCCGCCGCCCGGCCCGTTCGGAATGACCGCGTTGCGCACCCGCACGAACGGGGAGCCGGGCAGCTGGCTGGCGCCGGCGAGGAGGAGGAGCCCGGGATTGTTGGCCAGCGAATTGCCGGCCGCCAGGTTGAAGTCGGTGCGCGAGTCCACCGTGTTGTTGGCGTAGCCGCCGGTCACATTCAGGCTGAGCTGATCGCCGATCGCCTGCTCGAGCTTGCCCATGATGTGATATTCTTCGGCGAAATAGGTCGGATTGAAGTCGATGTTCACCGTACGCAGGCCGGTAGGCACGGTCTGGCCGCCGAAGAAAGCGTCCGGGCCGTAGACGCTCGACAGGCCGAAATTGGTGAGCGCGCCGCCCGATTGCAGCGCGAACAGCTCGCGCGACGAGACGATGCCGCCAAGGGTGGAAGCGCCGTTGGTGACGTCGAATCCGAGCTGGTCCGGGCGGCAGCCGAGGACGCCGGTATTGTCGCGCGCGCAGAGCTGCTTCTGGATGCGCGAACGGTCGTCCTTCTCGCGGAAATAATAGCCGATGATGTCGAGCATGGTGCTCTCCGTCGGCTGGAAGCGGATCGTGCCGCGTAGCGCATAGAGGTCGCGGCCGTCGATGCGGCTGCCGTCGAACAGATTGCGGGTATAGCCCTCGCGGTTCAGATAGTAGCCCGCCAGGCGGATGCCGATCATGTCCGACACCGGCAGGTTGATCATGCCGTTGAGCTTGATCGAGTCGTAATTGCCAAATTCGATGCCCGCGCTCGCGCCGAACTCGTTGAGATCGGGCCGGGCGGTGATGAAGTTCACGACGCCGGAGGTCGCGTTGCGGCCAAACAGGGTTCCCTGCGGCCCGCGCAGCACCTCGACCCGCTCCAGATCGAAATATTCGGTCTCGAAAAGGCGCGTCGAGAGCAAAGGCATGTCGTTGACGTGGATGCCCGTCGCCTGGTCGCAGGCGAAGCCGGTGCAGAGGTCGCCGATGCCGCGAATGGTAAAGCTGGACGAGGTGAAGTTGGTCTTGGTGAAGGTGACGTTGGGCAGGCTCAACTGAAGGTCGAGCGCATTCTCGATCTGCTGGCGCTCGAGCGCCTCACCGGTGAAGGCGGAGACGGCGATCGGCACGCTCTGCAGCGTCTCCGCGCGGCGCTGGGCCGTGACAATGATGTCGTCATCCGCAGCGCCCGGCTGAGCGGCGTCGGTCGTGCCGCTCTGTGCATCGCCGCTGTCTTCGGCACCCGCGGGGGTGCTGATCTCGCCCGACTGCGGGGCCGGATCTGGGACGCTCTGGGCCGCGGCAGGAGAGGCGATTGTGAAAGCGAGCGGCGATGCCGCCCCCGCGAGAATGGCAAGCACGCGCGCACGCTTCATGATGGTCCTCCCCCTGGCCCGGGCGACCGCTGCTGCGGTTCTTTCTCCCTTCGTAACGATCCGCTTGCATCGCCCGGCTGTCAAGCTCACCATTACGTTCACGGAAGGTGGGCATGGATCAGCGGACGACGACGGCAGAGCATTTCGACGTGCTGATCGTCGGGGCAGGCCTGTCCGGCATCGGTGCCGCCCATTACCTCCAGGCGCGTCTTCCAGAAAAACGCTACGTCATCCTTGAAGGGCGGGCGGCGATCGGAGGAACCTGGGACCTGTTCCGCTATCCCGGCGTCCGCTCGGATTCCGACATGTACACGCTGGGCTACGCCTTCCGCCCCTGGACCGCGGCGAAGGCGATCGCCGACGGCCCCTCGATTCTCGATTATATCAGGGACACGGCTCGCGACGCCGCGATCGACGGCCGCATCCGCTTCAACCATCATGTGAAGCGCGCCGCCTGGTCGAGCGCCGAGGCCCTCTGGACGGTCGAGGCGGAGCGGACCGACACGCGGGAGCGGGTGCGCTTCACCTGCAACTGGCTGCACATGTGCACCGGCTACTATGATTATGCCGAGGGCTACCTGCCGGAGTTCGCGGGTGCGGAGAACTTCCAGGGCCGGATCGTCCACCCCCAATTCTGGCCCGAGGATCTCGACTATAAGGACAAGCGCGTCGTCGTGATCGGCAGCGGCGCCACCGCGGTCACGATCGTGCCGGAGATGGCGCGGGACGCCGCGCATGTCGTGATGCTGCAGCGCTCACCCACTTACATGGTGTCGCGCCCGTCCGAGGATGCGATCGCCAATGCCCTGCGCAAGCTGCTGCCGGCGAAGGTCGCCTACGGCATCACGCGCTGGAAGAACGTGCTGCTGCAGATGTTCTTCTTCCGCCTCGCCCGCGCGCGGCCCGCCAAGGTGAAGGAGAAGATCCTCGAGGGCGTTCGCGACCTGCTTCCGGCAGGCTACGACGTCGAGCGGCATTTCAGCCCAAGCTACAATCCGTGGGACCAGCGCCTCTGCCTGGTGCCGGACGCCGACATGTTCGACGCGATCTCGGACGGCCGCGCCTCGATCGTCACCGGCACGATCGACCGCTTCACGCCCGGCGGGATCCGCCTCGCCAGCGGAGAGGAGATCAAGGCGGACATCATCGTCACCGCCACCGGCCTCAAGATCCAGTTGATGAGCGACATCGCCCTTGCGCTCGACGGCAAGCCGCACAGCCTTGCCGGCAGCCTCAGCTACAAGGCGATGATGTTCGCCGACGTACCGAACCTTTCCTACACGTTCGGCTATACCAACGCCTCGTGGACGCTGAAGGCGGACCTTACCGCGGCCTATCTCTGCCGCCTGCTCCGCCACATGGGCCAGAAAGGCTTCGACATCGCCACGCCCCGCGCCGACCCGACGGTCGAGCGCCTGCCCTTCCTCGATTTCACCTCCGGCTATGTCCAGCGCGCGCGCGACATCCTGCCCGTGCAGGGTGCCGCGAAGCCGTGGCGGGTGCACCAGAATTACGCGTTCGACATGGCCGCGCTGAAGTTTGGCGGGCTTGAGGATGGGGTGATGGAGTTCCGCCGCGCCGATATGCCGGCGAAAGCGCGGGAGACGGTGTGAAGATCGCTGGGCGCACCGCCGTCGTGACCGGCGCCGCGAGCGGCATCGGCCGCGGCATCGCGCTGGCAATAGCCCGCCGCGGCTGCAATCTCGCTCTCGGCGACCTCAACGAAGCCGGGCTCGCCGAAACCGCGAAGATGGCAAACGGCGTTCGGGTCAGCACGCATCGCCTCGACGTCGCCGACCGCGACGCCGTTGCCGCCTTTCCCGCGCTCGTAGTCGAGAGCCATGGCGGCGCGCATCTTCTCTTCAACAATGCCGGCGTCGCCTGCGGCGGCACCTTCGAGCAGGTCGCCGAGGCCGACTTCGAATGGCTCATGGAGATCAATTTCTACGGCGTGGTGCGGATGACGCGGGCGTTCCTGCCGCTGCTCCGCGCCGCCGAGGAGGCGCGGATCGTCAACATCTCCAGCGTCTTCGGACTGATCGCGCCGCCGGGGCAGAGCGCCTATTGCGCAAGCAAGTTCGCCGTCCGCGGCTTTTCGGAATCGCTCCGGCGGGAGCTGGAGGCGGAAGGAAGCGATGTCGGCGTCACCGTCGTCCACCCTGGCGGCGTCGCCACCTCGATCGCGAAAAGCGCTCGCCCGCCCGCGGGCGTCAACATGATCGATCTCGAAGAGCAGAAGAAGCGTTTCGACAAGTTCCTGCGCATGCCGCCTGACGAGGCTGGCGAGATCATCGTTCGCGGCGCCGAGCAGGGCAGGCCGCGCGTCATCGTCGGCAACGACGCCCGTTTCATGGCGCTGCTCGAGCGGGTGGCGCCGGTCTCCTACTGGAAAATCCTCGAAAGGAGGCTGAAGGCATGATCCCGTTTCTCTTGGCGGCCGGCGCCGCCGGCGCCATTGGCGGCGGACTGGCCGCGTTCAGCGCCGCCGCCGCACGCAAGGCCGAGGCCGCGGTGCCGCCGATCGGCAAGTTCATCGAGGTGAACGGCGACCGCATCCATTATGTGGATCGAGGCTCCGGCCCTCCGATCATTCTCATCCACGGCCTCGGCGCCGTCCTGCAAAGCTTTGCGCCGAGCCTGATCGAGGATCTTGCGCGGGACTTTAGGGTGATCCTGATCGACCGCCCCGGCTCGGGCTATTCGACGCGCGCGCCGGGCGCCTCCGCCAGCCTGTTCGCGCAGGCCGAGACCGTCGTAGCCTTCATCAGGGCTCTGGAGCTGGGGAAGCCGCTGCTGGTCGGCCATTCGCTGGGCGGGGCGCTGTCGCTGGCGGTGGCGCTGGAGCATCCCGAGGCGGTCGGCAGCCTCGCGCTCGTCACGCCTCTCACTCAGGTGCAGGAGGAACCGCCGCCGGTCTTCGAAGGGCTCGCCATCCGCTCACCTGCCGCGCGGGCGATCATCGCACGGACAATCGCCATCCCTCTTTCGGCCATGAAGGCGGACGAGACGCTTCGGCAGGTCTTTCATCCGGAGCCCGTGCCGGCGACCTTCCCGACGGTCGGCGGCGGCATGCTCGCTGCGCGGCCTGCCGCCTTCTACGCCTCCTCGTCCGACATGGTCGCGGTCGAGGCGGACATGCCGAAGCTGGTCGCCCGCTACGGCGAGCTCAAGCTGCCGGTCAGCATCCTCTATGCGCGGGAAGACAATCTGCTCGACTGCCGCAAGCATGGTGAATGCACCGCGGGCGAGATCGAGGGCGCGCGGCTGGAGATGGTGGAAGGAGGCCATATGCTGCCCTTCACCCAGCCGGAGCTGACCGCCCGCTTCATTCGCGACGCCGCAGGGGAGGGGAGCGTTGAGCGAGAGCGCGCTGCAGGCTGATTACATCATCGTCGGCGCGGGATCGGCCGGCTGCGTGCTGGCCGCGCGGCTCAGCGAGGATCCCGCCACGCGCGTGCTGCTGCTGGAGGCGGGCGGCGACGACCGGCCGCTCAAGGAGCCGTCGCAATTCCTGTCCAACCTCTGGATCCATGTCCCCGTCGGCTATTCGCAGACGCTGAGAGACCCCAAGGTCAACTGGCTCTACACGACCGAGCCGGACGCGGGCACCGGCGGCCGCCAGCATGTCTGGCCGCGCGGCAAGGTGCTCGGCGGCTCCTCGTCGATCAATGCCATGCTCTACATACGCGGCCAGCGCGCCGATTATGACGGCTGGCGTCAGCTCGGCTGCGAAGGCTGGGCCTGGGACGACGTCTTCCCCTATTTCCGCCGCGCCCAGAACCAGGAGCGGGGGCCGTGCGAGAACCACGCCGTCGGCGGGCCGCTCCACGTCGCCGATCCTGCCGATACGCACGAGGTGTCCGAAGCGGTGATCGAGGCTTGCGAAGCCCTCGGCCTCCCCAACCGCGATCCCAATGGGCCCGAGCAGGAAAGCGCCGGCTGGTATCAGGTGAACATCCGCGACGGCCGACGCTGCTCCGCCGCCGTCGCCTACCTGCATCCCGCGATGGATCGTCCGAACCTGCGGGTGGAGACGAAGGCGCTGGCGTCGCGCGTCCTCTTCGAGGGCAAACGCGCCGTCGGCGTGGAATATGTCCAGGGCGGCGTCACGCGCATCGCCCGCGCCGGCGCGGAGGTGATCCTCGCCGGCGGCGCGGTCAACTCGCCGCAACTGCTCCAGCTCTCCGGCATTGGCCCGGCCGAGCTGCTTCGCGAGCACGGCATCGATGTGGTCGCGGACCTGCCCGGCGTCGGTGAGAACCTCCAGGATCATTTCGTCGTCGGCGAGACCTACCGCCTCAGGAAGGGCATCGTCTCGGTCAACGAGATGGTCCGCGGCTTCCGCTTCCTCGGCGAGGCGTTCAAATATCTGCTCCACAAGCGCGGCCTGCTCACCCTCTCGGCGGCGCATGTCGGCGTCTTCTGCAAGTCGCGGCCGGACCTCGCCGGGCCCGACATCCAGTTCCACATCCTCCCGGCAACCATGGACCCGGATGCCATGGCGCAGCAGCAGCGCATGGTGCTGGAGAGCGAACCGGGCCTCACCATCGCCCCCTGCCAGCTCCGGCCGGAATCCCGCGGCACCATCCGCATCCGCTCGGCCGACCCCGCCGAGCATCCGGCGATCACCCCCAATTACCTGTCGGACCCGCTCGACCGTGAGGTGGTGCTGGCCGGCCTCAAATTGGGACGCCGCATCGCCGCTCAGCCGGCGCTCGCGCGCTACATAGATCACGAAATGATGCCGGGACCGGAGGTCGCGAGCGACGACCAACTGCTCGCCTTCGCCCGCGACTATGGCACCACCATCTATCACCCGGTCGGCACCTGCGCGATGGGCCGCCACCCCAGCGCCGTCGTCGATCCGCGGCTCTGCGTGCACGGCGTCGAGGGGCTGCGAGTAGTCGACGCCTCGGTCATGCCGAAGCTCGTCTCAGGCAACACCAACGCCCCCACCATCATGATCGCTGAAAAAGCCAGCGACCTGATCTGCGGCCGCCGCCCGACGCTATGATCAGAGGCCGCTGCGGCCGACGAACGCGGCGATGTCTCGTGTCATCGGCAAGCCCTCTTGAAGAGCGTCCCGGGCCAAAGCCGAGTCGCCTCCACCTTTCTAGGATGGGAATACGCCGGGCTGGCGTAGGAACGCGGGCGAGCTTCGAGCCTCGTCACCCCGTCGCCGGCCCGACCACGACGAGGCCCTGCAGATTATCCAGTGGCAGAAGGCCCGTCATGAGTTGCTGGCGGCGCTCGTAGCTGAAGACGATGCCGTAGGTGTCGATGCGCCCCTTGAGGCTGACGAGATGGTAGAGGAAATTGCCGCTCGGGTCGAACGCGAGGTCGACGAAACCATCCGCATTTGCGAGTGGGCTGGCCGCTGCTGGGTCGGCGGCTGTTCCCTGTAGCTGATACCCATCATTCTGAACGAGGGTGACGATCCCATCGTTGCTGAAGCCGATCGAGCTGATCGCGGCCCCCGCGGAACTGGCGATTGAGGCGAACTCGTAAGCATCGTTATAGGCCACGAAGCCAGCCTGTGTCGGTCCACTGGTGACGGTAGGTCCCAGCAAGCAGTCCTGAGTGCGCGGCAGGAGCAGGCCATCGGCTCCGATCTCCCATGTCGACACTGATCCGGTCTGCAGCGTCGCGAACGTTCCGGGAACCCCGCTCGAGCTGGCTGTTCTTGCTTCTGCAGCGACCACGAACTGCCGGCCGCCGCGTGTGAAGACCTCTATTCCAATGGCGTTCGGGAGATTGCGGCCGGCGGCATTGTTGAGCTGGGTCGACATGCCGGTGCCAGAAGGCACAAGCGCCAGCGTCCCGTCTGCTTGGATGCGGAACGTGGACACTTCGGCGGCAGTCGGCTGAGGCAGCTGGGGCGCCCCAGCGTTGAGCGCCGACACCACCAGGTGGGCGCCGTCCGGCGTCACCTCCAGGTCGGCAGGGCGCGCTCTCAGGCTGAGCGAGAAGCCGGCAATGCGAGTCAGCTGGCCAGTCGCCGGGTCCAGTTGCATGGCGGTGATATTGCCGCTTTGATTTGGCGGACCGGTGAAAACCCCATCCTCATCCGCGTTGGCGACGTAGACGACGCCGTTGCGGTAGGCGAGGCTGATCGGGGATGTGCCTCCGCTCGGCTCGATGTCGACGCGAGAGAGGCTGTAGTCGCTGTTGATGCGGAAGCTGGTGACATCGTTGGTGCCGGCGTTGACGACGATCAGGAACCGGTTGTCGACGGCGATGATCGAATCTTCTGCGATGAGGGAGTTGAGGCGCGGCGGCGGTGATGACAGCGCCGCCCGGCCGACCCCTCCCGTCTCATAGATGTCGAGCGGGGCGAGCGTGCCGTCAGCGCGCCGGCCGAATCCGACCACGAAATTGCCGCCTGGCCCATTATTGTTCGTGCCGGCATAAACGGCGCCCACGAAGGCGGCGGGTGTCGGTGAAGGGGTGGGAGACGGCGACGGTGTGGGAGCAGGCGCCGGGACCACCCCGGTGCCGGTCCCCGGTGCTCCCCCGTCGCCTCCGCAACTTGCCAGGAGCGCGGTGATCGAGATCAGCGAGAGCTGACGAGCCAGGTGATTGCGTATTTGCATCATGCATCTCCAGGACAGACCGCGTAGGCTTTTCAGCTTGCGTTCGGGATGACCATGATGGAGTCCTGACGGAGTGCTGACGATGCTGCGGCGGGAGGCTTGATGCACGGCTCGAGCCAGGAGGGGGGAGGAACCGAGCCGCTGCTGAAGCGGCAGGACGTGGTCCTCGGCTCAGTCGTGATCAGCCCCCCCACCCGCACGATTGCGGGCCATGGCGGCCGGGCGGTCCTCGAACCCAGGATGATGCTGGTCTTGTTGTGCCTGGCGGAACGACCGGGCGCGCTGGTGACCCGGGCGGAGCTCCTCGATCGCTGCTGGAACGGGTTTCCCGTAGGTGACGACAGCCTCAACCGGGCTATCGCCGGCGTTCGGCGCGCGGCGCGCGAGGCAATCGGGGACGCGCTGCAGATCGAAACACTGGCCGGCGCAGGTTACACGCTGACCGTGCATTCCGCCGCCAGGGCAGCTGGGGCTGCAAGCAGGAGCGCGGCAGTTGCGGAGGCGATCAGCGAAGGCTGGCGGTCGTGGCGCCTGGGCCTCCCGGAACCCGATCGATCAGCCATTCAGCGCCTCCAGCGAACGGTGGCGGCAGAGCCGCATCATCCGGAGGCGTGGGCCCTGCTTGCCTTGTTGCTGCGCCATGCTGCCGAACATGCGGAGGCACAGGAGGGCGCCGATTATACCGAGGAGTGCCGTGCCGCAGCCGACGCGGCGCTGGCGCTCGACCCGAACCAGAGCGTTGCCAGAACCGCGTTGATCTCACTGCCGCCGCTGTTCGGAGACTGGCTCGCGCGCCGAACTCGGCTGCTGTCCGTGATCGGGCAGCAGCCGGACAGCGCGCCCGCGCTGCACGACATGGCAGTTCTCGAAATGGCAACCGGCCGCCCCAGCGCGGCCGTGCCGCTCGTTGAAGCGCTGATGGAACGGGAACCGCTTGCGGCCATCTTCCACTACAAGCGGGTCTATCATCTCTGGACGCTCGGACGGCTCTCCGAGATGGACCAGGTGGCCGACCGGGCGATGCAGATGTGGCCTCGGCAGCCGGCAATCTGGTTCGCCCGCTTCTGGACCCTCGCCTTCACCGGGCGGCCGGAGCAGGCGATGCAGCAATTGGTCGACGAGGCGGTGCGGCCCCCCATACCGGCGGCTGCCATGTTGCCGCTCGAGAAGACGCTGCTGGCGGTCCGGGAGCCGCAGAACGAGCGGGCAAGAGCCGCGGCGGTCGAGGGTAATCTGCAGGCGGCGAAGCGCGGGCCTGCACAAAGCGTGGCGGCGACCATACAATTGGGCGGCCTTGGTGCGGTCGAGGAAGCATTCCAGGTTGCCGAGAGCTATTTGACGAGAGACGGTCCCCTCGCGGTCAGCCTGCGCAAGACAGCCACCGACCCGTCGGTGACCGACCAGCACCGCCGGGTCACCCAGATGCTGTTCATTCCGTCGGCTCAGCCCCTGAGAGACTCCCTCCGATTTGATCGCCTGTGCGAAGCCATTGGCCTCGGCAGCTACTGGCAGCGAGCAGATCTGACGCCGGATCATCGACTCTGACGCGGCAACGGCGAGCCTCACCAAGCCATCTAGCCGAGCCAGCAACATGCGCATGGAGCCGGACGGCACGCCTAGAAATACGGACTGCAAACCGGAATACCACGCCTGAGCGGTGGGCCGGTGCTATCGGCGCTCTGATTTTGTGAGATATCGGAGCATGAGTCCTAGCCCCGCCAGTCCAATTGTAGAAATCTCTTCCGGCAGCGTCGGCGGGAGCACTGCGGCCGGAATCGATTGCTTTCTCGGCATTCCCTATGCGGCTCCGCCCGTTGGTCCGCGGCGGTTCGCGCTGCCTCAGCCGCCTGAAGCGTGGGCGGGGGTGAGAGATGCCACCCGGCTCGGCCCGAACGCCCCGCACCGGCTGAACCCCTTTCCCGCGCTGGAGGTCGAGCCGCTGATCGGCTCTGGCTGGAGTGAGGGCGACGACTATCTGACGCTGAACCTCTGGCGGCCGGCGGGCGGCGGATCCGGCTTGCCCGTCATGGTCTGGATCCATGGCGGCGGGTTCGTCATCGGCAGCAAGGATGCGTCGGTGCAGGACGGCAGCACCTTCGCCCGCGACGGCGTGATCTGCATCGCGATCAACTATCGTCTCGGCGTCGACGGCTTTCTGCCGATACCGGGCGTGCCGACCAATCTCGGCCTTCGCGACCAGATCGCCGCGCTCCAATGGGTGCGCGACAACGTCGCATCGTTCGGCGGCGACCCCGGCAACGTCACCGTCTTTGGCGAATCCGCCGGCGGCATGGCGATTGCCGACCTGATCGCTTCGCCGCTGGCCAAAGGCCTCTTCCGCCGCGCAATCGTGCAGAGCGGCCATGGCGGAATGACGCGGGATATCCCTGTTGCGCAGCGGCTCGTGAAGAAGCTGGCGAAGCTGCTCGGGATCACCCCCGACGAGGCGGGCTTTCGCAGCGTCGCGCCGAAAGACGGGCTCGCTGCGGTGCAGAAGGTGGGATTGCCGACTACCCGGCTCGACTTGCGCAACGCCGACGGCCTGGAGCCGGTGTTCGGGATCAGCCGCTTCATCCCGGTCCATGGCGACGACCTGCTGCCGCAGCCGCCGCTCGAAGCACTCGCCAGGGGAGCCGGAGCGGAAGTCGAGCTGCTGATCGGCACCAATGCCGAGGAGATGAACCTGTATTTCGTGCCCACCGGCATCCGCGCGAAAGTCGGGCGTCTGCTCGCCTGGTTCGTGCTTCGCCGTTACCTGCCGAAAGCACGCCAGGCGCTGAAGGCCTATGGCATGGGCCGGAAGGACAAGCGGCCGGGCCACGTCTTCACCGAGGCGCTGCACGACCTGGTCTTCCGCTGGCCGGCGCGGCGCTTCGCCGAGGAGCATCGCGGCCGCACGCACATGTATGAATTCGACTGGCGCTCGCCCGCGCTGGAGGGCGAGCTCGGCTCCTGCCACGGCATCGAGCTGCCGTTCGTCTTCGACACGCTGGCCACCGCGACCGGCGAACGAGGGCTTGCCGGGACCGCGCCGCCGCAGGCGCTCGCCGACCGGGTTCACGGCATATGGGTCCGGTTCGCCCGCGACGGATCGCTGCCTTGGCCGGAATATGATCGCGAGACGCGGCTGGTCTACAAGCTCGCACAGGGCGTCGCCGAGCACGAGCCGCCGATGCCCGCCGCTCCCTTCCTTCCCTGAGAGAGACTTATGTATCTGGAACGACTGCGCCTCGACGGGCGCAAGGCGCTGGTGACCGGCGGCGCGAGCGGCATCGGCCTCGCCTGCGTCGAAGCGCTGGCGGAGTTCGGCGCCAGCGTGACGATTGCCGACCGCGACGCCTCAGCGATCGCGAAGGCGCAACAGGCGATGGCCTCGAAGGGGTACAAGACGCACGACGTGATGATGGACGTCACCGATCCTGCCGGCGTGACGCAGGTCGCCGATGCGCTCGGCCCGCTCGACATCCTCGTCAACAATGCCGGCATCGCCCGCAGCGAGACGCCGGCAGAGGAAGTGGCGGACGAGCATTGGCTGAACGTCATCGACGTCAATTTGAACGGCACCTTCTGGTGCGCGCGCGCCTTCGGGCGGCACATGCTGAAGGCCGGGCGCGGCAGCATCGTCAATGTCGGGTCGATGAGCGGCTTCATCGTCAACCGGCCGCAACCGCAAAGTTATTACAACGCCTCCAAGGCGGCCGTGCACCAGCTCACCAGGAGCCTGGCGGTCGAATGGGCACCTCGAGGAGTGCGCGTGAACGCAGTCGCGCCGACCTACATCAACACGCCGCTCAACCAGTTCGCGGACCGCGAGGGCGAGATGTACCGGCGCTGGATCGACGGCACGCCTATGGGCCGACTCGGCGAGGTGGAAGAAGTTGCTTCGGTCGTCGCCTTCCTCGCATCCGATGCGGCGAGCCTGATGACCGGCAGCATCGTGCTCGCCGACGGCGGCTACAGCTGCTGGTGAGCCGATCGGCCAAGTATTTGTGCCGATCGGCAAAGTGGAACAGGCGCGGCAAACCTTTCATATAGGTAAGCTGTCTGATAGGTCATTCTCATCAGCCGAAAACGGCGACCTTAGGATGAGGATGTTCATGCGCTACTCCACGATGCTTTCCCTCGGCTGCGCTCTGTCCGCTCTGATTGCCGCCCCAGCGCTCGCTCAGGACACGAGCGCGCAGGATACAGGTGCGGAAGGCACGCCGGTCGAAGAGGCTGCGGAAACTGGGACTAGCGACGGGGAGATCGTCGTCACCGCCCGCAAGCGCGAGGAGACGCTGCAGGACGTTCCGATTGCCGCCACGGCGCTGACCGGCGAAGTCCTGGCGGCGCGCGGCATCAACAGCGTCCGCGAAGCCGCGGCACTGACGCCAGGCCTCAACATCAACTCGGACGGTACCGGCCGCGCCTTCGTCGCGATCCGCGGTGTCGGCGTCACCCTCGTCCAGACCGTCCAGCCCGGCGTCGGCCTGTTCATCGACGGCATTTACCAGCCGAACACTGCCTATTTGAACAACCCGTTGCTCGACGTCGATCGGATCGAGGTGCTGCGCGGCCCGCAGGGCACACTCTACGGCAAGAACACGATGGGCGGCGCGATTAACGTTATCACCCGCGTGCCCGGAAACGAGTTCGAGGCGCGCGGCATGGCGAGCTACGCCGGGCCGGACGACCAGTGGATCGTCTCCGGCGCCGTCTCGGGTCCGATTGTCGAGGACAAGCTGCAGGTCCGTGTCGCCGCGTCGCATCGCGAGCAGGATGGCTTCATTCGCAACAGCATCATCGGCGTGCGCGGCAATCCGCTCAACACCGACTCCGTCAACGGCACGATCCGTTTCCTGCCGACAGAGGATGTCGTGCTGACGGTGAAGGGCTATTATGACTGGGTTGACGGCGTGAACACGCCCTATGCCCGCGTCTCCGGCCCCACCGACTATCAGCGCACGGTCGAGTTCAACGTGCCGAGCCGCGTCTCCTATCGCTATCGCGGCGTCAATGCGCGGCTTGAAGTGCCGCTGGAGTCGATCAGCACCGACGTGACCCTGATCGCAGCGTACGACGCGCGCAACGCCAGCTCGCCCGAGGTCGACACCGATTTCGGCCGCGGTGACGTGATCCGCGCCACCGGCCGGGACCGGCTGCGCACCAAGACGCTGGAGGCCCGCTTCGACAGCGAGTGGAGCGACCAATTCTCGTCGCTCTTCGGCCTCTTCTACAGCCGCGAGACGCTGAGCGGGGTCGACATAACCCGCATCCTGCCGTTCGGCCTCACTCGCACCACGACCGATCAGCGCAAGGCGGACACCTATTCCGCGTTCGGCACCCTGTTCTTCACGCCCAACCCCGACCTCGAGGTCTCGCTCGGGCTGCGCTACGACCATGAGGATCGTCGCCAGCAGGGCCAGATCACCAACGCAGTCGCCGCCGGCACGGTCGTGGGACCGGTCACCTCGGCCGAGATCGAGACCGATCAGCTCCAGCCGAAGCTCAGCGTCACCCGCAAGTGGACGCCCCAGCTGATGAGCTATGCCTCGATCGCGCGCGGCTATCGCGGCGGCGGCTTCAACGCCCCGACGGCGCCGACCCGCACCTACAATGGCGATTCTGTCTGGACCTATGAGGTCGGCACGAAATATTCCTCAGACGATCGCGTTCTGACCTTGTCCGGTGCGCTCTTCTACAATGATTACGAGGATTATATCGGCCTCAACTCGATCGCCCCCGCTGCCGGGGGAGGCCTGGTCACGGTCGACCTCAATGCCGGCGACGTCGAAAGCTATGGCGCCGAGATCGAGGGCGCGATCCGCCCCACCCCCAACTGGACGATCAGCGGCGGCCTCACCCTCATGCACGCCCGGCTGACCAATACCGACGCCTATACGGACGTGACGGGCCGGGTCCTGTCCTCGGACCGCCTGACCTTTCAACCCGACGTCACCGCGAACCTCTATTCGGATTACATCATTCCGATGGGCGACGATCAGTCGCTCACGCTCACCGGGGGCATGACCTACAAAGGCAAGCGCCTGGCTGCGACGCTGAACGAAACCACCCCGACCTTCCTGCGCGGCTATGCCCTGTTCAACGCTGCCGTGACTTACAAGACCGGCCCGATCGAGCTCGGCCTGTTCGCCAACAACATCTTCAACAAGGATTATTTCGAGAGCTACATCGAGAAGACGACGCTCCTGCTTGCGGGGCTGAACACGCCGCTCGCCGCGCCGGCGACCGATCTCGGCATCATCGGCGAGCGCCGCCGCTACGGCGTCCGCGCCAGCTTCAGGTTCTGACGATGGGCGCGGCCTTCATCCAGGCCGATCGCAAGCCGCTGGCGCCGGATTTCGTCGAAGGGCTGAAAAGTCTGTTCGGCGACCGGCTCCACCTGGGCGAGGCGATGCGGCTCCAGCACGGCAGCAGCGAAACGCATTTCGCACCGATGCCGCCGGACGCAGTCGTCTTCGCCCGGTCGACCGAGGACGTCGTCGCGCTGGTCAAGCTCTGCACCCTTCATGAGGTGCCGCTGATCCCGTTCGGCGCCGGCACTTCGGTCGAGGGCAACACGCTGGCGGTGCGGGGCGGTGTCAGCCTCGATCTCAGCGAGATGAATGCAATCATCGAGGTCAATGCCGAGGATCTGGACTGCACCGTCCAGGCCGGCATGCGGCGCGAGCAGCTCAACGAATATCTGCGCGACCAGGGGCTGTTCTTCCCGATCGATCCCGGCGCCAACGCGACCATAGGCGGCATGGCCTCCACCCGCGCGTCCGGCACCAATGCCGTCCGCTACGGCACGATGCGCGAGGCGATCCTGAGCCTTCGCGTGGTGACGCCGGACGGGCGGGACATCCGCACCAGCCGCCGCGCCCGCAAGTCCGCTGCCGGCTACGATCTCACTCGGCTGATGATCGGCTCGGAAGGCACGCTCGGCATCATCACAGAGGTCACGCTCCGCCTGCACGGCATTCCGGAGCAGATCTCTTCCGCCGTCTGCGGCTTCGAGACGCTGGGCGGCGCGGTCGACACCGTCGTCCAGGCGATCCAGCTCGGGGTCCCGCTGGCTCGGGTCGAGATCCTCGACGACATGCAGATCCGGGCGGTCAACCGCTACTCCAAGCTCGATCTGCCGGAGGTCACCACCTTGTTCTTCGAGTTTCATGGCTCGCCGGGACATGTCGCCGAGCAGATCGAGACGGTGGGCGAGCTGGCGGCGGCGAATGGCGGCGGCCAGTTCAACTGGTCCAACCTGCCGGAGGAGCGCTCGCGCCTCTGGAAGGCGCGGCACGAAGCCTATTACGCCGCCGTCAACCTGCGGGCCGGTGCGATCGGCTGGGCAACCGACGTGTGCGTGCCGATCAGCCGGCTCGCCGAGTGCATCGGCGAGACCAAGCGGGACCTCGAAGGCTGCAGCGTCCCGGCGACGATCCTCGGCCATGTCGGCGATGGGAATTTCCATGTCGTCTTCTCGATCGACCCGAAGGCACCCCATGAAATGAACGAGGTGGAGGTCCTGAACGCCCGTCTCGTCGAGCGCGCGCTTGCCATGGACGGCACCTGCACCGGCGAGCACGGCATCGGTCTCGGCAAGCAGAAATGGCTCGCCGCCGAGCTCGGTGACGCGGTCGAGATGATGCGCACGATCAAGCGCGCGCTGGACCCCAAGGACCTGTTCAACCCCGGCAAGATCTTCGCGCTGTGACGATGGCAACCAGCTACGCCCCGCCGGCGCCCGCCGCTTCGCCTTCGCTGCAGCGGTCGCTCTTCCCGCTCATCGCGATCGCGCTGGCCACGGCGGCCGGTTTCACGATGATGGGCTCGTTCAGCACGGTCCAGGAAGCGGCGAAGGCCGAGATGGGCCTCAGCGATGCCGTGCTCGGCCTGATCCAGGGGGTCAGTGCGGCAGTCCCGCTGGTGCTCTTCTCCATCCCGATCGGCATCCTCGTCGACCGCACCAACCGGATGCGGCTGATGATCGCTCTCGCGCTCGTCTGGACGCTCGGCACGGCGGTAACCGCGATTGCCGAGAGCGTGCCGATCCTCTTCCTCGGGCGAATGCTGGCCGGCATCGGCACGACCGGTGCCCTGACCGCCGGATTGTCGCTCTCCGCCGACCTCTGCACCCCGGTGGAGCGCGGGCGGGCGCTGCTCATCATCACGCTTGGCAAGTCGCTGGGGCAAGCGGCTGCCTTCACGCTGGTCGGCTGGTTCTTCGGCCTGTTCGTGCACCAGGCGGCGCCGGCCTGGTTCGGCGGCATGGAGCCGTGGCGTGCGACCCATCTTGCGCTCGCGCTCGCCAGCCTGGCGATGATCCTGCCGCTCTTCTTCATGAAGGAGCCGCCGCGCCACGAAATCGAGGCCGGCCCGGGCGCGCCGTTCCGCACTGTCCTCGCCGAGCTCTGGGCGCGCCGCGCCTTCCTGATCCCGCTCTTCGCAGGCCAGGTGACCGTCGTGATGGCCGATGCCGCCGCAGCGATCTGGGCGGCGCCGGTGCTGACCCGCAATTTCGGACAGCAGCCGGAACAGTTCGCAGGCTGGATGGGCGCGATCATGCTGTCCACCGGCGTAGTCGGCGCAATCCTGGGCGGTATCGCAGCCGATCTCGGCCAGAAGAGCGGCCGGCGCGGCGGCCTGCTGATCGGCGCGGTGGTCGCTGCAGTGCTCGCCATCCCCGCCGCGCTGTTCCCGATTGCGCCGGATACCACCTTCTTCGCCATCGCCTTGGGCGCACTCGTCCTGTGCGGCACCATCACCGGCCTCGTCACCTCAGTGGCTTTGACGGTGTTCATCCCGAACGAGCTCCGGGGCCTGTGCATCGGCGGCTTCATCGCGATCGCCGGCCTGATCGGCTTCGGCATCGCGCCGAGCCTCGTCACCTGGGTCAGCAGCCTGCTCGGCGGCGAGCAGCATTTGGCCTCAGCACTCGCCGGCGTGGCGGTGGTGGTCAGCATCGTGTCGCTGTTTGCCTTCATCATCGCGATGCGAAACGCGCCGGACGGCACCGGAGAACCTGTCTGATAGCTGTTGCTTCGGCTATCAGACAGGTATATGACAGCTCCAGCTTCCAGCATAGGAAGGTGGAGAGATGTCGATCCCGCAGCCAGGCTGTCGCAGCCTGATCCAAGTGTCGCATGAGATGGTCGCGTTGATCGGACGCGGCCCGGTCGAGCCGTTGCTCTGGCCGGAGGGTTCGGTTGCCTTCGCGTTCGAGCTGTCGGACCCGGAGGGCAGCGCCACCGTCGTTTACATCGGCGATCCCGAGCCGACCGCGGTGGAAGCGCTCGACGCCCAGTTGATCCTGATCGTCACCCGGCTCGCGTGCCGCCGCCTCTTCACCGCGCTCCCCGAGCATGAAGGCGTGTTTCACATCCCGCCGAATCTTCGGTCGATCGCCGGCGCTATCCTGCACTGCGCTCTCCCCGAGCCGGCGCGCACCACTTTGCGGCTCGCCAAGTCGATCGAGCTGCTCTGCGAGACCTTCCTCCTGCTCCAGCAGGACATGCTCATTCCCGCCGCCCGCGACGCGCAACTCTCCTACCGCGACTGCGAGCGCATCCGCAGCGCACGCCGCCTGATCGAGACGCGATGGAACGAGAAGCTGACGCTCGATTCCATCGCGTCCGCCTGTGGCCTCAACCGCAGCAAGCTCGCCCGCGGCTTCCGCGACATGTTCAATCAGAGCGTCGCCACCCTCATCGCCGAGCACCGCCTCGGTGAGGCGCGGCAGATGCTGACGGCCACCGACCTGCCTGTCTCTGCGATCGGCTATCGCTGCGGCTATCTCAACAATGCCGCCTTCACACGCGCCTTTTCCCGGCGCTACGGAGTGGCGCCGTCGAGCTTCCGCGCCGCGGCGCTGGCGGCCTGACCGAAGAGGATCTTATGGCGACCCGAGCGAGCGACGGCCCCTCCCTGGTGCACCAGGCGGCACAGGCGGTCCGCGACCACATCAAGTCCAACGACCTCAAGGTCGGCGACACCCTGCCCGCCGAGGGCCATTTCGCAGGCGTGCTGGGCGTCAGCCGCCCGGTCATGCGCGAGGCGTTCAAGACCCTGTCCGCGCTGAAGCTGATCGACGTCGGCAACGGCCGCCGCGCAAGGGTGGGCGCGATCGACGGCTCGGTCATGGCAACCTCGCTCGATCACGCCGTCGCCACCGCCCAGGTTTCGATCCGCGAGGTCTGGGACGTGCGCCGCACCCTGGAACTGCGCACCGCCGAGCTCGCCGCCACGGAACGCACCGACCGGGAGGCGGCCGAGATCGTCCGCCTCGCCAACGGCATTGCCGAAGCGGGCGACGACCTGGCGTTGCGCACGGGCCACGACCTCGCTTTCCATGCCGCCATTGCCGGCGCCTCGCACAACGTGCTCTTCCTGCAGATCGTCCGCGCCTTCGCGCCGATGATGGAGATCGCCATCCCCGCCGCCTGGCACACCCGCAAGGCCGAGGTCGAACGAGAACGCATTTCCCACCTCCACCAGACGCTGGCTGAGGCCATCGCCGACCGCGACGCCGCGGCTGCCCGCACTGCGATGGACGCCCATTTCGACGCCAGCATCCGCGATCAGCTCGCGGCATCGTGACGCAGCCTCGCGGGCCTGACCGCCTGTGACGCTTGCTCTCGCCTGGGTGGCGCGACCGAAGACCTTACCGCGATAATCACCGGAAGCCCTAGGGGTGGCTCTGCGGAATGAGATACTCGAAGAGTCGAGCACGGTGGCGGAGCGGGAGGGATTCGAACCCTCGATACGGTTTTGCCGTATACTCACTTTCCAGGCGAGCGCCTTCGACCACTCGGCCACCGCTCCGCATGCGCTGGAAAGAGCGCCCTCTAGTCAGCCCAGGCGCCGAGGGCAAGCTACCCCACGAATGCGTCGATCCGCCTGGCGAACTGCACGTCCTTCGCGGTGAGGCCGCCGGCATCGTGGGTGGTGAGGAGGATGTCCACGCGGCTCCAGACGTTCTTCCACTCCGGATGGTGATCGGCCTGCTCGGCGGCGAGCGCCACGCGGGTCATGAAGGCGAAGGCCTCGCTGAAGTCGCGGAAGCGGAACGTCCGGGCGATGCCGTCCCGTGCCTCGTCCCAGGTCCAGCCGGAGAGATCGGCGAGCGCCGCCTGCCGTTCCTCGGCGGTGAGCCTGGCCATCCGATCCCTCCCTTGCTGGCGCCGCGCGCGGTTCCGGCTTATGTCGCCCCTTGATGACCCGCGGTCAAACCTTCGCGCCCGACGCGGCGACGATCGAGCGGCTCGCCGAGGCGGCGATCGCCGCGCTGCCGGAGCATTTCCGCCGGCACTTGGACGGCGTCGTGCTGCGGGTCGACGAATTCGCCGACGATGAGGTGCTGGCCGGGTTCGGGATCGAGGATCCGTTCGAACTGAGCGGCCTCTACACCGGCCGGCCCGTCGGCGAGCAATCGTCGATGCTGTCGGGCGAGCTGCCGGCGATGATCCACCTCTACCGCCGCCCCCTGCTCGACGAATGGGCGGAGACCGGCGTCAGCCTGGAAGAGCTCGTCACCCACGTCATCGTGCACGAGGCGGGGCATCATTTCGGCTTTTCCGACGAGGACATGCACGCGCTCGAGGACGCCGCCGATTGAGCGCCCTGCTCGAGCTCAAGGACATCGCCCTGATCCGCGGCGGACGGCTGCTGTTCGAAGGCGTGAGCCTGGCGCTCGATCCGGGCGGAGCGGCGGTGATCAGCGGCCCGAACGGGGTCGGCAAGTCGAGCCTGATGCGGACCGCGGCCGGTCTCCTGCACGGCAGCGCGGGCGAGGTGAGACGCGGCGCAGCGGCCGCCTTGGCCGATGAGAGCGCCGCGCTCGACGAGCGGCTGACGCTCGGCCGGGCCCTCGATTTCTGGGCGCGGCTGGACGGCAGGGACTCCCCCGCCGGAATGGAGCCGATGGGCATCGCCCATCTCGCCGACGTGCCGGTGCGGATGCTCTCGACCGGGCAGCGGAAGCGGGCGACGCTGGCGCGGGTGATCGCCTCCGGCGCGCCGCTCTGGCTGCTCGACGAGCCGGCCAACGGACTGGATGCGGAGGGCCAGGAGCGCCTCGCCGCGGCCATGGCCGCGCACCGGGAAGGGGGCGGCGCCGTGCTCGCCGCCACCCACCAGCCGATCGGCCTCAACGACCCGGCATCGATCAGGCTGGGGACGGCATGACGTCGCTGATCCTGCGCGAGCTGAGGCTGGCGGCGACCGGCGGCAACGCGCTGCTGCCGCTCATCTTCTTCCTGCTCGTGGCGACCCTGTTCCCCTTCGCCGTCGGCCCTGATGGACCATTGCTCGCCCGTACCGGCGGCGGCGCGCTCTGGATGGCGGCTTTGCTGGCGGCCTTGCTCCCGGTCGACCGGCTCGTGGACCCGGACCGCGCCAGCGGCGTGCTGGATCAGCTAGCCGTCCGCGGCATCGGCGAGGAGACGGTGGCGCTGGCGAAGCTCGTCGGGCATTGGCTGAGCTTCGGGCCGCCTTTGATGCTCGCGGCGGTCCCGGCCGCGGCGCTGATGAAGCTGCCGCAGGAGGTGCTGTTCAGGCTCGAGCTGGGGCTGCTGGTCGGAACGCCCGGCCTAGCCGCCCTCACCCTGATGGTGAGCGCCCTCACCGCCGGCCTGCGCACCACCGGCGCCCTCGCCGGCCTGCTCATGCTGCCGCTCGCCGTGCCGCTGCTGATCTTCGGCGCGGGGATGATCGAACAGGGGCTGGAGACGGGCGCGGTGAAGCTGCTCGGCGCGGTGTCGCTGCTGTTCGTGGCGGCCGCGCCCTTCGCAGCCGGCGCGGCGATCCGCGCAACGCGGGACTAGCAGTTCCACCTGGCGAAGATGGCGGTGGGCAGCAGCAGCCCCCTCGCCTCCTCCCGCACCGCCATGTCGCCGCACTCGATCGTGCCGCCGAGATCGCCCAGCAGCTGGTTCAGCAGCTCGCCCACCGCCAGTGCCGACATGCGCACGGCATAGACGGTGAGGACGAGGAAGCGGCTATTCTCGTCGAGCAGCCTGCGGCAGTCGGCGACGAGCCCCGGCAGCCCCTCTTCCAGCCGCCACACCTCGCCCGCCGGTCCGCGGCCATATTTGGGCGGGTCGAGGATGATGCCGTCGTAGCGCCGACCCCGCCGCACCTCGCGCGCCACGAACTTGGCCGCATCCTCGACGATCCAGCGGATCGGCCGCTCGGCCATGCCGGCAAGCGCGGCATTCTCCTTGCCCGCCTCGACCGACTTCTTGGACGCATCGACATGAACCAGGCTCGCGCCCGCGGCCGACATCGCCAGCGTGCCCACGCCGGTATAGCCGAACAGATTGAGGGCCTCGGTGCCCTCCCCCAGCCGCTCGCGCATCCACGCCCATTGCGGCGCCATGTCCGGGAAGAAGGCGAGGTGGCGGAAGGGCGTCGCCTGCGCGCGAAAGCGCACATCCTGCCACGCCATCTCCCAACCCTCGCGCGGCACCGGGCGGTTGAACTTCCAGCGGCCGCCGCCTTCCTCGTCCGAGCCTGGAATGAACTCGCCGTCCGCGTCCCATTCCTCCAGCGCCGGCGCCCACATCGCCTGCGGCTCGGGTCGGATGAAGCTGTAGGGCCCGTAGCGCTCGAGCTTGCGGCCGTGACCGCAGTCCATCAGGCCGTAGTCGCCCCAAGGCTCGGCGATCAGGGTGGCTAGCTCCATGCGCGCCTCCCTAGGCGGGAAGGCGGCCGCAGCGCCACCCCGCCGATCAGGCGGTCGCGAGCGGTGGCGTGCCGATCCGCCGACGGCGCAGCGCTCCGCCGAGTACGCCGAAGCCGAAGATCATCGTCAGCCACGTCCCCGGCTCGGGCACGGCGGCCACGTTCTCGCTGATGGCGAAGGCGCCGCGATAGATGCCCAGATCCTCGGGATCGAACATGGTCGACCCGCTGATATGCCTCGCCTGAAAGCTGATCCCCGTAAAGGAGAAGGAAGTCGGCGTCAGATCGATCGGAGTGCCGAAGCAGATTGCATTCCCGCACGTGCCCGTCTGCACGGCCGGACCCTTATAATCGCCTTCGACACCGAGGAAGTTCCAGGTGACCTCGGTCAGGGCCGGACCTGCCGCCCGAAACAGACCCAACACCCACTCCCGGTCGGTCGAGTTGTCGCTCACATTGTTGAAGACGGTGAGTCGCCCCTCATTGGCGAAGGTGATGGTGCCATCGAGCATGCCGCCCGGCTCGAGCGTCACTGGGCCACCCGGCAGCGGCGCCACGAAATACCCGAACTGGTTGACATGGCCCGGATCGAGATCGATCTCGGCGACGTAGGTTGCCGCACCGGCTGCGGCAGGCGTCAGAAAGGCTGCCGCAGCGGCGGCAAGCGCGAAGATGCTCTTCATTGAAAATCCCCCCACGGCGTAATCGCCGCCGCCGCCCTGGCCACGGATGCCGCAGCGGCAATGCCGCCGCGACCAAGCCGGCGTCGGCCGCGACTAAGCCGCCCTCACTGCCGGGAAGCCGATCGTGGCGCGGGCGCGGGGGCCGGCGAGCATCTTCGCGCCGGCCGCGCGCGCCTGTTCCAGGGTGACGGCTGCAAGCTCCGCCACCACCTCCACCGGGTCGACGAGCCGGCCATGAACCGAGAGCTGGCGCGCCACATAATGCGCCTGGCCCCAGGGGCTCTCCATCGACATCAGAAGGCCCGCGCGGGACTGGGTGCGGACGCGGTCGAGCTCGCGCTGGGTGAGCCCATCCGCCGCCTCGGCGAGCACGTCCTCGATCAGCTGCGCCGCCGCGGCCGATTGCCGCCGCGCGGTCGCCGCATAGATGGAGAGCAGGCCGACGTCGCGATAGGGCGAGAGGCTGGCATAGACGGTGTAGGCGAGGCCCCGCTCCTCGCGAAGCTGCTGGAACAGTCGCGAGGACATGCCGCCGCCGACCGCGTCGGCGAACAGGCGCGCGGCGAAATAATCGCCGTCGAGCTGCGCCGGCCCGCGAAAGGCAAGCGCGAGATGCGCCTGATCAGATGACGTGCGGCCGACCCGGTCGCCGCCGGTGAAGCGCGCCGGCTCTGCAGTATCTATGGCATCGGTCGGCAGCCCGTCGAAATGCTGCTCGGCCAGCGCGACGAGCGCGGCATGGTCGACCTTCCCGGCAGCGACCAGCGCAAGGCTGCCGGTGCAATACTGGCTCCGGCGCCACTCGTGCAGGTCGTCGACGGTGATCGCCGCGATGCTCGCCTCGTCACCCAACACCGAGCGGCCGAGCGGCTGCTCGGCGAAGGCGGCCGCCCAGAGGTCGTCGAAGATGATGTCGTTGGGCGTGTCGCGCGCCTCGCCCAGCTCCTGCAGGACCACGTCCTTCTCGCGCTCGAGCTCGGCCGGCGCGAAGAGCGGGCGCAGGATCATGTCGGCGATCAGCTCGACGCCGAGCGGGATATGCTCGGCCATGACCGAGGCCATGAAGCTGGTGCCGTCGCGGTCGGTGGCGGCGTTGAGGTCGCCGCCGACATCCTCGATCGCCTCGCTGATTTCCCGCGCCGAGCGATTGCCCGCGCCCTTGAACACCATATGCTCGAACAGGTGAGCGATGCCGTTGACGCGCGCTGGCTCGTAGCGCGAGCCCGTATCGGCATAGAGTCCGACCGCCGCCGTCTCCATGCCCGGCATCTCGCGCGTCGCGACCTTGAGGCCGTTGGCCAGGGTAGTGAGCTGCATCATGAGGGCGGGATGTAGGCGCGGCTCAGGCGACGGGCAACTTTTCTCCCTCTCCCTTCGATGGGAGAGGTAGCGAGACTTGGCGGCTTTGCCGCCTAGTCGCAGCTAGGAGAGGGTGACACCGTCCGCGATTTTTCGACTGCGGTCTCACCCTCACCAACTCCGCCTAAGCTCCTTCGTCGCTAAGGCTTCGTATCCTCTCCCATCGAAGAGAGAGGGGATTTCTCCCTTCGTTTGCGCAGGGCAAGCACGTAGACCACAGCCGCGGCCGCGGCGAAGAAGAACCATTGCAGGGCATACATCAGGTGGTTGTTCGGCGTCGCTTCGGGCGAGGGCGCGGCGCTCGGCACCAGGCCGGGGGCCGCTTGCGAGGAGACGAGGCGGATCTCGTGCAGGCGGTCGGGTGCGATCACGCCGCTCACCGGCCCGCCCTTCCAGCCCGCTGGCGGGGCACTCGACGTGGACCAGCCCATGTCGACCTGCATTCCCGGCCCCTCGAGACCGCCGGTGCGGCACGACACGATATGGCTCCAGCCGGTCTCATCCTTTGTGTTTCGGCCGGCAACGGAGCGCCAGCCGAGCGGCTGCAGGCAGAAGCCGGTGGCGCGGCGGTAGAGGAGCTTGTCGTCCTCGCGCGGCACGGTCGGAAAGGCGACCGGCGGCAAGGTGGATGCGGCGCGATATTGGGCGATCAGCGCCTCCTTCTCGCCCTTGCGCTGCAGCTGCCAGATGCCGAGACCGATCATCACCGCCACTGCGGCCGCAACGACGATGGTGGGAACGAGCGGAAAGCGCATCACCCCTCCCTAACCCGCCCCTCCCGGGCGCTGTTCCGATATTCGGCAGAGATCAGCATGCCCTTGGCGATGCGCAGTGTCCCGATCACGGCGACTATGGAAAGCGGCAGCCAAAGCAGGATGTGCACCCAGAATGGCGGTTCGGCCGCGAGCTCGAGCGCGATCGCCAGCCCCGTGACCAGTGCGCCGACGATCAAGGTCAGGAAGGCGGCCGGTCCATCCCCGACATTGAAGGCGGAAAGATCGAGCTGGCAGGCCCGGCACCTCGGCGCGAAGCGTGCGACGCCGTCGAACAGGGTGGCGGCGCCGCATCTCGGGCAGAGCCCCCGCAGGCCGACCTGCAGGGGCGTCGGCCCGGTCTTCGGATCAATGATATTCGGCGCCCCAGCCGCCCCAGACGTAGATCGCCAGGAACAGGAACAGCCACACCACGTCGACGAAATGCCAATACCAGGCCGCCGCCTCGAAGCCGAAATGCTGGCGGGGCGTGAAATGGCCCTTGTACGACCGCACCAGGCAGACGATCAGAAAGATCGTCCCAATGATGACGTGGAAGCCGTGGAAGCCCGTCGCCATGAAGAAGGCCGACGTGTAGATATTGTCGGCAAAGCCGAACGGCGCGTGGGCATATTCATAGGCCTGGATGGCGCTGAACAGCAGGCCGAGGCCGATCGTGGCCCACAGGCCCTTCTTCAGCCCCTCGCGGTCGCCGTGGATCAGCGCATGGTGCGCCCAGGTCACGGTGGTGCCCGAGCAGAGCAGGATCAGCGTGTTGAGCAGCGGATAGCCGAACGGATCGAGGACGTGCATGCCCTCCGGCGGCCAGACGCCGCCGACGCTCTCGACCACGGGCGGGAACAGCGCCGCGTTGAAATAGGCCCAGAACCAGGCGACGAAGAACATCACCTCCGACGCAATGAACAGGATCATGCCGTAGCGCAGGTGGAGCTGCACGATCGGCGTGTGATCGCCCGCATGGGCTTCCCTGATCACGTCCACCCACCAGCTGAACATGACGAACAGGACGGCGATCAGGCCTGCGAAGAAGATCCATCCGCCCGACGGCTGGTCGTGCATCCACATGATCCCGCCGGCGGCCATGGCGAGCGCGGAGAAGCTGCCGATGAACGGCCAGATGCTCGGCGGCAGGATATGATATTGGTGGGTCTTCGCTCCAGCCATGTGACGGCGTTCCTCTTGTCTTTATCGTCACCCCGGCGAAGGCCGGGGTCTCAGCGGGTGAAAGGCTCGGGCCCTTCTCGCCCTGAGGTCCCGGCCTTCGCCGGGACGACGGGGTTCTCTAACTCTCGTTCTTGTCCGAATCCACCGGGTAAAAGGTGTAGCTCAGCGTGATCTCGTCGATCCGGCTCGCATCCGGATCCTCCATGATCTTCGGATCGACGAAATAAACGACCGGCATCCGCACCTCTTCGCCCGGCTTCAGCGTCTGCTCGTTGAAGCAGAAGCACTGGATCTTGCTGAAATACTGCCCCGCCTGCGCCGGCGTGACGTTGAAGGTGGCAGTGCCGGTAACCGGCCTGTCCCCCAGATTTTTCGCCGTGTAGAAGGCCATCTTGCGCGCGCCGACCGCCACCCGGTCGACATGCGCCTCCGGTTCGAACTGCCACGGCAGCGCCGAATTGGTGTTGGCGTCGAAGCGGACGCGAATGATCTTGCCCGTCGGCGCCAGCGCGCTTTCGACCTCGCTCGCGCGCATCGGGGTGCCGCCGAAGCCGGTCACCTGGCAGAACAGCCGGTAAAGCGGCACGCTGGCGAAGGCGAGGCCGACCATCGCGACCGCCAGCAAGGCCATGAGCGCCGCGGTGCGGCCGTTCCTCCTGGCCAGCGCGGTCATGACTGCGCGCTCATCTTGGCGATCGTGACGGCGAACATCAGCACGGCGAACAGGCCGAGCAATATGCCCATCACGAGCGCGCGGCTGCGCTGCCGCTTGCGGATCTGATCCTCGTCCGGGATCATGCCGGCAGCCATCGATCGAGGACGAGCGCGCCGAACAGCGCGAACAGATACAGGATCGAGAAGGCGAACAGCCTCTTCTCGGGCTTCATCTCCGCCGGCTCGGTCGCACGGTTGGCGAGCACCCGGAGCGAGAGCAGAAGGAAGGCGCCGCTGAGTGCCGCCGCTGCGAGACCGTAGAGCGCGCCGCCGAGGCCGAGCGGCCAGGGCGCGACGGCGGCCACGGCCATCGGCAGGGTGTAGAGCGCGATCTGCTGGCGGGTCACCTTCGGCCCGGAGACGACCGGCAGCATCGGCACGCCGGCATTGGCGTAATCGGAGCGGACGAACAGCGACAGCGCCCAGAAATGCGGCGGCGTCCACAGGAAGATGAGGGTGAAAAGCAACAGCGGCAGCAGAGTCACGTCGCCGGTCGCGGCGGCCCAGCCGATCACCGGCGGAAAGGCGCCGGCCGCGCCGCCGATGACGATGTTCTGCGGCGTCCGGCGCTTCAGCCAGACGGTGTAGACGAGCACGTAGAAGAGGATTGAGGCCGCAAGGATGCCGGCGGCCAGCCAGTTGGTCGCCACGCCCATCAGCAGCACCGAGAAGAAGGCGAGCCCGACGCCGAAATGGAGCGCCGCCTCCCGGTCCATGCGGCCGGCCGGAAGCGGCCGGTTGCGCGTCCGCTTCATCTGGGCGTCGAGATCGGCTTCGTACCACATGTTGAGCGCCGCCGCGGCGCCTGCGCCGAGCGCGATGCACAGGATTGCTGTGAAGGCGAGCACCGGATGGAGTTGCACCGGCGCCGCCAGCATGCCGGCAAGGCCGGTAAAGACGACGAGCGTCATCACCCGCGGCTTGGTCAGCGCCACGAAGTCCCGCCAGTCGGCGGGAAGGGCGGCGCCAGTGTTAAGTACAGTGCTGTTCATACCAACCACCGCTCGCCCTGAGCTTGTCGAAGGGCTGTCCTTCTTTTCAACGGGCTTCCGAAGAAAGACAGGGCTTCGACAAGCTCAGCCCGAGCGGATCTCCTTGTAATTGGACTCAGTCGCTCCTCAGTGCCGATCCGTGCCGCTGTCGATCACGGGCAGCGTCTCGAACTGGTGGAAGGGGGGCGGGCTGGTGAGGGTCCATTCCAGCGTCGTCGCGCCCTCGCCCCACGGATTGGGCGGAGTCTTCTTACCGAACATCAGCGACCACAGGATGTTCAGGAAGAAGAACAGCATGCCGGCCGCCATGATCATGTAGCCGGTGGTCGACCAGCCGTGCCAATGTGCGAAGGCGTCCGCATAATCGGGCACGCGGCGCTGCATGCCGTCAAGGCCGATGAAGTGCATCGGCATGAAGAGGATGTTCACGCCGACGAAGAACACCCAGAAGTGGAGCTGGCCGAGGAGCTCGTTATAGTCGCGGCCCCACATCTTGCCGAACCAGTAATAGAAGCCGCAGAACAGGCCGAACACGGCGCCCAGCGACAGCACATAGTGGAAGTGCGCGACGACGTAGTACGTGTCGTGCAGGTTGTTGTCGACGCCGCCATTGGCGAGGACGACGCCCGTCACGCCGCCGACCGTGAACATGAAGATGAACCCGATCGCCCACAGCATCGGCGTCTGGAACGACAGCGAGCCGCCCCACATCGTCGCGATCCAGGAGAAGATCTTGATGCCGGTCGGCACCGCGATCACCATCGTCGCCGCGGTGAAATACATCTTCGTGTTCACGTCCATGCCGACGGTGAACATATGGTGCGCCCAGACGATGAAGCCGATCACGCCGATCGCCACCATCGCATAGGCCATGCCGAGATAGCCGAAGACGGGCTTGCGGCTGAACGTCGCCACGACCTGGCTGACGATGCCGAAGCCCGGAAGGATCATGATGTAGACCTCCGGATGCCCGAAGAACCAGAAGAGGTGCTGGTAGAGGATCGGATCGCCGCCGCCCGACGCGTCGAAAAAGTGCGTGCCGAAATTGCGGTCGGTGAGCAGCATGGTGATCGCGCCGGCGAGCACCGGCAGCGCGAGCAGCAGCAGGAAGGCGGTGACCAGCACCGACCATACGAACAGCGGCATTTTGTGCAGGGTCATGCCCGGCGCCCGCATGTTGAAGATGGTGGTGATGAAGTTGATCGCGCCCAGGATCGACGACGCGCCCGCAAGGTGGAGCGACAGGATCGCCATGTCCACCGCCGGCCCCTGGGCGCCGCTGGTCGAGAGCGGCGCATAGACCGTCCAGCCGGTGCCGGCGCCGTGACCGGTGCCGCCGGGGACGAAGGACGAGCCGAGCAGCAGGATGAAAGCGGGAACGAGCAGCCAGAAGCTGATGTTGTTCATCCGCGGGAAGGCCATGTCGGGCGCCCCGATCATGATCGGCACGAACCAGTTGCCGAAGCCGCCGATCATCGCCGGCATCACCATGAAGAACACCATGATCAGGCCGTGCGCGGTGATCAGCACGTTCCACAGGTGCAGCGCCTCGTCGAAGCTGGCGGCGTCGCCGCCCAGCATACCGGTCCAGCCCTGGAGATACTGGATGCCCGGATCGGCAAGCTCCATCCGCATCATGCCGGAGATCGCGCCGCCGATGATGCCGGCGATGATCGCGAAGATCAGGTAGAGCGTGCCGATGTCCTTGTGGTTGGTGGACATGAACCAGCGCGCGAAGAAGCCGGGCTTGTGATCCGCGTCATGGTGCGCCTCATGGGCGTGGTGCGCCTCGAAATGGGCGGCGTTGGCGATGGTGTCGGTCATCTTAGTTCGTTCCGCCCCTTCTGGAGTTCGTGGCGCCCTGCTCGGAGACGGGGGCTGTAGTGGTGACGTTCTCGATCCTGCTCGGATCGGGCGTCGTCTCGGTCGCCCCGGACGCGCCGCCGGTGGCGACGCCGGTCGGGTTTGCGATCGGGCTGTTCTGCGTTGCGTCGGGCGAGGTCGGCGCCACCGCGCCCGGCATGGTGCCGCCCTTCGAGGCGACCCAGGCGGCGAATTGCGCGGGCGAGACGACCTCGACCGCAATCGGCATATAGCCGTGGCGGGCGCCGCACAGCTCGTAGCAGACGCCGTAATAGACGCCCGCCTTCTCGGCCTTGAACCAGGTCTCGTTGAGGCGGCCGGGCACCGCGTCCATCTTCACCCAGAAGGCAGGGACGCCCCAGCTGTGGATCACGTCGGCGGCAGTGACGATCACCTTCACCGTCGCGCCGACCGGCACCACCATGCGCTCGTCGACGGCGAGCTGGCGCGGCTCGCCGCGCGCCTTGGCGTCGGCGTCCGAAAGGCCGTTGGAGACGATCTCGAAATCGCCGTTATCCGGATAGGTATAGGTCCAATACCATTGGTTGCCCGTCACCTTGACGGTGACGTCCGCCTTGGGCGGGGAATATTGGTTGGCGAGCAGCCGGATCGACGGCACCGCAATCGCCACCAGGATCAGCACGGGCACGAGCGTCCAGATGACCTCGATAAGCGTGTTGTGCGACGTCCGCGACGGCACCGGATTGGCCGCGCGGCGATAGCGCACGATCACCCAGAGCAGCAGCACCAGCACCAGCAGCGAGATCGCGGCGATCAGCGGCAGCAGGATGACGTTGTGGAACCAGGCGGCTTCCTCGCCGATCGGCGTGACCTGGTCCTGGAAGTTCATGCGGCCGTCGGGCTGGCCGACGCCGGGGGTCGGCATGGTGCGGCTCGCGGCGGTGGTGGCGGCAACCTGCGCGTTGCTCGGCTCTTCCTGAACCGCAGTGGGCGCGAGACCTTCCGGCACAGTGGCAAGCGCCGGGTCCGAGCTCTCCTGCGGTTGCGCGGGCGCAGCCTGCGACTGGGCGCTGATGGCATCCGAGGCGGGGGCCGCGGGCGCGCCCTGGGCCACGGCTGCGGCTGGTGAAAGGCCGAACGCGGCAGCGACGGCAAAGAGCTTCAGCAAGGTCTTCATCTAAACCCCTTGGGTCGCCCGGGACGAGCGGCGTGGATTCGTGCGCAAACAGGCAGGTCGCGGCGCCTTATAGGCAGGCGGGCCAAGCGCCTCAAGCAGCTTGATGAGGGGCCTGTCCCCGCCTATTTGCGGCCTTCCAGACCGCAGCAGCAGGAGCGTCCGTGACCGAGGAGGAGATACTCGCCGAGTTCCGCGACGCCGATGCGCTGCTCGAGGGGCATTTCATCCTCTCCTCCGGTCTCCACAGCTCCCGCTACCTGCAATGCGCCCGCGTCCTCATGGACCCCGCCCGCGCCGCCCGCCTCGCCTCCGCCCTCGCGCGCACGCTTCCGCTCGAGATCAAGTCGCGGATCGAGATGGTGGTCTCCCCGGCCATGGGCGGCGTCATCATCGGCCACGAGATCGGCCGCTCGCTCGGCCTTCCCGCCATCTTCGTCGAGCGCCCGACCGGCACGTTCGAGCTTCGCCGAGGCTTCGCGATCGAGCCCGGCATGAAGCTCCTGCTCGTCGAGGACGTGGTCACAACCGGCCTCTCCTCCAAGGAGGCGATGAAGGCGGTGGCCGATGCTGGCGGCGAAGTCATCGCCGCGGCGGCCCTTGTCGACCGTTCCAATGGCATCGCCGATCTCGGCGTGCCCTTCTTCCCGCTGATCCGCCTCGACGTACCGGTCTACGAGCCGCGCAACCTGCCCGAGACGCTTGCCGCAATTCCGGCCGAAAAGCCTGGTAGCCGCAAGGCCGCGTGACCAGAGACCTTCGCCTGGGCGTCAATATCGACCATGTCGCCACCATCCGCAACGCGCGCGGCGGCGACCATCCCGATCCCGTGCGCGCCGCCTTCGCCGCCGCGGCCGCCGGCGCCGACGGCATCACCGCGCATCTGCGCGAGGATCGGCGCCACATCACCGATGATGATATCCATAGGTTGATGGACGCCCTCACCATTCCTCTCAACCTGGAGATGGCGGCCACCGAGGAGATGCTCGAGATCGCGCTTCGCCATCGCCCCCACGCCGCCTGCATCGTCCCCGAGAAGCGGGAAGAGCGCACCACCGAGGGCGGCCTCGACGCCGCCGGCCAGCACAATCACCTCGCGCCCTTCGTCACTCGCCTGGTCGACGCGAACATCCGCGTCAGCCTGTTCATCGAGCCGGACCCGCGCCAGATCGACGCCGCCATCCGCCTCAAGGCGCCAGTCGTCGAGTTCCACACCGGCCGCTACGCGCATCTGGAGGGCGAGGCGCGCACCGTGGAGCTCCGCCGCATCGCCGACGCGGCCGCCCTCGCCGCCAAGAACGGCATTGAGCCTCATGCGGGCCACGGCCTCACGTTCGATAACGTCGTGCCCGTCGCGGCCATCCCGCAGCTCAAGGAGCTCAATATCGGCCATTTCCTCGTCGGCGAGGCGATCTTCACCGGACTGGAGGCGAGCGTCTCCCGGATGCGCGCGCTGATGGACGAGGCCCGCGGATGATCATCGGCATCGGCTCCGACCTGTGCAATATCGAGCGGATCCAGAACTCCCTCGATCGCTTCGGCGAGCGCTTCATCGCCCGGGTCTTCACCGACGTCGAGCGCGCCAAGGCGGAGCGGCGGCCGTTCACCCGCGCCGGCACCTATGCCAAGCGCTTCGCCGCCAAGGAGGCCTTCTCCAAGGCGGTCGGAACCGGCTTCAAGCGCGGCGTGTTCATGAAAGATATAGGCGTAGTGAACCAACCTTCGGGCGCACCCACGATTGCCCTCACCGGCGGCGCCAAGCAGAGGCTTGACGAGTTGACACCCGAAGGCCACGCCGCGGATATCCATTTGACCATGACCGACGACCATCCGTTTGCGCAGGCGTTCGTCATAATCACCGCAAGGCGGATCGAAGGAAGATGAGCGTGAGCGCCACCGAGCCGGTTCAGGCCGCGACCGACGACAAGGACAAGCCGGCCGCGCAGCCGGAGAAGAAGGGCACCGACTGGTGGGGCGAGATCAAGGCGATCTTCTGGCTCGTCCTTGCCGTGCTCGCCTTCCACAGCTTCGTCGCCAAGCCCTTCTACATCCCGTCGGAATCAATGATGCCGATCCTGCTCAAGGGCGATCGGCTCGTGGTGAGCAAGTTCCCCTACGGCTGGTCCTGGGTGAGCCCCAGCTTCCACGTCATGCCGGCGACCGAGGGCCGCCTGTTCGGCTCGCTGCCCGATCGCGGCGACATCGTCATCGTCACGCCGCCGGGCAAGAGCGCCGACTATATCAAGCGCGTCATCGGCCTCCCCGGCGACGAGCTCGAGATGATCAACGGCGAACTGATCATCAACGGCGTGCCCGTGAAGCGCGAGGAGCAGCGCCCGGTCATGCTGCCGATCGACGACAACCTGCCCTGCTTCCCCGACGAGTTCGGCGACCACCGCGTCACCGGCCGCGACGGCAACCGCTATTGCAGCCTGCCCGTCTATCGCGAGACGCTTGCCAACGGCGTCTCCTACAACACGATCGACATGGGCTATAATTCGGAAGTCGACGATTTCGCCAAGATCAAGATTCCGGAGAACCATGTCTTCCTGATGGGCGACAATCGCGACAAGTCGGCGGACAGCCGCGTGCCGCTCGACCGGGAAGGCCTGGGCGGGCCAGTGCCTTACGAGAATATCGGCGGCCGCGCCGAGTTCATCACCTTCAGCCTCGACGGCACCTCGCAATATCTGAACCCGATCAGCTGGGTGACGGCGCTGCGCGGCGGCCGCGCCGGCACCTCACTGCATCCCGACGAGGCGCCCGCGCAATGAGCGACGGCGGCAGCGAGGTTCACGTCGAGCAGCGTGGCCCGACCGAGCTTCGCGACCCGCTGATCCGGCAGGAGCTGAAGAAGGCGAGCGTCTGGCTCGGCCTTGCCGTCGCGATCATCGCCACGTGGTTCCTCGCCCAGCCGATCCTGCTCATCTTCGCCGGCATCGTCTTCGCCTCGATGCTCGACGGCGGCACCCGGCTGCTCGGCCGCGTGCTGCCGATCGGCCGCGGCTGGCGCCTCGCCATCGTCACCCTTGCCGGCTTCGGCTTCATCGTCTGGGTGTTCGTCTTCGCCGGCATGTCGCTCGCGGCCCAGGCGGAGGCGCTGCAACAGGTGGTAACCGCCCAACTCAATCGCGTCCTCGCCTGGGGCAACCAGCTCGGCATCGTCCAGGGCGGCGCCCAGATCGACCAGCTCAGCGGCCAGCTGATGGGCTCCTTGGGCCGCCTCACCTCCGCCGTCGGCAGTGCGATCGGCGCGGTTACCAGCCTCGTCATGATCCTGGTGATCGGCATCTTCATCGCCACCGAGCCGCGGCTCTACGAACGCGGCTTCGCCTGGATGCTGCCGTTGCGCAACCGTGACGGCTTCTACCGCACCGCCTCCTACATGGGCTACACGATGCGCCGGCTGATGGCCGGCCGCCTCGTCGGCATGGCGGTGGAGGGCATCGGCACCTGGATCCTGCTCTGGGTCGGCGGAGTGCCGATGGCGGCCCTGCTCGGCATCCTCACCGGCCTGCTCGCCTTCATCCCCAATATCGGCGCGATCATTTCGGGCGTGCTGATCGTCCTCGTCGGCTTCAGCGCCGGCGTCGATACCGGTTTCTGGGCGATCGGCGTCTATCTCGCTGTCCAGATCATCGACGGCTATCTGATCGTGCCGTACGTCGCCCGGAAGACGGTCGACCTGGCGCCCGCCCTCGTGCTCGGCGCCCAGCTCCTGTTCGGGGCGCTGTTCGGCCTGCTCGGCCTGGCCCTCGCCGATCCGATCGTTGCGATGATCAAGTCGGCGCTGCAGCAAAAGTCAAAGGACGAAGCGGGCGTCGGCGTGGGGACAGCGGAGCCCTCACCTTGATCGTCACCCCGGCGAAGGCCGGGGTCTCAAGACGAAAACGTGCCGGTGCCCGACTCTCGCTGAGATCCCGGCCTTTGCCGGTATGACGGTCGGTGCGGATCACCGCCCCTGCGGCGGCATTCCCATCGGCATGCCCATCGCCGCCTGCGGGGCGACGTCGATCAGGGTGACGTCGAAATCGAGCGGCGCATTGGGCGGGATCGTGCCGCCGCCGGCACCCTGCGCGCCGTAGGCGAGCTCGGACGGGATCCAGAGGCGGTATTTGCCGCCCTTCTTCATCAGCATCAGCCCCTCGCTCCAGCCCGGGATCACGCCCGAGACGGGCAGCGGCGCGGGGCCGCCATGCTGGGCGCTGGCGTCGAACACGGTGCCGTCGAGCAGGCGGCCCTCATATTCGACCAGCACCATGTCCTGCGGACCGGGCGTGGCGCCCGATCCTTCCTCGAGCGTCTCGATCTGCAGGCCGGACGCCGTCGTGCGGACGTTCGACCTTTTGGCGTTCTTGGCGAAGAAGGTGGCGGGGTCGCTCGACACCTGCCGCTCCGTGCCCGCCCAGGCGACGCCGGCGGCGATCAGGCAGAGCAGGCCGAGCCCGACCCACAGCTTGGTCAGCGACCCCTTCCTGATCGGGCGGAGCGGAACGGCTGTGACGGACATTGAAACCCCCGGGCAAAAGAAAAGGCGGCGCAATTATCGCCGCCTCATCCTCTCAAAGCAAGGCTGCCATCCCGCCATGCCGGACTTGATCCGGCACTCCACCTCCCGCCAACTCTCGACGAGGAGGTGGCCCCCGGATCAAGTCCGGGGTGACGGCACCAAGCTGGTGCTTAGCGCGGCCCGCCGTCGCGCTCCATCCGCTTGCGCTCCAGCTTGCGGGCGCGGCGGACGGCAGCGGCGCGCTCGCGGGCGCGCTTCTCGGACGGCTTTTCGTAGTGACGGCGCAGCTTCATCTCGCGGTAGACGCCTTCACGCTGGAGCTTCTTCTTGAGCGCTCGCAGCGCCTGGTCGACATTGTTGTCGCGAACGATGATTTGCATAAAGTCCTGTCACTCTCCGATTTTCATGCGAGCAAACCTTCCCCGGCGGAAGGCACGCTCCGGCAGCCAGATTACCATAGAAGCGGGTTCGTCGCGGGACAGCCCACGCCGTTGCGGGCGGCCGTTACACGCAGAATCGGCCTTTTTCAAGCCGAAAGGCGGCGTGCCTATTCGTCGAGGTCGCCGAAGCTCGGCTCCGTCTTTCCCATCCGCGCTTGAATCGCCGCGGTGAGGTCGGCGCTGATCAGCGTCCCGGCATTCCACAAGGCGACGTGGCGGAGGCCCTCCTCGACCGGCCGGCCGCGGCTGTAATTGAGCGAGAGCTTGGCGCCGGCCACCGCCAGCGGGGACTTGGCTGCGATGGTGCGAGCCAACTCCATCGCCGCTGCGATCATCGCCTCGCGATCGGCTTCCACGCGATTGACCAGGCCGAGCCGGAGCGCCTCCTCGGCGTCCATTTTGCGGCCGGTATAGGTGAGTTCACGGACGATCCCCTCGGGGATCAGGTGCGTCAGGCGCTGGAGCGTGCCGAGGTCGGCGGTGATCGCCACATCCACCTCGGCGACCTGGAAGAAGGCGTCGGCCGAGGCGAGGCGGATGTCGCAGGCAGTGACGAGATCGACGCCGGCGCCGATGCAGCCGCCATGGATTGCGGCGATCACCGGCACCCGCGCCTGCTCGACCGCAGTGAACGCATCCTGCAGCCACTGTATGTGCCGCAGCCGCGCCTCGGCCCCGCGGCCGGGATCGGAAGGCGGGCGGAACTGGCTGGCGGCATATTGTAGGTCGAGGCCGGCGGTGAAATGCTTGCCGCGTCCGCTGAGCAGGATCGCGCGCACCTTCGCATCCGCGCCGAGGGAGCGGAACGTCTCCGCGATCGCGGCGAAGAAATCATGGTCCATCGCGTTGAACTTGCCTTCGCGCGCAAGCTCGACATGAGCGACGCCGCCTTCGTGGCTGACCGCGAGTCTTTCGCTTCCCATCGCCGCTTCTCTCCCGCTACCCTTCGTCCATGCGCTTTATCGTCAATGGCCAGCCGGTCCAGTACCGCATGGACCCCGACACGCCCCTGCTCTGGGCGCTCCGCGACGCGTCCAACCTTACCGGCACGAAATATGGCTGCGGCAACGGCGACTGCGGCGCCTGCACGGTGAACATCGACGGCAGTGCCGTGAAGAGCTGCCTCGTCCGCATTGGCCAGCTCGAGGGCAGCGTCGTCACCACCATCGAGGCGCTGTCCCGCGACCGCTCGCATCCCGTGCAGCAGGCGTGGGTCGCCGAGCAGGTGCCGCAATGCGGCTATTGCCAGTCCGGCATGATCATGGCCGCCGCCGCCTTGCTCGACAAGAATGCGGCGCCGACAGACGCGGATATCGACGCGGCGATCACCAATCTCTGCCGCTGCGGCACCTATCCCCGGATTCGCGAGGCGATCCGCAGGGCGGCGCGGGTGAAATCCGGCGCGGAGCGGCTCGCCGCGGCGCCGCCGCCTGCCATCGATCCGGTCGACGCCGCGCGTGCGGTGCCGGCACTGCGCAGCGTGCCGCCGCAGGAGCGGCAGGGCGAGCAGATCATCGACTAAGCTTTCGCTTGGCTGTCGTTGCAGTTCAGCAACGGCTCATCCACGTTCGGGCACAAGTCGTCTCATGAGGGGCGGCCGTTGCCGTCCGGAAATGAGGAGTAAAATCCGTGCGTAAGGCATTGATCGGAATTTTGCTTGCCGCAACCATGGCGACTCCGGTCGCCGCCAGCGCGCAGGAAGTATCGGAGCGCTATCAGCGCCAGGGCGAGCGCAATCAGGCGCGTGTCGACCGCCAGCAGGCGCGGCAGGAGGCCCGGCAGGAGCGTCGTGAACAGGCGCCGCAGCAGCGTGCCGCGGCCCGCCCCGAGCGTCAGCAACAGCGCCAGCAGCAGGCCGTGGCGCCGGCCCAGCAGGTCAGCATTGCGCAGCGCGCGAACCGGCAGGAGAACCGCCAGGAGCGGCGCCAGGATCGCCGCGAGGCCTTCCGCGACCGCATCCAGGAGACCCGCCAGGCGGCCGTGGCCGGCCAGGCCCAGGTCACCGACCGCTATGCCCGTCAGGGCGCGCGCAATCAGGCCCGCTATGAGCAGCAGCTCCGCGAGCGCCGTGACGATCGCCGCGAATGGCGTCAGGACCGGCGCGAGGATCGCCGCGAGTGGCGCCAGGACGTCCGCGAGGACCGTCGCGACTATCGCCAGTGGCGCAACGCCTGGCGCCAGGACCGTCGCTACGACTGGCAGCGCTACCGCTACAGCAACCGCAACATCTTCCGGCTGGGCAATTACTACTCGCCTTACCGGGGCCACAGCTACAGCCGCTTCTCGATCGGCTTCTTCCTGGAGCCGCTTTTCTACGGGCAGCGCTACTGGCTGAGCGATCCGTGGCAGTATCGCCTGCCGCCGGCCGAATACGGCACGCGCTGGGTCCGCTACTATGACGACGTGCTGCTGGTCGACACCTACACCGGCGAAGTCATCGACGTGATCCACGACTTCTTCTGGTAAGGACTGAAACAAAGAGGCCCGGAGCAGCGATGCTCCGGGCCTTACTTTTGGCTCTCCCATAGGAGGGACGACCTAAGGGTCTGTACTCAACTTCCCCTCTCCCTTGATGGGAGAGGATACGGAGGCCTGGCGACGCAGGAGCCTAGGCGGAGTTGGAGAGGGTGAGCGCCGCCTCGGCGGCGCGCGCGGCAGAGCCGCGCCTCGCAGCAGCAGCCGTCGAGGCTGCTGATGCGAACCCCTCTCCCTACCCTCTCCCACAAGGGGAGAGGGGCTATGAATCTAGCATCGACGATTAGCCGGGACTCTAGCTCTCGTCCCGCTCGGCCCGCCGCCGTGCCTCCCGCTCCGCCTTGCGCCGGGCCTTGCCCTCGCGTTCCTCCTGCTTGCGGATCTCGCGGCCGCGCTTCTCGTCGGCTTCGGACTGGCTGGTGGTGAGCACGTCGACCGTCTTGGACGCCGCCTTCACCGGCAGCGTCACCACATCCACCGCTGTTCCGACGATGCAGCCGCCGAGGCTCATCGCCAGCGGCACCAGCCACAACACACGCATCGACGCTCTCCCGGTGTTCATGCGGCGATCTTCTGTCCCAAAGCCTGATCGCCGCATGAACGAGCGTCTCAACCGCCCCGAAGCGCCGCCGATTCGAGGTCGAGCTGATCGGCCTTGATCAGTTCGACGTCGGGCCGCAGCGCCCGGAGCTTGTCGATGAACTTGGAGGCATCGCCGACGATCACCAAGGTCGCGCGGTCGGAGGCGGTGACCTTGGCCGCCGCCTGGGCGGCCGCTTCGGCGGAGACGCCCTGGATGGCGGTGGTGTAGCGGATCGCCTCGGCCGGCGGCAGGCCCTGCTGGAGCAGGCTGCCCAATGTGGCCGCGAAGCCGGTGCCCGATTCCGCCTGACGATTGAAGCCGCCGACCATGAACGCCTTGCGCTTCTCGATCGCGTCCGCCGCGAACGGCTCCTTGCCGAGCCGGTCGAACTCGTCGAGGAAGATCTTGGCGACGTCGGCCGCGCTTTCATTCTTGGTCTGGGCGGAGGCAGTCAGCAAGGCCTGATCGGCGCGGGCCGGCATGCCGCTATAGGCGCCGTAGGAGAGCGCGCGCTTGACCCGCACCTCCTGGAACAGCCGCCCGTTGGAGCCGGAGCCGAGCACCGCATTGGCGACGGAGAGGTTGTAATAGTCCGGATCGGCGCGGTTGATGCCGCGCACCGCCGCGATCACCGCCGCCTGGCCGGCGCCGGGCAGGTCCACCACCACGGTGCGCACCTTGGAGCTGTCGCCCGCCCGTTCTGCCGGAGGCGTCGGCGCCGGACCCCGGCCCTGCCAGCTTCCGAACAGCCGCTGCGCAAGCGCGGTCGCCGCCTGATTGTCGATGCCGCCCGACACGATCAGAGCCGCATTGGCCGGGTGGAACCACTGGCGATAATAGCCGGAGAGATCCGCCTGGCCGAGGCTCGCGAGCGACTTGGGCGTGCCCGAGGCGAGCGTCGCATAGGGTGCGTCGCCGTAGAGCACCGGCTGCGCGACCATGTTGGCGAGCGCGCCCGGGTCCTTGTAGGCGACCGACAGCGCGTCCAGCGCCCGCTTGCGCTCGCGCTCGACCTCCTCGGCCGGGAAGGTGGCGTTCTGGGCGATGTCGGCGAGGATGCGGCCCGCCGCCTCCAGGTTCGCCGCGGGAGCGGAGACGGAGAGGATGATGCCGTCGGGGCCGGCATTGCTGCTGAGCGTCGCCCCCAGGGATTCGATCTCGGCCGAGATCTGCTGGGCGCTGCGCGTCGCCGTCCCCTTCGTGGCGAGCTCGGCCGCCATGGTGGCGAGACCCGCCTTGCCGGCCGGGTCGGTCGAGGCGCCGCCCTTCAGAACCAGTGCCATCGTCGCGAGCGGCACGTTGCCGGTCTTCGCGGCCACGACCTGCAGGCCGTTGGCGAGCTTCTGCTCCGCCATGGCCGGCGGCGTCACCGGCAGCGCCGCGCCCGGCGCCGGGGGCTGCTCGCGCTCGGCCTCGGGCGCCAGCTCGATCGGCGCGCGTTTGGCGGGCGGAGCGCTGGCGAAGGTCGGCATCGGCGCCGGGTTCTTCCAATTGTCCGCCTGCCCCGCGGGCCGCTGGTTCTCGTTGAGGTAGCGGATGTCGACGCGCGCGTTCGGCGCCAGATACTTGGCGGCGACGCGCTGCACGTCGGCGGCAGTGACTTTCTGGATCGCCGCCAGGCGCTTGTCTGCGTGCCGGGGATCGCCGGTCCGCACATAATATTCGCCGAGCTCGAAGGCGCGATCGCTGAACGTCTCGCGCTCGCGCAATGACGCAGCGATCAGCTCGTTCTTGGCTTCGCTGAGCTCCGCGGCGGTAACCGGCTGCGTGCGGATGCGCTCCAGCTCCGCCTTCAGCGCCGCATCGGCCTCGTCGATCGACTTGCCGCCGGCGACGATCGCATAAGGCGCATAGTAGCTGCCGTCCTCGATCGTATCGAGCTCGCCGGTGACCGCAGTGGCGAGCTGCTTGTCATAGACCAGGCTCTTGTGGAGGCGCGAGGATTCGCCGCTCGTGAGGATCGCGTCCATCACCTCCAGCGCCGCCATGTCCGGATGGGCGGTGCCGGGAAGCTGCCAGGTCGATCCGACCACCGGCAGCGGCACGTTCGGCGCATAGGCGACGACAGAGCGCGGGCTGGTCCGCGGCTTCTCCTTCGCATCGATCGTCAGCGGGATCTTGTTGGCGCGCGCGGGGATCGCGCCGAAATATTCGTCGACCCAGCGGTCGAGCTCAGCCTGATCGAAATTGCCCGAGACGATGAGGGCGGCAGTGTCCGGCCCGTAATAGGCCTCGTGGAAGGCCCGCGCATCTTCGAGCGTTGCGGAATCGAGATCCTCGATGCTGCCGATGCCGGGGCGGCGGTGCGGCATCACGTCCCAGCTATTCTCCGAGAGCACGAAGCGCATCCGGCCGTAGGGCGGGGCGAGGATGCGCTGGCGCAGTTCCTCCTTCACCACGTTGCGCTCGGTCTCGAACACTTCGGGGTCGACGACCGGGCGAGCCATCCGCTCGGCATGGGTCCACAGCATCGTCTTCAGATACTGGGCGGGGACGATCTCGTAATAATTGGTGCGGTCGTACCAGTTGGAAGCGTTGCGGGCGCCGCCGACATCCTCAGTCAGCTTGTTGATCATGTTGTAGGGCATGTTCCGCGTCTTGCGGCTGAGGATATGCTCGAACAGGTGGCTGAAGCCGGAGCGGCCCTGCGGGTCATGCTTGGAGCCGACCTCATACCAGACGGAGACGGCGACGTTGGGAGTGCTGGTATCGCGGATCGAGATGATCTTGAGGCCGTTCGCCAGCGTCCGCTCCTTGAAGGCGATCGGCGGCACGCTGAGCTGCGACGCCCCCGCGCCCTGCGCCTGGACCGGCGCCGCGCCCGCGACGATGCCGATCGCCGCCGCCGAAAGCAGCGCAAGCTTCTTCATGCCCAAACCCGCCTTCATCATCCCTCATCCCCATTTTGCCCAAGAGGAGCAAAGGCATAGGGGTATCGGCGCGGGCGCGGTAGCCGTTTCAAGGCGCGCCGCAGTCGTTCGCAGAAAAGAGCCGACGTTTCGTCGAAAGGAGCCGCAGGCGCGGCGAAGCTAATCAGGATTAATGGCCGCCGCGGGCAAAGCTGCTATCTTCGATGCTCCACGCGAGTCCCGGGGGGGATGAGTTCGATGAATCGAGTAGACCGAGATTATTATCTCGCGCGTATCGCTGCGGAAGAGATTGCCGCGCAGCGTGCGACGCACCCGCTTGCCGCCGCCTGCCACCGCAAGCTGGCGGAAGAATATGCCAGCCTGATCATCGCCAACGATCCCGAGTTCCAGCCGAGCACCGTTTCGGCCTGAGCCTCGCCGGAGGCGCTAATCCGCGAGCACGTCGGGCCCGAGCGGCACCGCCATTTCGAATCGCACGCCTTCGGGACGGAATTCGACCCGTGTCTCTGCGCGCAGGTCGTAAGGCAGGGTCCGCTGCAGCAGCTCGAGGCCGAATCCCTGACGCTCCGGCTCTTCGGCGCGCACCTCCACACCATTTTCTTCCCACACCAGCCGCAGCAGTTCCTTGCCGTCGGGCTTCACCCGTTCCCAGGTGACGGCGATCCGCCCATGCTCCGCGCTCAACGCGCCATATTTGACGGCATTGGTGGCGAGCTCGTGCACCGCCAGGCTGATCGTTTCGGCCGAACGCGGTTTCAGGCTCACATCGGGTCCCTCGATCCGGAGCGCCTCGCCCTCTCGCGCGGCATGGGCGAGCAGCTCGTCTTCGATTAGGGCGGCGAGGTCGATCCCGCTCTCGGGATTGCGAGTGACGACCGCCTGGACGCGCGAGAAGGCGTCGAGACGCCCCTGGAGATGCGAGGACATCTCGTCGACGCTGCTGCTCCGCTCCGCCGTCCGCCGCGCGATCGAGCGCACCACGCCCAGCGTGTTGCGCACCCGGTGCTGGAGCTCGGCGAGCAGCGTCTGCTGGTGACGCTGGAGCTGGCGCAGCTCCTCGACGTCGGTCGAGCTGCCGAGCCATTCGACGATCTTCCCATCATCGTTGCGGAGCGGCGCGGCGCGCGTCTGATGCCAAGGCCACTCTCCGGTCGCCGCGTGGAAGATGCGGTGCTCGACATAATATTCGCCCCGCTCCTCGACCCCCTGCCATGCTTCCATGGTCGCCTGCCGGTCGTCGGGATGCACTTTTTCGAGCCAGCCGAGGCCGAGGCTTTCATCGAAGCTGAGGCCGGTGAACTCGATCCATTGCGGGCTTCCCCAGATGCGCTCGCCGCTGCTCGCCGAGCGGAAGACGAGTTGCGGAATACCCGTGGCCAGCGACCGCATGCGCCGCTCGCTTGCCTCCAGCGCTTCCTGCGCGCTGCGCCGCTCCGATACGTCCTGGCCGATCTTCAGAAATCCGCGGATGCTTCCGTCCTCGTTGCGCAGCGGCGTCACCGTTCCTTCGATGAAAACGAGGCTCCCGTCCTTGCGCTGGTGCCAGCGCACATCCGGCGCACAGCCTTCCCGCGCGGCGGTGGCAATCTCCTGCTCCGGCTCGCGCTTGGCCTGATCCTCCGGAGTGAAGGTGATGCCGCCCGGCCGGCCCAGCGCTTCCTCGCGGGACCAGCCGAACACGGCCTCCGCGCCCGGCAGCCACTCGATGATGATGTCGTCCGGATCCACGATGAGTATGGCATAGTCGGTCGCGTTCTCGACGATCAGCCGGTAGCGCTCCTCGCTCTGACGAAGCGCCTCGTCGGCCGCCTTGCGATCGGTGACGTCGATGACGACTTCGAGAGCGCCTCCCGAAGTCTTGCGCGGGGCGAACACGCCCCACCAGCGCGACCCGTCCTTTCGGAGATATTGCTTCTCGTAAGGGGTCGCCACGCCCTTGCCCTCCAGCTGTTCGATCGCGCGCTCCGACGCTGGATGGAATTCGGGCGGCGTGAGTTCCCGCCAACTGAGGCCGATCGCCTCCTCGTGGCTGAAACCGGACATCGTGAGGAAAGCATCGTTCGCCTCGGTGATGCGTAGATCTGAGCCCCAGAAGATGATGCCCACCGTCTCGACGGACAGGGCGCTTCTCAGCGTCTCCTCGCGCTCCGACAATGCGCGCTGCCCCTGCAGGTAGCGCCGCTCGGCCGCGGCCGCACGTTCCCGCACCTCCTTTTCGGCTTCGACGCGTTTCGTGATGTCGTAATAGGAGAGGAAGTGGTTCGTTGGGCGACCTTCCGCATCGAAGAGCGGCCGGCAGAAGACGGAGGCGCAGAAGCGGCTGCCGTCCTTGCGATACTGCCATGTCTCCACGACAATATCCCTGTTCCGCTCGATCGCCTCGCGGAACTCCCGCGCATCCTCCGTATCCGTATCGGGGCCAGCCATGAAATGCGGCGCTTGCCCCAGCACTTCGTGCATGTCGTAGCCGGAAAGTTCGAGGAACGCGTCGTTGGCGAAGACGATCGGATTGCCCGGCAGCCGCGCGTCGGTGACCGCCATCGGCATGCGGGTCGCCTTCACCGCTTCGACGAAGATGCCGCCCTGCTGCCGAAGCTGCTCGATCCTGCTCTCGGCGTCGGTGCGCGCGCTTGTCCCCTGCTTGTCCTTCTCGAACCGGTTCGGGGACGGAGGCGCGGGCTCAGTCATTGGCGTCTAAATGCGCGCCTTCCCGGTTTAGATGCAGGTAATTGTCGTTGAACATGGCCGCCGTCTTCAGCGCCTCGAGGTCCAGGATGGTCAGCGTCTTGCTGTGCAGCTCGATCAGCTTGTCGCGGCGCAGCTCCTGCAGCGTGCGGTTGACGTGCACGGCGGTCAGGCCGGTCGCGTCCGCGATATCGACCTGGGTCAGCGGGAAATGGCATTTGTTGCCGTCGGTGAGACCGACTGTGCGCAGCCGCAGGAACATCTCGCACAGCAGGTGCGAGAGCCGCTCATAAGCGCTGCGTTGGCCGAGGTTCAGCGTCCATTCGCGCTGGATGGCGACGGTCACCAGCTCGTTCCAGAACAGCGCCTGCGTGATGCGCGGATGCTCGACCATCAGCCGGTCCATATCCTCGCGCCCGATCTCCGCCACCTTCAGGCTGGTGATGGCGCCGATATTATGGTCCATCTCCTTCAGGATGAAGATGTTGAGGTCGCACAGGTCACCCGGCACGAAGAGCGAGACGATCTGGCGCCGCCCGTCGGGCAACGTCTTGTAGCGGCACGCCCAGCCGTCCAGGATCAGGTTGACCACGCGCGGCGGATCGCCTTCGCGAATGAGATCGCGGCGCGCGCCGACCTCGCGGGTGCCCCTGCGGGAAATCCGGTCGATCGCGGCCATATCATCCTGAGAAAGCTTGGTGTAAGCTTGGAGCCGAAGAGCCAGGGAATTCACCATGAAGAAGGTTACAATGCCTTCGTAGCGCAGGCTTTTTCCAGCACCGCTTACCTATGTTAAACGTGTAACGCTCGTTCATCAGGAAAGTCGCAGTCCATGACAGATAACGGGGACGCTGCGTCGGGGCTGCGGGGCTCGCGCATCCTGATCATCGAGGATGAATTCTATCTGGCCGATGATCTGGCCGCGGCGCTGCGCGGCGCCGGTGCCGTGGTGGTCGGGCCGGTCGGATCCCTGCAGGACGCGGAACAGGTCGTCGGTGCTGGCGATTTCGACTGCGCCGTCGTCGACATGAACCTGCGCGGCGACATGGCCTTTCCGATCGCCGACCGGCTTCAGGAGGCCGGCATCCCCTTCCTGATCGCCACTGGCTATAACAGCGCCTCGCTGCCCGAGCGCTTCGCCGATGTGCCGCGCGTCGAAAAGCCCTCGGACACCGCCCGGATCGTGGCAGCCCTTCCCAACCTGCTCGCCGGCGCCGGCTAAGCGTCTCTAATCCAAGTGAAAGAGTATCTGCGTCTTTCCTGATGCACGTAAAGGCATTGGGCGGAAGCATCTGCGATGAAGAAGGTTCTGGAAACGACTCGGGTCCGCAACGATGGCCGACGATCCCAACTACCATTCCAAACGCGCCATGGCCGAGCTCGACCTCGCGCTGAGCGCGACCTGCGTCGACGCGGCGCGCGCCCATTTCCGCCTGTCCTCGCTCCATCTCGAAAAGTCGCAGGCGACTGGCGAACCCGCCACCCCTCGCCTTGCCCCCTCCCCCTAGCGCGCAGCCTTACGCCCACTCCTCCGACCAGCTGCGCGCATATCGGGCGTGCCTTCCCCCGAAGGCACGCCCTCTTTTTGGCCTTCCCTCGCCGTGCTCCGCCTTCGGCCGGGAACCTGCGCGGCCGAAGCGTGGTTGTCCGGCCCGAGCAACAAGGAACCCCCTATGAAGAACCTCCTGATCGGCGCCGCCTTCCTCGGCCTCGCAGCCTGCGGCGGCCAGGGCGACGACAAGGCGGCCGAGGATGTCGAGCAGGCGTTCGAGAATGTCGCGCAGAATCTCGAGGCCCAGGCCGAGAACGCCACCGGCGCCACCGAGGAACGGCTCGAGGACGAAGCCGAAGTCTTCCGCGAAACCGGCGAAGCCGCCGCCGAAGCGATCGACGACGTCGATCTCAACGCCCAGGCCACCGTCAACACGCAATAAGTCGCCGCTGCAAGGCATCAGCGGCCGTGACACAGCGTCCCCCGTCACCCCGGACTTGATCCGGGGTCCACCTTCCCCTTTACGTCGGGAGAGAAGGTGGATGCCGGATCAAGTCCGGCATGACGAGGAGGGATAGACGTGCGCATCATGATGGCGGCCGCGGCTGCGGCCTTGCTCGCTTCCTGCACCACCCAGGGCGCCGCCGATGCGGAGCCGGAGGCCTCCTCGCGCTACACCTTCTGGCGGCCCGCGCCGGTCGAGAACGCGACCGAGCCGTCCGAGGTCATCAAGAACGCCGCCGCCACCGACTGGCGCGACGTCGATCCGCAGAACCTCCTGATCATGGACCTCAAGGACGGCGGCCGCGTCGCTATCGAGCTCGCGCCCGATTTCGCGCCGGTCCATGTCGCCAACATCCGCGCCCTCGCCCGCGGCGGCTGGTGGACGGGCGCCAGCATCTACCGCGTCCAGGACAATTACGTCGTCCAATGGGGACTCAACGAAAGCGACAAGCCGCTGCCAGCCGGCGTCGCCAAGACTCCGCCCGCCGAATATCACCGCCCCCTCACCGGCCTCGACGTCCGCGCGCTTGGCTTTCCCGACAGCTATGCGCCGATGGTCGGCCATGCCGGCGGCTGGCCGGTCGGCTACGATCCCGAAGAAGGCCGCGCCTGGCTCGCCCATTGCTACGGTATGGTCGGCGTCGGCCGCGATCTCGCGCCCGACACCGGCACCGGCGGCGAGCTCTACGCGATCATCGGCCACGCCCCCCGCCACCTCGACCGGAACATCGCCGTCGTCGGCCGCGTCCTCGAAGGCATGGAGAGCATGACCGCGCGGACCCGCGGCACCGAGGCGCTGGGCTTCATCAAGGACCCGACCCAGCACGTGCCCATTGCCCGCATCCGCCTCGCCGCCGACATGCCCGAAGGCGAACGCCCCGCCTATCAGGTGATGCGCACCGACGCCCCCGCCTTCACCGCCTACGTCACCGGCCGCGCCAATCGCGGCGGCACCTTCTTCCAGGTCGCCGCGGGCGGCGTCGACCTCTGCAACGCCCCAGTCCCGACGCGCCGCAAAGGCGTCGGCTGAGGCGAGAGCCGGTTCGCGAGCACCTGCCAAGGGCGGATAGGCGGACGCTAACCTGATGCGATTGCTGGTTATTGACATGGACGAGCGGCATGTCGTCTAACTGCAACCTGTCGCGCGACTCACTGTCGTGCATTCATCGGACGAGGAGGACAGCATGCGGCTTGGCTGGTTATCCACTCTGTTCCTGACGACCGCTCTCTGGTCGGCCGGTGCAGCGGCTCAGGCAAATCCCCGCGAGCAGTTGCGCGTCTACAATCAGCAAGCTGACCCGCTCAGCCGCGAGCGCGACTGGCGTGAATACCGCAAATACGATCATGACCGGCTGGAGAGCGGCCAGCGAGCCTATTACGCCAATCGCTATTATCGCGACGGGCGCTTCTATGAAGCGCGTCTGCTGGGGCCGGACGATCGTATCTATCGGGGTCGCAACGACCAATATTATTGCCGGCGGCCGGACGGGACGACGGGGCTGATCGAGCGCGGGCTGGCAGGCCGCATCAGCCAGGACATGTTGGACCGCGGCGCGTCGGTCATTCTCGCTGACCTGGCCAATACGCGCGGCGGATCGGCTCTCGCTCTGGCCGTTGACCGGCAGGAAGTGGTGTGCCGCTGAGCCATGGTGGCGTCACATGGGGGCGACACCCGTTCCCCTAGAGGAGTCCGGGGTGTCTATTTTCGGAAAGAATGCAGGGTCGCCGGCCCTCGCGTAAAAGGGCCGGCGTTGAAAGGGCGGTGCAGCCTCTCGGCGCACCGCCCTAACTTGATAGTCTGAGATTAAGCGGCGAACGCCTGGGCCGGATCGCCATAGACCGGGCCGCGGATCGTGCGGACCGTGGCGCCGCCGGCGACGAGAGGCGCGCTCTCGAGCGGCAAAGCGGTGGTGCAGAAGGCGCATTCCGCCATCATGCGGCCGATATACCAATGGGTGTGACCGCAGCCGGGGCAGTGGTTGGTCTCATGCTCGCGATAGACGATGTGATAGCCCCTCACGCCCGCCTTCGGGATGATGCAACCGCCACGCGCTTCCAGAACATTGGTAGCCATTTCAAATACCTCGTGAACTCTACTTCGAATGGCTCAACGAGCATCAAGGTTAATCGTTGCATGTCGCGGAGATGAATGGAGCCGCGCGCGCCCGCCACGGACGTGAAAAAAGGCGCCCGCTCCGAGGGGTTGGGAGCGGGCGCCAGAGGACCAGGTCCAGGCGTAGACGAGGTCCCGTCTCAGACGATCATGAGGTCGGTCTGCAGCATCATCGGGTCGAAGCCGGAGGCCGAGAAAGCCGACAGGTCGACGATCGACTGGATCTCGATGTCGCCCTCGACGCCGCCGTCCAGGATGTCGATGCCGGGCCCGCCGATCAGCACGTCGGTGCCGAGACCACCGAACAGGGTGTCGTTGCCCCCGCCGCCGATCAGCACGTCGTCGCCATCGCCGCCGTCCGCCGTCAGCAGGATGCCGGAGGCGTCCAGCCCCGACGCCTCGATCACGTCGTCGCCGTCGAGGCCGTTGATGATCAGCCGGTCGATCCCGGCCTCGAAGCCCGTGATGTTGACCTGCGCACCGAGCCCGAGCACCGACACTCCGCCGGCGTCGCCGAACACCAGAACCACGTCGTCCAGGTCGGTGGCATTGATGATCACCGTGTCGGCCGCCCCGTCGCCAGCCCCGCCGGCACCGGCGAGGTTGAGGTTGATCTCGCTGACGTCGGTGCCGCTGAGATCGCCGATCCGGATCGTGTCGGCACCGCCCAGCGCGCTGAAGTCGATGGACTCGGTGTCGTCGAGGTCCATCACGACGCTGGCGACATCGCGGGTGAACAGCGCCCGCCCGCCATTGGCGACGATGTTGATCTGCTCGCTGGCATTGCTGCCGTTGAAGACCATGGTGTCGAAGCCGTCCTGGCCCTCGATCACGTCATTGTCGTCGCCCGGGTTCCACACGAACGTGTCGTCGCCCGCGCCCATCAGGGCGAGGTCGTTGCCGTCGCCGCCGGTGAAGAGATCGTCGCCCTCCGAGCCCAGGATCACATCGTTGCCGAGGCCGCCGTTGATGGTGAGCTGGATGCCGTCCGCCTCCAGGCTGGTGGCGTCGATCACGTCGTCGCCCTGGCCGCCGTTGAGCGTCACCCGGTCGTTGGCCTGCTCCGCCTGGAAGACGTTGATCTGGGCGCCGAGCCCGAAGATCGTCACCCCGCCCGCGTCGCCGGCAATGCCGAACACGTCGTTGCCCGCGGTGCCGGTGGCCGTCACCGTGTCGGCCGCGCCGTCGCCGCCGCCGTTCGGGCCGCGCAGGTCGATCTCGATGTCGGTCACGTCGGTGCCGCTGAGGTCGCCGATCACGATATTGTCGGCGCCGCCGAGGCCGCGGTACATGATGCTCTCGACACCATCCATGTCCATGGTGACGCTGGCGACGTCGCGGAACAGCAGCGCCCGACCGCCATTGGCGGCGATGCTGACATTCTCGCTGACGTTGGAGCCGAAGAAGAGCAGCTGGTCGGTGCCGTCCTGGCCCTCGATCGTGTCGCTGCCGTCGCCCGGATCCCACTGGAACACGTCGTCGCCCGCGCCGAGAAGGGCAAGGTCGTTGCCGTTGTCGCCGAACACGAAGTCGTGGCCCTCGCCGCCGATCAGCACGTCCGCGCCCTGGCTGCCGAGGATCGTGTCGTTGCCCGCGCCGCCATCGACGGCGAGCTTGGCGACGCCCGCCGGCACGGTCGTCGCCGTGAAGCTGTCATTGCCGCCCAGCAGATTGACGACGAACGAGTCGTTCGCCCCTTCCGAGCCGGTGACGTTCACGACATGAGCGAGCCCGACCAGACTGAGGCTGCCGCCCGCCCCGAACAGGTCAACGACATTGTCGTTGTTCGACGCATTGGCGATCACCGTATCCGCCAGATTGTCGCCCGCCGTGCCGCCGAACGTGCCCGACAGGTTGATCTTCACCTCGTCCACATCGGTTCCGGCCATGTTGTTGACCACAATCGTGTCCGCACCGCCCAGCGCGTTGATCTCGAGCTTCTCGACGTCGTTCATGTCCATGACGATGTTGCCGACGTTGCGCGTGAACAGCGCCCGCCCGCCATTGTTCGACAGCTCCATCACCTCGTTCGCCGCGCTGCCGTTGAAGCGGAGGGTGTCGAAGCCGTCCTGGCCCTCGATCACGTCGCTGCCGTCGCCCGGATCCCATTGCGCGACGTCGTCGCCGGCGCCGAGCAGGACCACGTCGTTGCCCTGCTGGCCGTCGACGAAGTCGTTGCCGTCGCCGCCGATCAGGATGTCGGCGCCGTTGGAGCCTAGGATCGTGTCGTTGCCGGTGCCGCCGTCGACGGTGACGCCGATCAGCGCGGCGAGGTTGCCGGTCGCCGAGAAGGTGTCGTCGCCGCCGTTCATGTTGACGACGAGCTGCTCCATCGTGCCGAGATCGAGCGAGAAGGGCGCCGGGTCGAGCCGGTCGAACCGCACCCGCGTGCCGTTGGCGGTGACGGTGAAGTTCTCCGCGCCGCCGCCGCCATTGACCTCGGCCGTGTCGGTGCCGGCGCCGCCCTCCCACAGGTCGGTGTCGTCGCCCGGGTTCCAGATGAAGCGGTCGTTGCCGCTCTCGCCGAACAGCTGGTCGTCGCCGTCGCCGCCGGTCAGCGTGTCGTTCTCGGAGCCGCCGAACAGGAAGTCGGCGCCGCCCTTGCCGAGCAAGGTGTCGTTGCCCGACTGCCCGAACAGCAGGTCGCCGCCCGATCCGCCGGTCAGCGTGTCGTTCCCGGCCCCGCCGAACAGATTGCCGCGCGGCAGCGCGCCGCTCGTCTCGCTCAGCGTCATGACGTCATTGCCGCCCTGGCCGAACATCTGGATGAGCGACGTGTTGGCGACGGTCGGCGTGCCCCCCAGCACCGGCACCGCGCCGCCATTGACCAGGATCTGGCCCGCCGCGTTGCGGCTGATCGCCATATTGTTGTCGAGCGAATCGCCGAAATTGGTGAGCGTGCCCTGGCTGAAGTTCGCCGTCACCGCGGCGATGCTGAAGTCGCCGCCCGTGCGGGCCTCCATCTCCTCGGCCTGTTTGAGCAGCTTCTTCGCTTCCTTGATCTTGTCGTGCATGTCGTACCCTCCCTGATCTCGCTGAAATGCCGGCGCTTGCGAGGTTGCCGGCGGGAGGTTCGGCTACGGGCGTGTCGTGTGAGCGAGCGTGGGAAGCCGCGTAGGATTTGTGCCGCGCAAGCGTTGAAACGGGCGCCGGCCGTTCAAACGGAAGCGGCAATGCTTGTCCTTATGGCCGGCGTGAACCGGACTGAAGCTCGCCACTCGTCCTGTCGGTCCGACTGCCACGCCTTGACGCTTTCGCAATAGCCGGGGATACCAGCGGCAACTCACGAGAAATAAGGGAGCTTCCGATGTTCCAGGCCTTTGCAAGTCGTGCGGCTGCCGTAGCGATGCTGGTGGCTGTTTCGTCTCCATCCTTCGCGGGCGGCGATAAGAAGCCCGAGTCGGACGACCGGGTGATCTGCAAGGTCGAGCGCTCGTCGACGAGTCGCATTGCCGCCGTGCGCCGGTGCAAGACCGCCGGCGAGTGGCAGGTCGAACGCAAGCGCGCGGAGGGTCTCCACGCCGATCGCGAGAATTACCTGCTCCGTAATCCCCAGAACTCGAGCGGCTCTCTCGGCGTCCCTGCGGATCTGCGCGGCACGCCGAACTGAGGCCCGTCTTCTCGGCTCGCCGGTAATCGACCAGCTCGATCGCTCGGCGGCTGAAGGCGCAGCGTCCCCAAGCCCCTCCTTGCACCGCGCGACCCGTTCACCGGCCGCAATCCTATCCGCCGTCCTCCGGCAGCTGCGCCCGCACCCCAGGCGCCGAATAGCCGCACCCGGTCGCGTTCGTCCCGTCCGGCACGGTCCCGTCCGGCAACGGCAGCACGCCGCGCGCGTTGGCGCGCTCCCACACCTCCGCCGGCAGCGCGGCGAGCTGTTTCGCCTCCTCGGTCACCGGTCCCCAGCCGGGCGGGCAGATGCGGCCGTCGGGCGCCCGCACGTAGCCTTTCTTCACCAGTTGCTCCTGCTTGCGCTTGAGCTTGGCCATCATCCGCTCGGCCGCCTCCTTGCCGCGCCGCTCGCGCTCCTCCGGGGAGAGCTCGCACAGGCAGTCCTCGTAGCGCGGCTTGGTACCGCCTCCGCCCGCCCCGCCGGCCCTGCCCGCGACGCCCGGGAGCGGTCCGTATTTCTCCCGGTTCGACGCGGTGAGCAGCATGCGGAAGATGCCGTCCGACCGCTTGATCCGCGTCCCCACCTGCTTGCCATAGTGGATCACCGGTCCTCGATGCCGGTCACCCCCCGCTCCCAGGCGAGCGTCTCCATATGCCCGCCGGCCTTGTCGATCGCGACCCGGCACTGCCGGTCGAAGTCCGGATCCTTGGCGCGCCAGTCGTTGATCGTCTTGCGCGACACACCCGAGACCCGCGCGGCGTCGGAGACGCAGCCGGTCTTGGCGAGCGTCTTGATGCATTTTCTGCGCTTGGCGGCGGTGAAGCCGTCCGCCCGCTCCCGCGGCGCCGGCGGGCGCGAGCGCCACGTCTCCAGCACCCGCTCCACCTCGGCTGCGAACCCGGCGTCGTTCTTGCGCGCCCAGTCAACCGATCCGGTTCCCACCCGAACCGCCTGCGCGGCCGCCTTGATCGACCCCAATTGCTCCAGCTTCGTCACGAACCGGCGCTTCTTCTCAGCCCCGAACTCCCGCGGCCTTCCCATCTCGTCCTCCCGCTCAAAGCAGAAGCCCATAACCAAATAGGTAATCTGTAGGAAAGGGGGTCTCTGAGATTGCGGGCTGGCAATTCTCCGCATTTTGTTGGATCAACTTATAGAGTTCGGTCTGGGTACGGCGTCACTTCGGGAGAAGCTGTGGTCACGTCGCTCCTTTATGTCAGTCGCAGCACGCTGCTGATGCCGGATCAGATCGGGGAGATCGACGCCATCGTGGAGGTCGCCCGCTCGCGCAACGCGGCGCTGGACGTCACGGGAGCACTCGTCTTCACCAGGCTGCACTTCGCCCAGATCCTCGAAGGATCGGCGGCAGCCGTCGACGAGTTGATGCGCAGCATAGAGGCCGACCCGCGCCATACGGACGTGGATGTCGTCGACGTGAGAGAGTCGAGCGGCCGCCATTTCGCCGGCTGGAGCCTGGCCTATACGGGCTTCTCAACCCGGATCGACCAGCCCATCAGCGAAATAGCCGACCGCCGCTCGGATGCAGGCCTCGAAGCCAAGATCAGGCGGTTGCGCCGATTGATGGTGGAGCTGGCGATCCCCACGGGCTGAGCTTTCCCGCCAGTCCCCGTTACGGTGCGGGAAAACGTGTCGCTCGGGCACCGCGCCTCCGCCAGATGGCAGAAGGAGACCGGGTTAACGCGCTGCTGGCGCAGACTGCTGGATGCCTCACCTACAAGGCGCGGATCGCATGACGCAGAAGCGAGAGGAGCCGCTGGCGCTGGATATGCCATTCGGGGAGCCGCTGGAGCGGTTCATTCAGATTGACCCTACCGAGCTACCGGACAACGTTAAGCTGAGACAAAAAGAGGGGCCGCCGAAGCGACCCCCAACCCCGAAAGGCGTTGACGACGAGCCTCCCCGCCCGAAGGGGAAGACTTAGCGGACTGGCCTACCCGTTACCGGGAGCGCCAGTGCGCGCTAACGTGCTCGATCCGGCCGAAGCGGATGCGGTAGTAGGCGGCGACGAAGACCATCGGCCCGTCTCCTCTACGGAGTGGGTTGCATTTGATGGCCGAAAATGCGATTCTCTCAGGGCAGACAGAGGTAACCGGTTTAGCCATCGGCGACTCGGACGCCGCCCCCTAGCCGGGGCGGCGTTTCCGATTCTGGGGGCACTCGCTACTCGATAGACGATCCTCCGATCCGGCACCTGCGCCGTCTACGGGCGCTTGTCCAAGAACGGTGGTATCGTACCCGCGCCGCCCGCGCAAGCCTCGGCCAAGGGTCACCATCTCAGTTCAGGCGATTGTTGAAATTGAGCCCGCACTCGTGTATCAGTTCTCCCGTCTGCAGGAGAACAAACCATGGCTAAGCTACCTTCGGGGCGGTTCCCGTTCATCAACCTGTCCAAAGCCCTAGAGCGGGCGCAACAGATTTTCGAAAACGATAAGAACAACAAGGGTCTCAAGATGCCGGTGGCATTCGCGGCCTGGGGCTACTCCGACAAGAGCAGCGGTGGCTTCCAGACAGTCGGCGCACTCAAGCAATATGGCTTACTGGAGGACGAGGGCGCCAAGGACGATCGTTCCGTGAAGCTCACGGCGGAAGCGCGTCACTATTTCCTGACAGAGATTGAGGAGGACAAGAACCGCCTCCGCGCCAAGTTTGCCTCCAAGCCCAGTCTCATGAACTACCTACTGGAGCAGTGGGAGTTCGGCACGATCGATGACGCGGTAGCTCGGTCGCACCTCAAGACGGTCATACACCTCAACGACCAGTCAGCTCGGAGTGCGCTTGGCGTCTACAAGGACAATCTCGCCTTCCTCAAAGTTAGCGGTTCTGCTAAGAAGGAGCCTATTAACCAGAACGGAGATCACAAGCCTAAGCCCAACCCCGATCTGTTTCGTTCTGCGCATGTTCCAGAAACGCACGTGGAGGTGTCAGAAGAGGCCCCGAAGAACGTAAGGGTCGGCGACAGAGTCCAAGCCACCGTCAATGGGATGGACCAGTTCGATCTGCCGAGGGTTGTGACGGAGGTGTTTCGCGATGCGGAGCGTGGCTGGTTTGTCTCTGTGCAAGGCGAGAAGGGTGCGCTGCCGATGGAGCAAGTGACAGTGATGGACCATGGCGCAGGCACGAAGACTCAGCGCGATGACGCGGACACTGGCGGCGAGAAGAAGCCCAACCCAATTGAGATCTTCATGTCGTCCAGCAACCGGCTGCAAATCACGGCTGACATCGACAGGCAGGGCGTGGATAAGCTTCGGTCTCTACTAGATAAGTATGCCGAGATCCTCGACCTCATGAGCTGAGAACAGAGAACGGCGAGTGCGCTACGTCTTGATCCTGCTGCTAATGCCAGTCTTGCTGCCGCTCGTCGTTTTCGTGATCGTCACGTCTGGGCTGCTTCGCTTGATTGGCTCAGAGGAGCTGGCAACCAAATACTTGCTGCTCCTCACTCGAATCCAGATGGCGCTGTTCCCGCCGCGCTAGGCGGAGTCAGACACCTATATAGGTCCCAAACGGATGATTTCAGGTGTCGATGTCAAAGCCTTTCCCGAGGACGACCCAATTGCTACAGCCCAGCCGATCCTACGCCAGCTGAATATACGTAAGGGGGCCCCGCTATGACCGCCGTCGGCAACAACAGCCTGAACACCCGCTCCACGCTCGACGTCGGCGGCCGCTCCTACGCTTATTACTCGCTCTCGAAGGCCGCCGCCGCGCTCGGCGACGTCTCGCGCCTGCCCTTCTCGATGAAGGTGCTGCTCGAAAACCTGCTCCGCTTCGAGGACGGCATCACCGTCACCCGCGAGGACATCCAGGCGATCGTCGACTGGCAGGACAATAAGGGCAAGGTTGAACGGGAGATCCAGTATCGCCCGGCGCGCGTGCTGATGCAGGATTTCACCGGCGTCCCCTGCGTCGTCGATCTCGCCGCGATGCGCGATGCGATCACCAAGCTCGGCGGCGATCCGACCCGCATCAACCCGCAGGTCCCCGTCCACCTCGTCATCGACCACTCCGTGATGGTCGACGAGTTCGGCACCCCCAAGGCGTTCGAGAAGAACGTCGCGCTGGAATATGAGCGCAACATCGAGCGCTACCAGTTCCTCAAATGGGGCCAGACCGCGTTCGACAATTTCAAGGTCGTGCCGCCCGGCACCGGCATCTGCCACCAGGTCAATCTCGAGAATATCGCCCGCGCCGTCTGGTCCTCGCGCGACCCGTCGGGCGAGGAAGTCGCCTATCCCGACACGCTCGTCGGCACCGACAGCCACACCACGATGGTCAACGGCCTCGGCGTATTGGGCTGGGGCGTCGGCGGGATCGAGGCGGAGGCGGCGATGCTCGGCCAGCCGGTGTCGATGCTGATCCCCGAAGTGGTCGGCTTCCGCCTGACCGGCACGCTCGGCGAAGGCATCACCGCCACCGATCTCGTCCTCACCGTCACCCAGATGCTGCGCAAGAAGGGCGTGGTCGGCCGCTTCGTCGAATTTTACGGCCCGGGCGTCTCCGAGCTCAGCCTCGCCGACCGCGCGACCATCGCCAACATGGCGCCCGAATATGGCGCGACCTGCGGCTTCTTCGGCATCGACCACAAGACGCTCGACTATCTCCGCCTCACCGGCCGCCCCGACGACGAGATCGCGCTCGTCGAGGCCTATGCGAAGGAGCAGGGCTTCTGGCTCGATGCGGGCGCGGCGGACCCCATCTTCACCGACACGCTCGATCTCGACATGTCCTCGGTTCAGCCCTCGCTCGCCGGTCCCAAGCGGCCGCAGGACAAGGTGCTGCTGAGCCAGGTGGACGAGGAATTCTGCGCGTCGGTGCAGAAGGAATATGGCGTCAACCGCGAGGCGATGGCGGAGCGTTATTCCTGCGACGGCCACGGCATCGGCCATGGCGACGTCGTCATCGCCGCGATCACCAGCTGCACCAACACCTCCAATCCGTCGGTGCTGGTCGCGGCCGGCCTCGTCGCCCGAAAGGCGCGGGAGAAGGGGCTCGACCGCAAGCCCTGGGTAAAGACCAGCCTGGCGCCGGGCTCGCAGGTCGTCACCGACTATCTCGACCGCGCCGGCCTCTCCGAGGATCTGAACGCGATCGGTTTCGATCTGGTCGGCTATGGCTGCACCACCTGCATCGGCAATTCGGGGCCGCTGCCGGAGCATATCTCCAAGGCGATCCACGCCAACGACCTCGTCGCCGCCTCCGTCCTCTCCGGCAACCGCAATTTCGAGGGCCGCGTCAGCCCTGACGTGCGCGCCAATTACCTCGCCTCGCCGCCGCTCGTCGTCGCCTATGCGCTGAAGGGGACAGTCACCGAGGACATGGTCCAGTCGCCGATCGGCAAGGACCGCGACGGCGCCGACGTCTACTTGCGCGACATCTGGCCGACCAACGCCGAGGTCCGCGCCCTCATCGACCAGCATGTCAACGCCGACATGTTCAAGGCGCGCTATGCCGACGTCTACAAGGGCGACGAGCAGTGGCGGGCGATCGACGTCACCGGCGGCGCCACCTATGCCTGGGACGCGACCAGCACCTACATCCAGAACCCGCCCTATTTCGAAGGCATGAGCATGACCGCGGCCGGGCTCACCGACATCGTCGGCGCACGTCCCCTCGCCATCTTCGGCGACTCGATCACCACCGACCACATCAGCCCCGCCGGCGCCATCAAACTCGACAGCCCCGCCGGAAAATATTTGACGGAACATCAGGTCAGCCGCGCCGACTTCAACAGCTACGGCGCCCGCCGAGGCAACCACGAAGTCATGATGCGCGGCACCTTCGCAAATATCAGAATCAAGAATGCCATGACCCCCGGCATCGAAGGCGGCGTCACCAAATACATCCCCACTGGCGAGGTCATGCCGATCTACGACGCGGCGATGCTCTACAAGGCGAGCGCCACCCCGCTCGTCGTGATCGCCGGCAAGGAATATGGCACCGGCTCCTCCCGCGACTGGGCGGCCAAGGGCACCAACCTCTTGGGCGTCCGCGCCGTCATCGCCGAGACCTATGAGCGTATCCATCGCTCGAACCTCGTCGGCATGGGCGTGCTGCCGCTCCAGTTCCTCAACGGCGAGAATCGCGACAGCCTCGGCCTCACCGGCGACGAGAGCTTCACCGTCACCGGCGTCGCCGATCTCCAGCCGCGCCAGGAAGTGGATGTCGAGGTCACCCGCGCCGACGGCAGCCGCACCAGCTTCCGCGCCCGAGTCCGCATCGACACCCTGAACGAGCTCGAATATTTCCGCGCCGGCGGCATCCTGCACTATGTGCTGAGGAAGCTCGCCGCGTGAACCTCGTGGCCGCATGCCATTGCGGCCGCGCGACCATCCGACTGCCGCGCACGCCCGATTTCGTGACCCAGTGCAATTGCAGCCTGTGCGCGAAAACGGGCTTTCGCGGCATCTACTACGCGTCCGACGAGATCGAGATCGCCGGCACGTTCGATGAATACACACGCGAAGACATCGGCGAGCCCTTCCTCAAGACGCTGCGCTGCCGGACTTGCGGCGTCGCTACCCACTGGGAGCCGCTCACGCCGCCGCCGCACGCGCGGATGGGCGTGAATGCCCGCCTGCTCGATCCGGCCGCGCTCGCCGACGTCGAGGTGCGCGAAGTGGACGGCGCGAGCTGGTGAGCCTGCCCGAGCTCCTCATCGAGATTGCCGGCTGGGCGGGCGCGGGGCTCATCCTCGCCGCCTATCTGCTGGTGTCAACGGGACATCTGACCGGCCAGTCACAGGCCTTCCAGTGGATGAACCTGGTCGGCGCGGCCGGCTTCGTGATCAACAGCGGCTATCACGGAGCGATCCCGTCTGCCGCGCTCAACGTGATATGGATGCTGATCGGAGCGGTGACCTTATGGCGGATCCTGAAGGCAAGAAGCTCGTCGATCTCAGCCACGTGATCGAGCATGGCATGGTCACCTACAAGGGCCTGCCGGCGCCGCTCATCTGCGACTATTGGACGCGCGAGGCCTCGGCCGCGCTCTACGACGATGGCGCCACCTTCCAGATCGGACGGATCGACATGGTCGCCAATACCGGCACCTATCTCGACAGCCCCTTCCACCGCTACGCCGAGGGCGCGGACCTCTCCCAGCTCGACCTCGCCTCGCTCGCCATGCTGGACGGCCAAGTCGTCCGCGCGCCGCACGTGCAGGGCCTCGCGATCGATGCGCCCGACGTCGCCGGGCTGGAGGTGCGCGGCAAGGCGGTCCTGTTCCATACCGGCTGGGACGAGCACTGGCGCACCGACCGCTATTTCGAGAACCACCCCTTCCTCACCGCCGCAGCCGCCAATCTCCTCGTCCAGAAGGGCGCCAGGCTGGTCGGCATCGACAGCTACAATATCGACGACACCCGCGCCCGCGCCCGGCCGGTCCACTCGATCCTGCTCGCCGCCAATATCCCGATCGTCGAGCACATGACCAATATCGGCGCACTTCCCGACGAAGGCTTCCGCTTCTCCGCCGTGCCGCCGAAGATTGCCGGCATGGGCACCTTCCCGGTGCGCGCCTTCGCCCAAGTCTAGCTTGCCCTCCGCGACGCGCGCCCCCTAGGGCGCGTCCGGAATGGACGACACCTCTCCTCCCAGCTCTCCCCGCGCCGGCCGCTACGCCTTCGCCGCCTTGATCGTGGCGAATATCTTCCTGGCCTTCGGGCCGTGGATGGTGCGGCTGTCGGACGTGGGGCCAGTCGCGGCGGGATTCTGGCGGCTCGCGCTGGCGATACCGTTCCTGCTGCTGCTCATGCGCGTCGGGCGCAAGGGGAGCTTCGCGGTCGGCTGGGGCATGGCGGGCGTGATCGCACTCGGGGGCGTCTTCTTCGCCGCCGATCTCGCCGCCTGGCATTACGGCATCGTCCGCACCAAGCTCGCCAATGCCACACTGTTCGGCAACACGGCGAGCCTCATCTTCCCCGTCTACGGCTTCATCATCGCCCGAGCGCTGCCGGGCAAGGTGCAGATCGGCGCGCTCGTCCTCGCCATCGTCGGCGCCGGCCTGCTGCTCGGCTCCAGCTACGAGCTTTCGGCCGAGCATTTCGAAGGCGATCTGTTCGCTATCCTCGCCGGGCTCTTCTACTGCCTCTACCTCATCGTCATCGATCGCGCGCGCAGGACGTTGGCGCCGATGCCGGTGCTCGCGCTCGCCACCATCGCCGGCGCCCTCCCCATCCTGCTCTTCGCGCTCGCGCTGGGCGAGCAGGTCATGCCCCGCGACTGGACTCCGCTCATCCTGCTGTCGCTCGGCAGCCAGGTGATCGGCCAGGGGCTGCTCGTCTATGCGGTCGGCCATCTGAGCCCCCTAGTGGTCGGGCTTGGGCTTCTGACGCAGCCGGTAATCACCGCGGTCAACGGCTGGCTGGCCTATGACGAGCGCCTCAGCACGACCGATTTCGTGGGCGCGGTCCTGATCTGCGCCGCTTTGGTGCTGATCCGGCTGCCCGAGCGCGAGCCGGCGGACTTGCGTTGAGCCCGTCGGCGCATCATCTAGCGGGCGGAGAGCCGATGAGCGAAACCGCCCCGATCGCCCCCGAGGATATGACGCTGGACGAGCTGCGGCGGGCGTTGGCGCCGCTGCTGCCGGGCCACGCGGTGTTCGACGGCTGGGGCGACAAGGCGATCACGATGGCCGCCTCCGAGCTCGGCGTGCCGGCGGAGCGGGCACGGCTCTGCTTCCCGGGGGGTGCAGTCGAGATGATCGACGCCTGGTTCGACGCCATCGACCTCGCCATGGCGCGCGCGTACCCGCTCGAGCGCATCGCCAAGCTCAAGATCCGCGAGCGCATCCGCGACCTCGTCCTGTTCCGGATCGAGGTGATCAACCCGCACAAGGAGGCGCTCCGCCGCGCGCTCGCCATCCTCGCCCAGCCGGTCCAGGGCCTCACCGGCCCCCGCCTCGCCTGGCGCGCGGCCGACCGGATGTGGCGCATCGCCGGCGACACCTCGACCGACTTCAACCATTATTCCAAGCGCACCATCCTCGCCGGTCTCTACAGCGCGACGATGCTCGTCTTCCTCGACGATGACACGGAGGGGCTCGTCACCACCCGCGGCTTCCTCGACCGCCGCATCGACGACGTCATGCGCTTCGAGAAGTTCAAGGCGAGCTGGCGCGGCAGCCGCTCGCGCCTGCCCAGCCTCAGCCGCTTCCTCGGCCGCCTCCGTTATCCGGCCATCTGACGACAGGCATGACTCGCAAGCTCGTTTCCGCCCTCGCCGCCACCGCCCTGTTGCTGGCCGGCTGCGGCTCCGGCACCACCCCCGATTACACCCCCAACGTCACCGCCGAGGAGCGCGCCTTCGCCGAGAAGCAGCACCCGCAATTGCTCGCCGAGTTCGGCGGCGAATGGACCGGTCCTGAAGCGGCCTATGTGAAGCGCCTCGGCGGCACGCTCGCCGATGCCGCCGGCCTGTCCGGCCAGTGCACCTTCACCATGGTCAACACCGACGTGGTCAACGCCTTCGCCGTGCCGGGCTGCTACATCTACGTCACGCGCGGCCTGTTCGGCATCGTCAACAGCGAGGCCGAGCTCGCCTCGGTGATCGGCCACGAGATCGGCCATATCGTCGCCAATCACAGCCAGCGGCGCCAGAAGCGTTCGATCTGGAGCGGCCTAGGCGCGCTTGCGGTCGGCGTCCTCACCGGCTCCGAGACGCTCGCCAACATGGCCGGCCGCGCCGCGCAATTCTACACGCTCAGCTATTCGCGAAAGCAGGAATATGAGTCGGACGATCTCGGCATCCGCTACCTCGCCCAGGCCGGCTACGATCCCTATGCGGCCGCCGACATGCTGGAATCGCTCGCCGATCACGACACCTACATGGCGCAGACCCGCAACATGGATGAGGCGAGCGCCATTCCCGCCTGGGCGCGCAGCCATCCGCTGACCGAGGATCGCATCAAGCGCGCCAACCGCCAGGCCGAGGCGACCGGTCACGGTCCCGACGTGCTCCCCGAATATGAGGACCGGTTCCTCCGCCAGGTGGACGGGCTGATCTGGGCGGACGATCCCGAGCAGGGCTTCGTGCTCGGCCGCCGCTTCGCCCATCCGGGTATGGGGATCACTTTCGAGGCGCCGCCCGGCTTCTTCCTCACCAACAATCCCCGCGCCGTGCTGATCGACGGCGAGGAAATGCGGGGCCAGTTCGGCGGCGGGGTGCTGCCGCCGGGCGGCCTTCCGGCCTACACCCAGCTTCTTCTCAAGGAAGTGCTCGGCCAGACCGCCAGCAGCGCCCGCATCGGCGAACCGCAGCGCGCGGTCGTCAACGGCCTCGACACGATCTTCGTGCCCGCCCTCATCCAGTCCCAGGGGGGACAGGCTCAGGTCACCGTCGCCACCTTCCAGGCCCGCGGGCGCGAGGCCTTCCACTTCATCCTCGCCGGTCCGGCGGGCAACGACCAAGCGATCAATGCCCTGGTCAACTCCTTCCGCCTGCTCTCGCCGATGGAAGCGGCGAGCCTGAGGCCGCGCAAGATCGACGTGGTAACCGTCGGCCCCGGCCAGACGATCGCGTCGATGGCGCGGCAGATGGCCGTGCCGGACCACCAGATCGAGGCCTTCCTGATGCTCAACGACCGAGACCCGAAGCCGGAGCTGAGGCCGGGCGAGAAGGTCAAGCTCATCGTCCAGGGCTGATCCTGGCGCATTTCGCAATCATCGCGCCGCCGCTGCCCGGCCACATCAACCCGATGGCTGTCCTGGCGCGCGCATTGGAAAAGCGCGGCCACCGCGCCACCTTTCTCGGCTTCCCCGACATGGCGCCCCGGCTGCCGGCGGGCGCATCGTTTCAGGCGTTCGCCGAGCGCGATCAGCCGCCGGGAAGCCTGGAGCCCTATCTGAGGCGGCTGGCCAGCCTCGGCAGCCCGATCAGCACCTGGCGGTTCATCCGTGATCTTGCGGGCTTCACCGATGTGATTTGCCGGGAGCTGCCCGGTGCGCTGGACCGGCTCGCACCCGATGCTCTGATCATCGACCAGACCGACGCCGCCGCCAGCCTGGTGGCAACGGCCCTAGGCATCCCGTTCGCCAACGTTGCAAACGCACTGCCCCTGAACCTCGAGCCCGCCGTCCCGCCGCCCGTGCTTCCCTGGCCGTATGATCCGTCGGAAAAAGGCCTGCGCCGCAACCGTGGCGGCTACCGGGTCGCTCGCGTCGTCGAGCGGCCGATCACCAAGGTGATCCGACGCCATGCCGAGCGGCTCGGGCGACCGGACATCCGCTTTGCCGACGAGACCTGGTCGACCCGCGCGCAGATCACCCAGTGTGTCCGCGGCCTCGACTTTCCGCGCGAGCGGCTGCCAGCCTGCTTTCACTATGTGGGGCCGTTCAGGGAGGAGGATGAACCGCTCGACTTCGCCCTGCCACCGGACGGAAAGCCGCTGGTCTACTGCTCGCTCGGCACGCTTCAGGGCTCACGTGCCGGGATATTCCGAGCCGTGTCCAAGGCCGCTGCCGATCTGGACGTCACCTTGGTCATCGCTCATGGCGGGCTCCTCGCCGACAGGGAGATCGCACGACTGAGCGGCCAGCCGATCGTACGGCCTTATGTGCCGCAGCGGGCATTGCTCGCCCGGTCGGCGCTCGCCATCACCCATGCCGGCTTCAACACGGTCATGGACGCCCTGAGCTTCGGCGTCCCGATGGTCGCGCTGCCGATCACCTTCGAGCAGCCCGCCACCGCCGCACGTCTGGAGCGCGTCGGCGCAGCAGTCGCACTGCATCGGCGCCGAAATCCGGCGCGGATCCGGAGCGCTATCCTGGAGGTGCTGCAGAATTCGAGTTATCTCGAGGCCGCGCAAAGGCTGCAAACGGAGATCGGCAGCGCCGGCGGCGTCGGCAGAGCGGCCGACCTTATCGAGGCGTCGCTCGTAGCCGGGGAAGCGCCCACCAGGGCGTCTGCGGCGAGCGATGATGCTCGTGATGATAGCCGAAATGGTAGCAGCTGATCAGTGAGGCGAGATAGCCGAACTCGTTGCTGCGTGCCCGGTGCCGGTCGGTGAACTCCGTCTCGCCGCGGCGATGGGGCAGGTAGGTGCCGAAAGTGAAGAGCTGTAGCGACGACAGGATCGCCGGCACGCCCCAAAAGAGCAGGGCGTTCACCGGTGAGGCGCCGAGGATGAAGATGTAGGTTCCGAGCAAGGCCGCCAGCACCGCGAACTCGCGCCAGCCGAAATATTCGCGGAAGAAGGACAGATACCATGGCCAGAAACGGTTCGAATGCGAGAAGTCCGGGTCCCCGTCTGTCCCCGCATGCTTGTGGTGGTCGTGATGCTTGGGGAGCAGCCGGTCGTAGCGGAAGCCGGCATAGAGGCCGAGCATCACGCGCCCGACCGCCCGGTTCACCCCCGGCCGTCCCGGCGCCAGCGAGCCGTGCATGCAGTCGTGGGCGACGATGAACAGGCCGACGTTCAGCCAGGTGAGCGCCAGCACCAGCAGCGGCGCAACAGCGACACCTTGTCCGTCCAGGCGATGGAAGAAGACGCCGTAGATGTGGAGGCCAACCCATGCCCCGCCGATCAGCGCTGCGAGGGTCAGGCCGGTCGCGGCCTGGCGTCCGGCGCCGCGGGCGGGGAAGGCGGCTTCGGCGGTCATTTCAGCCTGATCGAGTGGGTAGCGTCGCCGCCGAAACGGAACGCTGCCTTGCCCCAGGCGGGCGGTCCGAAGAGGCCGCGGCTGTTGTTGGAAAAGCCGTAGGGCTCCAGCGGCATGCCGACGAAGTTGAAGTTCATCCGGCCGTCCAGATTGAGATCCTGGAACACCATTGCACCATAATGCCCTGCGGCAAGGCCTTCGACCAGGATCTGCGCCGAGGCCGCGCCGACCTTGCGCTTGATCTCCCGCACCGCGCCCGCTTTCGCATTCCAGTTCCGCTCTGCATCGAACAGCAGCACCATGATCTGGCCGCGGGGCTTCAGCCCCTCGATGCTGAGGCTCAAAGTGGCCGCTTCAGCCGGAACGGCGACCAGCAGGGATGCGGCAAGCAACATTGCTGTTTTCATTGGATTCCTGGATACGCTTTACATCACGGCGCCTGCTTACGCCTCAACGCTCCGGCTCGCCAGACGCTTCCGCTTGCCACTGGATTTCGACGCGGCTTATTGATAATCAGTCGCATCTAGCCACGATGGACTCACCCGCCTTGCGCCTCGACCAGCTTCCGTTCCGCACTCCCGCCACGGTCAGCGCGATCGATTGGTCGGTGCTGTCCGAGGCGGATGCCAAGCGGCTGCGCAACCTCGGCTTCGACGAGGGAGTCGAGATCGAGGCGCTGCACGGCGCGCCCTTCGGCAAGGACCCGCTCGCCATTCGCGTGGGACGGATGATGGTGGCGATGCGCCGCGCCCAGGCGCGTGCGGTGAGCGTGTCGATCGAAGCGATGGACCTCGCCGCGGAATGACCGCCATCCCGTTGATCGCCGTCGTCGGCAATCCCAATGCCGGCAAGAGCGCACTGTTCAACATGCTCACCGGCGCGCGCCAGAAGGTCGGCAACTATCCCGGCGTGACGGTCGAGCGTAAGTCCGGCCGCCTGTCGCTGCCGGACGGGCGCCCGGCCGAACTGGTCGACCTCCCCGGCGCTTACAGCCTCGACCCCTCCAGCCCGGACGAGGAAGTGACGCGCGACGTCGTCATCGGCCGCCAGCAGGGCGAGCGGCTGCCCGACGCCTTGCTGATCGTCCTCGACGCGACCAATCTGGACAATCACCTTCGCTTCGCTTTGCAGCTGATCGACCTTGGCCTCCCCACCGTCGTGGCGCTCAACATGGCCGATCTTGCCAAGCGCGACGGCCTCACGATCAACCTCGCCCGCCTCAGCCAGGAGCTCGGCGCGCCGGTGATCGAGACGGTGGCGGTGCGCCGCCGCGGGCTCGACGAGGTCAAGGAGGCGCTCAGCCTCGCCGTCACCGCCGAGCGCCGTCCGCGGGCCGCGGAGGCCGAGTTCGTGGCCGTCCAGCGCCGCGCCCGCGCCATCGTCAAGGCATCGGTGCTCGGTGGGACCACCGCGCGCCGCTCGACTGCCGTCATCGACGCCGTCGCGCTCCATCCCGTCGCCGGCCCGATCATCTTCCTCGGCCTGATGTTCTTCATGTTCCAGGCCGTGTTCGCCTGGTCCGAGGCGCCGATCGGCTGGATCGAGGGCATCGTCACCGGCCTGCAGGGCCTCGTCACCGACGCGCTGCCGGAGGGCTTCCTCCGCTCGCTCCTCGTCGACGGCGTGCTCGGCGGCGTCGGCGCGGTGGTCGTGTTCCTGCCGCAGATCCTGATCCTGTTCCTGTTCATACTGTTGCTTGAAGCAACCGGCTACATGGTCCGCGCCGCCTTCCTGATGGACCGGCTGATGGCGCGGGTCGGCCTCTCCGGCCACGCCTTCATCCCCTTGCTCTCCTCCTTCGCCTGCGCCGTGCCCGGCATCATGGCGACGCGCAGCATCGAGGATCCCAAGCACCGCCTCACCACCATCCTGATCGCGCCTTTGATGACCTGCTCGGCGCGCCTGCCGGTCTATGCGGTGATTATCGGCGCCTTCATCCCGGCGACCAGCGTCGGTGCCGGGGTCGGGCTCCAGGGGCTGGTCATGTTCGGCCTCTATCTGGCCGGCATCGCCGGGGCGCTGATCGCCGCGCTCGTCCTGCGCCAGACGGTCGCGCGGGGCGTGCAGCGCGGCTTCATGCTGGAAATGCCCAAATATCAGATGCCGAGCGTCCGCGACGTCGCGATCGGCCTCTGGCAGCGCGCGATGATCTTCCTGAAGCGCGCCGGCACCATCATCCTGGTCTCGACGATCATCCTCTGGGCCCTCCTCTCCTACCCGCAGCCCCGCCCGGGCGAATCGGCGCTCGACAGCTCCATCGCCGGCAAGCTGGCCGCCGGTCTCGAGACCGTGGTCCGCCCGATCGGCTTCAATCATGAGATCGCGCTGGCGCTTATCCCGGCCATGGCGGCGCGTGAGGTGGCCGTATCCGCCCTCGCCACCGCTTATTCGATCGAAACCGACGACGAGGCCGCGACCGAGACGTCGCTGATCGACCGACTGCGCGGCCGCTGGTCGCTGGCGACGGCGCTCGCATTCCTGGCCTGGTTCGTGTTCGCGCCGCAATGCTTATCCACAGTTGCGGTGACGCGGCGGGAAACCAACGGGTGGAAGTGGCCCGCCTTCATGCTAGCCTATCTGTTCACCCTGGCCTATCTGGCCGCCGGGGCGACATTCTGGGCGGCAACCGCCCTCGGCTTATGAGGATTCTGAAATGGCGGGCGTGAACAAGGTCATCCTGGTCGGCAATCTCGGCGACGATCCCGAGTCGCGGTCGCTCAACAATGGCGGCGAGGTTGTGAACCTGCGGCTGGCGACGTCCGAGACCTGGAAGGACAAGGACGGCCAGCGCCAGGAGCGGACCGAGTGGCACCGCGTCGTCATCTTCAACGAGAATCTCGGCCGCGTCGCCAAGCAGTTCCTGCGCAAGGGCTCGAAGGTCTATCTGGAGGGCCAGATCCAGACCCGCAAATGGACCGACAATAACGGCCAGGACAAATATTCGACCGAGATCGTGCTCCAGCGCTTCCGCGGCGAGCTGGTCCTGCTCGACGCCAAGGGCGGAGGCGGCGGCGGTGGCGGCGGCAGCTTCGGCGGCGGCAACGATTATGGCGACAGCTTCGGCGGCGGATCGAGCTCCGGCGGCTATGGCGGCGGCAATCGCCAGCAGCGCCCGCAGCCGGCCTTCGACAGCGACCTCGACGACGACGTCCCGTTCTAGTCAGCGTCACCCGGCGAAGGCCGGGGCCTCAGCGAAACCTAGCACCGGCGCCTTCTCGTCCTGAGATCCCGGCTTTCGCCGAGATGACGGCTACTTACCGAGCTTGTCCTTCAGCGCCGCCAGTCCGGCAAAGGGGCTCGACTCCGCCTTCGCCTCCTCCTCGCTCTTCACGCCGGCCTCACGCAGAGTGTCGGCCGCCGCAGCGGAGCGCGGAAATGGATCGAGCGCCAGCGACAGCGTCTCCGCCACGGCCTCGCCAAGATCGACCGATCCGCCCGAATAGAAGACGACGTCGAGCTCACCTTCGCTCAGCTCCACTTCTTCATCGGGTGTATTGGCCACCGGCTCCGGCCGAAACTTGATCTCGAACTCCTCCTCCACCTCCGCCGGCACCGGCTCGCCGGTCGCGACGCAGCTCTGGGTCACCTTCGCGCTGAGCGTGCCGCGCGCCTGCACCGCCTCTCCGTGGCGGGTCAGTTCGGCCTCGGCGCTGAGATGCTCGATCCCGATCAGCCCGAAGCGCTCGGCGAGCGCCGCCCGCTCTTCCTCGTTCGCGCCGATCGACAGCGCCCGGGCAGCGCTGCCGAGCGTGTCCACGCGAACGGTCCGGCTGAACTCCGGCTCGATCACAGCGCCGGCACCTTTCCGTCGAGCAGCGCCTCCCGCTCCGACGCCTCCAGATCGGCCCGCAATTGCAGCAGCCGCGCGGTGACGAAGGCGACCGCCTCCTCGGAGGGGGGCGTCTCATGGAAGATGTTGCGGGTCACCGCGGCGCGCATCTCCGGCTCGTCGCGCGCGTCGCGAAGGGCGCCGAGGCGTCCGCCGAGCGCCCCCATCAGGCGGCCCATCTGCTTGCCAACGACGAGGTCACCGATGCCGATCTGGCGAAGCGAGCCTTCCATGTCGTCAATGAACAATTCGGTGAGCAGGGTGGTGGCAAGCCGCGTCTCCCTGTCAGGCTCGCGCTCCAGCCTCAGCAGCACCAGCGCCGTCACCGCGGCAATGACATCGAAGCGGCCGTCGATCGTGTCGGGCACCTGGCCCTCGCGATACCAGGCCGGATCGCGTCCGAGGGCGACGACGCTTTCATAGAGCGGTAGCATCCGCGCCCGGTCGGACCGTCCGCCGCCGAGGATGCGCGAGAGAAAGGACAAGGATCACTCCATCGGTCACACGGGGCGCACCCTTGCGCGCCTCCGCCACATTGCCTTAATGGTGAAGCCGACGGTGGCCCGCAAGCAGGGCCCCGGCGCGGAGGTGTCGCGCCGGCGAGTTTCAGGAGATTTTTCAAGCATGAACGCCCGCTTCGGAAAGAGCGCCGCCCTGGCGATGCTGCTCGGCACGACCCTTCTCGCCACCGCCGCCTGCACCAAGGTCCGCGATCATCAGGGCTATCTGGTCGATCAGACGCTGGTCGCCTCGGTTCAGCCCGGCGTCGACAACCGCGATTCGGTCATCGCGACGCTCGGCCGCCCGAGCTTCGTCGGCCAGTTCGACCAGCGCGACTGGTATTACGTCTCGCGCGAGAACCGCAATTATGGCTTCAACAAGCCGCGTCCCTCGGAGCAGACGATCCTCCACATCCGCTTCGACGAGGCCGGCAACGTTGCGTCGGTCGATCGCAGCGGGCTCGAGCAGGTCGCCTCGATCAACCCGACCAGCGAGGAGACCCCGACCCTCGGCCGCAACCGCGGCTTCTTCGAGGAGCTGTTCGGCAATATCGGCCAGGTCGGCCAGGTCGGCGCCGCCGGCCGCACGACCGACAACCCGCAGTAACTCCCGAACCGTCATCCCGGCGGAAGCCGGGATCTCTACGAGAACTCACGCCGGCGCCTTCGCGTCCTGAGACCCCGGCTTTTGCCGGGGTGACGCTTATCTGACGATCCCCCCCGCGGCGAGCACGGCCAGCGTCACCAGGTCCGAGGCGCTTGCGGTCATCGGTGCGATCTGCACCGGCTTCTTCATGCCGACGAGCATCGGCCCGATCACCGCGTCGCCGCCCAGCTCGCGCAGCAGCTTGGCGGCGATGTTGGCGGTCTGCAGGCCCGGCATCACCAGCACGTTGGCCGGACCGGTGAGACGGCTGAACGGATAGATCTTCTGCATCACCGGATTGAGCGCCACGTCCGGCGGCATCTCGCCTTCATATTCGAAGTCGACGCCTGGGCCGCGGTCGAGCAGCTTCACGGCCTCGCGGATGCGCTCGAGGAAGCTCCCTTCCGGATTGCCAAACGTCGAATAGGACAGGAACGCCACCCGTGGCTCATGCCCCATCCGCCGCGCCACCTCGGCGGTATGGCAGGCGATGTCGACCAGCTGCTCGCCGGTGGGGCGCTCGGTCACCGTCGTGTCGGCGAGGAACACCGTGTGGCTCTGGCCGACGAGCACGTGGACACCGAACGGCGTCACCCCCTCGACCGGATCGAGCACCCGCCGCACCTCGCGCAGCGACTGGGCATAGGGCCGGGTGAGGCCGGTGATCATCGCGTCCGCTTCGCCCAGCTCCAGCAGCAGCGAGGCGAACATGTTGCGGTCCTGATTGACGATCCGCTCGACTTCACGGTGGAGATAGCCCCGCCGCTGCAGCCTCTTGTAGAGATGCTCGACCATCTCGGGCACGCGGCCATAGGTGCGGCTGTTGTGCACCTCGAAGCACTCGGCATCCTCGACGCCGAGCGCGCGCAGCCGGTCATGCACGTCGTCGCGCCCGACCAGCACCGGCACGCCGTAGCCGCCGTCGCGGAAGGCGATCGCGGCGCGGAGGACGGTATCCTCCTCGCCCTCGGCGAAAAGGACCCGCTTCGGATTCGCCCGCGCCGCCTCATAGGCCAGCGTCAGCACCGACGTAGTCGGGTTGAGCCGCGAGCGGAGCGCCGTCCGATAGGCATCCATGTCCTCGATCGGCCGCTGCGCGACGCCTGAGTCCATCGCCGCCTTGGCGACCGCGGCCGGCACGATCTCCATCAGCCGCGGATCGAACGGAGCGGGAATGATGTAGTCGGCGCCGAACGTATGCGCCTTGCCACCATAGGCCGCCGCCACTTCCTCCGGCACCTGCTGGCGGGCGAGGTCGGCGAGCGCTTCGGCCGCCGCGATCTTCATCTCCTCGTTGATCGTCGTCGCGCGCACGTCGAGCGCGCCGCGGAAGATGAAGGGGAAGCCCAGCACGTTGTTGACTTGGTTCGGATAGTCCGACCGGCCGGTGGCGACGATCGCATCCGGCCGCGCGGCCTTGGCCTCAGGTGGCGTGATCTCGGGATCGGGATTGGCCATGGCGAAGATGATCGGCTGCGGCGCCATATCCTTGACCATCTCGGGCTTCAGCGCGCCGGCGGAGGAGAGGCCGAGGAAAATGTCGGCACCCTTCAGCGCTTCCTCGAGCGTGCGCGCATCGGTCTTGGCGGCATGGGCCGACTTCCATTGATCGAGCCCTTCGCGGCCCTGGTAGATGACGCCCTTGCGGTCGCACATGATGACATTGTCGTGCGGCACGCCCATCGCCTTGATGAGGGCGGTGCAGGCGATCGCCGCCGCGCCGGCGCCGTTCACCACCACCCGCACGTCCTTGACGTTGCGTCCGGTCAGGTAGCAGGCATTGATGAGGCCGGCCGCGCTGATGATCGCGGTGCCGTGCTGGTCGTCGTGCATGATCGGGATGTTCATGCGCTCGCGCAGGGTCTGCTCGATGATGAAGCATTCCGGCGCCTTGATGTCCTCGAGGTTGATGCCGCCGAAACTCGGTTCCATCAGGGCGACCGCGTTGATGAAGGCGTCGGCATCCTCGGTCGCCAGCTCGATGTCGATCGAATCGACGTCGGCGAAGCGCTTGAACAGCACCGCCTTGCCTTCCATCACCGGCTTCGACGCAAGCGCGCCGAGATTGCCGAGGCCGAGGATGGCGGTGCCGTTGGAGATGACCGCGACGAGATTGCCTTTCGCGGTATAGTCGTAGGCCTTGCCTGGATCGGCGGCGATGGCGCGGACCGGTACGGCGACACCGGGCGAATAAGCGAGGCTGAGGTCGCGCTGCGTCGCCATCGGCTTGGACGCGATGATCTCGATCTTGCCGGGCCGCCCGCCCATCTGGTGGAAATCAAGCGCTTCCTGTTCGGAAAACTTGACGTTGCTCTCGCTCATGCCGGCTCTCCCCCTGTCGGCGTGAAGCTGTAGGCCGCGACTCAGGCGTTCGGCAAGGCTCGCAAGGAGAGCAGGACGGGATTCCCGCCGCCGCGCCCCAGCGGCGGCGGGCGCCCCCGTCAGCCAGTGCGAGCGGGGCCCGGCGCCGGCGGCGCATCATGCTGCCGACCAGGCCGAAGCCGGAGATCAGCATCGCCCAGGTGGCGGGCTCCGGCACCGCATTGTTCACGAACGGGATCTCGTTGAGTTTGGCGATCTCGGTCGCGCCGAGCACGCCGTCATAGACGCGGAGCGCGGCGATGCTGCCCGACGACCATTCGCCGAGGCCGCCCTCCAGGATGTTGTCGGCGAAGAAGGTGAGCTTGCCCGACCCCTTGCTGAGGCTCATCACGTCCGAAAGCGTGCTGAACGAGGCGCCGCCGTCGATGAAGGCGCTGACCTTGTTGCCGTCCACGGTGAGCACGACGTTGCGATAGGCGCCGCTGACGAAGTTCACGTTGCTGCCCGCCTGCGGAAAGACGGTCAGGTTGTTGGCGGTGTTGACGTAGAAGCCGTCGTCGTCCGTGCGGTCGTTGGTGCCGAGGATGCGGCGCCAGCCGCCGTTGCGCTCGTTGAACTTGAACGTCATCGCCACCGAATAGCTGTTCGCCCCAAGCAGCCCGGCTGCATCGAAGACGAGACCGCTCTGGCTGCCGCCAGCGGTCGCACCGCGGAAGTTGAAGACGGTGCGCTCGGTGCCGAACACCGTGTCGGTGCCGAAGCCGCTCGTGCCGGTCGGATCGATCAGCCCGAGGGTCGGGCCGCCGGCCGTCGACGAGGTGAGGCTGTTGTCGAAGCCGTAGCTGCCGACGAGTGTGGCGGCGGAAGCGGGCGCGGCCGGAAGGGCGACCGCGAGCGCGGCCGCAAAATATACACGGATCACAAATAACCCCCAATGAGCCAAGGATTTGTCAGCGCGCGGAGGACCCGCGACTGGTAAATGCGCCGCTAACCAAGGGCGCGCTCCTTCGCCTCATGTCGTGCGACAAAGGCGGTGGCGGCATCGACGAAAATGCTGTGGACGATCTCGTCGCCAACGGTTCCGCAGGGCGGTGATAGCCTTTAACGATGAAGCGGATGGCAACCGCCCGCGCCAAGATCGATTCCGCTCCCACGCCGATGATGGTGCAATATCTTGCGCTCAAGGCGGAGGCCGCGGACTCCCTGCTCTTCTACCGTATGGGCGATTTCTTCGAATTGTTCTTCGAGGATGCCAGAATTGCCGCCGCCTGCCTCGATATCGCGCTGACCGCCCGCGGCGAGCATGAGGGCGAGCCGATCCCGATGTGCGGGGTGCCGATTCACGCAGCCGAGGCCTATCTCGCCCGCCTGATCAAGGCCGGCCACCGCGTCGCGATCGCCGAGCAGACCGAGAGTCCGGCGGAGGCGAAGAAGCGCGGCTCCAAGTCGGTGGTGGCCCGCGCCATCGTGCGGGTGGTGACGGCGGGCACGCTGACCGAGGAAGCGCTGCTCGAGAGCCGCGCGACCAACTGGCTGGTCGCCACCTCGCGGGTCGGCGATCGCTGCGGCGTCGCTGCCGCCGACATCTCCACCGGCCGCTTCGAGCTCTGCTCGGTGACACCGGCCGCACTGGAGGCCGAGCTCGCCCGTCTGGCGGCGGCGGAGGTCGTCATGCAGGATGATCGCCGCACCGGCTTCGACAGCCTCGCCGGCGAACGGCGCCTGAAGGAGCGGTTCGAAGTCGCGACCCTCGACGGCTTCGGCAGCTTCGACCGCGCCGCGCTCGCCGCGGCGGGAGGCCTCCTCGCCTATCTCGACGAGGTCGCGCGCGACTCTCTCCCTTTCCTCCGCCCGCCGGTCGGCCGCGCTGCCGACGGGCACATGATGATCGATGCCGCGACCCGCGAGAGCCTCGAGCTCACCGTCTCCGCCAGCGGCACCCGCGCCGGCAGCCTGCTCGCCGCCGTCGACCGCACCGTCACCGGCGCCGGCGCCCGCCTTCTTGCGGCCGACATCGGCGCGCCTCTGCTCGATCGGGACGCGCTGGAAGCGCGGCTCGACCTCGTCACCCTGTTCGAGCGCGATGCAGGCGCCCGCGATGCGCTCCGCCGCCAGTTGAAGGCCCTGCCCGACATCGGCCGCGCGCTCGGCCGCCTCGTCGCCGGCCGCGGCTCCCCGCGCGACCTCGGCCAGCTCCGCGACGGCCTCAACGAAGCCCGCCGCCTCCACGACCGCCTCGGCGCGCTTCCCGACCGGCCTCCGCTTCTCGACGCGCTGCTTCCGAGCCTCGTCGGACATGGCGAGCTGGTCGACCTTCTCTCCCGCGCGCTCGTCCCCGCCCCGCCGATCGACACCGCGCAGGGCGGCTACATCGCCGAAGGCTATGACGCCGCTCTCGACGAACTCCGCGCCACCGGCGGCGAGGGCCGCCGCGCCATCGCTGCGCTGGAGGCGCGCTACCGCCAGCAGACCGGCATCGCCTCCCTGAAAATCCGCCACAACAACGTGCTCGGCTACCATATCGAGGTCCCCGCGCGGAACGCCGACAAGCTCATGGCGGCGGAGTCGGGCTTCACCCACCGCCAGACCATGGCCGGAGCGGTCCGCTTCAACGCGCCGGACCTGCACGAGCAGGCGCTGCGCGTCGGCCAGGCCGGCGCCCACGCCCTCGCCGCGGAGGCCGCCCACCTTGAGGAGCTGATCGGCGCAGCCTTGAAGCGCTCGCAGCCCATCGCCGAGGCCGCCGACGCCCTCGCTCGCCTCGACGTCGCCGCCGGCCTTGCCGAACGCGCGACCGAAGGCGGCTGGACGCGCCCGCATTTCGCCCCGCACAATTGCTTTGACGTCGAGGGCGGTCGCCACCCCGTGGTCGAGGACGCGCTCCGGACCAGCGGCGGCCGCTTCGTCGCCAACGATTGCCGCCTGTCGGAGGACGAACGCCTCTGGCTCGTCACCGGGCCGAACATGGGCGGCAAGTCTACCTTCCTTCGCCAGAACGCGCTCATCGCCTTGCTCGCGCAGGCCGGCTCCTACGTCCCCGCCACCCGCGCCACGCTGGGCTTGGTGGACCGCCTGTTCAGCCGCGTCGGCGCGTCCGACAATCTCGCCCGCGGCCGTTCGACCTTCATGGTCGAGATGGTCGAGACCGTCGCCATCCTGGCTCAGGCGACGCCGCGCAGCTTCGTCATCCTCGATGAGGTCGGCCGCGGCACCTCCACCTATGACGGGCTCGCCATCGCCTGGGCGGTCACCGAGGCAATCCACGACCGCAACCGCTGCCGCTGCCTGTTCGCGACCCATTATCACGAGCTCACGCGCCTCGCCGAGCGCCTCGATGCCCTCACCCTCCACCATGTCCGCGCCCGCGAATGGAAAGGCGACCTCGTCTTCCTGCACGAGGTCGCGAAGGGCCCCGCCGACCGCAGCTACGGCCTCGCCGTTGCCAAGCTCGCCGGCCTCCCGCCCCCGGTCCTCACCCGCGCCAAGTCCGTGTTGAACAAGCTCGAGGAAGGCCGCGCCGCAACCGGCGGCATCGCGGCAGGCCTCGACGACCTCCCGCTCTTCGCCGCCGCGCAGAAGGAGGAGCCGCAGCCCGATCCGCTCGCAGCCGCCCTCGCGGAGGTGGATGCCGACGCCCTCAGCCCGCGCGAGGCACTCGATTTCATTTACCGGCTGAAACGATTGGCCGCAGATTCGGCCTAACGTCATGTTCCCGACACGGAGTCTCTGGTAAACAGCGACTCGCTCACCTGAGGCAGAAGTCCCGCCGATCCAGCCGGACCGGACCCATCCGCTCGCGATGAGCGCGTAGCCGCGTCTCGTTTCAGCATGAATGGGGGAGTCTCCTGCATGAACGCGATCACCACCTCCGACGGCACCAGCATATTCTACAAGGATTGGGGAGCGAAGGACGCCCAGCCGATCGTCTTCCACCACGGCTGGCCGCTCAGTGCCGACGACTGGGACAACCAGATGATGTTCTTCCTGGAGCGCGGCTACCGGGTGATCGCGCATGATCGTCGCGGTCACGGCCGCTCGACCCAGACCTGGACCGGCAACGAGATGGACACCTACGCCGCCGACGTTGCGGCGCTGGCTCGCGCCCTCGATCTTCGCGATGCGATCCATGTCGGCCATTCGACCGGCGGCGGCGAGGTCGTCCGCTATGTCGCCCGCGCAGAACCGGGCCGCGTCAGCAAGGCGGTGATCATCGGCGCGGTCCCACCGATCATGGTGAGGAGCGAAGCCAATCCGGGCGGGCTGCCGATCGAGGTGTTCGACGGCTTCCGCGCCGCGCAGAACGCCAACCGCGCCCAGTTCTTCCTCGATATCCCGTCCGGGCCCTTCTACGGCTATAACCGGCCGGGTGCCGCTGTATCGCAAGGCGTGATCCAGAATTGGTGGCGGCAGGGCATGATGGGCGGCGCCAAGGCCCATTACGACTGCATCAAGGCCTTCTCGGAAACCGACTTCACCGAGGATCTGAAGGCGATCCAGGTGCCGGTGCTGGTGATGCACGGAACGGACGACCAGATCGTGCCCTATGCCGATTCCGCGCCGCTCGCGGCCAGGCTGCTGAAGCGCGGCACGCTCAAGACCTACGAGGGCCTGCCGCACGGCATGTGCACGACACATCCGGACATCATCAACGCCGACCTCCTTGCCTTCATTCGCGATGAGACGATCGCATCGGAGGCGGAGCAGGGGCCGATCGAAATGGTGATCGTGCCCGCCTGATTGCGTCGGATCGGAGGCGCCGACGTGACGGCGGCGCCCCGAGGCCCTATGCCGGGAACATGCCCGAGCGCAGCTACCCCGTTCCCAACCGCCGCGCGATCATCGACCGGCGCGCGCTCGCGGACCGGATGGCGACGTTCGGGCCAGACGATCGTAACCAGGTTGCCAAGCTGCTTAGGGAGGCGCTTGCGCAGGGGCGCGCGGAGATCGCCCGCCGGCTTGAGGCGAAGCCCTATGCCGGCACCGAAGCCGCAGCCGCCTACGCCTTCCTGACCGACCAGATCCTCCGCCTCACCTATGACTTCGTCACGCAGCGCCTCTATCCGCTCGCCAATCCAACCTCCTCCGAGCGCCTCCTGCTGGTCGCGGTCGGCGGCTATGGGCGCGGCGAGATGGCGCTCCATTCGGACGTCGACATCGCCTTCGTGACGCCGTGGAAGCCGACCGGCTGGACCGAGCAGGCGATCGAGGCGATCCTCTATTTGCTCTGGGACCTGAAGCTGAAGCTCGGCCATTCGTCGCGCTCGATCGACGACATGATCCGCGCCGCCTCGGGCGACCACACGATCCGCACCGCCATCCTCGAATCCCGCTACCTCTGGGGCGACGAAGCCCTGTTCGACGAATTGCAGGCTCGCTTCTGGCAGGAGGTCGCCGCCGGCAACGCCCCCGCCTTCGTCGCCGAGAAGCTGGAGGAGCGCAACGAGCGGCACCGCCGCATGGGAGACAGCCGCTACGTCGTCGAGCCCAACGTGAAGGAAGGCAAGGGCGGCCTGCGCGACCTCCACACCCTCTTTTGGATCGGCAAATATGCCTACCGGGTCCGTTCTGTGCCGGAACTGGTCGAGGCGGGCCTGCTGTCACGCCAGGAGCTCGGCCAGTTCCAGCGAGCCGAGCGGTTCCTGTGGGCGGTGCGGTGCCACCTTCACCTCATCGCCAACCGCGCCGAGGAGCGCCTGACCTTCGACTATCAGCGCGAGATCGCCGCCCGGATGCATTATGCCGACCGGCCCGGCAAATCGCCGGTTGAGCGTTTCATGCGCCACTATTTCCTCCACGCGAAGACGGTGGGCGACCTCACCGGCGTCTTCCTCGCTCATCTGGACGAGAAGTTCGCCCGCCGCGGCAGCCGTCTCGGCTTGCCGACACTGCGCCGCCGTCCGCGCAAGCTCGAAGGCTTCGTGCTCGACCGCGGCCGCCTGGCGCTCCCATCCGACGGCTTCTTCCAGGAAGACCCGGTTCGCCTGATCCAGATCTTTGCGCTCGCCGACAAAAACGAGTTGGAGATCCACCCGCTGGCGATGCGTGCCGCGAGCCGGGACGCCAAGCTGATCGACAGCGAAGTCCGCGCGGATCCCAGGGCGAACGCCCTCTTCCTCGACATCCTCACCAGCCCGCGCGATCCCGAGACCGTGCTCAGATGGATGAACGAGGCCGGCATCGCGGGCCGATTCGTTCCCGACTTCGGCCGCGTCGTCGCGCAGATGCAGTTCGACATGTATCACCATTATACGGTGGACGAGCATTCGATCCGCGCCATCGGTCTGCTCGCCCGGATCGAGAAAGGCGAGCTGAAGGAAGACCACCCGCTGTCGACTCGACTGCTGAAGCACATCACCTCGCGGCGCGTGCTCTATGTGGCGGTCCTGCTCCACGACATCGCCAAGGGGCGCGGCGGCGACCACAGCCTGCTCGGCGCGGAGGTCGCGCGCGACCTCTGCCCGCGCTTCGGCCTCACCGACGCCGAGACCGAGACCGTCGCCTGGCTGGTCCGCTGGCACCTGCTGATGTCGGCCACCGCCTTCAAGCGCGACGTCTCCGATCCCAAGACGATCGCGGATTTCGTCGGCCGGGTGAAAAGCCTCGAGCGCCTGCGCCTGCTCCTGGTCCTTACCGTCGTCGATATCCGTGCGGTCGGGCCGGGCGTCTGGAACAGCTGGAAGCGCCAGTTGCTGCACGAATTGTTCGACGCGGCCGAGGAGATGCTCCGCCTCGGCCACAAGCAGCGCGGCCGGCACGACCGGGTCGCCGCCGTCCAGGCGGAGCTCGCCGCGCGGCTTCGGTGGGAGGAGAGCCGCTTCGTCCGCCTGGCCTGGCACATGCCGGACAGCTACTGGCTCGCCGAGCCGCTCGACGTGCTTGAGAAGAATGCCCGCTTCATCGACGCCGCCGACCGTTCGCCCTCGCGCGTCAAGCCGGTGGCGATCAGCGTCCAGGAAGAGCGCGCCGCAACGCTCATCACCGTCTACGCCAAGGATCAGCCGGGCCTCTTCTACCGCCTCGCGGGAGCGATCAGCCTTGCCGGCGCCAACGTGATCGACGCGCGCATCCACACCTCCATCGACGGCATGGCGCTCGACAACTTCCTGGTCCAGGATCTGGCGGGCGCGCCGTTCGACGGTCCCCATCGGCTGAAGCGTCTCGAGCGCGCCATCTTGGACGCGCTCGCGGGCCAGGAGCCGATGGTCGAGCGCCTCGAGGCCAAGTCGCTCCCACTCGTCCGAGCCGAAGCGTTCAGTATCCAGCCCGCCGTCTTTATCGATAATGCGGCGTCCAACCGCTACACCGTCGTGGAGGTCAACGCCCGCGACCGCGCCGCTTTGCTCAGCGGCCTCGCCGAGGCGATCTTCCAGTCTAAGGCGATCCTACATTCCGCCCACATCGCCACCTATGGCGAGCGCGCCGTCGACGTCTTCTACCTGACCGACACCCACGGCGCGAAAATCGAGGCGCCGGCAAAGCTGAAGGCGCTCCGCTTGCGGCTGCTCAAAGCCGCCAGCGAACCCCAACCCGCAAAAGCCGCCGCCTGATTTCCTCCCCACGATCTCGTGGGAAGGGGGACCATGCGAAGCATGGTGAAGAGGGCGAGTCCGTGTCTCCCGATGCAAAAAGAAACGGCGCCTTGCGGCGCCGTCCCTCCACCACCCTTCAGGCGGTCCCCCTCCCCAGCAAAAGCTGGAGAGGAGAAGCTTAGAACCGTCCGCGAACGGTCAGGCCGTAGGTCCTCGGCTCCGACAGGAAGGCCGAGAAGAGCTGGTTGGCGGTGCCGAAGCCCAGAGGCGCGCCGAACTGCTGCACCTGAAGCCGGCTGTTCGCGCCCTGGAACGGGGCGTTGAACGCGACCTGGCGGTAATCCTTGTTGAACAGGTTCTGCGCCCAGAGCTCGACCGCCCAGCGCTCGTCCGGCCCGCGGACGCCGATGCGGCCGTTGACCACGGTGAACGACGGCTGCTCCTTCTCCGGGAACAGGTCGGAGCCCGTGTTGAAGTCGGACGTGTAGCGCGCATCGACGTAGACCAGGCCGCTGAGCCCGCTGTCACCGAGCGGTGGCGTGAAAGCCACCGAGCCGGTCAGCACATGCGGCGGTGCATTGGAGAGCTGCTCGCCCGGCAGCGCGAACAGGAACGGGTCGAGCGCCTCGCCTTGCGAGCTGCCGACTAGGTTGCGGCGATATTTGGTCTCGGCGTAAGTGTAGCCGCCGGTCAGACGAAGGTTCGGAGCGGGCGAGCCCGACATCTCGATCTCGACACCCTGCGAACGCACGCCCGGCGTCACATCGCCGGGGGCGCAGGTGCCGCGACCGGCCGCATTCACGCCCTCCGGATCCTCGTCGGTCGTGTCGCCGCCGACCAGATTCGAACAGCCATTGATGTTCTGGACGATGAAGACCGTGCCGTTGAACGTGTTCAGCTGGAAGTCTTTGAAGTCCTGCCGGAACGCGACGATGTTGAAGGTCAGGCCGCGCGGGCCGCTGATCTTCGCGCCGACTTCATAGGCATCGACCTTCTCGGCCGCGAACTGGAGATTGGCGGCGTCGGCGTTGCTGCGCGGCGAGAGCGCCGAGCCCAGGTCCGACCGATCGAGGTTGAAGCCGCCTGCCTTATAGCCCTTCGAGTAGCTGGCGTAGAGCAGGGTGTTGTCGTCCGGCTTGTAGGAAAGCACGCCGGTGCCGGTCCACTCGTCTTCCTTCCGCTCGCTGCGGATGTCGAGCCCGTTCAGCGTCGTGCTCGAGTTGCCCGTGCAGGTCAGCGTGATGATGCCGCCGATAAGGGTGCGGGTGCTGGCCGGGATCGCCGGGTTGACGAGGAGCGGCCCGAGCGACGCCTGCTGCACCGGGCAGACCGCGTTGTTGTTGTTGAACTCGGCCGAGAAGTCCTTCTTCTCGTTCGTGTAGCGCGCGCCGAGCGTCAGGCTGAGCTGGTCGGTGATCTTGATGATGTTGTGCGTGAAGAGCGCGTAATTGTTGCTCTCCTGGAAGTAATCCGCGCGCTGGTCGCCGACGTCGTTGACGGTGCTCAGCCGATCGATGCCGGCAAGGATCGCCGTCCCGGCCGGCCCGAGCGGGGCGAGCTGGGCGGTGAGAGCCCCGCGTCCGACGGCGCTGAGGCAGCCCGGATTGGCCGGATTGCGGAGCGCGGCAAGCGGGTTGACCGTGGCGACGATGCGGCAGGCGGCGAAGGCGCCATATTGCGTGCCGAACTTGGTGTTGTCGGCGACGTGCAGGTCCTCGTTTGCGTAATAGCCGCCGACCAGCCAGTCGAGACGATCGCTGAAGGCCGAGCCCTGCAGGCGAAGCTCCTGGCTGAAGGTCTTGAACTGGCGGAACACGTTGCCGTCGTCGGCGCGATAGGCAATGTCGACGCGGCCATAGTCGATGTCCGCGGCGCCGCCCGCCTTATACTCGCGATAGGCGGTAATCGACGTCAGCGACGCGCCGCCGAAATCCCAGTCGATCTGCCCCGAGATGCCGTAATCCTCGGTCTCGTTGCGGAAAGTGCGGCCGGGAGTGACGCTGATGACGCGGCTGAACGGATCGTCGACCGAGGGGAAGGTCTCGCCCTGGCTGCGCAGGATGTCGACGATGCGGTTGCTCGCGGCATAGGCGAAGTCCTGGCCGCCCGTCGGCGTCGGATCGAACGTCTCGCGGGTCTCTACGTACACGGCGCCGCAGCAGGATTCGTCCCGCTTCGTATAGTCGCCGATGATGCGGAACTCGATATTGTCGGACGGTTCGTAGAGCAGCTGGCCGCGCACGAAATAGCGGTCGCGGTCGTTGACGCGGCTCTCGGTGCCGTTCTGCGGGTTCTCGACGCGATAGAAGCCGTCGCGCTGGACGTAGACGCCGTCGAGGCGGAAGCCGAGACCGGACTCGCCGATCGGGCCGGTCAGGCCGGCGGCGCCGCGCAGGAAGTCGTAATTGCCGTAGGTGAGCTCGCCATAGCCTTCGAACCGGTTGAGGTTCGGCTTCTTCGAGATGATGTGGATGAGGCCGGCCGAAGCGTTGCGGCCGAACAGCGTGCCCTGCGGGCCGCGCAACACCTCGACCCGCTCGATCTCGCCAAGCTCGTTGAGGCCAACGCCGGTGCGCGAGCGGTAGACGCCGTCGATGAACACGGCGACCGAGCTTTCGAGACCCGGATTGTCGCCGACCGTGCCGATGCCGCGGATACGGGCGGAGCCGTTCGCCTCGGAACCCGTCGAGGAGACGAGCAGCGACGGCGCCAGCTGGTTGAGGGCGCGGATGTCGGTCGCGCCCGAATTCTGCAGCGTCTCGGCGGAGACGGCGGAGACGGCGAGCGGCACGTCCTGCAGGATCTGCGCGCGTCCCTGCGCGGTGACGACGATGCCTTCATCCTCGGTCGCAACTTCGTCGGTCGGGCTGACGTCGGCATTCGGATTGACCTCGCCCGCCTGCTCGGTCGGCGTGGTCTGACCGGTGTTGGTCGTATTGTCCTGCGCATGCGCCGGGACCGCCAGCGCAAACATGCCCGCGGACATCAGCCAAACGGATTTCCTGATCATCGACCTCTCCCCAATGCTCTGCTTTGCTTCAGAGCTACCGGGAAGGAGTGTTTGTCACCAGCGAAACCCGCAGTTTCCCGCCGTTTCCAGCGGTTTTATTGCATTTGCGCAACAAACCAGTTTCAGGTCGAAACGGATCAGAAATGGCTTCCGTTACGGAAAGCTGAGCTTTCCGCTAACGTAAGCGCCAGCCGGCTTATTTGGGGGAAAGCACCATCAGCATCTGGCGGCCTTCCATGCGCGGATGCTGCTCGACCTTGGCGGCGTCGATCGTGTCCTCCTGGACGCGCTGCAGCAGCTTCATGCCGAGTTGGCCGTGCGCCAGCTCGCGGCCGCGGAAGCGCAGCGTGACCTTCACCTTGTCGCCTTCGCCGAGGAACTTCGAAATCGACTTCATCTTCACGTCATAATCGTGATCGTCGATATTCGGACGCATCTTGATCTCCTTGATCTCCTGCGTCTTCTGGCTCTTGCGGGCGAGATTGGCCTTTTTCTGGGCCTCATATTTGAACTTGCCGACATCCAGGAACTTGCAGACGGGCGGATCGGCGTTCGGGGACACTTCGACGAGGTCGAGTCCGACCTCGGCCGCCTGCTCGATCGCCTCGCGGGTGAACATCACCCCCAGGTTCTCGCCATTCTCATCGATCACGCGCACCTTGGGCACGGAGATGAATTCGTTGAAGCGAGGTCCGTTCATCGGCGGCGCCTGGGGGCGCCTCATCATCGGGGGACGTATAGTCGTATCTCCTTGAGAGTCTGAATGACTGACTCACGTAATAAAGACGCGAGCTGAATTAAAGATGTCCCGGCGGCGGAACGTTGCTTTTCCGCCGCTCTGTTGCCGATCAGACGCGAAGGTCGGGCGGCAGCGCTTCGGCCTTCAGCCGCTGCACCACTGCATCGAGCCCCAGCGCCTCCTGCCGCGCGTCCGTGCCGAGCGGGCGCAGCGCCACGGTGCGCTCCTCGGCCTCCCGCTTGCCGATGACGAGCAGGTTCGGAACCTTCTTAAGGCTGTGCTCGCGCACCTTGTAGTTGATCTTCTCGTTCCTGAGGTCCGTTTCGACCCGCAGCCCCGCCTTGCGGAGCTCCGCCGCCACCTCCTCGGCATAATCGTCCGCGTCCGAGACAATCGTCGCCACCACCGCCTGCACCGGCGCCAGCCAGAGCGGAAACTTGCCGGCATGATGTTCGATCAGGATGCCGAGGAAGCGCTCGAACGTGCCGAGGATCGCGCGGTGGAACATCACCGGCCGGTGCCGCGCCCCGTCCTCGCCGACATAGGAGGCGTCGAGCCGCTCAGGCAGCACGTAATCGAGCTGCAGGGTGCCGCACTGCCAGGTCCGACCGATAGCATCGGTCAGGTGGAATTCGAGCTTGGGCGAATAGAAAGCGCCCTCGCCCGGCAGTTCCTCCCAGCCATATTCCGGCGTGGCACGGCCGGTGAGGCGCACCGCCTCGCGCAGGTCGCTCTCCGCCTTGTCCCACATCTCGTCGCTGCCGAACCTCTTCTCGGGCCGCAGCGCCAGCTTGATCGCGTAATTCTCGAAGCCGAGATCGCGATAGACGAGGTCGAGCAGGTCGCAGAAACGCCGCGTCTCCTCGATGATCTGGTCCTCGCGGCAGAAGATATGGGCGTCGTCCTGCGTGAACTGGCGCACGCGCAGGATGCCGTGAAGCGCGCCGTGCGGCTCGTTGCGGTGGCAAACGCCGAACTCGGCCAGCCGCATCGGCAGATCGCGATACGACTTGATGCCCTGCCGGAAGATCAGCACGTGCGCCGGGCAGTTCATCGGCTTCAGCGCCATCAGATCGCCTTCGCCCGAGAGGACCGGCCCTTCCTCCTCGGTGTTGGGCACCTCGTCCGGCACCACGAACATGTTCTCGCGATATTTGCCCCAGTGGCCGGACTGCTCCCACTGCCGCGCGTCCATCAGCTGCGGCGTTTTCACCTCGAGATAGTCATGCGCGTCGAGCCGGCGGCGCATGTAAGCTTCGAGCTGCCGCCAGATGATATAGCCGTTGGGATGCCAGAAGACCGATCCATGCGCCTCCGCCTGGAGGTGGAACAGGTCCATGTCCTGGCCGATCCTGCGATGGTCGCGCTTCGCCGCCTCCTCCAGCCGCACGAGATGCGCGTCGAGCTGCTTCTTGCTCAGCCAGCCCGTCCCGTAGATCCGCGACAGCATCGCATTCTTCTGATCGCCGCGCCAATAGGCGCCCGACACACGCGTCAGCTTGAACGCATCGGGCGCGAGCTTCCCCGTGGTGGCAAGATGCGGCCCGCGGCACAGGTCCAGCCACCCGCCGGAGCGGTACATGGTGATCGGCTCGCCCTCGGGCAGCTCCATCACCCATTCCGCCTTGAACGTCTCGCCCTGATCGATGAAGAACTGCCGCACCTGCTCGCGCGTCCAGACCTCGCGCACCAGCGGCTCGTCGCGCGCGATGACGCGGCGCATCTCCTCCTCGATCGCAGGAAGATCGTCGTCGGTGAACGGCCCCCGCTCCGGATTCGGCGCGAAGTCGTAATAGAAGCCGTCCTCGGTGGCCGGCCCGAACGTGATCTGCGTCCCCGGGAATAGGTTCTGCACCGCCTCGGCGAGCACATGTGCATAATCGTGCCGCGCCAGCTCCAGCGCGTCGCGCTCGTCCTTGGCCGTGATCAAAGCGAGCTCGGCATCTTCCTCGAAGGGGCGCATGATGTCGCGCACCTCGCCGTTCACCCGCGCCGCCAGCGCAGCCTTGGCCAGCCCCGGCCCGATCGCGGCGGCGACGTCGGCCGGCGTAGTCCCCTGCTCCACCTCGCGCACGGAGCCGTCGGGAAGGGTGATGCGGAAATGCTGCGTCATGATGCCCGCGCATGTAGCGATGGCGCTCGGGAACCTCCAGCCCCGAAGCGCGCGGCTTTCCGCAACTTGCCAGCGACGCACGCCCCGGCCATGCTGCTGAAAAATCAGGGGGTGGGATGAACGACCATTGGGGCGGTCAGGCGGCCGCGGAGGCGCCGCGCGGCGCGACGATCGACTTTACCGGTCGCTGGCAGGAATTCCTGCCGGTCGCGCTGACCAACCTGCTGCTCACCATCGTGACGCTCGGCATCTACCGCTTCTGGGCGAAGGCGCGGGAGCGCCGCTATCTCTGGAGCCGCACCCGCTTCGTCGACGACACGCTCGAATGGACGGGCACCGGCACCGAGATGCTGGTCGGCTTCCTCATCGTGATGGCGATGCTGCTGCCCGCCTTGCTGATCCTCAATTTCGGCATCGAGGCGATGATCCTCAGGGGCATGTTCGTCGCGGCCGGCGTCACCGCCTTCGTCCTCTACGGCCTGCTCTTCTACCTCTACCATGTCGCCCGCTTCCGCTCGCTCCGCTATCGCCTGAGCCGGACCTACTGGCGCGGGATCCGCGGCGGCAGCGACCATCCCGGCTGGCATTACGGCTGGTCCGGCACCTGGAAGACCGCCGCCGGCTGGGCCGTGATCGGCCTGCTCGTCCCATGGTCGATGACCCAGCTCTGGAACGAGCGCTGGAGCAAGATGAGCTTCGGCCCCTTCGCCTTCACCGCCAACGCGCACGAGAACGGGCTGATGAAGCGCTGGCTTCTGGTCTATCTGACGCCGGTCGTCGGCATCGTCCTGATGATCGTCCTCGGCGTCGGGGCTGTCTTCATGAGCGCCGGCCCTGGCGAGGAGAGCGGCCCGCCGATCGCGCTGATGGCGAGCATCTTCCTCGGCATCGGCCTTACCTATCTGACCTTTCTGCTCGTCAGCCTCAGCTTCTACGCCCTCTTCTACCGCCACGTCGCGGCAGCAACGGCGATCGGGGACGTGCGCTTCACATTCACCGCCCATACGAAGGACTGGCTGAAGCTGATCCTGGGCCATATCGGCCTGGTCATCGTCACCCTGGGCGTCGGCCTGCTGTTCCTCGGCTACCGGAACTGGTCCTTCATCGTGCGCCACATGGAAGCCTCGGGGTCGATCGACTTCGAGCAACTGACCCAGTCGGAGACCCGCGCCCCGGGCGATGCCGAAGGCCTCGCCGACGCCTTCGACTTCGGCGCCATCTGAGCCGATGATCGAGGCCTGGTTCTACGACGGTCACAGTGCCGTCAAACGCTCGGCAATGGTGGCGGCTGCCGAAGGGGGGCTCCGGTTGGCCGCCCCTTCCGGTGCCGAAGCCTTCGTCGCGACCGAGCAGCTCACCCATGTCGAGAGCCGTGATCGCGAAGAGGTTTACGGCCACAAGGAGATCGGAGGCTGGCGGCTCGGCATCCCGAAACCGATCCCCGCCGAGCTCGAAGCCATGCTCCCCCGCCGCCAGGTCTATGGCCGCTGGATCGATCGTGTGGGCATCGTTCCAGCCCTGGTGGTCGCCGTGCTGATCTCGGCGGCCGTGCTCCTTGCCGGCGCGCAGCTCCCGGACCTGCTCGCGCCGCATGTGCCGGTGAGCTGGGAGCGCCGCTTCGGCGACGTCCTCGTCGGCAACATCGATGAGCGCACCTGCAGTCGGGAGGAAGGGCAGGCCGCGCTCGACAAGCTCGTCGCGACGCTCACGCCCCGCCACCGGGAGCTCAAGGTGCGGGTCGCCGATATCGGCATCGTAAACGCCGTCGCGCTTCCCGGCGGCAACATCGTCATCTTCAAGCAACTGCTGCTCGAAGCCGAGAGCCCCGACGAAGCGGCCGGCGTGCTGGCGCACGAGATCGCCCATATCGAGAATCGCGACGTCACCCGCGCAATGATCCGCCATTACGGCCTCAGCATCCTGCTGACCGGCCTCGGCGGCAATACGGGCGGCAACGTCGATACCTTGCTCACCGCCGGCTACAGCCGCCAGGCGGAAGGCCAAGCCGACCGCGACGCGATCGCCGCCCTCGGCCGCGCCGACATCTCGCCCGCGCCCACCGCCAAATTCTTCGAGCGGATGGACAAGATGGAGCGCAGCCTGCCGCAGCTCGACGAGACGTTGAGCTATATCTCGACCCACCCGCTCTCGAAGAACCGCCGCCAGCTCTTCCAGAACGCAGCGCAGAAGGGCCGCACCTATCGCCCCTCGCTGACTGAGCACGAGTGGGGCGCGCTGCAGGACATTTGCTGGCAAGGCCCGGTCGAGCCGAAGCGGGTGGATAGGTAAAGCCCACCCACTCACACCGCTCGCCCTGAGCCTGTCAAAGGCTGTCCTTCTCTTCCAGCGCCGGGAGAAGATCAGGGCTTCGACAAGCTAAGCCCGAGCAGTGGGGTTAAATCGAGGCCGGTGTTCGGCTAGTCCGCCCGCCATGATTGACATCCATCATTTCGACGCCGGCGGCGACCGCCGCCTCGCTTACCGCCTGCGCGAGGGACGCGGGCCGACCATCGTCTTCCTGCCCGGCTACATGTCCGACATGGAAGGCGGCAAGGCGGTCGCCCTCGACGCATGGGCGGAGACGCAGGGCCGCGCCATGCTCCGCTTCGATTATGGCGGCTGCGGCGCGAGCAGCGGCGATTTCGACTCCCAGGGTCTCGCCGACTGGCGGAACGACGTGCTCGCCATGGTCGATGCCTTCACCGAGGGGCCGGTGGTGCTGGTCGGCTCCTCGATGGGCGGCTGGCTGATGCTGCTCGCAGCCTTGTCGTGGCCGGAGCGCGTGGCGGGTCTCGTCGGCATCGCGCCCGCGCCCGACTTCACCAGCTGGGGCTTCACTCAGGACCAGAAGATGACGATCCTCCAGCACGGCAAGCTGGAAGAGCCCTCGGCTTACAGCGATCAGCCCTATGTCACCACCCGCACCTTCTGGGAGAGCGGGGAGTCGCTGCGCCTGCTCCACGCCGACATCGACATCCATTGCCCGGTGCGGATCCTCCATGGCCAGGCCGATCCCGACGTCCCCTGGGCCTGGTCGCTGGAGCTGATGAAGAAGCTGCGTTCAGCCGACGTGCAGGCGACTTTCGTCAAGGACGGCGACCACCGCCTGTCGCGCCCGCAGGACATCGCTCTCCTCATCGCGACGGTGAACAGCCTGCTGGAGACCCTGTGATTTCGCTCCTCATTGCGCTCGCGGCCGCCCAGGCGGCTCCCGTCACGCCGGACAGCTGCGCCGCGACCATCAAGGCATCGCCCGAGCAGGCCGTCACGATTGCCAGTGAGTGGCGGATCAAGGGCGGCGGACTCGATGCCCGCCAGTGTCTCGGCCAAGCCTATGCCGCGCTCGGCCGCTGGGCGCCTGCCGCCACCGCCTTCGAGCAGGCGGCGATGGACGCGCAGGTCGCCAAGGATCCGCGCCTCGCCGACTTCCGCGTCCAGGAGGGCAATGCCTGGCTCGCCGCCAAGGACCCGCTCAAGGCGCGCCGCGCCTTCGATGCGGCCCTCATCGCCGGCATCGCCTCCCCCGAGCTGGAGGGCGAAGTCTATCTCGACCGCGCCCGCGCCCTTGCCGCGCTCGGCGACGCCGCCGGCGCCCGCGCCGACCTCGACAAGGGGCTGGCGCTGGTCCCCGGCGATCCGTTCGGCTGGTATCTCTCCGCCGCGCTCGCCCAGCGCGAAGGCGATCTCGTCCGCGCCAAGACGGATATCGCGAAGGCCGTGGCGGGCGCGCCCGACGACGCCGACATCCTCCTCCTCGCCGGCAACATCGCCGGCCTCTCCGGAGAGCTCGACGCCGCCCGCCACTTCTTCACCCGCGCCGCCAAAGCCGCGCCCGACTCGCCCTCCGGCAAGGCGGCCTCCGCAGCCCTCGCCGCGAACGCCGCCCCCGAACCGCCCGAGCCTCAGTTCAAGTAGAATTCGATCGTCGTCACGACCCGGACCTTCTGCAAAGGCGAGGCGCCGGCCGAGGAGCCACCTTCCCCATCGACATCGCCATCGCGGGCGCCAATCGAGAAATAGCCCTGCGTCGCCTGCTTGATGCCGCCCACCGCCGTGCCGCTGTCCTTGGCGAATTGCTGCGCGCTTTCCCGGGCGCTGTGCGTCCCTTCGGCGATCATCGCGGGCTTGATCTGGTTCAATTTGGTGAAGCTGTAGACGATCCCGCTCCCCTCCTCGAGCGCGACTCCACTGCGGATCAGGTCCGCCTGCCGCGCATGCGCCGCCCGCGCCTTCATCACGTCGGTCGTCCGCAGCTGCAGCCGCCGCCGCACCGTCACGCTCTGCCGCTGGCGCGCATTGTCGTAATAGGAATTGACGCTGGCGCCGGTGTCGCTCAGCTCCTCCGGCCTAAAGCCCATTCGCGCAAAAAAGGCGCGCACCGCCCGCGTCTTCTCGTCGACCGAGGCCTGGACCGGCCCAAGCTCCGGCCCCTCTTCCGAAAAAGCGATCGTCCAGGTGGCGAGGTCCGCCGTCACGTTGCGCTCGGCAAGCCCCCTTACCGTTACCGACCGCTCCGCCATCCGCGCCCGCCTAAGCCCATCGCCGAGCAGATAGCCGGCCAACACGATGCCCAAGGTGAAAATCAGAACCGCAGCCAGAATCGTCGTCCTGTTGTCGCGCCACGCCTCAGCCATTTCTCGTTCTCCTGCCCGCGCGGAGCCGCCGCACGGGGTAGCGGCAGAAAGCAGGCCTCACGATGAACCGTGCATTTATAGCGGTGAGCCGAGCTGCTGTTCTGGATGCACTGTGGCGTTGAAGACACGCGTCATGTGGAGCAGAAGGCGCCCGTCAGCAGGAGGTTCGGTTGAAATATCTGCACACGATGATCCGCGTCTCGGACCCGGAGGAGACCATCCGCTTCCTTAACCTTGTCGGCCTTCAGGAAGTTCGGCGAATGGAGAGCGAGCAGGGCCGCTTCACGCTCATCTTCCTGGCCGCGCCGGAGGATATGAACGGCCCGGGCGAGCGTGCCGATGCGGAGGTAGAGCTCACCTACAATTGGCCGTCGGAGAATAGCGACGCCGAGCGCTATGGCGGCGGCCGCAATTTCGGCCACCTCGCCTACCGCGTCGACGACATCTACGAGACCTGCCAGCGCATCATGGACGCGGGCTACACGATCAACCGACCGCCTCGCGACGGCCACATGGCCTTCGTGCGCACGCCCGACAACATCTCGATCGAGCTGCTCCAGGCGGGCGACCGGCTGCCGCCGCAGGAGCCCTGGGCCTCGATGCCGAACACCGGCACATGGTGAGCGTCGCGCCCGAAGCGCAGCCGGAAGGGGCAGCCACCTCGACCCCGCGCCGCGAGGCGGGCCTGCTCATCAACATCGACGTGCCGGACATCGAAGCCGGCATCGCTTTCTATACGACCGCGCTCGGCCTCCATGTCGGCCGCCGCTTCGACGACGACTTCGTCGAGCTGCTCGGCCGCGATGTGCCGATCTATCTGCTCAGGAAGGATGAAGGCACCGCGATCGGGCCGGCCGGCGGCGACATCCGTCGCTACAATCGCCACTGGAGCCCGATCCATCCCGACTTCGTCGTCGACGATATTGAGATGGCGCGAGCGGTCGCACTCGCTGCCGGCGCCGTCCAGGAAGGGGAAACCTGCGACGCGCCCTATGGCAAGCTCGCCATGTTCGCCGACCCGTTCGGCCACGGCTTCTGCCTGATCGAGTTCAACAAAAGGGGCTATGATGCCCTCCTCCCTTGAGATCGTCCGCATCCCGGCGCTCAGCGACAATTACATCTGGCTCGTCCACGAGCCCGCCTCCGGCGAGACCATGGTCGTCGACCCGGCGGAGGCGGAGCCGGTGCTTGCCGAAGCCGAGGCGCGCGGGTGGCCGATCAGCCAGATCTGGAACACGCACTGGCATCCGGACCACACCGGCGGCAACGCGGCGATCAAGGAAGCAGCCAAAAGGGCGGGGGGCGTGTGCACCATCACCGGCCCCGCCGCCGAAGCCGATCGCATCCCCACGCTCGATCGCCAGGTGCGCGAAGGCGACACCGTCCGGCTCGGCGCGATCGAGGCGCAGGTGATGGAGGTCCCCGCCCACACCGCCGGCCACATCGTTTACTATCTGCCGTCGGAAGCCGTTGCCTTCGTCGGCGACACCTTGTTCGCGATGGGCTGCGGCCGCCTGTTCGAAGGCAATGCCGAGCAGATGCACGCCAATCTCCAGCGCCTTGCCGCTTTGCCGCCGGAGACTGAAGTCTATTGCGCCCATGAATATACGCTCTCGAACGGCCGCTATGCCCTGGCTGCCGAGCCGGACAATGAGGCGATCCGCGCCCGCATGTTGCGGGTCGAGGCGGCCCGTGCCGTCAATGAAGCGACGGTCCCGACCACGATCGCGCTTGAACGGGCCACCAACCCGTTCGTCCGCGCGACCTCTGCCGAGCAGCTTGCGGAGCTGAGGCGCGGAAAGGATAATTTCAGAGGCTGAGGGGCGTTCCTGCGCCCCGTGCGTTGCCTTTTGGATGGAGGCAGAGATGAAGACGATCCTGGCAATTTCCCTGGCCGCTCTGGCGACTGCCTGCGCGCCCGCCGATCCGGTCGCGACCGCGGAGCGGGCGGAGGCGGACGCGATGCAACTGGCCGACGCCATTCGCGATCGGACGCCAGGCGAACCGATCAGCTGCGTCAATCAGCGCGACCTGCGCGGCAACCGCTCCGCCGGCGAAGGCGCCGTCATCTTCACCGGCGCCGGCAGCCTCATCTACGTCAACCGCCCGCCTGCGGGCTGTCCGGAGCTCGACTCCGGCCGCGCCCTGATCACCCGCACGACCACCGGCCGCCTCTGTCGGGGCGACATCGTCTCCGTGGTCGATCCGGTGACCGGCACCAACTACGGCTCCTGCGGCCTCGGCGACTTCGTCCCCTACCGCCGCAGGAGCTAAGCCCTCTCCCCAGCGGGGAGAGGGAGCTACTTTTTGTAGAGCGCGTCCAGCCGATCGCCATAGACCTGCTTCAGGACATGCCGGCGGATCTTGATCGAGGGGGTGAGCTGCTCGTTCTCCACCGTGAACGGCTCGTCCGCGATCACGAAGCGGCGCACCTTCTCGATCACCGACAGGTCCTTGTTGACCCGGTCGATCGCTGCCGAGATCGAGCGATAATAATCGGGATCCTTGCCCAAAGCGGCAAAGTCGAAGGCGCGGCCGTTCTTGCGGCACCACTCGCAGGTCCATTCGGGATCGGGCACGATCAGACCCACCACGTACGGCCGCCGGTCGCCGACCACCATCGCCTGGATGATCTCCGGCTGCAGCGTCAGCATCCCCTCGACTCGCTGCGGCGCGACATTGTCCCCCTTGTCGAGGATGATCAGGTCCTTCTTCCGGTCGGTAATGACGATCCGGCCCTGCTCGTCGATGTGACCGACGTCGCCGGTATGCAGCCAGCCGTCGATGATCGTCCGCTCGGTCTGGGCCGGGTTGCGCCAATAGCCCTTCATGACGAGCTCGCCGCGCACCAGGATCTCGCCGTCCTCGGCGATCCGGACCTCGGTATTCTTCATCGGCGGCCCGACCGTGTCCATCTTGATGCCGGCGCGAGGCCGGTTGCAGCTGATCACCGGCCCCGACTCGGTTTGGCCGTAGCCCTGCAGCAGGGTCAGCCCCAGCGAGTGGAAGAAGATGCCGACGTCCGGATTGAGCGGCGCGCCGCCCGACACCATCGCCTTGATCCGCCCGCCGAAGCGCTTCGAGATCTTGGGCCGCAGCGTCCGGCCGAGGATCAGCCGCATCGGCTGGTCCCAGAGCGGCACCTCGCCGGCATAGTCCTTGGCACCGATGTCGAGCGCGCGAGCCATCAGATAATTGGTGAGCTTGCCCTGCTTCTCGATGCTCTTGAGGATGCGCTGCCGCAGCACCTCGAACAGCCGCGGCACGACGACCATGAGCGTCGGCCGCACCTCCTCGATATTGGATGCGAGCTTCTCGAGGCCTTCCGAATAATAGATCTGGGCGCCGAGCGCGATTGGGAACATCTGCCCGCCGCTATGCTCATAGGCGTGGCTGGCCGGCAGGAAGGAGAGGAACACCTCCGCATCCCAGCCGAAGTCGGTCGAGATGATGTCGATGCAGCCCTCGACATTGTGGAGGATCGCGCCGTGATGCTGCATCACCCCGCGCGGTGCGCCGCCCGTGCCCGACGTGTAGATGATGCAGGCAAGGTCCGAACGCTGGAAGGTCGCCGCCGCTGCACACGCTTCCACGTCCGGCGTCTCCGCCGCGATCAGCGCCGGCCAGTCATGGAAGCTGATCGTCGCCGACTGGGCGCCGCGGATCGGCTCGATGCCGATCACATGCTCGCAGACGTTCGACTGCACCACTGCCGGCAGCAGCGCCTTGGCCAGCTTCTCCGACGAGACGATCACCGCCCGGGCGCCGCTATCCTCCAGGATGTGGAGGTGATCGCGGGTCGTGTTGGTGGTGTAGGTCGGCACCGTCACGCAGCCGGCGGCCATGATCGCCAGGTCGGCCATGCACCATTCCGGCCGGTTCTCCGACACCAGCATCACATTGTCGCCGGGCCGGAGGCCGATCCGCTTCAGCGCCGTGGCGAGCGAGGCGACCGTCTCGGCCGCCTGCCGCCAGCTGATCGAGCGCCATTGCCCGTCATTCTTCGCCCACAGGAACGGCCGGTCGCCGCCCTGCGCCGCGCGCTTGAAGAACATCGCGACGAGGTTCGGGAAATGCTCGAGCTGCCGCGCCATCGCTGCTTTATTCTCTCCGCCAATTCTCAGCGCGGGAGGCTGCTCGAAAATGGATGCTGAAACAAGTTCAGCATGACGAGCTATTGGGACAAAGCCACGCCTTCGCTGCGCGGATCGGCGGCGCCGAGCCAGCGGCCGCCGACGCGCTCGACGGCATTGGCCTTGAAGCCCGGCTCCCGCACCGTGACCTTGTGACCGAGGGCGGTGAGCGCCGGGACCAGGCGCTCCAGGGGCGTGCCGCGCTCCACAGCGATCCCCTGGCCTGCCGAAGTCATCGTCGGCAGCGCGATCGCGTCGCGCGCCGAGCGGCCCCAGTCGACCACGCCGATGATCGACTTGGCGACCTGCATGATGATCGTCGGTCCGCCCGCCGCGCCGAGCGCCAGCCGCACCTCGCCGTCCGGGCCGTAGACGATCGTCGGCGACATCGAGCTGCGCGGGCGCTTGCCGCCCTCGACCCGGTTGGCGACCGGAACGCCATTCTCCTCCGGCACCACATGGAAGTCGGTGAGCTCGTTGTTGAGGAACATGCCGTCGACGGTCACGCCCGATCCCCACGGCGCCTCGATCGTCGAAGTCAGGGTGGCGACATTGCCCCAGCGGTCGGCGGCGGCCATGTGCGAGGTGCCGGCGGGCTCCTCATAAGGCACCATTGCCACCCGCGTCGCGCCCGGTGGGTTGCCGTGAGTAACGTGGGGAATCACGCGGTCGCGGCGGATCAGCGCGGACCGGCTGGCCAGATAATCGGGGTCCATCAGTCCTGCCGTTGGCACCGGAACATGGTCGGGATCGGCGAGGTAGGCCTCGCGATCGGCATAGGCCAGACGCATCGACTCGCCGATCAGGTGCCACGCCTCCGGGCTGTCCGGTCCCAGCGCCGACAGGTCGAATCGCTCGAGCTGCTTGAGGATCGCAAAGACCGTCGTCGCCCCCGAGGAGGGCGGTCCCATCCCGCAGACCCGGTAACTCCGATACGTCCCGCACCTGACCTCGCGCTGCTGGGCGTCGTAGGTGACGAGATCGCCCTCGGTCATCGGCGCCGGGTGGCGCGGCGCCGTGTTGACGGCGCGAACGATCCGGTCTGCAATCGGTCCGGTGTAGAAGGCGTCCGGACCGCCGCGGGCGACCTCCTCCATCAGCGCGGCAAGCTCCGGATTGCGGATGGTGGCGCCCACCGGTTTGGGCTGGCCGTTGGCTTCGAAGAAAGTAGCGCGGGCCCATGGCGTCAGCTTCAGCGCGTCGGGCCGCCAATCGGCCACCGCATCCTGGCCGCGCGGAGTCAGCTGGAAGCCATCGCGCGCCAGGCGGATCGCCGGCTCGAACAGCCGCGCCCAGGGCAGCTTGCCGTGCTTGGCATGAGCGAGCGCGAACATGCGGACATTCCCTGGCACGCCCGCCGCGCGGCCGCCGATCGAAGGATTGTCGATCACCTTGCCGTTCGCATCAAGGAACCAGGCCGGGCTTGCCGCCGACGGCGCTTCCTCACGGCCGTCGAAGCTGGTGAGCGCATCGCTGCCCTCGTCATGATGCACCAGGAAGCCGCCACCGCCGATGCCCGACGATTGCGGCTCGACCACCGTCAGCGCGATCGCCATCGCGATCGCCGCGTCGGCCGCGCTGCCGCCAGCCCGCAATATCTCGCGTCCCGCTTCCGCCGCGCGCGGATCGGCGGCCGACACGACGCCGCTCCCCGCGACGACCGGCGGCGCCGTGTCCTGCGCCGTCGAAGCCGCGCAGGCGCTCAGCAGGAGAAGGGGCAGGAGCGGACGGAGGAGGCGGGTCAACATCGGCGCGACACTAGCCCCCTGCGCCGCAGCGGCAAGCGCTAAGAAAGCCCGTCTGTTCCGACCGCCTCCGCGACGTTGCGAAAGCCGTGGCGGCGAAGCAGCCGCCTGAGGTCTCGCGCCATCGTCCTGGCCAGCCCCGGCCCGGAATAGACCAGGGCGGTGTAGAGCTGCACCAGGCTCGCTCCCGCCCGGATCCGTTCGAACGCATCCTCGCCGCTGCCGATGCCGCCCGCGGAGATCAGCGGCATCGCGCCGCCGGTCGCGCTGCGGAAATCGCGCAGCCGCTGCAGCGCGAGCGGCTTCAGCGGCGCCCCCGAAAGCCCGCCCGACTCGTCGCGGGAGCGCGATTTCAGCTTGGGGCGTGAGATGGTGGTGTTGGCGACGATCAGAGCATCGAGCCGCCGGTCGGCCGCCACGGCTGCGATATCATCGATGTCGGCCCGCTCCAGATCGGGCGCCACCTTGAGGAACACAGGCGTATCGCCGCGCGCCTCCATCACCGCAGCGAGCAACTCGTCCAGCGCCCCGCGATCCTGTAAAGCCCTGAGGCCCGGCGTATTGGGCGAGGAGATGTTGACGGTGAGATAGTCGCCGAGCGGCGCCATCGCCCGCGCGGCCATCGCATAATCGGCGATCCGGTCCGAACTGTCCTTGTTCGCGCCGATATTGATGCCGACGATGCCGCCCCGCTTGCGCCGCTCCAGCCGCGCCCGCGCCGCCTCCAGCCCGCCATTGTTGAAGCCCATCCGGTTAATCACTGCCCGGTCCTCCGCCAGGCGAAACAGCCGCGGCTGCGGGTTGCCCCGCTGCGGCTGCGGCGTAAGCGTCCCCACCTCCGTGAAGCCGAATCCCAATCGCAGGATCTGACCGAAGACCTCCGCATCCTTGTCGAACCCGGCGGCGACACCGATCGGATTGGGGAAATCGAGCCCCGCCACCCGCACCCGGAGGCGCGGGTGCGGCTCGGTCCGACCCGCCGGCATCAGCTTCAGCGAGGCGATCGTCAGCCGGTGCGCCGCCTCCTCCTCGATCGAGAAGAGCAACGGCCGGATCAGCGGGAACAGCGCCACCTCAATCCACCCACTGCAGCACGAAATCGCGCAGCGCCCGCGCATCGTGCAAGGCGTTGTGCGGCACCTTGCTGTTCATCGCGGTGCTGAAGCCCGGGCTGCTGACGAATTCGAAGCGCATGCTGCCTACCGGCGCAATCTCGTTCGGCCCCGTCACCAGCAGCATGCAGAAATGCGCGATATCCTCCGGCCAGTCGGCGACGATCACCGGATCCCGGTCCGCTGCCAGATAGCGGGCAAGCTCGGCGGCCGCCTCCTCCCGCGAAACCGGCTCGCTGTAAAACCCCTGAGGCACGGAGCGCAGATACGGCAATACGTTCCGCTGCACCCAGCCGTGCACCTCCTCCGGCAGCTCCAGCACGGCGTAATATTCCTGGTCCCCATGCTCCGGCACAAGGCCGAGGCTGATCAGTTCGCCCGCAAATCCGTTGAACTCGGTATCGAGGAAATAACGCATCGGGACGCCCATAAAGGCACATCCTGATGTGTGCGAGGGGCGGTGGCGCTTGATTTCCCGCCACAACGGGCCCAGATGGCAATCGGATCGAATTGCTCCTATTTCAGATATGCGCCTCACCTCCCTTGCCGATTACGCCGTGGTCATGATGGCCGCAGCCGCGCGCCACCGCGAAGGCGCGCGGCTGTCGGCGACCCTGCTGGCGGGAGAAACGGGCGTGCCGCTGCCGACCGCGCAGAAGCTGATGGGCCGCCTTGCCGCCGCGGGTCTGCTGACCTCCGTCCGCGGCACCGGCGGCGGTTTTCAGCTCGCGCGCGCGGCGGACGGCATCAGCCTGGTGGACATCATCGAGGCGGTGGAAGGACCAATCGCCATGACGACCTGCGTCGATGAGGCACGCAATGACTGCGCCCTTGACGGCCATTGCCAGGTCAAACCCCATCTGAGCGCCGTCAATGGCGCCGTCCGCGGAGCGCTCCAGGGCGTCTCGCTCGCCAGTCTAGCCGAGGCCAAATAATGTCGTCCGACGAGATCAACGTCCGCAATCAGGAAGCCCAGGATGCGATCGATCGCGCCTCCAGCTACGAATGGGGCTTCACCTCGGACATCGAGCAGGAATTCGCGCCCAAGGGGCTGAGCGAAGACACGGTCCGCTACATCTCCGCCAAGAAAGGCGAGCCAGAGTGGATGCTCGAATGGCGGCTCAAGGCCTATCGCGCCTGGCTGACGATGGAGGAGGTCACCTGGGCCAAGCTCGACATCCCGGCGATCGATTTCCAGGACGCGTACTATTATGCCGAGCCCAAGCAGAAGCCGACGCTCAAGAGCCTCGACGAGCTCGACCCCGAGATCCGCCGCACCTACGAGAAGCTCGGCATCCCGATCGAGGAGCAGAAGGTCCTCGCCGGCGTCGAGGGCGCGCGCAAGGTCGCGGTCGACGCGGTGTTCGACAGCGTCAGCGTCGCCACCACCTTCCGCGAGGAGCTGAAGCGCGCGGGTGTGATCTTCCTCAGCATTTCCGAAGCTGTCCGGGAATATCCGGACCTGGTGCGGAAATACCTTGGGAGCGTCGTGCCCCAGCGCGACAATTTCTTCGCCTGCCTCAACAGCGCCGTCTTCTCCGACGGCACCTTCGTCTACATCCCGGAAGGGGTGCGCTGCCCGATGGAGCTCAGCACCTATTTCCGCATCAACGCCGCGAACACCGGCCAATTCGAGCGCACCCTGATCGTCGCCGACAAGGGCAGCTACGTCTCCTACCTCGAAGGCTGCACCGCCCCCATGCGCGACGAGAACCAGCTCCACGCCGCGGTGGTCGAGCTGGTCGCGCTCGACGATGCCGAGATCAAATACAGCACCGTCCAGAACTGGTATCCCGGCGATGCCGAGGGCAAGGGCGGCATCTACAATTTCGTCACCAAGCGCGGCGCCTGCCGCGGCGACCGCTCGAAGATCAGCTGGACCCAGGTCGAGACCGGCTCCGCCATCACCTGGAAATATCCGAGCTGCATCCTCCAAGGCGAGAGCAGCGTCGGCGAATTCTATTCGGTCGCGCTCACCAACAATCGCCAGCAGGCCGACACCGGCACCAAGATGGTCCACCTCGGCAAGAACAGCCGCTCGACCATCGTCTCCAAGGGCATCAGCGCCGGCCGTTCCAACAACACCTATCGCGGCCTCGTCCGCGTCAATGCCGGCGCCGACAATGTCCGCAACTTCACCCAGTGCGACAGTCTGCTGCTCGGCGACCAGTGCGGCGCCCACACCGTCCCCTATATCGAGGTGAAGAACCCTTCGGCTCAGATCGAGCACGAGGCCACCACCTCGAAGATCAGCGACGACCAGCTCTTCTACGCCATGCAGCGCGGCCTCAACCAGGAGGACGCGGTGGCGCTGATCGTCAACGGTTTCGCCAAGGAAGTCCTGCAGCAGCTCCCGATGGAGTTCGCCGTGGAGGCGCAGAAGCTGCTTGGGATCAGCCTGGAGGGTTCTGTTGGCTAGAACGCCACCAGCCTCCGCTCGTCCCGAGCGAAGTCGAGGGGCGTTGGCACCGACTCATCACGAGCGCCCTTCGACTACGCTCAGGACGAACGAGATTTTGGAACTGCATTGATGCTCAAGATTGAAAACCTCCACGCCGAGATCGACGGCAAGCAGATCCTCAACGGGCTGACGCTCAGCGTCGGCGCGGGGGAGGTGCATGCGATCATGGGGCCGAACGGCGCCGGCAAGTCGACGCTCGGCTATGTGCTCGGCGGGCGGCCCGGATATGAGGTGACGCAGGGCTCGATCGTCTTCGACGGCAAGGACCTGCTCGACATGGCGCCAGACGAGCGCGCCGCGGCGGGCCTGTTCCTCGGCTTCCAATATCCGGTCGAGATTCCCGGCGTCTCCAACGTCCAGTTCCTGCGCACCGCGATCAACGCCCAGCGCCGCGCCCGCGGCGAGGTGGAAGTGAGCGCCGGCGACTTCCTCCGCCTCGTCCGCGCCCAGGGCGACGCGCTCGGCGTCTCGATGGACATGATGAAGCGCAACGTGAATGTCGGCTTCTCGGGCGGCGAGAAGAAGCGCAACGAGATGGTCCAGATGGGCCTCATCGACCCGCGCCTCGCCGTGCTCGACGAGACCGATTCCGGCCTCGACATCGATGCGCTGCGCGTCGTCGGCGACGGCATCAACCGCATCATGCGGGGGCCCGATAAGGCGGTGCTGCTCATCACCCACTATCAGCGCCTGCTCGACATCGTCGAGCCGGACCATGTCCACGTGCTGGCGGAAGGCCGCATCGTCCGCTCCGGCGGCCCCGAGCTCGCCCACCAGCTCGAGCGCGAAGGTTACGGAGCCATTGCGGCATGAGTTTGCTGGAGCTCCCATCCAACCGACAGGAAGGCTGGCGCTGGAGCGACCTCTCCGCACTGCCTGAGATTGCCGCCCGCCGGCCTGCCGGTACGGTGCCGGAGGCGCTGCCGTGGATGGACTGCGCCCGCGAGGGACCGCGGCTGGTGTTCGTGGACGGCAAGCTTGCGGCGGAGCGAAGCAATCTCGGCACGATCGAGATCGGCGCCGTCCATACCGATCCTGCCGATCACGCGCTCGCCCGGCTCGTCAGGAATGAGGGCTGGAAGCTGAAGCTGGGCCGCCACCATGCACCGCAGGGGCTGGTGCAGATCGTCCACGTCACCACCGGCGGTGCGGATCATCTTCCTGCCGAGATCGAGCTGGACGTGGACGCCCAGGCATCCGTGGTCGAGACCTACATCGGCGAGGGCTGGGCGAACCGCCTCACCCGCATGACCTTGTTCAGGGGCGCGCGGCTGATGCTGAGCCGGCGTCTTCTCACCGGCAGCGGCTTCGTCAGCCTGACCGACCGGGCCATCATCGGCGAAGGCGCGAGCCTGGTCGCGGTGACGGTCACCGCCGGCGGCGCCGATACGCGGATCGACGGCCAGGTGCATCTCGCCGGCGAGGCGGCCTATGCGGAGTTCGGCGGCGCCCTCCTCGCCCGCGGCGCGCAGCGTCATGACGCCAATCTCGTCGTCCGCCACAATGCCGCTGGCGGCGTCAGCCGGCAGGTCTGGCGCTCTGTCGCGGACGACAAGTCCATCTGCTCGGTCGCCGCCCGCGTCGAGGTCGCCCGCGGCGCGCAGAAGACGGACGGCGAGCAGTCGCTCAAGGGCCTGCTTCTAAATCGCGGCGCCACGATCAACGCCAAGCCCGAACTGGAAATCTTCGCCGACGACGTCAAATGCGCCCACGGCGCCACGGTCGGCGAGCTCAACCGCGACGCCCTCTTCTACCTCGCCAGCCGCGGCGTGCCGCCCACCGAAGCCAAGGCGCTCCTCACCCAGGCCTTCGTCGCCGACGCCATCGACCGCATCGGCGAGGAAGAGGTGCGCGATGCCTTCCATGCAGATGCAATGGGCTGGCTGAACCAGGAGCCGTTCGTGTCGAGCGAAGTCGAGACACGCCTGCACGAGCGCTTCTCGACTTCGCTCGAAGCGAACGGAGAGGGTTGAGCATGGATATGCTGACCTCCACCCGCCCGCTCGACCGCCTCGCCGACTTCCCGGCCATTCCCGAAGGCTGGGCCTATCTCGATACCGCCGCGACGGCCCAGAAGCCGCGCGCCGTGATCGACGCCATCACCCGCGGCTATGCCGAGACTTACGCTACCGTTCACCGCGGCATCTATCAGCGCTCCGCCGATATGACGCTTGCCTTCGAGGCCGCCCGCCGCCGCACCGCTCAGTTCATCGGCGCCAATGCGCCTGAGGAAGTGGTCTTCGTCCGCGGCGCCACCGAAGGCATCAACCTCGTCGCCCAGAGCTGGGGCGGGACGGTCCTCAAGCCGGGCGACCAGATAATGCTCTCGGTGCTGGAGCATCATTCCAACATCGTGCCCTGGCAGATGGTGGCCGAGCGCACCGGCGCCGAGATCGATGTCGTGCCGCTGACCGTTGATCACCGCATCGACCTCGATGCCATGGCCGCCATGCTCACCGAGCGGCACAAGCTGGTCGCGCTCGCCCATGTCTCCAACGTGCTCGGCTCCGTCCTCGACGCCCGCCGCGCCGCCGATCTGGCGCACAAGGTCGGTGCGAAGCTCCTCCTCGACGGCTGCCAGGCGGTGCCGCGCATGCGCGTCGACGTCGCCGAGCTCGGCTGCGACTTCTACGTCTTCTCCGGCCACAAGCTCTACGGCCCCACCGGCATCGGCGTCCTCTGGGGCCGGGCGGAGCTGCTCGAGGCGATGCCGCCCATGCATGGCGGCGGCGCGATGATCGACAAGGTCTCGTTCAACGGCACGACCTACGCCCCGCCGCCGGCGCGCTTCGAGGCGGGCACGCCCCACGTCGTCGGCGTGCTCGGGCTGCACGCGGCGATCGACTATGTCGAGGCGATCGGGCTGGACGCCATCGCCGCGCACGAGGACGCGCTGGTGCGCGAGGCCCGCGCTGCCCTCTCGACCTTGAACAGCGTCACGCTGTTCGGCCCGGAGGACAGCGCGGGCATCGTCAGCTTCGCGATCCAGGGGGTGCATCCGCACGATGTCGGCACCATATTGGACGAGAGCCGGGTCGCGATCCGGGCGGGGCATCATTGCGCGCAGCCCTTGATGGAGCATCTCGGCGTCGATGCGACCGCGCGGGCGAGCTTCGGCGTCTATAATGGCAGGCAGGATGTCGAGGCGCTGCTTCGCGGCATCGAGCGGGTGACGAGAATTTTCGGATGAACGAAGAACGCAAGATCGAGATCGAGGAGGTCGATGCGGCCGCGCCGCCGCCGAGGGCGCGCGTGGATCTCGCCGAGACCTTCGGCCGCAAGAAGGATTATCTCGCCGGCTTTCTCGCGCAGCAGCCGGCCGAGCCGGCACCGGTCGAGCCGGGCGGCGACCTCTATGAGGCGGTGATTGACGCGCTGAAGGAGATTTACGACCCGGAGATCCCGGTCAACATCTACGACCTGGGGCTCATCTACGGCGTCGACATCTCGCCCGACAGCTCGGCCAAGGTGACGATGACCCTGACGACGCCGCACTGCCCGGTCGCGGAGTCGATGCCGGGCGAGGTGGAGCTGCGGGTGAGTGCAGTGCCGGGCATCCGGGATGCCGAAGTCGAGCTCGTCTGGGACCCGCCCTGGGACCCGCAGAAGATGAGCGACGAAGCCAAGCTCGAACTGGGGATGCTGTGATGAACGCCGAGACGAAGACCGTGCGCGCCCGCCCCGCCGCCCTCACCCTCACCCCGTCCGCCGAGGCGCGGATCACCGCGCTGATGGCGCGCGCACCCGAAGGCGCCGTGGGCGTCAAGCTCTCCACCCCCCGCCGCGGCTGCTCGGGCCTTGCCTATTCGGTCGACTATGTCACCGAAGAGAAGCCGTTCGACGAGAAGATCGTCACCCCCGGCGGCATCTTCTACGTGGACGGCGCTTCGATTCTCTATCTGATCGGCAGCCGGATGGACTGGGTGGAGGACGACTTCAGCGCCGGCTTCGTATTCCAGAATCCGAACGCCAAGGGCGCCTGCGGCTGCGGCGAGAGCTTCACCGTCTAAACGTCAAAAGGTTCCGGCCTGGGACGCGGTTCGGCGAATCGACGAACGGAAAGGCCACAGGGCAACCAAAAGAAGTCAAGCGGGTTCAGCATTTCAACAGAGGACGGGCGGCGGGCTGAGTTGGAGAGCCATGATGTTGAAGCCGTTGCTTGCCATTTCCCTCCTCGCCCTCCCGGTCGCTACAGCCACCGCGCAGACCCAGCCTGCCGCGCAATGGACCGTCGCCGGCGGCAACCAGGGTTGCGCCGTCCACACCTCCGCGCAGCAGGGCACCGTCGTCTCGATTCTCGCCGGACCGGGGCAGGACAGTCTGCTGTTTCTGATCCAGAACAATGCCTGGTCCTCGCTTGAGGACGGCGGCAGCTACGACATCGCCGTCGAGTTCGACGAGGCCGGCCCCTGGCAGCTGAAGGCAGTGGCCAAGACCGAGATCGACAAGGATGGCCCCGGCCTGATGTTCGCCGTGCCGCCCGGCCAGAAGCAGGGCTCCGACTTCATCACCGAGTTCGTCCAGGCGGCCGGCATGAAGATCGATGGCCAGGGCCAGCGCATGGGCTCGCTCCAGATCGGCAGCGGCCGCTCGGCGATGACCGCGCTCGCGCAATGCATCGGCCGCGTCTTCGCCAACCAACCCGTCACCACGGAAGAGCCGAAAGGCATCGGCGGCGCCCCGGCCATCACCATCTGAAGCTGAACCTCCTCCCCGCGCTGCGGGGAGGAATTCAGAAGCCGAGCGTGTAGCGCAGGGCGCCGCCGACGTCGCTCCGCATGGCCTCGATGTGGCCCGGATCGGTGCGCAGGAAGGCGTTCACGCCCAGCCGGCCGCCGAGCAGCCCGACGCTGTAGGCGAGCTCGTAATCGATCTCTCGCCCGGTCGGCGCGAGGCTGAGCTGCTGCGGCTCGAAGCCGACGGCGCCGCTGCCATAATCATATGACACGGGCACGTTGAGCGCGAAGCCGCCGGAGCTGACGCGGAGCGGCTGCATCACCCGGAAGGCAAACCTGTCACCCCCCGCGAAGGCGTTCGCCCTGGCAAGATCCAACGCCCAGGCGTCCGTCGAGAGACGCCCCTGATCGACCAGCGCGCCGCTTCCGGCCATCCGCGTCCAGCCGCGGCGATAGCTGGCGAAAGCGCCCCAGCCCCGGCCGAGATCGAAGGAGGCGGTGCCGTCGAGGAAGTAGCTGGTCGCGCCGCCGCTCGCGAAGGCGGAGCTGAAGCGGCTGCCGAGCATCGTCTCCTGCTCGTCGAGCCGAGACGCACCCAGCGACAGGTTTACCGGCCCGAACCGCCGGTCCGCGGTAACCGAGCTGATGCTGTAGGCGGGATCCTCGATCTGCTTCACCAGGCCCGGATTGTAGACCCTGCCGCGCTCGCTGGTGACGGTCAGCGCCACTGGCCCGACATCGTGGCGAACGCCGACGCTGCTCGAGGCATCGGCGAAGAAACCGCTGCGCGTCATCGGGTCCCGGGCGACCAGGAAGGCGTTGTTCTCATGTCCCGACAGGCGCTGCTGCAGCGTGCGGCCGCTCTCCGAGAAGCCGAACGCCACCGCCGTCCGCGGCGTCAGGCGGCCCAGCGCCATGCCGGCGATCGCTTTGGCCCTGCGGCTGTCGTCATAGGTGAGGCCCGCCTGCGCCAGCCCGACATGGGCCTGGCCAGTGAGGTTGCGATTGACGGTGATCGACACCGCCATCCGCCCCGCCGCAGCGCCGCCGGTGCGGTAGTCGCCGTGCAGCGACTGGGCGAGCGGCTGCTCCTGCGGCGCCCGCGCCAGCGAGTGGGCGAAGTTCATCGCAAAGGCGCGGGAATAGCCGTCCAGGATGACGGCGCCGACGACCGGTATCCTGGCATCGCCCATCGTCGTCGAGGTCTGGCCGCTGCCTGAGGAAGTCGGCGAGACCGGCGTGCCGCTGCCGGCGAGGCTGGTCTGGCCCATCGGCTGGAAGGCGCGCGCGATGTTGAGGATACCGTTGCCGAACACGCCGTCGCGGCCGGGCGCACCGGCGTCGTCGGCGCTTCTGAACAAAATGTCGACGATCTGAGCGCCGGTGAGGTTCGGGAAGGCGCTCGCCAGCAAGGCGGCCGCGCCGCTGATCACCGGCGCCGAGAAGGACGTGCCGCTCCACATCCCGGCGACGCCCTCGTGATCGAAGGTGCGCACGCGATAGCCGAGCGCGGCCAGATAGCTCGCGGCGCCGCTTCCCGCCCTGTTCGAAAAGTCCGAAATGCCGCGTGGATCGAACGCGCTCCCGTGGGAGCCCGCGATGATGACGAGACCGTTGCCGGCCCGCGCATTGTCGGTCGCGAAGCCGTCGGGATTGGCGCCTTCCGGCTCCTTGCCGTTATTGCCGGCGGAGACGACGACGACGATCCCGGCCTGGCTCGCGCGGCTGACGGAGTTGAGCACGGTCGTGCCCGCGCCCTCGCCCCCGAGCGAGACGTTGATCACGCGGGCGCCGTTGGTGCGCGCCAGATCGATGGCGCGCGCGATCGCGCTGTCGCTGTGCTTGCAGCCGTCATCCTCGTCGCAGTTGTTCGGATCGGCGGTATTGAACGACAGGATGGTGGATTCGAACGCGACACCGGAAATCTGCCCGCCGTCGCGGCCCGCCGCCGCCACCGCGGTCACGGCGGTGCCGTGGCCCTCCGTGTCGGTGATGCCGCGACTGGCGACCACGTCGGCGCTCGCCGGATCGATGCGGCCGGCAAAATCCGGCAGGTTCGGGTTGATGCCGCTGTCGACAATGGCGATCTTTACGCCCTGGCCGCGGCCGCCGGCATTGTAGGCGCTGATCGCGTTGGCCGCAACCGAGCCGCTGGAGCGCCGATATTCCGCATCGTCGAAGCTGGAGCCCGCCGGGCTGGGCGGCGGCGGAGGGGGTGGAGGCGGCGGCGGAGGAGGCGGAGGCGGCGGTGCGGGCGGCGCGATCGTGATCGGCGCAGGCCGGGCACCGCCGCCCCCGCCGCCGCAGCCGGAAAGCGCCAGCGCGACCACGCAGACCGAGAGCAGCAGCGCGTTCCTTCGGAGCCGATCGTTCATCGCAGCCTCGCCAAGCTATTCAGTTTCTTGGATGTTTTGTAGCTCAACATAGCCCGGAGATGCTTTCAATTTGCTGAAGGCTCAAAGCTGCTTAAGGGGCAGGCATGCTTCCCGCTCTGGCCCATATCGACAGCTGGATCTTCGATCTCGACAATTGCCTCTACCCCGCGTCCTGCAACCTGTTCGAGCTGATCGACGCGCGCATGACCGAGTTCGTCCAGCAACTTGTGGGATGCGGATTCGATGAAGCGCGCAAGATCCAGAAGGGCCATTTCCACGCTCACGGCACCACGCTCGCCGGCCTGATGGCGAGCCACGACATCGATCCGCACAGCTTCCTTGCCTTCGTCCACGACATCGACCTTGCCAGGATCTCTGCGGATCCCGATCTGGTGGCGGCAATCGATCGCCTGCCCGGGCGCAAGTTCGTGTTCACCAATGGCGATGCCGATCATGCCGCACGGGTGCTCGACAGGCTCGGCCTCGCCAACCTCTGGGACGGCCTCCACGATATACACGCAATGGGCTATGTCACCAAGCCGCATCCGAGCGCCTACCAGGCCTTGTGCGACCGGCACGGCATCGATCCAACCCGCGCGCTCTTCGCCGACGACATGGCCCGCAACCTGGCGCCCGCCAAGGCGCTCGGCATGACGACAGTGTGGATCGACAACGGATCCGAGCAGGGCGACCACGCCCATGATCCCTCCTTTATCGACCATCATGTCGGCGATATCGGCACCTGGCTCACCGAAATTACGAGGCCCCAATGACCGACGCGCTGCAATCGACGATCGAACGGGCCTGGGACGAACGCGAGAGCATCTCCGCTGCGACGGAAGGCGAGATCCGCGAAGCGGTGGACGCGGCGATCGAGGCCCTCGATTCGGGACGCGCCCGCGTCGCCGAAAAGGGGCCGGACGGCTGGCGCGTCAACCAATGGCTAAAGAAGGCGGTGCTGCTGAGCTTCCGCCTCAACCCGATGCGGGCCATCGCCGGCGGGCCAGGCGGCGCCAGTTGGTGGGACAAGGTGCCGTCCAAGTTCGAAGGCTGGGGCGAGAACCAGTTTGGCGAGGCAGGCTTCCGTGCCGTCCCCGGCGCGATCGTCCGCCGCGGCGCCTATGTAGCGCCCGGTGCCGTGCTGATGCCGAGCTTCGTCAATATCGGCGCGTTCGTCGGTGAAGGGACGATGGTCGACACCTGGGCCACCGTCGGCAGCTGCGCGCAGATCGGCCGCAACGTCCACATTTCCGGCGGCACCGGCATCGGCGGCGTGCTGGAGCCGCTCCAGGCGGGTCCGGTGATCATCGAGGATGATTGCTTCATCGGCGCCCGCTCCGAAGTCGCCGAGGGCGTGATCGTCGAGGAGGGTGCGGTGCTGTCGATGGGCGTCTTCATCGGCGCGTCGACGAAGATCGTCGATCGCGACACCGGAGAGACCTTCACCGGCCGCGTTCCCGCTTACTCCGTCGTCGTCCCCGGCACGCTCCCCGGAAAGGACGGCGGCCCGAGCCTCGCCTGTGCCGTCATCGTGAAGCGCGTCGATGCGCGGACACGCTCCAAGACCAGCATCAACGAGCTGCTGCGCGACTGATTTCGACGATAAGCGCTCCTTATCAGTTTGACCGCAGCTTTTAGAGTGCCGCGCCGCGACTATACCCTAAAGGGTCTCGCATGCGCGGACACGCGATCAGAACCCAGATGGGCACGGCCGAATGGCTGACCCTGATCGGCTTATCCGTGCTGTGGGGCGGCTCCTTCTTCTTCATCGACGTGGCGGTACGCTCAATACCGCCTTTCACGCTGGTGCTGGTCAGGGTTGCCCTCGCTGCCGCCGCTCTGCTGCTGTTCCTGAAACTCCGCCGCCAGACGCTCGGCTTCGACCGCTCCGTTCTGGCGGCATTCGTCATCATGGGGCTGCTCAACAACGCCGTTCCTTTCTCGCTGCTCGCCTGGGGCCAGACGCAGATCGGCGGCGGCCTCGCCTCAATCCTCAACGCGACCACGCCGATCTGGGGCGTGATCGTCGCCCATGCCTTTACGGAGGACGAGCGCATCACGCCCCTCAAGATGATCGGTGTGCTACTCGGCTTCGCGGGCGTGGCGGCGATGCTCGGTCCCGATCTGCTCGGTGAAATCGGCGGCAGCCTGCTTGCCCAGCTCGCCTGCATCGCCGCTGCGCTCTGCTATGCCCTCGCCGGAGTATATGGGCGTCGGTTCCGCAGGCTCGGCATCTCGCCGATCCACGTCTCGGCCGGTCAGCTCGCCGCCGCCGCCTTGCTGCTGCTCCCGGTCGCGCTCCTGGTCGAGCAACCGTGGCAGCTGCCGGCGCCGCCGGCCGAGGCTTGGGGCTCGCTGCTGGCCCTGGCGCTCTTCTCCACCACCTTCGCCTACGTCCTCTACTTTCGCCTGATTGCCACCGCCGGAGCCACCAACGCCTTGCTCGTAACCTTCCTGGTGCCGGTGACGGCGATCCTGCTCGGAGCGGTCATCCTCAGCGAGGTTCTCGAGCCGCGCCACGTCGCCGGTATGGCGCTGATCGGCCTCGGTCTCGCGGCCATCGACGGTCGCCTGCTGCGGCTTCGCTTCAGCTCTTCGCCGCAGCTTCCCCGATGAGCCCCGCGGCCCGGCTTGCCTCCCACTCCTCCATGCCGGTCATCCGCCAGACCTCGCGCCCCTCGGCGTCGTAGAGAATGGTGGTGGGGAGCGTATCGACCTTCAGCTCCTGCATCAGCGACAGGCGCGGATCGATATAGGGTTCGAGGTTGCGGAAGGCGCGCTGCGCGAAAAAGGCATCCACCTTCTCCTGCCCGTCCAGGTCCTGGCTGACGGCGAGCACCTGCAGCCCCTTTTCGCGTGCCGCGAGCGCGTCGAGCGTCGGCATCTCCGCGATGCAGGGCGCGCACCAGGTCGCCCACAGATTGACCAGCAACGGCCGGCCGCGGAAGTCGGCAAGGCTCACATTCTCGCCGCCGGGATCCTGGAAGCTGCTTCCCGGCGCCTGCGTTCCTGCAAAGGAGCGGTCGAGCCGGCCGGTGGGATTCTTCTGTACGGTCTTCGGCCCGGACCAGCCGCTCGGCGCAGGGCCGCCGCGCGGCGCGTCGCTGCCGCCGTCGCAGGCGGCGAGCACGATCGTGGCGAGGAAGGCGGGGAGGAGCCGCAATTGCTGTGTCTCCGGATGGGTGAAGGCGCTGGATAAATGGCGCTCGCCAGCCGGACAAGCGGCTTCGCTTTTCATGCGCCGCTGGCTAAGAGGGGCCGATGACGAGGCTCCTCACCGCTGCCGCCTTACTGGCGCTGCTCGCCGGCTGCGGCGGGCGCGAGCCGCTCCAGCCGGCAGCCGGTGAAAGCCTGCCGCCCGCGCCCGCCATGGCCGCCCGCGCGCCGACCACCGACGAGCTGCTGACGCCGCCGCCGATCGCCCGCCCGGAGCGGGTCGACGAGACGCTGCGCCGCTCCGAGGAGCGCGAGGACGACCGCTTCGACCTGCCCCCGCCGTAATCCGCGCACCTTCATCTTTGGAGTCCTGATGAAACCCGTCCGCCAGGCCGTCTTCCCCGTTGCCGGTCTCGGCACCCGCTTCCTCCCCGCCACCAAGGCCTTCGCCAAGGAGCTGCTGCCGGTCGTCGACCGGCCCCTCATCCAGTACGCTGTCGATGAGGCTAGGGAAGCTGGCATCGAGCAGATGATCTTCGTGACCGGCCGTGGGAAGGTGGGCCTGGAGGACTATTTCGACATCGGATTCGAGCTCGAGACGACGATGCGTGCCCGCGGCAAGCCGCTCGACCTGCTGGAGCCGACGCGTATGCCGCCCGGCGCCATCGCGTCCGTGCGCCAGCAGGAGCCGCTCGGGCTCGGCCACGCGGTCTGGTGCGCCCGCGAGATCGTCGGCGACGAGCCGTTCGCAGTCTTGCTCCCCGACGATCTGATGGTCGGCAGGCCCGGCTGCGTCGCCCAGATGGTCGACGCCTACAACAAGGTCGGCGGCAACATCGTCTGCGTGCAGGAAGTGCCGCGCGAGCGCACCGCCAGCTACGGCGTGATCACTCCGGGCGCCGCTGACGGCCGCCTCACGGAGGTAAAGGGCCTCGTCGAGAAGCCGAAGCCGGAGGACGCGCCGTCCAACCTCGCCGTGGTCGGCCGCTATATCCTCCAGCCCGAGATCATGCGCATCCTCGACGATCAGGAAACGGGCGCCGGCGGCGAGATCCAGCTCACCGACGCCATGGCCAAGCTGATCGGGCAGCAGCCCTTCCACGGCCTCACCTTCGACGGCGAGCGCCACGATTGCGGCGACAAGGTCGGCTTCGTCATCGCCAACATCGCGCTGGCGATGAAGCGCGACGACGTGGCGCCGGCGGTCCGCGCCTTCATCGCGGACCTGCAATAGCATGGAATGCGGCCTCCTCGTCGGCGACGGACCCGTCCGCCGCCTGACCGTAGAGGAGGCCGAAGCCTATCGCGGCCCCGGTTTCCTCTGGCTGCACCTGCACGGCTGGGACGAGGAGGATTTCGCGCTCCTCCGCCGGCAGGACACTATTCCCGACGTCGCCGCCAGCGCGCTGGTCGCCACCGAGACCCGGCCGCGCTGCGACCAGGTCGAGTTCGGCGCCATCGTCAATCTTCGCGGTCCCGGCGAGACCGACCCCAACGACAGCGACCGGCTCGTCTCGATCCGTCTCTGGGTGCACCATAATCGCGTCACGTCCGTGAGCCGTCGCCGGCTGAGCGCGACCAAGCGCGTCATGGAGCTGGTGGACGCCGGCAAGATTACCGATCCGGGCGACCTCGTCGCCGCCTTCGCCCGTCATATCAGCCTGGAGCTCGACCCGCAGGTTGCCGAACTCGGCGACTGTCTCGACGACATCGAGACCGGCCTCGAAGAGACCACCAGCCTCTACCGGCACCGGACGACGATCACGCGGGTGCGCGCCGACGCGATCGGCTTCCGCCGCTTCGTCGCGCCCGATCGGGACGCGCTCCTCACCTTGGCGGCGCTCGATTTCGACTGGCTGAGCCAGGACGACCGCCTCCACATCCGCGAGGCCGCCGACAAGTTCGCCCGCATGGCCGAGGAGCTGGAAGCCGTCCGAGAGCGCGCCGGGCTGCTGCACGAGCAGATCACCGACCTCCGCGCCGAGCAGCTCGACCAGCGTGCGCTGCTGCTGGCGATCGTCGCGCTCATCTTCCTGCCGCTGACCTTCATTACCGGCCTCCTCGGCATGAACGTCGAAGGCATACCTTATGCCAAGGAGCCCTGGGCCTTCTGGGGCGTAGTCGGCCTCTGCATCGTGCTCAGCCTGCTGGTCATCGGCTATTTCGCGCGCCTCCACTGGCTGAAGCGGTGAGCCTTCCGCCCCCGCAACTTCGGCAATCCTGATCCATTATCCGGGCATGGCCGACACCTCCCCGACGCGCTCCAAAGCGGCCTCCGCCTCCACCCTGTCCCCGCTTCGCAATCCCGTATTCCGGGCCGTCTGGCTGGCAAGCATGGCTTCCAATTTCGGCGGCATGATCCAGTCGGTCGGCGCCTCGTGGATGATGGTGTCGATCTCGGGATCGGCCGAGATGGTCGCGCTGGTGCAGGCGTCGGTCACGCTGCCGATCATGCTGCTGTCCCTCTTGGCCGGCGCGATGGCGGACAGCCTCGACCGGCGGCGGCTGATGATCGCGGCGCAGGTCTTCATGCTGCTCGTCTCGGTCACGCTCGCCGCCTGCGCCTGGCTTGGGCTGCTCTCGCCGTGGCTGCTCCTCGCCTTCACCTTCCTGATCGGCTGCGGCACCGCCTTCAACGGGCCCGCCTGGCAGGCATCGGTTGGCGAGATGGTCCCGCGCAGCGAACTTCCGGGCGCCGTCGCGCTCAACAGCATGGGCTTCAACATCGCCCGCAGCCTCGGTCCGGCGATCGGCGGCGCGATCGTGGCCGCGCTCAACGCTGCCGCCGCCTTCGCGATCAACGCCGTCAGCTATTTCGCCCTGATAACGGTGCTCGCTCGCTGGAGGCCGGTCGAGACCGAGGAGAAGCTGCCGCGCGAGCGGATCGGCGTCGCGATTGCCGCGGGCGTCCGCTACGTTCGCATGTCGCCCTCGGTGCGCGTCGTCCTCGGCCGCAGCCTCCTCTTCGGCCTCGGTGCCAGCGCGATACCCTCGCTGATGCCGCTGATCGCGCGGGACGTGATCGCCGGCGGGCCGCTCACCTACGGCCTCCTGCTCGGCGCATTCGGCGTCGGCGCCGTGGCGGGAGCGTTCACCAGCGCGCGCCTGCGGCAGCGTCTCTCGTCGGAAGCGATCGTGCGCTGGTCCTGCCTGGCATTCGCGATGGCGGCGGTGCTCGCCGGCCTCAGTCCGTACCTGCTCTCGACGATGGCGGTGCTGGTGGTCGCGGGCGGCGCCTGGGTGCTGGCGCTCTCGACCTTCAACGTCACGGTCCAGCTCCACTCGCCGCGCTGGGTCGTCGCCCGCGCCCTTTCGCTTTACCAGATGGCCGCGTTCGGGGGCATGGCCGCAGGCAGCTGGACCTGGGGCCGCACCGCCGAGGCCGAGGGGATCGCCTTCGCGCTCGGTGCCGCCGCGGTCGTGCAACTGCTCTGCGCGCTGCTCGGCTTCCGCCTGCCCCTGGCGCCCACGTCAGAGGTCGATCTCACCCCACTGCGCAGCTGGGCGCCGCCCGAGACGGCCGTGCCGGTCGAGGCGCGCAGCGGACCGGTGGTGATCACCATCGAATATGCGATCGCGCCGGAGAACCGGAAGGAATTCCTCGCCGCTATGGCTGAGCGCCGCCGCATCCGCCGCCGAGACGGGGCGCGGCACTGGACCTTGCTCAGGGACATCGCCGATCCCGACATCTGGATCGAGCGTTTCCATCTGCCGACCTGGGTCGACTATATCCGTCACAACAACCGGATCACTCATGACGATGCCGCCGTCCATGATCGGGTGAGGGCGCTGCACAAGGGTCCGGGCGCACCGCGCGTGCGCCGCATGCTGGAGCGCCAGACGGGGTCGCTGCCCGCCGGCCGCGAGCCAGGGCCGCGCGAGCTCGCGGAGCCGCTCACCGACGCGAGCCGCTCGGCCTGAGGGCGATCAATCAGGGAAGTAAAAGGATGGTGCCCAGGGGCGGAATCTCAGACCCGCGATATGCTTGCATTTCTGTGGGTTGTTGCGTCGGCGTCACGAGTTTGTACCCCCAGAAGTACCCCCAGCACCGGAAATGAACTGCGTTTGCGGCATCTCGTTTCACTGTTGCGCCAAGCAGCCTTCCTTCGAAAATCCTAGCCCCGTCGTGCTTTGGCGAAGTAGCGCTGCGGAGTACCCAGCGTCGCCTGCATCGCAGTGAACGGTGGGGCTCCGGGCTTATCCTGATCATATTCTACGGTCAGCATATGGCCCGGCACATGTGCCGCGATGGCGCTGTCGAGCGCGTCCAGTAGATGGCTGCTCGTGGGGTCCACAACGGCATGAGCCCGCACCCTCCGCTCCGGCTTCGTCGGCTCGATATCCTCGCGCAGTGAGAACTCCGTGACCCAGACCCATTTGGGAAACCCTATGCGCACCATGGCTTCCTTCAGCTCATCTGGTACGTCGTTGCGCAGAGCCCGCCAAGCGTGCTTCCAGCCATTACTGAGGTAGGTTCGGGCCACCAATTCGGCATCATCGGCGAAGAATTCGTCGTCGTTGCTCGTCTCCTCCTCCTCCGTTTTGGCCAGCTCGCCGCGGCTCTCCGTCATGAAGGCCACGATGCGCCGAGCAACGGTCTCTGCGCCTTCGGCTGGCATGAAGACAGTCTCGGGCAGGACCGGCAGAATGAAAGACGCATCTTCAAGGCAGGAGCCGTCGCCCTCCTCGGCACAGTCGGCACGACCGATGGCGAGGCGCCGGTACGGACCTGATTGGTCATCGTTGACCAGCAGGTAGGTGGCATAGTCCCAGATGTTAGGGCCAAGATCCAGCTCGGGCTCTGCGTCTTCGCCCGCCGCGGCCGAGGCGCCCCCAGGAGGATCGGTGACGCTTTGCTCCTTTGGCGGCGATCGATGTCCGACCGTGCCCACGGCCAGCACCGCGTGTTCGCCATTGTCGTCGTTGAGCCCGATGATCACGGGGATGCCGGAGTCCAGATATCGGCCAACGATCCGGTGAGCGGGCTCGTACCAGTCGCCTTCGCCGTTCGGTCGGTACACGAGAGGGTGGTAGCCCAATCCCTTCAAAGCTCGAACCATTGCGTCGGCAGTAAGTCGGCGAGACCCAGCTGGGAGCATGGCGGCAATGTCCACGTCGGTCGGAGTCAGAGCCGCAGCATTGACGTCGATGATGGAGAGCCAGGGTCCTTTGTGATGGTTGTGGAAGTGCCGGGCTAAACCCCAGATCACAGCCTGGGCACAGGAGCCGGTCCGTCCGTCCTGCTCCGTCGCAGCAGCCCCCGTAACCTTCAGTTCCGCGCCCAGCAAATGAACTGAATACTCTGAAGCCACGAGGAGTTCGCAGGGCTCCGAAAGCCCTGCCGGGACAGCGACAACTGCCCAGCTTACGGGCGCCCGCACCACGGGACGCAACACGAGAAAACCTAGATACGACTCCGCCCCTGCGGCTTCCAGCGCGGACGCAAGGTCCCCCGGCGCCAGGTCTTCGAGATCAGTCAGGTCTCGGTTAAAGACGTGCAGGCGCTTGCAGTGCTTGTTCGGTGCGGCGTAAACCCGGTGGTGAAACGCGGCGTAGGCACGTACATAATCGCGATCGAGGTAAGCACCCTCAAGGATGTAGTAGACGCCGCCCGCATTACGAAAAGCCTCTAGGATACCGTCGAGACAGTCACTTTCTCCCTCGGGATCCAGGCTGAGGCGGAGTTCGCGCCAGCCCTCGACACCCTCCAGGACGCCCGACTCATATGTGTTGATCATTGGCGGGCACCACCTTGCGCGAGCGAAGACGAGTTACGCTCGGCGAGTTCTCCCGACCAGCGCGGCGCAGGTGCCGGTCGCAGCTTCAGCGCGACGGATAAATTCCTTGTCGGTATCGGTGAGCCGCGAGCCAAACTTCTTACGGTGCACGGCAGTGATGATCACTGACGACTGGCTCTTTTTCGCGGTGAATCGATCCTTCGTGCCGCCGGCCTTGGCGCCGAACGGCTTGCTCTTGAGCTTGACGGTCTTTTTCATCGCAGAATCCTTGCGGCTCGTACGCCGTGGCCGGCGCACCTATCATCGACCCTCCGGAATCGCAAATGCCCTGGGGTGTCCTCCAGGTTAGGCGTCTCTCCGTCCAGACAACCCCCTTTGCGGGATCTTCGTTCCGGTTCGGGGTGGACCGCGCCGAAACCTGACCCTGCCGGATGTTGAATCAGCTTCCGCCCATATGCAAGAGTCTCTGTGAAGATGGGACGTACGAATATGGTGGATAACTTGTCACCGCCCCCCTCACAAAGGACGCAGTCACCAGGAACGGAGCTATCTTCACTTGCCGAAGGGGCGCTCGCCTGCTTGCTAGTGGAATGACAGTCGATCCGCTCCAGCGACCCCAGCTCTGATGTCGCACGACGCTGCCCTCATCCGTGAGGATCCGGACTCTGTTCCGGGGACACATGTGCTCATCGTGGGCATAGGGACCTACGACTACCTGCTCGACGGCGCTATGGCGGCTCCCGATATTGCTGCAGGTATGCGACAGATACCTGCAGCGGCTCGGTCAGCTCGCGCACTGGCCGACTTCTTTCTAGATGACTTCGACAATCCGGAGCGACCGCTCGGCAGCTTGGCGATGGTGCTCTCAGAGCCGGCCCCCGCTACGTACTCGCATCCGAAGGCGAACGTCACCGGCCCGCTCCCAAATGGTGATGTTGGGACCGTCGAGGACGCAATCCACCGGTGGGTTGAGCGCGGCACCGCTCGAGACGGGGATCTCCTCGTTCTCTATTTTGTAGGACATGGCGTTTCGGCAGGCACTCCGCTGCTGCTTTGTCGTGACTACGGGAAGAGCGCCTACAATCGCTTCGACGGCGCAGTGAACCTGACGACCTTACTTCTCGGCCTCGGAACTATGCAGAGCGGTGACCAACTCGTCATGATCGACGCGTGCCGAACCGATGATCGTGTCGCGAGATTGGTAGAGGGGGCGGCTGGCGCCCTCGGGCGGCCCGTGCTCACACCTTTGGCTCAATCAGACGACCGTTGGGGAAGGGCAGTGCAGAGCGTCCATTTCGCGACCTCGGCGCGCACGCAGGCATGGGCTGAGCCGGATGGCGAAACGCTCTACTCAGTGGTGCTATTAAAGGCTCTGCGCGGTTGGGGCGCCCAGCCCCGCTATGGCTATTGGGTGGGAACGGGCGGCTTGACTGAGGCCCTGGATGAGTTTGTCCCCCGCCTCGGCAGGTCAGGACGGGTGAAGCAGCAACCGGATTGGGTCCGCGTTGGTCAGTTCAAGATCTGCCTGCCTCGGGCGGCGATGGCGGATGCGTATGTTACGTGCGACCCCGACCAAGTTTGGACGACGCCGCTTCGTCTCACCGCCGATGGCACCGGCGTCGCCCTCTACCACCAGCATGAACCTTCGAGCTCGCTTCGTGAGTGGGCCGTTAGCGTACGGGCCGGGCAATATTCTTTCGGCGTCCATTTCGACGGCACCAGCGAATATGAGGATCTGCTGGTAGACAATCAGCTTGTGTCTCCTCCGGCCTATCCGGTACGCCTCAGGCCCTCGCGGAGAGCGAAGTGATGAGTTACAATCTCACCCTTAGCCTTGCTGATCCGGGCGGCTTCGACGTCATAGCTCGCATCATCGGCGGTGGCGCGTCCGCCGATACTCTGGGCCCACAGGTGCGCGAAATTGTCGTCCCTGCTCGGGGAACAATCGATGTGCCGCTCGAGACTGGGGCCTATTCGATCCAGCTGCTTCTCCCTTTCGGGCGCGTGTTCGTCGATTCCTTCGAGATCGCGCAGAGGGACCTAATGCTTCCAATCGACCTCCCGGAGGCGGCATTCACACCGAGTTCCTGGAACGAGGCATCGACGGAGGTAGACATCGCTGTAACAGCGGCCCTTCAAGCAAGCCCCAAACAGTTGAGCCCGCCCAGTCGATTGAAGCAGCTAGGTCGGCGAACCCGGCAGATGTTCGGTCGGGCTGGAAGGCCTCCGCAGCGGCCTTCCCGCGCCGCCGCGACTCTGCAGGTCTCGTCGCCGCAGAGCTTTTACCTTCTCGGCTGGCCGCACTCCGCAGAGACGTCGGAGTGGGACTTGCTCGCGGCTCCACCCTCGCAGTGGTCCTATACCAGGATGCTGCGCTCGGGGGTGCAGCGGATCGACCCAGAAGCCGACGCCGACGGAGCGGCATTGTTCGCCACTGACCAGGAGACAGGCCGAGCCTGGCTTTGGGCGGCAACCACATCAGCAGAGGAAGTCGCAAGCCTGCCGCGGCTGCGCGCTCGCGGCGGGCCCAGCGATCGCATCGCGGAAGTACTCGTGGACGTAGGAAGCGGAACTGAGGCGCTTCTAACCGTGGCGGCCCCGGACAGTGCCAACCGGGCGTTGCTCTCCTACTTCGGAGCCGCTCGCCTATCAGTCCTCACGACCCTGGTTGATGCGATGGAGCAGGATGGATCCATCGAGGCGGCAGTTGCCGGCCCCGAGGCGGACCCGCTTGCCGTTTGTGTTGCGGCTTACGTTCGACTCGCCACCTCGCGTGGGGCGCTTTCGCGGGAGTGGATGCACCGACTGGAAAAACTTGCGAAAGCGAACGCTGATATTCCCGACTGCCTGCTCGTCAATTGTCGAGCGTTGATGATGGATAAAGAACGGGATTCGGAGCTTGCCGCTCGCGAGCAGCTCAAGCAGGTCGTTGCAGCCGGTATCCCATACTTCTCCGCTGGGCTGCAGCTGCTCAGGGAGATGATTCTGCTTTCGGACCCAGACGAAGTGCATCCGCTGCAGGCGAAGGTCGAAGCGGTGGCTCGACGCTGCGACTTCACTCGATACGTCACAACGCTGCGCTACTCCGGAGGGTGACCTGTTCAGGCTGACAATGCTGCCCGCTTCCGACGGGGACTGCCTCATCCTCAGTTGGGGAGACGAGGGAACCGTGCGGCACATGGTAATCGATGGGGGACGCGCTGGGGCCTACCGCCACCTAAGGCCACGCTTGAACGATATGGCACGAGCGGGGGAGCCGCTCGCGCTTCTCGTCCTAACCCACATTGACGCCGATCACATTGCGGGTGCGCTCAAAATGATTGAGGATGATGCACCCCCGCTGACGCCCCGGCTGGTGTGGTACAACGGGTTCGATCAACTTGTACGGTACCAGCCGCTTGGGGAAAAGCAGGGCGACCAGTACTCCAAAGCGCTCCGGGGACGTAAATGGCCGTGGAACGAAGGGTTCGGGGACGGAATCATCTCCATTGAGACAGCGCCGGCGCGTATCGAAGTGGAGGGGCTGACCATCACGCTCCTCTCCCCCGACCTGGAACATCTCGCGGAGCTTCGGGAGCGATGGGAGGACTGGCGGGAGGAGCAGGCTGCGCTGGCGGCTCAGGAGGCGCTCGAGACCGAGGAGCGGGGAACTCACCTGGTTCCGCTTGGTCGCTCCCCCATGCCGGAGGTGCTGGACGTGGAGCTGCTAGCTGCGCCTGGGCCGACGGATCGCGAGCCCCCGAACGGCTCGAGCATTGCATTCCTCGCTGAGTGGAACGACTATCGCGTTCTCCTCGCGGGGGACGCTCATCCAGACCTGCTCGAAAGGGAACTTCGGCCGCTGGCGGAAAAAGAGGGCGGCCGATACCGGCTCGACCTCGTCAAGATCTCGCACCACGGCAGCAGAAAGAACACTACCCCTGACCTAGTCCGCCTGCTCGACTGTTGCAGCTTCGCGATCTCGAGCAACGGCAACCTTCACGGTCATCCCGATCCTCAAGCCATTTCGCGCTTGCTCCTTCATGCTCCTGAGAGACTGAAGTTTTTATATTTCAACTACGACACGGACCGGACGCGTCCCTGGGATAACCGGTCACTGCAGGCGCGATACGACTACCAATGCGTCTTTCCCGTGGACACGCCCGGGCTCGTGGAGATCGACATCGAGTCGGTGGGGCCGAGTCGGCGCAGCGGCGAGAACGATCAGTCTAATTAAGCTAGCTTCCGGGGCTGTATCAGGAAGGCTGCTTGGCGCGTCGCCGCGTTCACGTACAGTGGCCCCGTGTAGCGGCGCTATGGGCTCTCCTGGAACGTCACAGGGCCAAGGACGGAATTGCCGAGCCGCGATAATCTTGCATTTCTGCTGATTGTTGCCGGGCGGTGCGAGTTTGTACCCGCCAGAAGTGCCCCCGAGGCCGGGAAATAGGCTGCGTCTGCGGCATCTCGTTTGATCGCCGCGGCGAAGAGGGACGTTCCGACAGATTCTGGCCGCCGCGCGCTTTGCTAAGTAACGTAGTGGAATACGCAGCGTCCCTGCATTACAGTGCAGGGTGGGGCTCCGGGCTTATCCTGATCATATTCAATCGTCAGCATATGGCCCGGGACATGTGCTGCCACGGGCGCTGTCGACGCGGAGATCCAATGGACGCTACCCGCCTTGAGAACGCCGGCAGCTTTGTGCGGGTGCGCCCAAACGGGTTGAAGCGCGAATTGGATCTAGGGGGATGCGGTGAAGAGCCCAAGACTGCTTATTGCCGTTATCATCGCCGCCTCGGTCCACTCGAAGGCCCTGGCGGCTTCGCCGGCCCAATGGATCACCTCCTTCGCGACGGACAATACGGCACAGCTGCTTACACTGTTCATAGCGGCGGCTTCCGCGGTCGGGGTTCTCGCGACACTCCTGGGCAGGCGGTCCGCACGTGAGGCGCAGGCGCTTCGAGAGGCGCTTTCGCGGACCCGGGCGCAACTGGACCAGATGGCCGCCCGGCCGGAGCCGAACGAGTCTTCCTCCACCCAAAGCGACTCCACGACGGACGAGGCCACGGCTCAGCTGGACGTCGCCGCGCCGGATCAGCCGCGGCCTTCGCCGCCCCGAATCCCGCAGGGTCTTGCCGACGCGATCGTTCACGGAACGGCGATCCTGGTGGTCGGCGGCGGTGCCAGCGTTCGGCAGCAGGCGCCGAGTTGGAACGACTTCCTGGGATCGGTGGCGTCCGGCGATTCCGGCACTGGCTCCGAGCTGATCGCCGGTGCACCGGACCCGGTGTCGAGGCTGGCGCGCCTCCTCGAGCGCGGTGAGGTCGACGCCGCAGTGGATGTACTCGAGCAGAAGATCGGACGCGACGCGCTGGCTTCGCGTGCCCGCGATGCCTTCGCCGCGGCCGTTCCCAGTCCCGGGTTCGAGCGGCTTTGCCGCCTGCAGTGGAGCGGCTTCATTGCCACCACCATCGACGATTCCGTCGAACGCGCGGTCGGCGCCGCCAATGTGGTGACGGTGCGCTCCGGAATGGACTTCGAGCAGCTGGTTCGAACCGACAAGCAGTTCCTGCTGAAGCTGGGCGGCACTTTGTCGGAGCCGCAGACTCTCATCCTCACGCGCGCGCAGCTGAAGCAGACGCTCACCGAAGCGCCCGACCTGCGATCCCTGCTCTCTTCCTTCTTCACCGCCCGGCCGATCCTGTTCGTCGGACTGCCGTTCCTCGAGCTCGAGAGATTGTGGGACTCGGTCGGAATGTTCGGCCCTTCGTCGAGCGCGCATTACGCGCTGATCGAGCCCGACCCGGATTTCGATCTCCTCGCCGAGCGAGCCCGATCCAAGTACAATATCGAATTGCTGGAGGTCGGCACTCCGGGCGAGCTTGCCGATTTCGCCGACCGTCTCGCGGTGAAGGTCGAGGAGCGCGTGCGTTCGCTCAGGCACGCGCCGCGAGAGCTGAATGTCACCAGGAACTTCATCAGCGCAGTCAAGCTCGTCAACATCGGGCCCTTTTCGGAAGCCACCCTTCCGATCGCGTCGGAATGGACGGTCATCCTCGGCAACAACGGCGCCGGCAAATCCACGCTTCTTCGGGCGATCGCCCTGGTCCTCGCCGGCACTGCCGCGGAGGCGAGGCCCTATGCGCGTTCTCTCCTGAAGCGCGGGACCAAGAGCGGCTCGGTCGAACTCACTATCGACACGCTCCCGCAGCCCGTGACCTACCGGGCGCAGCTCTCGCTGGAAGGGGATCGGGTGAACGTCACCGCCGCCGTTTCCCCGCTCCAGGCCGGCGCCATATTGGCCTTCGGCTTTTCGGCGGTGCGGGGGATATCCGATCTCGGCACTGCGGAATCGGAAACGCTCCCCGACCAGCGGCTGCCGCGGGTAAGCGACATATTGCCGCTGCTGAGGGGAGGAGCCGACGGCCGGGCCCAGGATCTGCGGACCTGGATTCGCCAGAATTATTCGATCCAGCAGGACTCGTCCTTGCCGGTACAGGATCGCGAGCGCGCCCGGTCGCGGCTCGATACCTTGTTCTCGATCGTTGACCAGATGGCGCCGGGCTTCGACCTGCGCTTCTCGCGCTGCCATCCGACAACCGGTGAGATCCTCTTGTCGACGTCGGACGGCGAAATACCCCTGGAATATGTCAGTCAGGGGATGAGCTCGATGATCGGCTGGACGGGAACGCTGATCCAGAGGCTGTTCGAGATACAGGGCGACGACGACAATCCGGCCGACGCCCATGCGATCCTTCTCATCGACGAGATCGACAGCCATCTCCACCCGGAGTGGCAGCAGCGGCTGGTTCCGACGCTGCGCAACAGTTTCGCAAATCTTCAGGTTATTGCGACCACCCACTCGGCGTTGATGGTGGGCAGCCTCGGGCAGCAGGAAGTCGTCAAAGTCTCGCGCGACTCGCAAGGGCTTCACGTGGATCTGCTCGACAAGTCGTTCAAAGGCTATCGGGTCGACCAGATACTTACCGACCCCGCGTTCGACCTTGCCTCGGCTCGCGACCTGGACTGGGAAGCGCTGCGGGCGGAATATGCTGTTCTGCTGGGCAAGGACGACAGGACGGCGGACGAGGACGACCGTTACATGGAGCTCGATGCGCTCATGGACAGCGCGCCGCCGCCTTTCGAAGCGCATGCGCAGCGCGAGGCTTATGAGCTTTCCCGCCAGCGCGTCGACGCCGTCATAGAAGCGAGCAGCGCCGACCGCAGGCCGGCTCCGGGCGAGGCGGGAGGCGCGGGATGATCAGGGTCAGGTTCGATCCCGCAGCTCTGGACGGACCCGATCGCGCCTGGTGGGATGCCTGGGCCGAACGCGCCGAGGGCAAGACGCGCGACTATCTCGACAAGCGGTCAAGAGGCGAGAAGTGCGACTTCGACGGCAGCGTCTGGTCGGAACTGAAATCGTGGCTGCTTACCCGGGTCTTTCACGGCAAGTGCGCCTATTGCGAGACCAGGATCAGCGGCGGGTTCTTCGGCGACGCCGAGCATTTTCGGCCCAAGGGCAACGTCACCGTGCCGGGCGAGCAAGGCAAGCGCGATGCCCAGCTTGCGGACGGGAATGCTCATAGCGGCTATTACTGGCTCGCCTACGACTGGCAGAACCTGCTCCCTGCGTGCCAGCGGTGCAACAACTTCAAGTCGGACCAGTTTCCCGTCGAAGGCAGCTATGAGGCCGCACCCGCGCCGGCCACCCGCGATCTGAACGAAGCCGAAAGGCCGCTGCTGATCTATCCCTATGAGGAAGATCCTTCTCAATTCATCAGGTTCGGCAAGGGCGGCGTCGTGACGCCCGTCAACAATCATCCCAAAGGCGTTTACACCATCCGGGTCCTCGGGCTGGACCGCAAGGAGCTGATGGACGAGCGCTGGGAAGCGCAGGCGCAAGCGTTGCAGGCGCTTGAAGGTGAAATTGGCAGAATGCTGCACGAAGACGAACTCAGCTCCGAGCGGATCGAACGCTACATGGGTCCGGGAGCGCGCTTTTCGCGTGCAGTGCACGATTGGTTCGTCGAGCGCGTTCGACTGGTTTCGAAGCGAGCGCTGGACCTCGCCGATTCCGTTGCCCGGAATGCCAATGCCGGTGCGCTACGCGATTGATGCTCATCGCCGGCACCAGGGCGACTCACCAGCGGTAGGCAGATGTCCGGTTCCTGTTCGGCCGAGGAGTGTTTCAGCCGTTGGCGGGCCGGGTCAGCGGGCCACTGCCCCGGCAGCGGCGCTGTTCCGATCAGCGGCGGGGAGCGGCGGATTGGCGCCTTCGCAGAAGAACACGCTGATCGACTGCGGCGAAGGGTAGAATGTGGCCACCCGAGCGACTTCGATGCCGAGCGATTGCCGGATCATCTGCTCCAGCCGGGCAGCCGCAGCCCCCTCGCCCGGATTGTAGCGTATTTCGTTCCTGACGACTCGGAAGCTCGGCTGGGCATTGGTTTCCGGCTGCAGATAGCGGCGTTGCCAACCCCTCACCGCAGCAAGATGCCTGGTGCTGAACGCGATCGCGCGATCGCGATTGGCCGGTGCACTGCCGGCGCAGATCCACAGGTGAACGTCGAGCTGCTCCAACGGCATTTGCGCGACCTCGTCCTGAGGGAGCGCCGACGCTCCAAGATTCCGGGTCTGGCCCTGGGCGGATTGCAGCACTCGGTCGACGCGCGCCCGATCGCCCCGGCGAAGCGCTTCCTGGGCCTCGGTCAGGGCGTGCTGCAGATTGTCGGCCCTTTGCGTCTGCTCGCTAGCCGCTTCCTGCGCCGCCCGGTGCTGAAGTAGGAGCTGCCAGCACAGGAATGAGAAGCTGACGACGATTGCGATAACTCCGATCATCAGCTGGATTCGACGGCGGCGCGTTCCCGCTTCGAAGCGCGCCAGCGCCTCCAGTACGTCGGTGGCGGGGGTCACCACGGCGCGTCGGGGAGCGGCGGTCGCCCAGGGGTATTTCCCCCGGGCGGCCGCGGTGGAAGCCCCGAAGCCCGAAGGCCGTCCGGACTAGGCGGAGGCAGCGCTTGCAAGGACCGCCTCGTTCCGCTGACGAATGTCCTCCGGCACCATCGCCGCGTAGGCGCCCAGGAAATTGGCTTCATCCTCGGCGGTCTCGTCCGGCACCTGCAGAGCCGTGAACCACCTGTTGAGGAGGCAGAAATGGCCGATCAGCCAGGTGAGCTCGACGATCTGGGTCGACACGTGCCGGTCCATGGCCTCGGCGGCGAGCGCGGCGAGCCGCGAGTCCTGCTGATTGTGCGCCGCGAAGGCCGCCCTCAGCCGATCGAACAGCTCGTCGGTCACCTCGTGCGGATTGCGGGTGACCAGCACCGTATAATCCAGCACGACCTTCTCCAGGTCGGTGTATACGTCCGGGTGCTTCTCATGCTCATGGAGATGCAGAAGCTTTCGATGACCCTCTTCTTCCCGCCCGGCCCCCTTGAACAGCGCCATTCCGATGAAAGAATGGTGGGTGATGGAATAAAGCGCTTTGTTGACCAGCGAGGTGCGGGAGATCACCAGCTCGCGCAGGAAGCGGTCCAGGAACCCGGCCGTCTGCAGCTCCCCTTCGAACGTCTTGGGATCGAAGATGAAGGTGTTGGCATATTCCACTTCCGTCTGCGTCAGGCGGGGACAATAGCCCATGACCTTGATGAGATTGTTCGGGAAATGGCCCCACGTGAGCTCCGCTTGCTTGAAAGCGGCGGCGGTCTTGTCGTCGACCTCGTCGATCTGCAGCGGCCGGATTCGCGTCCAAGGTCCCTGGGTCATATTCGTCATTCCGTTCCTCCTGTTCTCGAAGATGCCGCCGCTGCGACGGAGATGAGCGTGAGCAGGCAATCGCATCCCCAGCCGACCAGCCAGACCTTGTCGATCTGCTGCGGTGACCCTTCCATGTCGCGGAAGCTTATCGAGCCGTCGGCATCCTGCCGCCGGGCCTGCCACTGGACCGTCTCCCGAGCCAAACAGACGAGCCTGTCGTCGCCGGTGTGCGCGTGGAGCATCAGCGAGGACCAGCCGATCTTCGTCGCCAGGGGCAGTGCGGCCGGACTGTCGTGCCTGAGGACAAGCTCCGAGTAGAGCGTGGAGGCCGCCAGATGCTCGGCCCGGCCAGTCAGCCGGTACAACCACAGGAGACCTGCCATGGGCGTGGCAAACATCGCCGGCCGGGCGAAGGGATCGGCGACGTCGAAATAGGTGTTCCGGTCGTTGGGATCGGCAAAGGGCCGTCCGTCATCGACAAGGGCACAGAAGCGGCTGCGGCCGGCCTGCTCCTCGATCGTGGTTCGAAGGAATGTCGCAGCCCGTTCCGCCGCAGCGATTTCGTTGTTCCACGCCAGGCCCATCAGCGCGGCGCCCGTCCGCTGCACGTCGGAGGGCGCTTCGCCGTCGGCTGCGCTTCGAAAGCCTCCGTCGGGAGCCTGGAAATGCATGACGGAGCCGATCACCGCACGGCCGATGTCGAAGCGGCCGAGGAGGGCAGCGCCCCACGCCGTCCAGCCGGCTATATACGGCGCCCAATCCTTGGCCATCGCATCTCCGGCCGTGTCGAGCACGCCGCTCGCGAAGAACCTTCGAACGAACTCGTCAAGAGTGGCGTTCGCGAGGTCCAGCCGTCCGGCAAGGGCGAAGGTCGCCGGCATTTTGTAATAATATTGAATCCCGTCGGGAGCGGATCTGCTGCTGCCGGTCTCGTCGAACTCCGCCGCCAGATAGTCGAGCAGTCGCTGCGCCGAGGAGCGAGTGACGTCCAGCGCGCTCACCGCGTCGCTCCGAGGATCCGGTCCGGGCTGCTCAAGCAAAGCGCGGCGCGGGGCACGGATCAGATCCGCGAAAATTGGAAGTTCAGGAAATCGCCGGCGCTCTCCAGCGACAGCCCGACGAAGGGCTCGGTGAGGTCCACCGGGATCCGCAGGCGGCGCGGCGCGGCGGCATAAGCGGGCTCGGCCAGGTCGCCGAAGTGGCTGACCGGCTCCTCGATCGCCTCGGCCGAATGATCCCACCACAGGATGCTCTCGCCGTTCGCCACGAATATGGCTCCGTCGATCCCGCCCGGCGCCTGCTGCACGCCCCGTGCGGCTGCGCCGATCCGCTGCAGGAAGTCGGACGAGGCTATGTCGCTCTTGCGTCGGCCGATGAAGAGCCGGGTGCTGCCCTGCTGCCAGTCCACCGACCGGTCGAACAGATGGTAGGGCCGCTCCGCTTCCACTTCACCCCCCGCCAGCAGGACCGGAAAACCGCTCCGGCTGGCCGGCATGTCGAATGCGAGCTCGTGAAGCTCGCTGTAGGCACGGCCGCCGATGCAGCGCTTGGCCTCGTTATAGGATTCCTGGGTCCTGTAGAAGACCAGCGCGACTTCGTCCGGAAGCAGTCCGTCGTCCGCGTTCGGGAGAACTGCCGGGAGATAGGCCGTCAGTCCATACAGGCGCTGCATCTGCACCGTCATCGGCATGAACACGGTTGCGAGGCGCTGGCGGAAATCCTCATGGGAAGCACCCGCGTGCTTGCGTCCGCGGAACACGCGCACGGCGCCGGCGGGAACGGGCAAATGCTTGTTGCCGCCGCTCGCCCGCGGCGGGGCTGTCGAAGAAGGCCCGATCCGCCGCCAGCCGTCGACGAGCAGCTCGTTCAACGTCGCCAGCGACGATGCCGCTGCCGGACCATCGGCCGGCGCTTGCACCAGCTGCTCTGCCGCCGAGTCCAGCCGTTGCGCCAGGTCCGGCACGGCTTCGCGCAGCCGAGTCGCCAGGAAGCCGGCCTGGATGGCAGCGTGCATCCGCCTGACTCCGAACTCCTGCGGCTCGTTCTCGGAAGCCATGCGATGGTCCCGGCTGAACGGTGCGGTGACTGCGATCTTCGATGATGCGCTGGACGTGCTGAAGATCGCGAACACCCGGCGCCGCGCGAGATCGAGCGCCTGGGGTGCGGTGACTCCGCCCGACCACATGATCTTGATCCCCAACAGCTCGCCGAACCTGGTCAGGCTTTCGATTTGGTCGAGGTTCAGGACGCCCTCGGGGCTCTTCTCGGACTTCACCAGCCGCCGCGGCGTGACCCGGTCCGGACCGTCGAACAAGGCCACGGTTGCGCCGGCGCCCCGGGCCATCTTGAGCCACCGCCGCGCTGCCTCTTCGCAGCGGTCGACGTCGAACACCTCCGTCGCGGTGACCAGCGGCGTATCCACGTAGAAGGCGGGGATCGCGGTCCAGCCGGCGGTCCAGCGGGTGATCATCTCGATCGCCTGCTCCTGCTCCTCGAGCGTGAGTGGGAACAGACCGTATTTGCCGCCGTCCAGCCCCTGGCCGCGGGCAGCTTCGAGGCCCGTCCAGATCGTCCTCGCGCTCGCCTCCACGTCGACGGCGAAGCGAGTCGTCAGAACCACGCGCAGCGGAACCGCAACTGCAAGCAGCCGATTGAGGTCCTCAAGGCGCAGCACCTCGAGCAGCCCGGCCGCGCTCAGTCGCCGCCTCGCATAGGGGAGCGGCACGGCATCGATCGCCACCTCGGGGACCTTGAGCTCGGCCGCGGTGCGGATGAAGCCTTCGATCTGGAGCAGCTGCTCCTCGGTAGCGATCCGCCCGTCGAATTCGACCAGCAGCGAAAGGCGGTGGAGCGGCGCGGCGCCGATCAGGCCGTCCTTCCTGCCCTGCTCCACCTGCCGGACAAGCTCGGCCACCTCGGCCGTGCCCGATCCGGGCGCCGCTCGAAGCCGGACCGTAAGGGGCCGCGGCCGGCCTCCCGGAGTGTTCAGAAAGGGCTGAAAGGCGGCGATCACCTGCTCAAGCGACGCCGGAACCGCCTCATATTCCGGCAGGTGCCCTGCCATTCGCACGTTGACGCGGGTGCCCACGTTGGTGGTCAGCAGCAACCGCCCCGCCGTGGCCGAGCTCAGCGTCCGATACTCCGGCGGCCCAATCGGCGTCTCGCCGGCACTCGTCATCCGTTCGCCGTCCAGGATCACGCCCAGACGCAACGGATCGGCGGCAAATTCCGCCCGCGCCGAAGCCTTCGCCGAAGAATAGGCGGCTTCGAGTACCGAGGTCGCGGCACTGCCCTCATCGCTGACGGCAAACAGCGGCCCGTCTTCGTTGCTGTCATAGTCTGCGAGGCGACCGCGCGCAGCCTCACGCCCAGTGTCGACCCACGCCCCCGCCATTCGCCTTCTCCCGCAGGCAATCGGCAATTAGTTGCTCCGGTTCTGAATATTCGCAAGCGTTATTTTTTGCCTGATCCCAATCTCCATGGCCAGACTTGGCATTGGCTCGCGTCGATTGTATTCTCGCTCGATCGAGCTGCCGCCCCTTGAGTTGTTTCTTTGGTGCAACCTCTGTGGCGGACAGCCAGGAGCCGCAGACAGCCGAAAGATCGGAGCCACAATGCGCAGTCGAAGCACAAACGGCGCGATCACCGCCACCGTTCTCGCCGGAACCGAGGTGGTGCTGATCGGGCTCGATGTGGATCCGGCGCAGCGCTCCGGCCTGCTCGGCTTCTCGATCTGGCGGCGGCCGGCCAGCGGCGGCGCTTTTGAGCCGCTGATCGGCGGGCGCCGGTTTCGGGATGCGCCGGTCCCCGAGCGTGGCGGCGTGCCGCTCAGCGAGGCGCCGGTGCAGGACTTTATGTGGGGCGACTATGTCGTCGAGAGCGGAACCGCCTATGTCTATCGGATCAGCGCCGCCTACGGCCGCCCCGGTGCACTGGAACATCGGCACGCGCTGGAGGTCGAAGTCCGGACCGAGGTTCCCGACGATGGCCGGCACGGAATCTACTTCAATCGCGGAGTCGCGGCCAGCCAGGGCTACATGCGCCGCTTCGGCGAACATGCCCGCTGGTATCGTACCGAGCAATTCGGCCGCACAGCCTGGAGCCGGTTCGTACCGCCGAAAGACGTCCCGGGCGGAGAAGCGTTCGGATGGCTCTCGCGCGGCCTGGGCGAGGCGATGGAAGAATTCGTGCGCCGGGCGGCGCTTGACGAAGGCCGGGACGGGCCGTCTCCCCGCTACGCCTTGAGAGCGGCCGTTTACGAATTCACCGATCCGGACCTGGTCCGCGCTTTCGTCGATGTCCTCGAAACGGGTGCCGACGTGAAGATCATCCATCATGCGGCCGAAGTAACGAGCCGCCGTCTTCAGCGCACCAGCGGGGTTACGACCACGGTCGACTACGACGACCCCGCCCGTGATCCGATCGCCTACAAGAACGCCGAAGTGGTACAGGCAAGCGCGCCGGACCCGATCTGCGCCGAGGCCCTTGCCGCGGTCAATGCGGTCGGCGTGCGCGAGCAGGAGAGTCAGCGCGCCCTCGAAGCCATGCTGATCCCGCGAACCAACACGACGATCCAGCACAACAAGTTCATCATCCTGCTCGAGGACGGCGATCCGGTCGCGGTGTGGACCGGATCGACCAATTTCACCAAGGGCGGCATCTACGGCCAGTCCAACGTCGGCCAGGTGGTACGCGATCGAACGGTCGCCCGTCAGTTCCTGGACTATTGGACAAGGCTTGCGGAGGACCCGGCCGAGCGCCGGTCCGGCGGCGCCGGGGCGGAAGGGGGCTTTGCGGACTGGGTCGGCTACCAATATCCCGACCCGCAGGGCCTTCCCGAGCGGGGCACGACGATGGCGCTGTTCAGCCCGCGGCCTTCGGAAGCCCTGCTCGACTGGTACGCGGAGCTGTTCGGGTCTGCGCGCCGGTCTGTCCATTTCACCACCGCCTTCACGGTGGCGGAACCGTTCCTTGCGCAGGCGGTGCTCCCGCCGCCGGAGGGGGCGCTGCGCTACCTGCTCATGGAAAGCGTCGGAGGCCGGCTTCGCGAGCCGTACGAGCGCATGCGGATTCTGCCGGCAAACCGGATTGCCTGGGGCGACCGGCTGGGAGCGCCGGTTGCTTCGGCCGCGGGCAGCTCGGGCCAGCTGGAGGAAGCACTCACCGGCCTGAACAGCCATGTGAACTACATGCACACCAAATTCATGCTGGTAGACCCGCTCGGCGACGATCCGGTGGTGATAAGCGGATCGGCGAACTTTTCCAAGGCGTCAATCGTGAGCAACGACGAGAATATGCTGGTCTATCGAGGCGACCTTCGGATCGCCGATATTTTCCTGTCAGAGTTCATGCGGATGTTCCGGCATTTCGAAAGCAGGAACCGCCGCAACGCCATGAGCCCAGAGGCAAGGGCGGGATCGGAGTTCCTCGCCGAGGACGACAGCTGGTCGGAGGAGGCTTTCACTCCGGGCCATGCCAACTTCCTGGAGCGCCAGCTCTTTTCGAGCGCGTCTGCTCCATCATGACCTTGAACCTCTCCAGTTCAGACTTTCGGTCCGCCAGATCGAGGCTTTTGCCTTCGGCTTCTCTTGCGTCCGCCGCAGTTTATCTCATCCTTATCGACGGCATTGACTTGGGAAGGACTCGCCGAGCCTTCATCTGCTCTTCTGCCGCACGTTCAACGCTGCATCGGCTAAGCTACTGGAACTGATTCTTCGTAAATCACGTCTGGAACGGAGAGAGCATGGCCCACGAAATCGAACGCGAAACCCGGACCGTCCAGCAATCGCTCGAGCGCCGGTCCGAGTCCTTGAAGCAGGATGCCGAAGCGAAGCAGGAGGACAGCGGCGGCGGCATTCTCGACCGCGCACGGGTCTATCTCTCGGGGCCCATGGACTTCGTCCCATCGCGTGAGGAGGAGAAAGCGAACGGCTGGAGAACCAGGGTCAGCGAGTTCCTGACCCAGCGCATGGGCACCACCGTCTTCGATCCCTGGAACAAGCCCGAAGTGTCGGGAATGCAGCATTACGGCAAGGAGGACGAATTCACCGTCAACCGCCGCGGCCTGTGGACCTATGACGACGACGTCGAAGGCCGCCGCTTGAGGGACAGCCTTTGCGAGGAATTCTGGCCGACCCTTCACATCGATCTCAGGATGACCGACCTCGCCGACTTCCTGATCGCCTACACCCCCACCAACGTCTACAGCGTCGGAACCGTTCATGAGATCGCAACCGCAAGGATGCAGCACAAGCCCGTGCTGATGGTCACGCCGCGGCTCGAGCCGACGCCGCAGCTGGCGGCACTCCAGTCCCACCTCCGCTCGCGCGACGACGTAGACGGAACCAGGCTTCTGGAAGAGATGCAGAAAGCCAGCTCGGACCGTCCCAACCCGACCGCCGCGCCAAGCCTGTGGTACATGGCCATGCTCGAGCATGAGGATTACTTCTTCGACGGCTTCGGTTTCGCCGAATATTTCGACGACATGAAATGGACCTGGTACGAGCCGCTCGACGGCCGCGAGCAGCGCAACCCGCCGAAACGGCCTCTCCTGCCCTATCTCGAAAGCCTCAACCGCGAGATCCCGAAGCGGTTCGACAATGCCCTCGGGCGCGAAATCGAAAATCCGGAGTGGCTGATATTCCAGGAGCCGGCAGTGGTTCGACGGCCGCCGGAGCGCGGCGGCACAGGAACGTGACGCGCTGACCGAAGCGGCGCCGTGACTTGCGCCGCTCCGGCACCTTCGGGCCGGGCCGCGGCCTGGTGCCGTCGCCGAGCCGAGCTGATCTCTTGCCATAGGAGGAGCCGCAGATGAGAAGGCAAAGCACGAACGGAGGGCTCGCTCTTCATGGCGTGAGCGGCAGCCATGTGGTGCTCCTCGGCTTCAGCATGGACCCGCGCGACTGTGAAGGGCTTGCGGGCTTCGCGATCGAACGCACCGACCTTACCGCCGGCGAGACGCAGTGGCTGATCGGGAACAAGGCCTTCCAGGCGACGGCGTCGCAGGGAAGGGTCGGCGGCGGCTTCTCAAGCCGGCAACATCCGATCCAGGGCTTCACCTGGTCGGACTACAATCTCGATCGCGCGCATCGTTACCAATATCGGGTGGTGGCGCTGAAAGGTCCGCCCGAGGATTTGCGCGAGTTTGCAGAGGCGTCGATCCGGATCGAAACGGAGACTCCGGAGAGCGGCGACCACGACGTCTACTTCAACCGCGGCGTTGCCGCATCTCAAGCCTATTCGCGCAGGTTCGGCACCCGCAGCCCCGACGCCGTCGGGGAGGAGGCCTATTCCTGGCTCTCTCGCGGCCTGGCCGAAGGGATCGATCAGTTCATCGGCAGAGCCGCCGACGACGGGTTCGGCCTTCGCGTCGCAGCCTATGAGTTCAGCGACGAAAAGGTTCTCGCGTCCCTGAAGGCCGCCATCGACCGCGGAGCCGATGTCAAAATCGTCTACGACCGCCGCAAAGCCGCGCCGGGGGACGGCAATGCCAAGGCCGTCCGGAGCGCGGGCCTGGAGCAGGTCTGCACTCCGCGCCAGCAGGGCCGAAGCCATATCTCCCACAACAAATTCATCATCCTGCTCCGCGACGGAGCGCCCCAGGCCGTCCTGACCGGCGGAACGAACTTCTCGAAGGGCGGCATCTATGGCCATTCCAACGTCGTCCACGTCGTGGAAGAGCCGTCCGTCGCCGCCCGCTACTTCGACTATTGGGAGCGCCTCCAGAAGGATCCGCGGGTGGCCCAGCTCGCCAGGGAATTGAGTGCGGATCTGGCCATCCCCGCCGGCGAGCCGCCGTCCGGGACCACGGCCATCTTCAGCCCGCGCCGGGAAACGGATGCGCTCGATTATTATGTCGGCCTGGCCAGAGGCGCTAAGGATGCGCTGTTCGTCACCTTCGCCTTTGGAATGAACCGGCTTTTCCAGGACGTCTTCGAAAGCGCCGAGACGCCGCTGCGCTACGCGACCATGGAGCGGGACGCACGGCCCCAGGCGGATCGGCAGGCCCATGAGGCCGAACGGGAACGCATCCGCCAGCTCCGGCTACTGCCGGAAAATCGATTTGCGATCGGCTCACACCTCACGCGCAGCGCGTTCGACCGCTGGCTGGGCGAGCACCTCAGCAACCTCAACCGCCACGTTCGCTACATCCACAACAAGTTCATGCTGATCGACCCGCTCGGGGAGGATCCGATCGTCGTCACGGGATCGGCGAATTTCAGCACTGCATCGTCGACGGGCAATGACGAGAATATGCTGGTCATCCGCGGCAACCGCCGTGTGGCCGACATTTACCTGGGCGAGTTCATGCGCATCTACGCGCATCATGCATTTCGCGAGTTCGCCCAAAGCCGGGGCCGAAGGCTAAGGCTGCAGGATCTGCGTACCGACGACTGGTGGCGAGCCTATTTCGGGGATACGCCGCAGTCGCGGCAACGCGCCTACTTCTCGCAGACGTTTCAGCCTGATGGTCGCACTCAGACCCGCAGCATCGGGGCAGGAACGATCGGCTTCTAAGTGGGTAGCTTCCGCTGCTGTACCGCAAATCCGGCTCGGCAACTCCCGGCGACCACGTGCAGCGGCAAAGGAGTAGCACCGCTATGCACTGGGACCTAGTGAGACCAGGGGCGGAATCGAAGAGCTTAGATAGCCGGCGGGCCGAGCCGATCGTTTCGACGGTGGCATAAGTTCGTACCCCCAGAACTACCCCCAATGTGGAATTTGACAGGGGTTGGATTCCTGCTTGAGACAGACCGAGCCTTGGCTGCGGCAGCGCGCTCAGGCGCGCATAATCATCAGTCCGGTAGGCGCGAAAGATGGCTCAGAGGGCAGGTAGGTAAGTCAATACTTGCGCTGCATCCCATAGCTTCTACTGCAAGCTAGCAGCACGAGAGTGGGTTGATTGATCGAAAGCGATCATCGCGTTTGCTCGCTGGCGCTGGGGGATTGAGCGAGGAAACCAGCTTCCCTAAGCCAACAGCAAAGCTGGTGAGACTGTCTCTTACGCCTCCGCCGGCATGTCGCTTGAAGGTCGGATGTGAGCAGCCTCTCAATCAGATGTCGATATCGACCCATCAGGATCGGCTGGTGCGTCGAACGAGGCGACTTCGACGCCTTCCGCCGGTCCATGCGAAGGTCTTTCTCGCTGTGGGGAGGCCGCTACAATCCGATCATTCCTATCGACGAGCCCAAAGAGGCACGCAGTCTAATCGATTTATTCCGGGTGGACTGCCTTTATCCGGCGTCGAACACGGATGCGGTGAAGGCATTCATCGACGCCCAAGTCCATTTGCCGTGGCCGGATTATCAGCGCGGGTTCGTTATGGACCGGGGCCAAGGTGGAAAGACGTCGACATTCGCCGACCTTGTCGCCCCCACACGAATGTTGTTCGAGGAGCATTTCAAGAACAATCCGCAGGCCGATCCGCTGGTCGTGCTGCATGAGTGGAGCGACGAGGATCCGCTCGCCGACCTCCTACTCGCGACGTTCGGGGCATTACCCGCCGTCGAAGAGACTGCGCAGGACTATGCCGGGCTAATGAAGCTACATCTTCGCGCGCCGGTCCAACGCGTGGCGCCCGACCAGCCTATCGCGCTGCTCGAAATGGGTCAGATGTCCCTTGCCGGCTTCAATGGCGTCGGTCTCCAGCAGCATTATGCCGTTCAATCCTCCTGGCGCCATGCCGGTTTCTACATGGGCGATGCAACGGACTTTGAGGACATAGTCACCTTTTGGAACCTGCGCGCGACAGACATTCCGCTGTTCTTCTACGATCCCGTCCATGCAGCCCGGCTTGGCCACCTCCGGGATCAATGGCTGAACCGCGTCCCGCAGTTAATCAATTCGGCCAGGCAGCGGGGAATGGCGATCTGGTCGCGCACCGAGCGCGCGCCGGAGGAACTCTCCGGCTTCGGGGAGACCCGGATGTTCTGCCGGGTCAGCCCAATGCTCTGGAACGGGCTCAATGTGAAGGCGCCGATTATGATATTCGCGGAGGAGAACGCGCTGGCTTCCGTCGACGACAGTACCGAGCCGCCCAGCATCTCCTTCGCCATCCCAAACTCGCCGTTAAAGGACGAAGGCGGTCTCTCGTCGCAGCAGTTTGTGGTTTCGGTAGAGCCCGGCATCGGGCTATTCGGCAATGAGCGGTTCACATTGCATCTGCCGTTCCTTCCCGCGCTCAACGGATTTTATGGGCGCAACGCCATCATTCACTGGAACAAGGCGAGAGCGGAACCGGGCTCGCTTGGCGCCATCGTCGGCGGATCGACCCACGATCTCAGGCTTCGAGCAATCGAGATCCGTCAGCTGTTCGAAGCTATCTTCGCGACCGTCGGTATTGCGGCGTCCCCAAGTTCTGCTGGACTCCTCTGCAATCGCCTTATTCGGCAAATGGGTGGGGTCGACGGCTGCCGTGTCTTCCGCATCGGCGGGGTCCGCGACCTAATCGAGGGATATTCGCCGGATCAGAGTTTCACTACGAGCGCGGCAAAGCAGGCGATCAGGGCCCAGGGCACTGATCACCCGCTTAGCAACTATGACGATCTGTACATCGAGCCGCGACCGCCCGGCTCACGGCTAACCAACGACGCAGTGCTCGCGCACCTGTTGCGTAAGGAGGTCTTCCGGCCGGGGCTCAAGCTCGACTGTCCGAGCTGCCAGCTCGATTTCTGGAGATCGCTCGACGATATCAGGACGAACGCGCAGTGCGAATATTGCGGACATACGTTCCATGTTGGGCCGCAACTGCGCGACCGTGACTGGGCCTATCGGCGGTCGGGCCTGTTCGGACGGAATGACAATCAGCAGGGCGCAATTCCGGTGGTCCTCACGCTCCTGCAATTGCACCACATGCACGAGCCAAACTCGTTCGCGATGACGACAGCGACGACGCTGGAGCCCAACGGGGCAGACATCCGGAAGTGCGAGACCGATTTCGTTTTCCTCGTCAATCGAGGCCGAGACCATCGGGTCCAGCTCGCGATCGGCGAATGCAAGACGCGCAAGCAGATCACGGAGGACGACGTCCAGAACCTCCTTCGGATCGCCCGCGCCTTCCCGACGGACCGGTTCGACGTGTTCCTGGTCTTCACGAAATTTGCAGATTTCAGCGAAGAAGAACTGGCGCTAATTGCAGCCGCCAATGAGGAATACGTGCGGCGCGTCATTATCCTCACGTCGCGAGAGCTCGATCACTGGCACCCTTATGAGCGCGCAGCCAAGCTGTTCGACATCGATCCGATCATCATCGATCTGGAAGGTATGGCGGAAGCGACACATCGAATCTCATTCGAGAAGACGCTCCGAAACACGGAGTAGGGTCGCGCGCAGACAGCTCCGCCGCATTCGCTTGATCTAGCGTGACATGTGCCGCCTCCCTATTATCAGGGAAAGCCGCTCACCGAGCAATCGTGCTCGCGGTGGGTGAATCGGGCATCGGTCGGGCTATCGGCTGAATTTGGAGCGGCGCAGGGCCGACTAGACGATGTACCGCAATGCGTCCGAAGTCTTAGAGGAAGCGAAGCAGCGCGGCATGCGTCGTGCTTTTTTTGTAACTGCGCTGCTTCTCGAAATGAAGGCCGTCCGGGCGCATCTCACCGACATGGGGTCTGTGCAGGGTCGCCACGGTACGATCTACGAATGCGGCAGCTTTTCCGACCGGGGACAGGAATGGCTCGTCGTTGTCGCTGAAACCGGCGCGGGCACCCACAACGCGCACAGCGTGGTGGCGGAAGCTCATATCCTGTTCGACGGCTTCGAGGTCCAGATCCTGGTCGGCGTCGGCGGATCGCGCAAAAAGGACGACGCGCCGCTTGGTTCAGTCGTCGCTTCCGAAAAGCTCTACTGGCCCTATGGCGGCAAGGCCGGAAAGGGCGGGTTCTCCTATCGACCAGCGGCCTATCCCCCCGATCTTCGGCTTGTCGGCATCGCCAAAAAGATCCGCCGCGAGGACGACTGGCTGACGCGCATTCGGCCGCCCCGCGGCGGGATGCTGCCTCCATTCGACGCCTATCCGGTCGACTATCCGCCGCTTGGGTTAGTCGCGCCGATTGCGTCGATAGAAGCGGTCCTCGACGACCCGAAAAGTGATCTCGAAGCACTCATCGCCCGCGGCTATGGCGATACCCACGTCGTCGAGATGGAAGGCTATGGCGCGGTCTATGCCGCGTTTGCCGAGAGAACGCCGAGCATCGTCATCCGCGGCGTCTCGGACATGACACAGAAGAAGTCCGGGCGACGGGACGCGCTGCTTCAGCCGATCGCCGCCAGCCACGCCGCCGCCTTCGGTTTCGAGTTGCTCAGCCATTGGGGCCAGCTTGAATCCGCGCCGGCCCCGGCGCCTACGAGCGGTCCTGCGACCGGCTCGTTCGAGCCGATCACGCCGCACCGGGACGTCGAAGGGGAAGCGGCCCTGCCAGGCGAGAGTTCGGGAGCCGAAGGTTCGACCACGCCGGCGAATGGATCCGGGAGCAAAGGCGCGGTCACCCCCGTCGAGAATTCGGGAACGCCAGCCCCTGTTCAGCCGCGCGTGTCGCTCGTGCTGAGCGTCTCCGCCGACTTCGGACCCGAAGACGGCGAACGGATCGCGCGACTCGAGGAGTCTTTGCGCGCGATCGCCGCCGACGCCGACATCGAGATCGTCCGGGCCGAAGCCGGCTCGCTTCACCTGTTCATCGCTGATCCCAACGCCGCGCTCGCCAAGGTCAACGCCGAGCGCTTGCGGAAGGAGCTGGCTGAACGCGAGGACGTCGACGTTCTCGGCATCGTGCCGCTCGCTCACTTCGAGACGCTGGCGCCGATCCGCGCCGCTTTCCGAGCCGCTTCGGGCGATCTCCTTGGTTGGCCTTCCACATTGCCTGACGGCGAGCGCATCGCGCGTCCCGAGCAAGACGCGCTCCGGGCACGGCTCGATGGCTACGCCTCGTCGACCACCGCACTTCTCGGCGATCCCGGCGCTGGGAAATCGGCGCTGCTCGCGACTTTGGGCAGCGAATATGCGGCGCGCGGATGGCCCGTTCTCGCTATCAAGGCCGATCTGCTTCAAGCCGATATCCAGACCGAGTCCAATCTTCAGGCCTGGCTCGGGCTCGATGACCTCCCCAGCACGCTGATCCGCAAGCTGGCCGACATCGGACCCGTGCTGCTGCTGATCGATCAGCTCGACGCGCTCGCCCAGCATCTCGACATCCGAGTCGGTCGCTTGAACGCGCTGCTCAACCTGGTCCGCAAGCTGGGCGGCACTGACAATGTCCACATCGTTCTTTCGTCGCGGACGTTCGAGTTCCAGCACGACGTCCGGCTGAAGTCGGTCACTGCGGAAAGCGTGATGCTCCAGCTCCCCGGTTGGAGCGACATCCTCGCCCTGCTGGAGGCGCGCGGAGTCAACGCCGCCGGCTGGCCGGCGGACGCACAAGACGTGATGCGGCGTCCGCAGGCCCTCGCCACCTATCTCCAGCTCAACGGCCGCTACAGCTCGGAACCCTTCGCGAGCTACCAGGGGATGCTCGAGCGCCTGTGGTCCGAGCGCGTACTGGTCGGCGACGCGGCCGCGGCGCGCGAGCAGCTCGCCGCCGACATCGCCAACCAAATGGCCGCGAAGGAAAGCCTGTGGCTGCCGGCCGCGCGGTTCGCGGAACGCACCGCCGATCTCCGCGGACTCGAAGCCGCCGGCATCTTGACCACTCTGGACGGGACGGTTGGCTTCTCCCACCAGACCTTGTTTGAGTTCGCGCTCGCCCGCGGCTTCGCTCGCGAGCCCGGCCGGCTCTCGACGTTCGTCTTGGAGCGGCAAAGCTCGCTCTTCCTACGCCCCAAGCTCTGGGCGGGACTGACCTATTTGCGTGCGGTCGATTGTGGTGGGTACCAAGAGGAAGTCGAGACGCTCTGGCGCACCGACACGCTGCGCCCGCACCTGCGCGTGTTGCTGATCGACTTCCTCGGCGCCCAGCAAAACCCAACCGATCGCGAGGCGCTGCTGATGGAAGATGCCTTGACGCGAGACAAGACGAGGCTCCGCGGTTTTCGCTCGTTGAGCGGCAGCGAAGGCTGGTTCTGCCGTTTCCACGCCAGCTTCATCGCGCAGGCGATGACCGCTTCGGAAGAAGCCGCCAATCTCCAGATCGAGATCCTCTCGCGCGCGATGACCTTCGCGCCCGAAGCGGCCTTGAAGCTGTTGCGGTCGCAATGGCTCCCCGACCCCCGCCATGACAGTCGCGCTTGGTGGGTGCTCCAGTCAGTCCCTCGGTGGACCCCAGAAATGCTGGACGTCGCGCTCGTTATCGTCGAGCGCACCGACATCGCCGCGACGATGATCGACCATGTCGCAGGAACGATAGGGGTGGAGCAGCCCGAGCTAGCGTTGAAGCTCGTCCGCGCGCGACTGAGCCGCGATCTGTCGGCCGCGGTCGCGGCGGCCGAGACCAAAGCGGCGACGCCCAAGCCGGAATTTTTGACCGAAGCGGACGAACTAACGTGGCGCATGCGCGAGGATCCGCGCGAGCCGATCAAGCGCCTAATCGAATACGGCGACGACTGGGACAGCCTGCCGGCGCTCGCCGAGGAAGCGCCGGCCACATTCCTCGACGAACTCTGGCCCTGGTATCTCGCCGCGTTCGAGTCGCTGGCGCGGGTGGCGGGCGAGCGTGACTCCCGTGTTGGCTATGCACTGACTTACGACGCCGACTACCGGTTCGAGGGCGAGGCCGACATTGGGTTGCCCCAGCATGCGCTGCTAAGCGCTGCACGCATCGCCGTCGAACAGGCCGCAGAACACGAGCCCGATCGATTCGCTCGCTGGGCGGCTGAAAACGCTGGCGTCGCGTTGACCCCTGTTCAGCGCCTGATCGCGCACGGCTTCGCACACGAAACCGAACGCTACGCCGACGCCGCGCTCGATTTTATTATGGGGGACGAGCGCCGCTACTATCTCGGCTCCATCCACGACCCCCACGGCACCGCCAAGGCGCTTGTTGCCGCGGTCGCGCCGCATTGGTCCGTCGAACAAGTTACGCGCTTCGAGGATCAGGTTCGCGCTTATGCGCCTCCGCCGCCAGAGGATATTAGTGATCCCAAGGGCAAGATGGTCTGGCGCCATTCCGCACGGCGGACCCAGCTCGACCTCCTGCGTTCGCTTCCCGCGCAACGGCTGTCCGCTGCCGCCCGCCGCCAAGTTGCGGAGGAGGAGCGCCGCTTCGGCACGCGCCGTTCAGGCGCCACCTTCACCGGACCGCAATGGATCGGATCGCCGCTCGAAGCGGATGGGATGGCCAAGGCGTCCGACGCTGACATCGTTAACGCCTTCCGGGCGCTGCCGGACGCAACGGGGTGGGATCATCCGCGCAACTGGATGACCGGCGGCAACATCCAGCTCTCGCGAGCTTTCGCGACATTCGCCAAGGACCATGCCGATCGCGCAATCCGCATTCTCGCCGAGCTCGACAAGGACAACGGCACGCGCGCGGCCGGCTATGTACTAGACGCGCTGTCTGAGGACGGCGAACCGGAGATGGTTTTCAGCCTGCTTCGCGACGTCGTAGGGCGCGGGTTCGACAGCAGCGAATTCCGCCAGTCGGCCGCGCGCGCTCTGGAGCGCCTGCAGCGACGTGGCGCCCGGGTGTCTGACGAATTTCTCGCGCTGCTCGAAAGGTGGATCGCGGTGCCGCCCGACGGCCCGGCCCCGGGCGACGATGCCGATGACGAGGAGAGCGGCCAGGTCGATGACGATGGTGACGAGGCAGAGCCCCCGTCTGGTGGCGAGGCCACCGGAGCCGCCGAGCCCGCTCGTGCGGACGAGCACGACACTGCGTTGGAGCGCAGTCTGCTGTGGGGCTATGGCGGCTACGCGGTCGTTCCCGGCGGCGAATATCCGGTTGTCGAGGCGCTGGTTCATCTCAGGCTGATGCGAGACGAACCAGCCGAGGCGCTCGCCACACTCTCCGCCTATCTGGCGCGTGAGAAGAGCCTCGAGATCTGGGACGGGCTGGCACGTTTCCTTCCCTATTTGCGTGACGACGATTCAGGCGGGCGCGACGCCTTTCTCGATCGACTCTTCGCCGACGTTCCTGGACTGGTTGGCAGCCGCTCGGTTTCGCACTTCCTCGCCAATGCGCGAAAGCAGGACCCCGCACTCGTTGATCGGCACCTCGACGCTTGGCGCACCGCGTCCAGCCGCCAAGCCCGACAAGCTTATGGCGAAATCGTTGGCTTGGCGGCGATCGTCGACGCCGATCTGCCGTGGGCGGAGGAGCGGCTGGAAGGCATCCTCGAGGACGACACCGCAACCGACGCGCGAGCCGGGGTTGCGCTCTCGGCCGCCAATCTGTTCGCCGAGGGGTCGGATCGCGCCCGCGCCACCCGTTTGCTCATCCGCCTGCTCGAACGGGGCGGTAAGGGCGTGTGGCAAGCGACGTTCGACATCTTCCGCGCTGTCGACGAGCTCGCTCCCGACGAGCCGACGGTCTCGCTCCTTCGCGCGATTTCCGAACGGATAGCCGAGGCTCCGCGCCTCGATGCGACGTTCGTCGTCGAGCGCCTATCGACGATGCTCCCACACCAGGCGCCGCTAGTCGCCGAGCTGGCGCTGGGGCTCGTCGGGAAATGGCGATCGGAGCTAGGAGATGTCCGCACGGCCACCGCGGTGGCGACCGCGCAGCTCGTCGACCTAGCGATCACGCTCCACCGGCTCGGGCCCGACACGCGCGAGATCGGCACCGGACTGATCGAAAAGCTGATCGACACCGACGCCTACGAGGCGCGACAGATGCTTGACGAGATCGACAGTCGCTTTCGCGAAACCGCGCCGGCCATGAATCGGCGGCGGCTTAGACGACGCGTCGCCGCATCCGCTCGGCGGCGGAACCGGTCATGAGCGATGCTGCTCGCCCGCCGCGCATTCGCGCAAAGGTAACGAACGACTTTGTCGATCATGTCCACAACGACCTCGCGAATGCCGCCTTCTACCTGCGCGAGCGCGTGAACGCGGCCCTCAACGGAGACGAACGGCGCGACGGAGTCTTTCTCGACATGATGGCGGCGGCGGCGATGATCGCGTTCACCCTCGAAGGTTATATGAACTTCCTCGGCGAGCGCGTGATTAAGGATTGGGACGAATGGCAGTCGCCTGTCGAGAAAGTGAAGGCGATCCGGAAGGCGCTCGCCATGGACGTGGACTGGAACAAGCGGCCTTATGCTACCGTCAAGCAGATTGTCGAGCTGCGCAAGCTTCTCGCCCATCCGCGATCGCACCGCGCACAGCCGCGCGAGTTCGAGGCGGTCGGTACAGACAGCGAGCTGCGCAAGATGTTGCGGGAATACAAGCCGCCCTATGAAAAGATGATCACACAGGCGTTCATCAACATCGCCTACGAGGATGTCGAGGCGATCTGGCATGAAATGCTCAAGGTGGCGAAGATCGACGTGCACGAAACATGGAGCGGAGGCGCACAAGGGTTCGAATATATTGAGCATGTCACGTCCGACGACGACGCGGGCGGCCGCCGCTAGACGATTTGGCATCGCAGATGTTGAGAGCCGTTGCGCCAGCGCTCATCCTGGTGACGTATCAGCGGTTCGCATTGCTCGAATAGAGCTGCGTGCAGGTCGAGAACTTTGAAGGATTCGACTTCATGGCCACCTACGCCTCTACCGGAGCAGCAGGTATCGATGTGGAGGTCGACTATGCTGCCTTGCTGGCGGTGTGCCTCATTGCCGAGCGTGGGGATCGGGCGCTTCCACCCGGCGCATCCCCTTGGAGCCTGTCGCTTCAGCGTCGCGATGGCCCCGCGGGCTTCGATGACATCGTTCTCGAATGGCGACGCGATATTGAAGTTGGCATCACCTTTGTCCAGTCGAAGCGGACATTCTCCGTTGGTGATAACGCCGAGTTCCGCGACCTTGCCCGAGCCTTGGCAGCCTTTGAAGACGAGCGAGACTGGTCCGCAGCCATCGTCACAAGCTCGCTCACGCCCGCGATAAGTGACGTTCAGTCACTGCTGGAATCGGCGCGCTCATCCACGAGCAAGGCAGACTTTGATCGGACATGGGCAGCGGAAGGCGCGCTTAATGCCGCCAAACGGCAGGTGCTGCGCGGCTTTGCCAAAGCAACAGAGGGGCTCGACGAGGATGCCGCGTGGAATGCCATGCGGCGATTGCGCCTGATCGAGCACGATCTGTCGCTGCCTCAATCGCGAGATCGGCAGTGGGCGATCAACCTCCTGAGTCAGCAGCTCATCGATCCTTCGACGGCGGACGCCGCATTTGGCTCGCTCCGATCCACCCTTCTTGCCGCCGCGCAGTTGGCGCCGACGTTTAACAGGGCAACGCTGCTTGCACGGGTTCCTGGTCTCGCTGCCAAGCCGACGGCTCGCCTCCGCCCGGCAATCGATCGGATCCTCGCGGAATCGAGCAGCGCTGCGCGCGCGATCAACGATCGCCTGCAAGGAGCAGGACACGCGGTCACCTTGCTTCGGCCGGACAGCTGGAGTTCGCTTCAAGAAGCGGCTGGCACGAGCCGCATCATCCGTCTGACCGGCGACGCCGGCTGCGGGAAGTCCTCACTGCTCAAGCGCTATTCCGCGACTTTCGGCGGCAACACTCTGGTGCTGAGCGAACGGCAGATCGCCGAGAGAAGCTGGTCGCAAGCCGCCGCCAACTGGGGCACTTTTATCAGCGCCGAGGAGATAATCGCGAGTTTGGCGTCCTCCGGGGCCTGCCTATTGGCTATTGACGGCGCAGATCGCATGCTACTCGATCCCCGTCGGGAATTGGTCTTGGAGCTCTTTAGCGCCATCGCCGCCTCCCCACTCGGTGAGCGCTGGTCGATCATCACGAGCGGGCGCGATTTCGGGCAGCGTGACCTTGTTCGCGACGCCTTACGGGAAGCAGGTCTCGAGGTCGGCGAACGCGTAAGCGTCGGATCGCTGGATGATGCGGATGCGGCTACGGTCGTATTGGCATTTCCCGCCGCGAGAGCCCTGCTGTCCCGGTCGGACCTGGCGGGGCTCAATCGCAATCCCTTCATGCTTCAGCAGCTGCTGGTGCCGAACGAGCTGCCGACTACTTTGACCGAGATCGGCTTGGCCGATGCGTGGGCGACACGCGGAGCGCGTACAACTCCCGCAGCACATGGACGCGATACGGTCGTCGCTCAGCTCGCGGCGGCACGCGTCGCGGCTCCCGCAGTTGTTCCGAGCATTGCGAACCTCGATCCCGAGGGCATTGCGCGCCTCGTCGAAGAGGGATCAGCGGCGCGGTTGCCGCTCCGGGACGGCATCGTCTTCACGCACGATGTACTCGAAGACTGGGCGCTTGCGCGCGAACTGCAGCGGGACTGGCGACGTATGGCGGACCGGCTGCGCTCTGCGGGCCAGCCCTTATGGTGGCAGCGCGCCGTCCGGCTCGCAGCGCAAATGCTGCTGGAGGCTGGGCGCGACGAGGATTGGCGTTCGCTGCTGGACGTGCTCGATCAGGATGATCTCGATGCCGCGTGGGGGCGTCTGGTGCTCGTTGCGCCTCTGCATTCGGAGAGTGCGGCGGATCTGCTGCCAAGGATCCAGCCCATCCTGCTTGCGGACAACGCGCGATTACTCGGCCGGCTGCTGGAAACGTTGCGGGTTGCCGAGACACGCATTCGGGAGGGCCTGCTGGACTCACCCCTCTTCGAGGGAATGTCCGAGGCCGAACGCTTCCGGTTGGCTGCGCAATTCAAGACACCGGTCTGGAGACCGTGGGTTGCTTTCATGCGCTGGGCATTGCCGCACTGGCAATCATGGCCGGACTCCTTATTGATGGGCCTCGTCGAACTGGCGGAGATTTGGACATCGGCTTTAGAGTGGACGCCGAGCTGGATATCGGCACACATCGCGGAGCACGTCACTGCCTGGCTGACAAAGGTCGAAGACTACCGTCATCCAGAGGGCTCGCGCCTCGGCCACGATGAGCGCGAGAGGCCCTTCGAACTTGAGCTCCGCTATCATGGCTGGGAGGAGCTTGAGGCCACGCTTCGTCGCGTACTGACCATGACGGTGGCCGCGGCGCCGCAGCTCGTCGAGAGCTATCTCGAGCGCGTCACGTCCAACTCCCGCCTGAGAGGTGCCCGCACATGGCTCCTGGAAAACCCACGTCAGGTGCCGGCTCACCTGCCTGGCCCATGGACGGTGATGATGCGGACCGAGCTACTGCGGCGGCGGCGGCAGCGTCGCGACGGCTTGCTGGGTCCGTCGAGCTGCTTCGATTCCCCGATGGCCTTCAACGAAGCTGGGATCAGCGACCATACCTCCTTCTATCCTAGCTCACCCCTGCAAGGTGGGTGGGATCAGCTGTTCGAGCACGATGCCGACGCAGCTCTGGCGATGATGCACCGGCTCGAAATGCGGGCGGCGGTGTTCTGGCGTAATTGGGCCAAGCGCTACGATGGTCGGCGCCCGCGCCCTTTGATTCTGCACTTGCCGTCGGGGCCCATCCAACTGTGGGGCGACGACACCGTCTACCGCTGGTCTCGGGCGACTCTTGGTCCAAACGCGCTGGGTTCCGCCTATCTCGCGCTCGATGACTGGCTGGAGAAGCAGCTGGGTGGCGACGCCCGATTGGCCGAGTTGCTGCCGCGGGTCTTGCAGAACAATGGCCTCGTGGCGACGGCCGCTCCGATCATCAATGTGGTGGCGCAGCGTCAGAATGACCGGCCAGCTCTGTCAGCGATCGCCCCGTTCCTCTCGGCACCGCGACTTTGGAGCTACGATGTCCGCCGTCATCTTGAGGATCAAACCCCGACGCATCGCATTCCGCTCGTCGGCGGCCCTCGGTATCGGCATCACGTCGATGCGGCGGAGGCAGTGTGGCAGCGATACCGGCAGCGCGGGCCGTTGCATCACCAACTGCTGCTCCCGTTTCACTTGCTGGCCGATCAAGAGGCGCAGGCCTTACTCCAGGAGCGCCGCGTTCGGTGGCAGCTCGACGACTTGGCCGACTATGATGACGAGCTCGGCAATGATGTATGGCGAGCCGAACATGAGGCCACGTTGGCGCGCTTCCAGAGTGACGCCGATCCCAGCTCGATGAAGATTGAAGAGGGGCCCGAGCCGAACCAGATTGCGGTGCGAATTGAGCCGCCGGAAGATAGCGCCGCAGAGGCCGAGGCGGTGAACCGCGAGCAGAGCCGCGCCGGAGCGCTCAGTAGTCTCGCCGTTTGGGCCCATCGTTCGCTCGAAGAAGGTGCGGTTGGCAGCGCCCATACCCTGACGACAGCCCTTGAGTCCTTGGTGGCGCTTGAGCGACCAGATGATGCCGAGAGCGCTGACATGCCCGGCCGCTTCTCTCGCGCGGCGGCGGCTGGTGTCGCAGCGGTGATCGCCCGTTTCGGCGCCGCCGCGATGATAGAAGAGCACGCCGATTGGCTTCGGCAATGCTTGTGGGCGGCTGTCACGCGCGAGCGAACTCAGGAAGAGGCGATGTTCCTGATTCCCGAGACTGTTCTCACCTTCGATCCCCAAATGCTCGCGGCGGGCGGATTGGCGGCATTGGCATCACGAGGGTTGATGCCCGAGTTCGAACAGCCGGTGGCGGAGCTCGTGACGAGTGAGTTGCACGCGGTGGAGGTGTCGACACTTCGTGGCCTGGACTGGGCAAACAGGCCCAACTTTGCATGGCGGTGCGCAGTCGCTGCGCTGGACATGTGCGTGATCGACTCCACGGCCGAGTGGCTTTCGCCGCGTGAGCGGGCGCGCGGTCAGCGGGCCTACATGCGGCGGCGACAGGCTGCAGTTGCGTATGCAACCGGCCGGGGCAAATCACGCCTCCCACTGCTCCCCCCGCGCCCCTATCGTGACCGCTGGCGTCGATCGGGGCGTCTTTGGCCGCCGATCGAGCGCGTTCGCCTTAGAGCCCTTCGCGGGCTCCACTGGGGCCGCGTCAAGAGCCTGCTTGATGCGCTTCCGTTTAGCCGTCTAACCGAGCCTGCTCAGAGGCAGCTGCGCAACTATCTGTTAGGACTGGCGGCCTGGGCAATGGATCATCGCGACGCCGACGAGCGTCGACTTGGTTATCATGACGAATTCCCACATGATCTGGCGAACACGCTTGCTCACGCACTCGGTCGCTTGGCCGCATTCACCGGCGACGGCGACTCGTGGCATTGCCTCAAATCAATGGATTTTTGGCACCGGGAAGGCGATTTGGTCAGCGTCTACCTGGACGAAGTCGTTCGCGAGCTGGTCGATAGCGGCCGTGCTCCCGATGAGCGGTTCTGGAATGCGTGGCGCCCCGCGGCGGAATGGGTAATGGCTACGCTGGTGCCGAAGCGGCCCGATGACGACTGGGACAATCTCGGCGAGGCGGTCCGGGCCGCCGGATTGGTGGGCCCCTATATGACCCCGCTGCCTCCGGATTGGCCGCATCTGGAATTGGTATTGCCGATGATCGATGCGTGGGTCGCAAAGACTGCCCATCATCCGTCGGCGGCGAGGGCCATGCTCGCGATCGGCGAGCGCATGCCCGTAGGGCAGCGCGAGCGCTGGCTGCTTCCGTGGCTAGAGAAGTATGCCGCCCTGCATGGACGGGATCCCGGTTTCTGGATGTATGGTGAGCTCGCCGATGGGGCGGCGGGATTGCTTCCGGCACTCGACGATAGGCCTGCCGAGTTGCGACAACGAGTGCGCCAGCTGCTTTCGATCATGGCCGACACGGGTTCACTATCAGCACGCGAATTGCTGCCGCGGTTCGCTCCCGGTCGCCAGGTTTGAACCCTTGAATGCGGGTCGCTTGATCGGAGTGCAACATTCCGAGGGTAAGCTTGGCAGGTTTGATTCTGCTCGGCGCGTGAGCCTTTTCTAGTGCAGCTTCCTAATCTTCTCCAGCGCCGGGTCTCCCGTTGGCTCAGCGTCCTGGCCCTCCAGACGCAAGGATAGCTGGTCCAATATTCGCTCGAACGCTTCGTTCGCCGCCGCCAGCTGAGAACGATCCGCACGCGGCAGCCCGGATGCAAACTGCATCTGGTGGCGCATGAGCCTCGCGAGGATCTCCCACTGGAGTCCCACATTGCGCTGCACCCGCTCGGCCCGCCGCTCGAGCCTCGCGAGCGCCGCTTCGAAACCGTTCTCCTTCGAGGGCGCGCTCCGCCGCAACAGATAGGCTGCGAACGCCTCCTGCAGGATGTCCGAGCGCGCGCGGCCGGTCGCCTCCGCCATCCGGGCGAGGCGAGCGCTGTCCTCCGCCGAGAGAAAAAGCTGGTGTCGTATCTTGCCCGGCTTCATCGCGGCGGCTCCTAGGAAGGGAGCGGAGGATAGGCCGGCGCCGACAGCCGCGAGAGTGCCTCTCCGCCGCATTCCGACGCTCAACGCTCACCTCGCTGTCACATGCCGATCTCCGGCCCGGAGCGCTCCCGCCCCAGCGTCCAGCTGATGCCGCCAGAGCTGCGTATCCTGCCGGTGATCTCGCGGCCAAGCGCTCGCTCCAGTTCCGGCCGCCACGGCACGAGGCTGAACTCCCGCGATCGCTCCACCAGCGCATAGCTTCCGGAGGAGGTGTCCACCCGGCGCCGGCAGATGCCCCATATCTGCTCCCCAGTCCCAGTCCAATCGAAGTCGAGACCGAGCTCCTTGCTGAACTGAGCCCCCAGCGCCCGAAGCTCGCGCTGCCGTAGCTTCGCATCCATGTTCGGGTCGAACTGCAGCATGCCGTCCTGCGCCTCCACCAGGCGCTGTTCGATCAGCCATTGCTGCCGCCGATGAAGCGCGTCGTGGACTTCCTGGCCGTACCCACGCCTCGGGATCTCCTTCCAGCTGGCCTGCCTCAGCTGGCCATCAAGCCAGCTCGGCCCGTTGTTGATCGCCTCGGCCTCCAGCTCGAGTCGCGCCAGCACCTGGACACGAACCGGCATGGCTCGTGCGGCTCGCCGCTCATGCTCAAGCACCTGGTCCGTGTAGTCGGACGGGATGCGCCATGTGCCCTCGGCGTCTCGCTCGACGCCGACACCGGCGCGCCGGAGCGCCTCGAGCCGCCGGATATGCGCCTCCGCGAAGGCGATGCTCGCGCTTTTGTCGTGGAGAAGGTGGCGCTCCAGCGAGTATTTCCCTTCCCACGCCCCTGCCACCGCCGCGATCGCCACATCCGCCTTTTGCAGCTGCGGCGTCACCGCCTCCACCCGAACCACGGTGCCAATCGGCGTCGGCTCCGCAGAGCGGCCGATATCGACATAGTGGGTACGCCCATCGATGCCATCGATGACGAGGCAGCGGCGGTCGTGGTCGTCGTCGGCAGGTCCGCGGTGCACGACCTTCCCGGCCACCGGAACCTGCTCGGCCTCCAGGCTGTCGATCACATACAGCTCCGGCCGCCGCGCCAGCTTCGCCGCCGTCATTGCCCGATGCATGGTCGCGATGATGTCGCGGCGCCGCCCGAGGTCGCGGAGCGTCTTCTCGGCGTCAGAGGACAGGCGCCAGGCAAGCGGCCCCTCCCGCCCCGCCAGCTCCATCCGCTCAAGCTTTCGGGCACGGCTGATCAGGAGCTGCTGATAGCTCCCATCTCCGTTCCAAGTGCCGGGCTCCTGCCGAAGATCGACGAGCCCGTCCTGCGCCCGACCCAGCAAGCTTCGGTCCAAAGAGGTCAGCCGATCGGCGTCCACCTCACGCGCGAGCTGCTCGTGCACCTCAAGCTCGCTCTGCGGCCCAAGCCAATGGGTCATGATTTCGGAGGCCCGGCCGCGGATCCCGCGGGCGATGTAGTCGCCAGCGATGTTGAGGGCCTTGCCGTCCTCCGTCACTCCGCGCACCAGGACGTGCGTGTGCGGGTGGCCGGTGTCGAAGTGGTCGGCCGCCACCCAGTCGAGATTGGTGCGGAGGTCCTCCTCCATCTTCCCCATAAGGTCGCGCGTGAAGCCGCGGAGGTTCTCAAGCGCTGCGCCATCCTCGGGCGAGACGATGAACCGGAACTGGTGGCGGTCGCCTTTTCCCCGCTCGAGGAAAGCCTTGGCGTCGGCATCGTCCGTAAAGGTTGAGTAGAGACGCCCCTGCTCGCCCTCCCGCGTCACCCCGTCGCGCTGCACGTAGCGGAGATGCGCGGCGGCGGCCGATATCGCCTTCGATCCACGCAGCTTCACCACCCGCGCCTTGACCATCACGCGCCGCGCCCGGACGCGCATCCCCGAAAATGGGTCACGCGACCAGCCGGAGCCCTGCCCCACTCGGGCTACGATTAGGCCGCCGCGTCCGCGCGCGTTGAACCGGCCGGAACTCGGCGTCCCGCTGCCGATCGCCGGCAGCTTCCGCGGATCGACGCCCCCGCGAGCCAAGCGCTCCATCACTTGGCCATGGAAGGAGCGGGCACTCCGCCGTCCCTTGGTGCTCCGCATCCGGCCGAGCCGCGGCTCGAACCTATTCTCGTCGTCAGCCATCTACGAGGATATGCTCCAGCCGCGACTCCGGCTAAAGTGTCTCTCCGGCGAACGGCGGGAATCTACCGTTTCCTGCGTCGAAAGAGGGGGGTAAGTCTCTCTGACCGCAGGCGCAGAGACAAACTGTCTCCCGAAAAAAGGATGTGCAGACAAATACATAGCGGCATTTCTGCGACGAGCTGAAATCCGCTTTATCTTGCCCTCACTATACTCTCTTTTGCCTCATCCCGACCATCTATCCCAAGACGTCTCAGCCAGGCGGTCAATCCAACTGGCGCGGCGAGCAAAAAGAAAGCGGGAGCGACGCTGCCGCGCCGCCCCCGCCGGTCGTTTCCTGATGCATTATCGAGCCTGAGCGAAGCCCAGCTCGGCTTCCGGACGGCTTCCAAACGGCCGCTTCCAGAGCAGATCAACGGCCGTTCCTTCGCCATCGACCAGGCACAATCCGACGTGCCAACGGCCCGCCAGATGGCTCAGAACCAGCATGCGAGAGAGCTCCTGGGATACATCCTCGTCATCCATTTCGTCGCCGACGTGCAGGCCTAGGTAGCGCTCCGCAATCCGCGCAACCCACAGGAAATCGACCGCTTCGGCCTCCAGAATGCGAGCCGCAAGGATGCCGCCGAACTCCGCCTGAAGCGCATCGACAAGCGCATCGCACCGGCCATATTTGTTCATGGAAGAAGTCATTGCCGTCCCCATCTTTTCTGTCTTCAGGATCGAAGACGGCGCTTGCGGAGCGGGCGGCGAGGCGGCTGTCAGGGCCGCCGCAGGCGCCGCGAAGCGGGGCGTGGGGGTGCCGATTTGCGCAGCAAATCGGGGGGACCGCGCAGCCTTGAGAGCCGTCTCGCCGGCCGCCACACTGGGCCTCAACGAAACGAAAACCTAACACTCCGCAGCCTCTCCTCTTGCGCCAAGATGCACGAGCCGAAGAGCTGCTCAGCGACGGACTTCATGAAAATGAGCACGAGAACAGCCCCGGCGACTGCAGCCGCCGGGGCCGTCGGCGGCCTCAGAAAGGCACGGCGTCGTCCAGGTCGGCCGGCGCCTCGGAGCCGCCGCTGGCGCCCGACTGGCGCGGCCCGCCGAGGAACTGGACCTCGTCGGCGATGATTTCGTAGCCGTAGCGCTCGATACCGTCTCGATCGGTCCACTTGCAGTTGTGGATGCGTCCGCGGACCGCGACGAGCATGCCCTTGGCCGCATACTGGGCGACGATTCTGCCGAGCCCGTTGAAGCAGGTGACGCGATGCCACTCGGTGTCCTTGGCCGTGAAGCCGCTCGCATCCTTGAAGGTCTTGCCCTCGCTGTCGCGCTTCGGGCGGCTGGTTCCGAGGCTGAAGGAGGCGATGTCGGTGCCGCTGTTCGCGGTGCGGAGCTCGGGGTCGGCGCCCAGGTTGCCCACGAGAAGAACGGTGTTGGTCATGTCGAAAATCTCCTGTTCCCGTCGCCGGGACCACCCCCGTCGACAGCCCGGAGAGAGGCGCGGCGAGTGCGGCGGAACGCACCAGAGGCGAAGCCACAGGGAAACCCCGGACCAAGGCGGCGCGGGCAGCCCGAAGGGCAACACGGGCCGAAGGGCAGCGGGTTGCGGACCGCCGCAGCCGCGCCATCAGGGCTGAAGAAAGGAGATGGGTGTGGTTTGGCCGACGTCTGAGGAGGAGATCCGAAGATGGCCAGAAGACAGTCCTTAGAGTGCTTCTAACGATCGACTCACTGCCGCTACCAGCAGGGGATCAAGCGGCCTTCGCCTGCGCCTCCAGCATAGCGATCCGCTCGGAACAGACCACGTGCACGACCTGCCCGAGCTCTTCCACGCGCTCTCCGAGCCAGGTCAGCTCGTCCTTGCTAATGCGATAGTGCTTCGAATAGCGCGCCTTCACATAGGCCGCCTTCAGCTTCTCGAAGAGCCGTCTGTCGCGGCGGCTATCCTGCGGCCAGATGTGCACCAAGCGGCGATCGATCCGCTCCGCCTGAGTGCGCAGAAACGCCAGATTGTGCACGTGCGGAGTGTAGAAGGTGCACACCAGCAAGACGCAGTGGTACAGGCTCTCAGCCGCCTGATGCATCACGAAAGCGGCCTGCTTGTACGAGCCGTCCTTCATTCCCTCCTTGGCCATTTTGTAGAAGGCGTTGGCCTGCGGCATCCACTCGCCGAAATACTCCTTCGCCATTGCCAGTGCCTGTTCGGGAGTCTTCGGCTTCGGCTCCGGAAGGTCGGTTTCGTCGCTCTGGTAGAGGGCGATTCCGTCCTTCGCGACGTCGATGAAGAAGTACCGCCCGTGCGCCAACCCGTCGTTCACCTCCTGGAGCGTGTGGACGATGAAATTGACCGGAGTGCGCAGCGTCTTCGTGATTGAAAGCTCGCGGATCAGGCGATCATCGGCCTTTGCCCAATATTCCACCCGGTCGGTGAGGCGCTTGTCGCTGACGATGATGAGGAGATCGAAATCGGATTGGTAGCCCTTCGCTGTGTGCGGCTCGTCGACCCAGTTTCCACGCGCGTAGGAGCCATAGAGGATGATCTTCTGAATGCGCCCCTTGCGCTTCCAGTCCTGGGTCCCGAGCGCGATCTTCTCCTCGAATTCCTCGAATAGGATTTGCACCACGCGCTCCAGCTCGCGCTGCTTTGCCGGCGGGAGATGGTCGAGATCGGTGCGCATCGGGATCGATCCTAAGAGGTTGAAGCGATGCTGGCGAGTGCGGCGGACCCGATGCTCAGAACCACCGCTCCCACCAGCTGAGCTTCTCTCCGTCCAGCTGCTTCACGAGCTTGTAGATTGCCTTTGCCATGTGGCGCTCAACCTGGCGCACAGTGAGGCCCGTCCGCTCGGCGATCTCCCCGTAGGACATGTCGTCCAGCCGGTGCGCCAGGAAGATCTCCCGCTGCATTTTCGGCATGGCGCGCATGGCATCTTCCATGCGGCGCAGAAGGTCGGGATCGGGCTTGTCGGTCATGTCCTCGTTCATCGCCATGGAGCGAAGGCGGGCCTCCTCAGCGCGGCGCCGGAGATCGTCGGGTGTGTCGGACATGGCGGCATTCCTCCTCGGCCTGGAGGCCGGCCGCGTCGAACGACGTGCCTTGCGCCTCCGCCCGCGCAACCGCGTCCTCTCCTCTGCCGCCGATGCTGAGGCGCATGCCGAAGCGCGGCCCCGGTGAGGACTGTGAGAACCATGTTTGGGAACATGTGCCGGCGCCTTGGCTATAGCGCTGGCCAGCCGCATCGGGCGCCGCAGCCGGCCGAAGCCGACGCAGCATGCTAAGCTGGAGAGGAGCGCTCCCGCAAGCATGTGCCGCGATGGGAGGCCTGGACCGGCGCCGGCCGGTCCAGGCCGAGCGGCTAGGCCGCTTGAGCGGCGCGCGCGGCGCCCTTGGGATTGGTGCCGAGTGGCCCGCGGCGGTCAACCACGGCGATGCCCTTCTCCTTCGCCTGGATGACCAGACGCTCGAGCACGCCGTTGCCGGCAAACGCGACGAGGCAGCGCGGCTTCAGGGAAAGCATCTGCTCGTTCCGCTTGAAACCCGCACGCTGGCCGAGCCGGCTGTCGAGCCCAAAGGCGAGCTGCGGGACATTGCGCCGCTCGGCCCAGGAGGCGGCCAGACGATCGACGCCCTTGCTGTCGCCGCCGTGGACGAGGACCATGTCCGCGACCCGGTCGCGAATCTTGTCGAGCGTGTCCCAGATGTTGGTCGCGAGCGTCTTCGCCTGCTCGTCCGTTTCGAAGGACAAGCGGCCTCCGGCGAACAGCACCGGCGTTCCCTCAGGCATCGCCGCACGGCGGCGGGTCTCGGCGCGCGCCCTGAGGAAGTCGCGTCCGTCGACCACGGCGGAGGTGCAGCCGGCCCCATGGTTGAGCCGGGAGCTTCCGGCCGGCCGCCAGCTATGGCCGGTCTCGCGCGTGTAGAGGAGCGCCGCGGTCTCGCGGAGCGCTTCCAGTCCAAGCATGGCCGACTCGGCAGCACGGGCGCGCTCGATCTCGGTTTCCAGCTGGCTGGAGTGCACCTCCGAGCCGTCTGCGGAGGCGAGGAGGCACCGGATCTCGTCCGTGGCGCGGTCCACCTGCGCCAGCCGCTTCGCGGCAGCACGGTGAAACAGATTCACGAAGGCCCAGGCGATCTCCTCGGCGTCGTCCTCCAGAGCGGTGTCCGGGAACAGGGCGAAGAGGTCGGACCAGACGGCGGCCAGCGTCTGCTCGGCAGCGTCAGGATCGAGGGCGTCGGTACAAGGTCCGGCGCGAAGCCGAGTTGCGTTGAGGTGGCCGAGCTCCAGCGCGGCGAGCTGGGCGGCAAGGGTGGTGTGCATGAGGGCCTCTCCTTTCACGCGCCGGGATCGGCGCCGGGAGCCCGAAGCCCCGGCTCAGGCGAGAGCCCGCACCGTCCCTGAGGGACGGGCACCCCGAAGCCGCGGCCGGCGCGGGCAGGCTGACGCGTCAGCGGCAAGCCAACACGGGCCACGGCGAAGCGGGTTGCGGGTGCTCGGCGCCGGGGCAGGGCCTCTCCCGGCCGCTCGTGCGCGTGACGGCGGATGCTCTCCGTGCTGCCTGATGCCGGCGCCCTCAGGCGGCGAGCAACTCCACATCCTCAGCGTCAGGCTCATGCATGGAGTCCGTCGGTGCCTGCCCTCGTCCCAGACGCAAGAGCAGCGAGGCGGCTTTCTCGGCCTTGGCCGCGACGGTTAGTATCGCGCGGCTGTCGGCCTTCAGCACCTTGAGCCACGAAGCGAGGTAGCTGGCATGGTGGTCGAGATGCTCCACCGGGAGTCCAAGCTCCGCCCCCAGCATCGCGGAGGACAGCTCCGCCACGAGCTCCTCCATCGCGTAAGCGTCGCTGCCGAAGCGGCCGCCCATCTGCCGGGCGAGCCGCCTTTCGTGCCCGGTCCAGTGCGACAGCTCGTGCGCGAGCGTGGCCCGGTAATGGTCTAGGTCACGGAACAGGCCGGGCTCCGGCATCGTCACCTGGTCTGACGCTGGAGTGTAGAAGGCCTCGGCGCCGAAGTGGCAAATACGCGCGGGAATGGCTGCAAAGAAGGCGTCGAGAACCCGGTCGCGCTCTGTCGCCGGCGGGAGCGGCTGCGGCTCCGGGAAGAAGCGGCTCGGCAGCCCGTCGACCTGGCAAGCGTTGAACACGGTAAAGCTCTTGAGGACGCGGCGCGTGCGGTCATCTTCCTCATCCTCTTCGCTGGCGTCTCGTGCCCGGCAGGCTCGATAGAAGATGGCAATGGTCCCCCGCTCGCCCTTTCGAACCTGGGCTCCAAGCACATGCGCCTGACGATATGTCATCCAGTAGGGCGAGGTGTGCCCGGCCGCCTCGGCCGCCATCCAGAGCCAGAGGACGTTGATGCCCTGATATGGCGTGCCGCAGGCGCGGAGCGGCCGCGAAACTGAGGTGCCGGTCCAAGGCTGGACCCAAGGTCGGGTGCCGGCCTCGAGCCGTTCAATGATGGCAGCAGTAATCGTCTCCGCCGGCGAAGGCCGACTGCTTGCATGTTTCATCGAAGCCTCCGTCTGTCCGGCTCCTGTCGAGCCGCTCTTCCGGAGCTTCCTCTCCTCTATTGTGCCGCCTTGGGGCGCTAAGCCATTCCCCCAGTTGGAGGAATTGCGCGACAGCGGCATGTCCTGCCATAGTGGCGACCTGGACGAGCTCGCCGGCTCAGCAGGCGAGAGCGGCCAGGGTCCATTAGCGGTCACGCTCCCGGATGGAGTTCGACAAACCGCTTGAGGTCGTCCGCCAGTTCAGCTCCCGCCGCCGGCTGCCCCCCCGAGAAAGCAGTGGCTGGATCATAGGTCTGACGAAGGTGGTCCGTGCCAGGAAGCAGGGGGCCGCAGGTCTCGCGATTACGGGGGATCCCGCTCACTGAGGTGCCTCCAAAGCTGCGCCTGGTAGGCACGCTCACGTCCGATCAGGCGAATGCGCGATCCACACCCGAGACCCTTTTGATGGGCGAGGGCAATTTTGTTGCGAGAGTGGCGAAGCATCTTTCGAACGGTCACCCGCAGATCCTCCGACGAATGCTGCTGGCTACCTCCGGCGCTAATTCCCGCCCTCTTTCCGACGTCGCAGGCGCGACGGCTTCGAACGCATCGGTCCAGGCGACGCAAGACGCTCGAAGCGCGCAGATGGCGTGATGATGCGACTTGCAGACCTGGTTCTAAGCTGCGCGACCGAACCTCCTCCTGGGAAGCAGCACACCGATCGTCGACTCGCTGATTCCGTGCTGATCGGTCCTTGAAACCTCATAAATAAAGTCTAACAGTGCTTATGTAACATCTGATCAGTAGGGTGGGGTGCTTCGATGATGTCCCGTGTTCTCCTAACACTAGCAACATTCATCCTGCTTGCGATTGGCCAACCTGCTGAGGCTCGTGACCGGCTGTCCGACGGGCTCCGAGCCTACATGGACGCGCAGGCCTCGATCCACGGCTTTAGCGGGGCCGTGCTAATCCTGAAAGGCGATCAGACGCTTCTGCGGAAAGCCTATGGATTGGCTGACCGGGAATGGGGGATCGCCAATACGGTCGATACCCGTTTCCGGATCGCGTCCATCTCGAAGACTTTCACGGCCGTCGGAATCATGAAGCTGGTCGAGTCGGGACGGCTGTCGCTCGACGACAAGCTGGAGCGCTATATTCCGGGATTTCCCCACGGCGGCGAGATCACGATCAGGATGCTTCTTAATCACAGCTCAGGGCTGGCCCGGGACCACGACGATCTCGCCATGGACATGACGATGTCTCGTGAGCGAGCGCTGCCCATCCTCAGGGCGAAAGCATTGCGGTTCATGCCGGGAACTCAGATCGCTTATAGCAACAGTGCCTACCTCCTTCTCTCGTACATCATCGAGGATGTCTCGGGCCAATCCTACCGCGAGTTTATGCATGCGAATGTTTTCAAGCCCGCCGGGCTCGACGCCACTGGCATAGTTGATCCCGAGAACCTGCTGAACAAGCGGGCACGCCACTACTGGTTCAGCGCGCGAGACGCAGGCGTCCACAATGAGGTGCCTGCAAACTACTCCATGTTCCAGGGTCATGGGAACCTTTACTCCACCGTCGATGACCTCGCCCGGTTTTTCAACGGGCTGCGCCGATCGTCTCTGCTGTCGGGCCCAACGCTCGAGAAGATGCTGACCCGGGGTAAGGACGGCGCGTTGGGGCTGGGTCTGATGTTCGACAAAGTGGCTGGCCGCGATGCGTTCGGCCACAATGGCGGGTCCAATGGTGCTCGGAATCAAGTTTTTGTATTCCCCGATGACGACCTTGTTACCGTCGTCAGCTCCAACAACTCAGCCGATGCCGTGGCGATGAGCCAAGCCTTGGCCGCAATGGCCTTCGGACAAGACGTTGAGTTGCCGACCCGGCATGTCAGGGCTCAGATCGACCCGAGGTTGTTTGAAGCGCATGTCGGACGCTACCGCCGCACGCGAATTCATATCAGCAATGGCAAGCTCATGGACGGGGACGTCGAACTCGTGCCGGAATCGCAGACGCGGTTTTTCGCACGGTCCAATCACCAGTACATTTATGAGTTCATTCCGGCGGCAAACGGACGCTCCGGCGCTCTTGTCTTCAGCGATCACGGGGTGAAGATCACCATTCCTCGAAATGTCTCTGAGTGATTAGAGCCTCACGGCATCGGCGGTAAGATGGGTTTCGCCGGAGCGCGACCCTGTCCGAGTTCAACGCGATCCGGCCTGATGAGCGGATAGTGCCATTCTTACGGGCGCTCAAATCCAACCACCTCGTCCGCCTCTCACCCATTGCGGACATTCCGCATCGCGAGTTCACCGCCGCCGGCGACCTCTCCGATCATCGCCCGCTCTCTTTAGCTTTGCCGGCGTATAAACCTCAGGCGGTCGCGATGGCCGCCGCGAGCGCGTCGATTTGAACAGCAGCTTCAACATTCCCCCGGTGACGGGCCTTCCCGGCCTCGACTTCGAGGACAGCTGCTTCGACCCGCACTCCGTCCCCGGCCTGTTTGTGGAACTGCGTCGCCGATCCGATCCCTTGACTGACAGCCTTCCGCACCAGTTCCATAGTGTACCGGTAAGGCGCGGTGGTCGGACTTTCGCCGCACAGAAGGTCCCGAATGAAGGCGCTGAGCCTCCAATATCCGTCAACGTCCCCGTTGGTGAGGATGACCGAAGTGAGCCCGAAATCCTCGAACAGGAGGACCTCGTTTGCGATGCCGGCTCCGCCGCCGCTGTGCCCGACTATGCGATGGCCGTTAATCGTCTCCTCCGCAAAGCCGAGACCTCGTCGTCCTTTCGAGAAAGCGATCCTGCCTCGCGTCGCATTTGCGCGGGTGGCAGGGCTGAAAAGCCTGTCCTCGGCCAACGCCGTCATGAACCGCGTCAGATCGGGCGCGGTTGAGAAGCCGGCGCCGGCAGAGTTGCCCCGGTAGGCCGGAACGATGAACAGGTTGCTGCGCCAGGCTCCTGAGAGCCGTTCGTCGCGGAAGTAGCCCGTTGCCCGGTTGGGAACGACCATGTCGAGAGGCCAGGATTCGGTATCGATCATCCCAAGTGGACGGAAGATCTCGGTCCGGACGTACTCGAAGTAGTTGCGAGCAGTCACAGCCTCGATGATCAGGCCAAGGATGACATAGCCGACGTTGGAATAACCGTATTGCTCGCCCGGCGTGGATTGCAGCGGAACGCCCGCAAACAACGGAATGAAATCGCCCAGCTCGACATAGTTGTGCGCCGCACGCGAGGCTATCGCTTCCCAGTAGCTCCCGAGGCCCGACGTATGAGTCAGCAGATGCTCGATCGTGATCCGTCGGGCGATATCGGCGTCAGGGTAGGAAGGAAGATAGGCGACGATCGGAATGTCGAGCTTCACACGGCCCTGCTCCAAAAGCCGCAAAATGGCAGCGGCCGTGAAGAGCTTATTGATCGAGCCCAAGTTGAACTTGGTGCGGATGTCGTTGGGAATGGCGAAATCCCGGTTAGCGGCACCGACCGCGCGACTGAAGACGCTGTTTCCGCGGCGGGCCAGAAGCACTACGCCACTGAAATCCGCCTCGCGCACGGCGGAGCTGATCTCGCGATCCAGTCGCGAAACCAGCGAACGGTCCCGAGCCGGAGGCGACCTCGTTTCGCCATCGCCATGCGGCGCCACCGTCGAGACTGCTCCCGCGGCGGCGATGCTCAACAGGTCACGACGTGAAACGGAGGCTTCGATCAGGCCCATAGACACCCCATCTCAAGTTAGGTAAGTGCTTACTTATGTCCTCGTCGTCACGTCGCCGTCAAGTCAGCGGAAGCGCAATCGGGGCGCGGCTGCGACGATTGTCCGAAAGGGTCGATCGCGAAGCCGACGCGATCTATTCGTCACTGGGCATCCACTTTCAGCAGCGCTGGTACGGGATGCTCTCGCTGCTGGACGAAGGAGGCCCGATCTCCGTGAACGATGCAGCCCGGGTGCTCGGTGTCACGCACGTCGCCATAAGCCAGGTCCGAGCCGCACTCATGGACGCCGGTCTAGTGGCTGCAGAAGCCGATCCCAAGGACGCGCGGCGGCGCTTGCTCCTTATCACGCGGGCAGGGCAGGAGTTGATCGAAATGCTACGGCCGATCTGGAGGGCTTTCGACGCCGCGGGTGAAGACCTGAACAGCGAGGCCGGTGACCCGTCCGGTGCACTAGACCGTCTTGAAGACGCGCTCGATCGCCTCAGTCTGAGTGATCGTGTCCAGGTTGCACGTGGCGAGCGAGCTAGACTGCACGAAACGTAGAAGCGCGTTCGACTTGGGAAGGCCCGGCGAAACAGCAGATGGCTCGGTCTCTCCAGTTGCCGGCATCCAAGGTAGCGTGGCATGTCGACGTGGCTTAGCGGAATGACGCTGACCATCATCTGGATGCGACGACCCACATGCCGAGACTTCGTGCCGCAGATCAATTAGAGGTGTGTTGCTCCGGCTGCGTAACATCGGCCACTCGGCTGAGCTGAGCAGCGAGCTGTCCGATTTCGACTCGAAGACGCGCAATCAAATTTACCCGATCAAGCGGACCCCGTCCGCTGCATCTAATTTAAGCACCCACCGAGCACGGCACCATTGGGGAGCACCGCTGGCGCCCCCGGCCGGGGCTGCCGCGATCTATGCGATCACGGGATATTGTGCGACGAACGGCCGTCATGATCTTGTTAGCCGCCATTGGGACGGTCCTGCGTCGCCGCGGTCCGAAGAAGGGGGCCACGCTCGCCGCCGCCGTGCTGCTTGCCTCTTGCCAGACTGGAAGCGGCCTCGTTTTCTCGACCGCCACGCCGCCGCTCGCATTGGTTCCGGCCGACGAAGCCGGCGTGAGCGATTGACGTGGGAGCTTTCGCGCAATGTTCTGCGCCATTGCCGCCGATCATGGCGAGGTACTTCCCCACAACCGCGATTGCGAGAGCGCGCTCCACCGGCTCTCGGGCGAGCAGCCTGCCGAAGCCACCGCGGTGCCCGGTCGGGAGAGCTTCCGCAACGTGAGACTCGTGATCGTGCCTGGTATATTTAGCGAGTGCGTCGCGCGGTACGCATTGCCGTTCTCGGATGCCGAGGCGCACCTCAAAACGGCTCACGGCCTGGGAAGCATGGAATGGATCCCGGTGTCGGGCCGCTCAGGCAGCGCGGCGAACGCCGCTACGATCGCGCGATGGCTTGCCGCTCACCCGACCCCACCCGGTCAAAAGCTGGTCCTCCTGGGCTACTCCAAAGGTGCGACCGACCTTCTCGAGACGGTCGGCCGGTATCCCGCGGCGGTTCCTTCGGGGGCCGTCGTGGTCGGGGTGGCCGCGGTCGTGTCTGGAACTCCGATCGCGGATCGCGGGGAGTCCCTCTACGCCGCCTTCGGGCGCTTGCCGGTTCCGGACTGCAGGCCGGACGATGCGGGCGGAGTGACAAGCCTGACACGTCGGGAGAGGCTCGCCTGGCTTGGGAACCATCCGACATCGAAGCAGCACATCTACTATTCGCTTCCGTCCTTCGCGAAGCGGGAGGACGTCTCGCGTGCGCTCCGCCCGTTCAACAAGCTGCTCTCCAGCCACGACGCGCGCAATGACGGTCAGGTCATCTTCCAGGACGCCGTCATTCCGGGAAGCCGTCTGCTCGGATATGCGAACGCGGATCACTGGGCGGTGACCTTGCCGCTCCGCGAGAGAATGCCGCCGGCGTTCGGCTCCCTGCTCGACCGAAATGGCTACCCTCGCACGGTTCTCCTGGAGGCGATCCTCGCGACGGTGGTTGCCGGAGCTTAGAGGGCCGGGCGCTCGGAATCCTTGTCCGCCTCCAAAGCTCCGCCCTCGAGCCCAAGGCAGATCGCCCGCTCCTCCGACCCGTTCACGAAGTGCGCGATGTTGTCGAAGATCGCCTTCGCTTCCGCGGCATCGTCGATGTACTGATAATCGTCGGGACGTTCCTTGGACAATGCGACGGCCTGCCGGCCGCGCCGCGCGCCGAGCACGACGTTCGGGAAATCCGTTTCTTCGAGTTCCCGCATCAAGGTTCCGCAGCGCCCGCGGTCCGGGGTAAGCGGCTCGTAGCTCATGGTGGCTCCTGACCAGTTCCTCCCGAAACGCGCGACCGCCGACAGGCTCGGGTAGTCGGTTGTCGAGCCGATGTTCAGTTCCTCGAGCCGGACGATCTCGACGCCATTCTCGATGATCCCTCTCGAAATCCTGTCGGTGATCGGCGTGTGAGTATGCGCAGACACGAAGAACGAGCTTTCCTGGTAGAAACGCGTGTCGCCGTCGGCGAAGATGTCTGCCAGCCGCTGCACCTGCCGAGACAAGGGGATCACGAAGGTCTTGCTGAGTGCCCCGACGTCATAGTGCGAAAGCGCGACGAGCACCGTCGGAGTCGAACCGGCGGCGGCGGCGGCCTTACCGCGGGCCCCGAGCCAACTTGTCTGGCTCAGAGCTCTCGCCTCGTCGACGAAGCTCATTGCCCCCCGCTGCCCCTCGAAATCTTGGGTGAGCAGGCCTCGACCCCGCGACGGCAGCGCGCGGCTGCGCGTCACGTCGACGTAATCGTTGGTGTCGAGGAGAAGAAAGCGGAAGGTGCGCCCGTTCGCTGGGACATCGAGCGTCGCCGCATAGTAGCAGGAGCGGCGGCGGGACTGCGGCGCCGCGACGGGCGTCTGACAATTCGCGCTGCCGGCGCCATCGACGGACGAAGCGTAGGTCCATCGTCCCTTGTCCGCGCTCTCGCGGTTGAACGCGTCCGCCAGGCGGATGAGCTCCCGCTTGGTGGCGACGTTCTCCTCGCCCCCGCATAGATCCGCGTGGCTCTCCCGCTCCTCCGTATTTCCGGCTGCAAGAAAGTCATGATTGCCGAGAACGAAGAACACGGGAACGTCCCTTTCCTCGCGAAAGCGGGACAGCAACGGGAATATGCCTTCTTCGCCCTTGGTCTCGGCCGACAGTTCGCTCCGGCAGCCATGGTTGGAGCCGTCACCAAGGTAGAAGATGGCGCTCACACCTTTTTCCTTCTGCAGCGCCAGATGGGAACGAAGAAGGACTCGAGCGGTGGCGTCGAGGGTCGGAGGCCTGATCGTGACCTCGATCACCTTGTCGCTCATGCGATTGCGCAGAAGGTTGCGAGCCGCCCAGGCCCGCTGGTTCTGGATCTGAGTGTCCGCGACGAAGCCGACCACGAGATCCGGCTCTCCGGGAAAGGGCATGATCGAGCGCACTGGCGGGATCTCGCCGCAGCTCGCGAGCGCCAGCGTGGCAAGACCCGGCACGAGCAGGCGAGTCTTCCAGACGCTCGGCCGCCGATCGCTCCCGAGCGCCGGAAGAAGGAAACCGGCGGCGCGGAAAAGACGCCTTGCAGTGCTGGTTAGTGGCCTGAGCTGCATCGTGCCGATCCTCTCCCGGGACATGGACGCCGATTGGTCTTCAGTCCGCAAGAGAGACTGTCGCGTCGAAGCGACAGCCGCAAGCCCCGGTAAGCAGGGCGAAAACGGAAAAATCCCGCCTTGCTATTCTACTACACCATCTTCCATGCGGCACGACCTGGACCGACTGTTTGGCGAACCATGCGAGCTTGGGTGATGTTGCAGGATCGGAGTCAACGGACCGGCTCGGTCGCCGCTTCGAATTCGAGTCGAGCGTCGAACGTGCGGAACAGCGACAGCTCGCCGAGCGCCACCTCATGAGCACGAGCGAGGTCTCCGAGCCTCTCCAAACCCCGCGGCACGTCGTCGAGCGGCCATGGCATCGGCCGGAGCCCTTTGTGCAGCGGTCGTCCGAAATTGTCCCAACGAGACGGATAAACCAGCCTCGCACCCACGGCATCGACCACCTCGGCCCAATAGGCGTCGACATACTCCTGACGCGTTCGCCCAAGGCCTGAGCTCCCGAGGAAGACGACATCGGCATTCACATCGTGGAGGCGGCCGGACTCGTAGGCGGCTCCGGGATAAACGTCGTTTCCGGCGGCATCCAGGCTCGGCAACAGGTCGCAGCCGATCGCACGGAGCTGTTGGAAGCGTTATTGCGAGACAGGGCTCGCCGAGACGCGCTACGGCGCTGCAATGACCTCCTCGCCCAAGCCTTCCGCTCGAAGCGTGCGGCTTGGACGAGTGACTCACTCACCCGCGAATTGTCCGCGGGGATCGATCAGATTTAGTGGCCGCCTGCGGCCTTACATCCTCAACGAAGCGCTTTGAGCAACTTGAGCCCCGCTGATCGCTCGAGTCGAGGCCCGGTGTCCTGGTGAACCGTCGAACTCAGCGCCGAGCCGCCGCCTTCTTCGTCCCTTGAACTCGCTCCGCGGCGAGGCGGCGCAACCGGCGATTGCTCATCGTCAGTCCGCTCACTCTGCCCGACTGTGCTCGCCGGAACGTCACGGTCCCGCGCGAACTCACGAACAGGTCGCGGCCGACCTGCTCCAATCCCAAGTCATACCCCCGCGGCCAAGCGAGCTTCAGTCGACCGTGCAAGACCTCGACGGTGTAGGTCATGTCCGCTTCGGCGCTCCAATACTGGCCAGCGAACGCGCTTAGGTCGGTAATGGACGCCGTCGGCGAGGTCAGGCGGCGAAACGTCCTGAACGTCGGCCAGGCGTCGCGGATGTGGAGTTGCGGCTGCTCTCCAGGAACACCGGTGGATGGCCGCACGAAGCGCCATTCATGAGGCTGATCGCTCGGCCTGAAAACGTCGCCGCCGATCGGCACCAGTGGCGTGGAGCTGCCGATTTGCCGGAGCGCGCCATCCTTCCATTCGATCTGCACCACCTCATCCGTCGCCTGGCTCCAGTAGTTCCCGGCCCACTGCGACTGATCGGCCTCCGAGACCTCAACCGCGGGCGGGAGCGCCGGGGACCGCATCTGATCACCTAGGTAAACCTCGGCGACCCTGCGGGTAAGGTCGACCGGTGCGATGGTCGAGGCATTGCACAAGGCCACCACCGCCACACCCTGGTCGGGGAACAGGACTGCCTCGGCGCGATATCCCCCGTCGACGCCATCGTGGCCTACCGTACGCAGGCCCCGGTAAACGCCGAGCCTCAGGCCCCCGCCATAGTTGATCCTGACGCCGTCATCCAAGCTGCCGGACGTCTTCATCCACGTCACGAGCGCCGAGCCGCCAATGCGACCATCGGTCAGGTTCTGTTGCCAGCGGAGCAAATCCCCGACGGTGCTGAACAGGCCATTCGAGCCGTAATGCTCGATCTTGGGAACGTTCCTGCTCCACCCGCCGCCGGCGCGAGGGCTATATCCCACGGCGCGGCGCGGCACGATCTCGTTGTGGTCGTCGCTGAAATGAGTGTCCTTCATGCCGAGCGGCTCGAATATCCGCTCGTTGGCAAATGCCCTCAGCGGCCGACCGGACACGCGCCTCACAATCAAGGCAAGCAGCGTATAACCGGAATTACCGTAGACGACCTCAGACCCCGGCTTGTGGTTCAGATCGCGCTGGCGGGGCAGAACCCACAGGACATCGTCTTCAGTGTACAGATCGCCCGGCCGCCAACCGGCGAGCGCCAGCAACGGTCCCTGGTCGCGCAAACCATTGGTGTGGTGGATCAGCTGAGAGATGGTGATCGGCGAACCATAATCGGGCATCTCAGGCACATACTTGCGGATGTCATCGTCCAGCGCCAGCTTGCCCTCCTGCGCGAGCAACCCGATTGAGAAGACGGTGAATTGCTTAGAGATCGAAGCGACGGCGAAAACGGACCTTGGCGTGATCTCAACTTCGTCTTCGAGGTCCGACATGCCGAAACCGTCGGCATAGGATAGAGCGCCCCCGATCGAGACGGCCACGGCGCAACCGGGGGTCGTCCTCCCGCTCCAAGGCCTGAAAATTTCATCGATTTGCGCCTGCCGATCCGGATGCGTGGCAGCGCCGGCGTATGTGCCACCCATACAGGCTAGTGTGAGGGCGGCGAACCCACATAGGGGTAAAGACCTCAACCTGGGCAAGTCAGCTCCTCCTAAGGCCTTCGACCAAGCAAGGGGGAGGAACCTGTCCGGCAGGTCACTTTAGCAAGACGGTCGGCGGACCGACCGAGCTCGCCTTGATTTCACCCCAACGCACGCGAATGCACCATATAACAGTGTTTACACATCACGGAGAACATGTCCATTCTGCGCCTGCGAACGATCGGCCGGTGAAAGGGGAGAAAACACGTGACCAAACTCATGTTAGTCTTCGTGGCGAGCCTCGGACCACCTGCGGCGCCGGATGTCAGTCACGGCGAGCTCGCAGACAGCTCCCTTCACACCTCGCATGCCTCACTGGTCATGCCGGAAGCCGACGAGGAGATCGCATTTTTGTCTAGGGAGATCGAAGTTCTTGAGCCGAGACAAGAGGTGCAGCGAAGAATAAAGTCGGCTGGGACAGAGAGCGGTGTCGCAGGCACTCCGAGGCACAACGGAATAACGCTTGCAGCTGACGAGGAAGAGCTCGGGGATCTCAATTCGCGCTGGCTGATGTCATACAAGCGGCGTGATCGCGAGACCTTGGATTTCATTCTTTCCGACGACTTCATCGGAAACTACTTCGGGCATGCCCGTACGAAGACGGAGATCATAGCATTCGCCATGGATCCTGGCCGGACGGTCAAGGAGATCACATGGCGGGATCTTCAGATCCGCTCCAACGGTGCTATCGCCGTCGTCAGCGGGATCTCGACCGTCCGCGCGCAGCAAGGCAGTGCGCCAGAGACGGTCTCAAGCAGCCGTTACATCGACATCTATGAGCGAAGGGCGGGGCGCTGGCGGGCGGTCGCGGCCCACGTGTCACCTGTTCCGAACCAACAGTGACCGTGCCCGCCCAGTCGAATTTTCGAACACGGTGTATTGACAGCGTCATACACTTGCGCGACAAACTGTATCAGCACTGTTACATGAGGGGAGCGGATCAATGCGAATGGCAGGAGCGGTGATGGTGGGACTTTCGATGGCGATAGCAACGCCGAGTGCAGGGCAGTCTCCGAGGACATCGCCAGATACGGCGGGCACCCGCTTCGATGCGCCTACAGTCGTAGAGGAGGTCAGGAAAATTCTGTCGGAGCGCTACGTCCTGCCGGAGCGGCGGCCAGCGCTGGATGCGGTTCTCGCCGAGGGATTGGGCTCGAAGCGATACCTGGTGAGGGAGCCAGCGGTGCTCGCGGAGCGGATCAATGCTGACCTCGCGCGCGTCGGCCGGGACCATCATCTGAACTTCAAGTACGATCCGCAACGCGTCGAAATGATGATGGCGCGAACGGCGGAAGGCGAGCGCGATCGCTCAGCGTTCGAGGCGGAAGTCCGACGGAACAATCACGGCGTGCGGCAGCTCAGAGTTCTGCCCGGCAACGTGCGATACCTCGATCTCGTCAGCTTCGATTGGCTGGGCAGCGAAACGGCGGACGTCTTCAAGTCGGCGATGGCGTTCTTGAAAGGCGGGGACGCCGTCGTCATCGACTTAAGGCGCAACGGCGGCGGCGCCGGGCCGGCGGTTCACCAAATCATCAGCCACTTCGTGAAAGCAGGTACGCCTCTGATCCGTTTCCACAAGGGGAATGAAGTCTCGCCAACGATGGAGTCCCTGGTTGGTGCCAGCGACATGATCGGCAAGCCTCTGTACGTTCTGACCAGCGGCCAGACCGGCTCAGCCGCCGAGGAGTTCGTCGGCCACGTCGCAGGTTACCGGCTTGGCGAAGTGGTCGGGGAGACGACTTCGGGCGCGGCCTTCATGAACGGCATGTACGCCATCGAAGGAGGGTTCGAGCTCAGCGTCTCCGAGGCTCGCCCGGTGCTTGCCGCAACCGGGAAGGACTGGGAGGGCACCGGCATCGCGCCGACCATACCGGCCCCGGTCGAGGAGGCCATTGATACGGCGCACATCCACGCACTTCGGAAAATCGCCTCTTCCGCCGACGATACCCGCAGCGCGCAATTGATAGCGATGGCGGAAGGGATGGAGGCGATCCGCCGGCCAGCGAGCGCCGCGGCACCCCTCGCAGCATATGCCGGCCGATATGGCGGCCGAGAGCTCGCGCTTCGTGACGGCAAACTCTGGCTCGTCCAGGGCGAGCGCCCGCCCCGGCTCATGGTGCCGCTCGGCGGCCACCGCTTCACCTTGGCGGATGACCCGCTCGTCCGCCTCAGCTTCCTAGTCGACGGCGCACGGGCCACAGCCTTCGATCAGGCCGCCGGAGCGGGCCCCGTCCTCGGCAGGTTCGAGCGGACCTCCTAAAGCGGAACGGTGCCTCAGGCTCGCGTGAGGGCACCGCATCCGTGGACGCTACGACAGAAGTGTCGCGATACGTCGCTGCTGGAGATTGGACGCATGCCGGAAGACACTGCCGATGGCATCGGCGAAGATGGTGGACGCAAGCCCGGTCACAGTCCGGAGGTGCACCTGAATGAAGTGACCGTCGCGGCGAGAGACTACGAGGCATCCTGTTCGTTCTACCTCGACCTCGGCTTCACCCAAATCGTCACGGCGCCTCCTCGCTACGCCAGCTTCGAAGCGCCCAACGGAGCGACCTTCTCGTTCCACGCCGACGAAGCATCGCCGTCCGGCACGGTCATCTTTTTCGAGACGGAGGCAATCGGCGAGCTTTTCGAGGATCTAAAGGAGCGCAGTGCCGTCCTGATCGCACCGCCGCAGGACCAATCGTGGCTATGGCGAGAAGCTCGGGTGGAGGATCCGGCCGGCAACATGATCTGCTTTTACTCCGCTGGCCCGAACTGGCGCTTCCCCCCCGTGGCGGCTGAAGGACACGGAGATCGGCTGAATCAGCTTTCCGCTCTTGCGCAGGCGCCCCACTGGCTCTCAAGTCGATCTGCCGGCCGGAGGGCGTCACGTATCGAGCTGCTTCGGTGGGCTGGCGGGCCTTAGCGGGCGCGAGACGGCGCGGAACCGAATCGTGCCGGAGCGCTCATGTGAGTTCCGTTCCGCAATAAGCCCCATGCCTCGTCTCACGTAATGCGATCAGAAAGCCTGTCTATGTCCAAGCTGCTGCTTCCGCTGATGCTCACGGCCTTGATTTCATGCGCCAGCGCACCAGTGCCGATCACGTCCACGGTTCCGAACACCGGCTTCCGAACAGAGTTCTACGACGGCTCGAGAAGCCGCCGCGTGCCGGTGGCGATTTACGGCGCGTCCGGCACTCCTCGTCCCTTGGCCGTCATATCGCCCGGTTGGGGAGAGCCGCACGCCGCCCAACATCTGGACTACACCTTCATCGCCGACGCGCTCGCCCGCCAAGGCTACATCGTCGCGGCGATCCAACACCAGCTTCCTTCCGATCCGCAGCCGCCGAGCGTCGGCAACGTAGCGCTTCTTCGCCGCCCCTCGTGGCAGGTCGGAGTGGCGAACATCCTGCTCGTCGACCAGACTCTCCGCGGCCTAGGGGTGATCGACACGTCCCGGGGCGCGCTCCTGGTCGGCCACTCGCACGGCGGCGACATCTCAATGCTATTCGCCACGTTGCATCCGGAAGCGGTGGACGCCGTCTTCACGCTCGACAACCGGCGGATGCGATTGCCTCTCACCCACCGGCCCCGCATCTGCACCCTACGATCGATAGACACGCCGGCGGACGAGGGTGTATTGCCGTCCATCAGCGATCAGCGACGGCTGGGGATGCTGGTGGAAAGATCCGTCGATCTCAAGCACAATGACATGTCGGATGTAGCCTCGCCAGCGCAGAAACGTGCGATGCTGCAAGCGCTCCAGCGTTGCGTTCAGGGCGTTGTCGGCCGAGGGTCCGGCTCTCAGCCCCGAGAGCCCGTGATCCGAAAGCAGAAACAGAGGCTTGCCCGCTGACGCTCTTGTCGCGGATCGGCTTCTGACCGGCGAGAACGTGCCCGGCCGCCATGGGCGGCCCGGATCGCTACGACCTGAAGAACGCCAGCTCGGGGGGCGTTCGGATCACGCGACAAGTCCCAGCGAACTCTCAAATGGCGGCGATGTCAGCGGAGGGCTGAGTTGAGTGTCGCACGCCCGAGCCGGCGACATGGTCTCGGGACCTGCTTCCCCATCGCGGTCCTGTTCGTGCTGGTCCTCGCCGTGATGGTAATCCTCATCGCGATGCTTGGCCTATTCGCCTCGCGCTGAGGCAGACGAACCGATGCTCCGGAAAACGGATCGCCGACCAATACGGGCGACGGATGAACCGTCGTGCGGACGCTTTCGCCGAGGTGCCCCAGCCAATGGAGAGGCACTGCATCGTTCAAGCCGCCGCCCGCTCCGTGAGGCGCGGCTTGATCAGAAGTCCGCTCACCTTGGGCGGTGGGTTCGTGCGGTCTGGTCTCGTCGAAGCGGAAAGGCTGGCCTATGCGTAGGCTTCGAGAGTTCGCAGGCCTACACGTCCGGATGCGGCACCGGGACCTGAAAGGAATTAGGCATGAAGAGAGCCGTCGAAGGCACCGGGCTTGGCACGCTGCTGAGGAACCTCGTCGAGCACCTAGATGGCGGCGTGGAGGCGATGTATGAGAAAGAGGGCCTGGATTGCCGTTCGCGCTTCACTCCCGTGATCCGACACCTCGAGCAGAATGGTCCCAGTTCCATCCGGCAAATCGCGACGGCGAACGGCCTCACCCACTCGGCGATCAGTCAGACGGTTTCGGAGATGCTGAAGAAGGGGCTGGTCTCAAGCGAGCCGGGTCAGGACGGCAGGGAGCGGATCATTTCCTTCACTGCAAAGGCCGAGGCCATGCTGCCCCGACTACACGTCCTCTGGCGCGCGATCTGGGCCGCCTCGGACGATCTGGGAAGCGAAGTCGGTGTTTCGCTTCCGCTTACGATCGCGAAGTCGCTGGAAGCGGTAAAGGAGAGGTCGTTCGAGGAGCGCATCGCAGATCGGCTGTCCCGCCAGCAGGCGCTGGGGCGACGAACGACGCGGGTCAACATCGCTTCCGAAGGGTCGCCGTGAACCAGGTTGTGCCAAGCGCGCCCTCCAAGTGCGGGCGGCGCGGCAAAGTTCGGCGACCCATGACCGCCGCCCCGTCCCGATGATCAAATTCGGTGTTTGGCGCACGTTGCTGGCGCTGCTGGAGGGGCAGATGATCCTGCTCGCGCTCGCCCTGTTCCGGATTCGCGAGAACAAGCTCGCGAATGCCTCGCTGGCCAAACCGCAAGCCATAGTGCACCTGGTCGCGCGCTCCGGGTCCTGAAATCGCGTCAGGCCGTAACAGCGCTTACACGTTGTTTGGAGGGTGTTATTGACCCTATGCGTAATCAGGCGGGCCCGGAGTGGACACCGGTCCCCGATCATGCCCCTGCCAGACACAATGATCATGCCAATCGGCGCCAAAATAGGTCCCAAGGGAGAAGTTGACTGTGATCCTCCCGAAGAAGAGCATTCAGGTGCTCACGCACGTACGCGATCTGTGTAGAGGATATTAGACGGATCGCGTCTCGTGCAGTGGATCCAACCCGTCCCTCAGCATTCCATTTCGTCGAACCCGTGTCGGGGCAGGCTGATGCACTATCCACGAACGGGAGTTTGCTCTCTGTCCACCGCACGCGTCTCAGCCTTTGTGAGTGCCTACCAGCTCGAACGCGCGCCTGAGAACCCGGTCATCGGCGCCCTCAATCATGGGTGTCTCGATTGCGAGTTCCGGGACGACCCCGCGGCGCTCGAGCGAACCGTTCGGCCTTATGATGAGTGACTTGGGAAAGCCGATCTCGATGCCCGTCCTCGGCAGACGGAAGGCTTCCATCGCCCCCAGCGTGGTCGCGAGATCGCTCGTTTCCTCGCCGATGATGGTCCCGAAGCGGTAATCCTGAATGAGCGCGGCGGCCGAAGTGGCATTCGAGTAGGAGTGTCGATTAACAAGAACATAGACTTGGCCCGTGAACCGGGATCCATCGCGCGGAGCGGTGACGGGAACGGGCGAGTCGATGATCTCGCCGGGTTGACGCCCTGCATACGCTGTTGCGAGCGCCTCGGAGCCTGCATTTCCCTGCGCGCCGGCTGCCTCGATGCGACGACGATTGGAAGCCACTGCTTGCGGGCTTACTTTGATGCGGATCGCAGAGGCGAAGCGGAACGGACGGGTCGCAAACCAGGCAATCATCCGATCACTGAAGCTGTTATCGCCGCCCGGATTGTCGCGCAGGTCGATCAGGAGCCGTGTGGCGCCAGCCGCGATGATCGCCTCGAACGCGCTGTCGATGAAGCCGGCAAAGGCGCGTTCGTCGTAGATGTCGCTCGCGCCTGGAGCGTTGTTGTAGAATGGGCCCGGGCGCAGATATGCCACGCCGTCCGGCTGCAGCCGCAGCACGCGCTCATCCCAATCGAGTTCCAGGAGTGGCGGCTGCGACGAGCCGGCAGCCTTCATTTCGGGCTGGGTGCGAGCAGGCACCAGCACCTCGAGATTTCGCCCGTCGCGATGCAAGGTCAGAGTGAACTGCTGCACCGACCCGAGTTCCAGCCATAGGTGGTGAGCGAACCGGAACTCCAGGAGGGTGTGCGCCATATAAGCATTATCGGCGGAGAGGCTTTCCCACGCCTTGGCGAGCCACCAATGCGCGGGCCGGCCATTGATGGCAACGATCTCATCACCCGGACGGACTGCCTCAATCCCACTCAGGTTTTGCACCACGAACGGACGATTTCGCTTGATGCGCAGCAACAGCGGGAAGATCTTGCCGCCGTTTTCTCGGTAGGTTCTAAAGTCCAGAACGACTTTGTCGATGCGGGCATGGGCGATCCGGCCAAAAGCGACGAACCGCTGGAATCGGATCGCGGCCTGACTGGCCGTCTCAGGCCGCGTGATTTCGGCGAGCATCCGTCGGAAGAGCTTGTCATATTCTGCCCGGGAGACGTTCGCGTAGAGATCTCGGTGCGCCTGCTGCAATTGTCGGTAGAGGTCGCGGAAATCCTCGGCGATCACTTTGGGGGGAAAGAGTCGGACGGCGTTACCCGTCGCCTCCGCAGGGGCCGGCTGAGCCTCGGCGCCATCCACCCATCCAGTCATGCTCGCCAAGGCGCTTAGCCCCAACACCCAGTTCAATCGCATCGCGCTCCGACCTCCAGACACTCTTCGCGGCCTAGCGCGGCCGGGCTGAAGCGCCATGATCTCGATCTTTTCTTTTCCTTATGAAAAGCTGATGCCGCGTTTTCGTTGGAGGCAGAATGGCGATGGCAGATCGGTTGAAGGTGGGGGCGTGGCGCGCCGATCGCGCGCGCTGCATCGTTGAGAGCGAGGGCGTGGTGCGGGACCTCGAGCCAAAAGTCGTGGATCTGCTCTTCATGCTTGCAGCCCAGCCGGGCGAGGTCGTCTCCCGCGAGCGGATCTTCGCCAGCTTATGGCCCGGCGTCGTCGTCGGACAGGATTCCTTATCGGCTTGTGTCGCCAAGCTCCGGGCGGCGCTGGGAGACAATGCCCGAGCTCCGCGCATCATTCAAACGGTCCCGAAGCGAGGATACCGGCTCATCGCTCCGGTGACGGCCCCCGATGAAGAGCCGCCATCATCTGATCGGCCGCGATTCCTGCATGCTCGTCTTGCGGTAGCGGCCGCCGCGGCGGCTCTCGCCCCGGCACTCATTGTTTATGTGGCGACTGGGTGGAGTACGACCGCCAGTGCCGAAGCCGTGCAGCTGACGCGGCGTGCCCATGACCATTACTTCCAATTCAATCGCGGCGACAATGAAGCTGCGATCAAGCTCTATGAGCGGGCGATCCGCGATGAACCTCGACACGGCGCAGCCTATGCCGGGCTGGCCAATGCCCTCGTCCAGCGGGTGGTCCGATGGCCTGAGCCTCCGGGAGCGGCGGAGCCGTCTCAGCCGTCGCTTTATGAGGCGGTAGCGAATGGTCGCACCCGCACTCCGTTCGCACGAGCCAAGCTCGATCGTGCCCTCAGCCTGGCTGAAGCTGGCGTTCGCATGGCGCCCTCAATCCCGGCGACGCACAAGGCACTAGGGCTGGTGCTCGGCGCTCGTGGGGAAATTCAGGCTTCCCAGCGCTCCTTTGAACGCGCGGTGGCGACCGATCCCGACGCCTGGGACGCCTTGCTTAACTTAGGAGAAATCGAGGACCGGCTCGGAAAGCCCTCAAAAGCACTCATCCGCTTCGAGGAGGCTTATTCGGCCATGACCCGCGTCTACGATGCGCAGCCGGTCCGGCTACGAACATGGTATCCCGCGACGGGCGTCTCCATTGCGAGCCGATACGCCGCCGCCGGACGCTTCGCGGACGCCGCTGGCTGGTACCGCCGCGTGCTAGACCACTCGCCATTCCACGGATCAGCGACGGCGGGGCTTGCCCAAATGCTGGTCCGACTTGGCAAGAACGGGGAGGCGGCTCAGCTCTGCGCCGAGCTCATGGAGCGGGTTGGCGGGATCGATAAACCTTGCCAAGAGATCCCGCCCTTGCACGCCAGTGCTCCTTCCGTTCAGATCGCGGCTGGCGGAATGCATGCACTGTAACAATGGGTTCTACAGCTGGCGGGGTGATGTTTCCGAATGTGCGAGTCTCTGTGATCTTCCTAGGCGACGTGTGAGGCCGCCGACACGTGAGGAACGGGGGCAAGGCCGATCGGAAAAGTTTGGCTGGGTAGTGGGACCAGCACCGCTCGTCTGTCCACATGAGGTAGGCAGGTGCTAAGATGCTGTTTTCGGAGGCGCAGCTGGTGAGTTGGTTTGTCGCTGTCGCCCTGCTCTGTGTGGCTTCCGAAAGACTGCCATGCGCCACCTCTTGTCGTTCGATACGTGCTATGACGACGTCGGCGGTCGAAACCCTTGATTTTTCCTCTCCAGCGAAGGACCGGTTTGACCATTTCTGAGGCAAACGGACGCGGTCCCAGGCTGTGCGCCGTGGCTCGGAGCCACTTAGGTAACATGGGTTTCCGCGCCCGCCGCTCCGATACGGAGAACGCAACACGAGCCGGTCGTCAGGTTGGGGCAAGCGGGTTTGGCCCCCGGGGCAAGCTCACGATGTTTGATCCGGTCTCGACCGCTCAGTAGCAGGCAGCATCGCGACTTAGCCAGATGGCGGGTTGTAATCGGCCGATATTGCTCCTCGTTGTTTATGATTGGGATGGGCTCGGCACGGGTTGGGGACGGCAGGGACACCGGGCGGCGATCCATTCGAACCTGCGCCGTCGTCGCCAATCTCCTGTGAGCGATCCGCCGCCCGTCCGGACGGGCTGATGGCGGCCGGCTCAGTGAGGCTCCTCAGCTAGGCGCAGTGGGTTCGGGTTGACCGCGGCGGAAAGTAGGGCGTGCCTGCATATCCCTCTTGGGCAAGCCCTCTGGCCAGTTTTCACAAATTCCGGTGGCCGTCCCCAGCCGGTGACGAGAGTGCGGGGCGGCGCCGCAGCGCCGCCCCTGAGGCAGCTGACGAAGGCGTCAGGCCGCTTCCTCGAAGCTCTCGGACGGCTCCTCGCCGCCCGCCTCCGGCTCGCCTCCTGCACTCTCGGGAGCGGGGTCCGCCGCCTCCGGGGCCGAAGGAGCCTTGGCCTCCTCCTCCTCCCACGGCGGAGTCTCCTCGTTGGCGGGAGCGGAGGGGGCAATGGACTCCGCGAACCGCATCGCCTCCGGAACCCAGGCACGTGCCCGCTCCTTGACCTCCACCTCAGCGATGAAGTCCCCGGCGAAGATGCGCTCAGCGGACTGCGACAGCTCCGCCTTCTTGAGCCCTGAGTAGCGGGAGGCGAAGGCGGGCCCGCCGACTTCCTCCAGCGCCGCCAGCGTAACGGCCTTGGGCGCCCGGTCGAAATAATTCGGGCCCGTCGGCCGCCACCATTTCGCGACCTCGATGCCAAGCAGCGCTCCGATATGGTCATGGAACGGGCATGCCCGTTCGGAGGCGTTGGCGCTGGCCTCCAGCGTCCGCGCGACAGCATGGCTGAGCCAACCAGCCCGCGCTTCGTCGGACAAGGCGCGGAAGGCATTGAACCGCTCGCCGCGCGTGTTGCCTTCGGTCCAGCTGCGGTCGAGCGCCCCCACCGCCTGCGCCCGCGCCACCGTCGCGGCAGCGTCGGGCGTCTTGAACCCGAAGACTGGATCGGTAGGCGGCAGCGCGACCAGCGACGACCCGCTCTTCCCGCTCGAATACCCCGCGTCCCGGTCCACCATCAGAAAGATAGCAAGGTCGAGCGCCAGCGCCGGATCGGCGGCGACATGCACCGCGAGCACGTCGCGCCGCTGGATCGCGAGCTCGTCCAGCAGCGCGCGCGAGATCGTCTGCGGACGCTCCTTGAGCTCCGGCTCCCCGGCGGTGACGGGAGAATCGGTTCGGTCGCCGCCACGGTCGTCCCCTGGCTCCTCGTCCTCGCGCTCCTCGGCTTCCGAGTAGAACACGGAGTCGAGCACCGGCGCACCGGTTTCCTCAAGGAGGAGGAAGGCTCCTAGCTGCGGCCTCAGCGTCTCGTCCACGATCGCGGGCTTGTCGCGAAGCACGGCGATCTCCCGCTCCAGCGCTTTCGCCTTCTCCTCGGCCTCCTGCCGCACCTCGTCGGCAGTCTCCTCGTCCTCGATGACGGCGATCAGCGCTTCGATCTCCGCATGGGCGACCTCGATGCGCTCGACCTCCTCTTCGGTTAGCGGCTCGCGCTCCGGCACGACCCGCTGCAAACCCGCCGTCGCGGGGTAGCCGATCCAGGATTCGAGCGTCGGCCGGACCCAGGCGAGACCCAGCTCCGTCGCCTTCTCGTTGGCGAGCGCCTCCAGCTTCTCCGTCGCCAGCCGCTCGACCAGGGCGATATCGAGCCACCGCGTGCCATCCTCGTCCGAGAACAGGTCCCGCTCGATCCGGCCACCCGCCGCAACATAGGCCTCCTCGCCGACGAACCGCGCACGGGGGTCGCTCGCGCTCACCGTCGCCTGCGTCATCATCCTGCGGATGCTTTCCGGATGCTGCGTCATGTAGCTCCGGCTGACCTGCTCGAAGACGAAGGCCTGCCGCTCCCGGTCAGGCGTCGCGCCGTAGGCCTTGGCGACGTCGAGAGTGATCTCGCCAGCGCCGAGCGCCTCGAACACCACCGGCGCCAGGGCCGCGAGCCGGAGCCGCCCCTCGACGAACCGGACGGTAAGGCCGAACCGGCGTGCTACGCCCTCGACGTCGGCGCCCTGCTCGATCAGCTGGCCAAAGGCGAGGCACTCATCGGTGGGGTTCATGGCGAGCCGGTGGAAGTTCTCCGCGAGGCTCGCCTCCTGGGCAATCGCGCCGCCCCCGATGACGAGGCATGGTACCTCATGCGAAGCCTCGAGCTTGCTCTCGCCGACGAGCGCCTTCAGCGCCCGCAGGCGCCGGCCGCCCGCCTCGACGGCGAACGAGCCCCGCGGCTTCCTGGCAGGCGCAACCACTAGATTCTGGAGCAGGCCTCGCGCCTCGATGTCGGCTTTCAATTGCAGGTCCGCCTGCTCGTTGCTGCTCCGCCGCACGTTGCGCGGGGAGGTGATGAGCCTGCTTAGAGGAATGGTCTTGATCATGTCGGCCTCCGGATAGGAGCCGGTGCGGCCTCTCCGCACCCGTCGCTCACCCCGCTGCGCCTCCTCTCCTTTCTCACTCGATCATTTCTCGGCAGCGGGCACGACGCGCCGTCCAAACGCCAAGTGCCAGCACGCCTGGGTCTCGAGTTGCCGTGGCCATACGGCAGGATTTAGCCGTTTCCCGCCGGTCCGCTTTCCGGAAGTGGCCAAGGCATAGCGGTCATTCCGGCGGCGGAGCCGCGAATGGCCGAAAACGACCCATTGCTGACATTCGAGGAAGGTGCGATCCTGGCAGGGAGGCGATCAACAAATGAAGAAAGTGGCAGGGCAGAAACCGGTGCCGGATGCCGAACGGAAGTAAGAAGTGGCTTGTCCTGTCGGTGAAGATCCTCGTCCTGCTGTCGGTGATGACGATCTGGGCGTGGATTGGCTTGAACCCCGGAGAGCGTCTGCCGGGAAGCGGGCCGTGAAGCACAAGCCGGTGGAGTGGAACGGCGAGTGACGCTGCGCCCGCTACTGGCGATCCTTATCGCATGCCTGGTGATCGCGATCATCCTTGGCGTCCCTTATGCTGGAGGCCTCCGGGACGCCTATTTTGGCGGCCATGCTGCCGGACCCTGGGCGCTAACTATCGTCACCGGCATACTGATTTGGAGCTTCTGGCGGACTCGGCGACCAAACGAGTAGGGGCGCGGTTCGAATGACTGGGCTGTCCTGGATGTTCCTCGGCATCGCCGCGTTCGTCAGCTTCTCCTTATATTTCGGCATGAGCAAGGCCGCCCAGAAGCAGGTCTCCGCCCCGTTCGATGAGACGGATGCAGCCGTGCTGCTTATAATCGTGCTCTCACTGCTGGCTGCTTGGCTCACTCGAGCGACGCGAGACTAAGCCGCGTCACGCTGACTGGAAGAGACACAGGGCTCCTTTCGTGCCAAACTCGTTCGTGCTTAATGCGCGCACTTCACTCATTGCCTGCGCGCCGTCTTCAGCCTTTATGATGAGGCATGAAAGCCCGTCTCGAGGTCTATGTCTTTCGTGACCCGCATTTCGCGCCGTCGGGTGACACTCTGGTCTGCATCGCAGAGCTGCGGCGCCTGCAACGGTTCATCACCAAGAAGGAGGTTGCCTACGCCTTCAGCGGATGTGCGACGTATCGACGGTATGGTTTGGGCCGATCAGGCCTCTTCCAGTGGCTTCAACGGACTTACGTCGGGGTCTGGGGAAGAAAGAACACGTCTCGCTTTAGGCGCTTTATGCGTGAGCGCGGCGCAGAGCTGATCATCCATCGGGAGGCTCCGACGAACCTTAGGCTGGCATACTACTCGACCGAGAACGGGCGAAGGCGAGTCCGCCAATTGGCACCCAGGGCCGAGTAGCGGAAGGCCCGCTTGCCACCCTTCCGGAACGTTCAGCGGACCAGGTCCGCCTTCGACCCGTTACGGACATTCATCCGCAAAGCCGTTAACTGTCGGGCAGTATCGGTTCTGCTGCGGCAGCCGTCGCGGCGGAGGCGGAGCGGCATCCACCACTCCGCGAACGTCGGCTCTCGGCGAGAAAAGCAAGGCCGAATTAGGCCAAAGGAGGCGGTCAGGCTACCGCGGCAGCTTGGCGCGGCGGCAGGGGAGTCGCGCGGGACGCACGTCCCAAGCCGCGGGAGCTACGACAGACGCGCAGCAATGGTCCGGGCAACAGAGGCATGAGCGGCGTTCCGTGCTTCAGACGAGGCGGTGCCTCCAGTGATGTAACTGGTAACGAGAATTGCCGCTCGATCCGGTGGGAGAACGATCGCTATATCGTTATTCGCGCCATCGTTGTCGCTTGTCCCAGTCTTGTCTCCCACACGCCAGCCGAGAGGGAGACCTGCACGAAGGCGCGTGAGGCCCGTGGTGGATTCCTCCATCCAATGTATCAGTCGAGATCGGGAGGCCGGAGCGAGCACATTTCGAATCAGAAGTGCATGCATCAGGTCGAGCATAGCTGCGGGCGTGGTGGTATCCCTTGGGTCGCCAGGAAGATTTTCGTTCAGCATGGGCTCGTTTCGGTCAAGCCTCGAAACGCTATCGCCGCACCGGCGCAGAAAGCGCGTAAACCCGGGTGGTCCCCCAATTTGTTCCAAAAGGAGATTGGCGGCACTGTTGTCACTGACCCTAACCGAAGCCCTAGCTAGCGTTTCAAGCGACAGCCGGCCCTGATCAAGATTGGCGCGGACTACGGGAGCGTGGCGGAGCAGGACTGAGCTGTCGAAGGCAAGTTCGTCTGTCAGCTTGCGCTGCCTCACATCCACTTGCGCGAGAATTGCCGCTGCCAACGCCAATTTGAAGGTGGAACACATCGCGTAGCGGCTGTGTGCGTCATGTTCGATCGTCACACCGTTGCCCGTGTCCAGAGCTTTCACCCCCAGTCTGCCTCCCGGGCCGAGGCTTGCCTGAACCTCCTCGAGCTCCGCCACATGAAGCGACTGCCGCTGGCGGGCGGCGCAGGCGGCCGACAGGATTGAACCTGCCAGGATGAAGCTGCGTCGATCCATCATCATAGCGAGCTAGCGCCAAACTGTAGACGCCAGACCCTCATTCGACAGCGTCGCGTCGTGTTAGCTAATCCTCGCGGCCCACGAGCAATGATGGCTTGATGAAGGCGCTTCATCTCAAACCGAGTGCAGATCGAATGTGTCTTAATGACGTGTGCTCCAGAATTGCCTGCTGGCCGCGATATAGTCTTGGAGATCGAGCGGCTTCCGTCCGAGCAGGTTCGCAGCGTCCGCCGCCACACGCCCCTCGGCTCCAGCTTGAATAGCTGCGAACAATTCAGTGACCTGCCCCGAGAGCCACCAGTCCATACCGCCCGCCAGTTTCATCGTCAGTCTGGCTGCGAGCAGCGGCGGACTCACATATCTCACATGCCGCTCCAGGCTACACGCGAATGCCTCCGCCACCTCGCTCATGGACCAGGCCCTGGGCCCAGTCAGGTCGTACGTCGCGCGATTATGCTCGCATTCTGTCAGAACCTTCGCCGCGATCGCGCCAACGTCATTCACGTCTATGAAGGCGATCCGCCCTCCACCAGCCGGCGCGACGAGACGTCCCTTCCGCAAAGGCTGCGCAAAGAGCTCGAGCGACTGGTAGAAGAAGGAAGGACGAAGGATCGTGTAACGCAGACCGGACCGTCTGATCCGGTCTTCGATTTCACCATGCAAGCGGCCGAAGCTGACCCGCGGCCGACGGCCGGCTATTATCGCCGAGATCTTCACGATGCGAGGCCGGCCTGCCCGGCGCGCCGCGTCGATGACGCGGCCTTCACGCTCAACCTGCCACGGATTGTCGCCGGTAACGAGCAGGACGGCATCAACCCCGCAAAGAGCGCCGTGGAGCGCCGCTTGATCCTCTATCCCACCCCGGTGCACCACGTGCGGCAGCGTGAGCGCCGGCAGTCTCTCCGGCTGCCGGGAGAGAAGATGAACGTAGGGCTGGCGCTCCGCCGGCAGCCGCATCAACTGCCGGAGCGTCGCGCCGCCGACCCTTCCAGTCCCGCCCAAGATCAGGATTGTCCGGCTGCCGCCGGTGCCGCCCGAGACCATGCCGCTAGACCTGCACAAGCGAGGCAAGGGATCCGATCGTCCACCGCGCCTCGTTGATCATAGTCTCTACGATCAGGCCGGCGGGAAGCGTCTCGCTGATCTGGCCGATGCCTTGTCCGGCCAGAAACGGCATCTCCTGCGTGTCGCCGCGCATCTCGCGTGTCGGCACGAAGGCATTGAATCGACGCAGGGGAAGCTCCTGCCCGCCGAGCTCGATGGTGCCGATCTGAGGGAGGCGCTCGTCCTCTGGGGGCATGTCAGCCTCCCTCCCCTCCCACTCACGAACCACCTGATTGGCGATAACCCGCATCGGGTTGAACTGCGGCATGGACCGACCGAACATAGACGTGAGCCGGGTATCCGCTCCGCACGCACTTATGAGCGCTTGCTTGTAGTCCGGATGCGCGTTGGCTTCCTCGCTCGCGAGAAGACGACTACCAACCCACGCTCCGTCGGCGCCGAGGGCTAGCGCGGCGGCCAGAGCCGCGCCGCTGCACACACCGCCCGCTGCCAGCAATAGCGGCTCCGGCCCGAGCGCTCGCCGGAATTCCGGGATTGCGACGAATATCGGCAGCTCTGCGAAATTGTGGCCGCCGGCCTCTACCCCCTGGATGACGAGCAGGTCGACGCCTTGAGCGAGTGCCCGCTCGGCCGCCTCAACCGAGCCGACTTGCTGCCAGACTTTTATGCCGGCGCCGTGAAGCGCCGTGACCCATTCGTGCGGTGGCTGCCCCCAATGGAATGACACGACGTCGGGACGCGTCTCGAGGAGCAGGTCGATATGCTGCTCAGTCGCGAGGAGCGTAATGAGGTTGATGTTGACCGGCGCGGCGATCGCATCGCGATAGGCGCCCAGGGTGCCCGCCAGATCCGCGGGCGAGCTCAACCCCACGCCGATCGCGCCGAAGGCGCCTGCTCTCGCCACCGCGAACGCGAGCTCATGTGTTGATCCGACAAAGCCCATCCCGGCCGATGCGATCGGATGCAGAATGCCATAGGCACGAGTGAACCGGGTGCTGATCGACATTCGATCCCCTTTTCTCAAGTCATCGATGCTGGTTGTGTCGGTCGATCAGATCGACTTGGTGACCCGCAGTCCCCATTCACGTCCTCGAGCGGGCGCGGTGAGCGTGAAGCCGGCAGGATCCAGGATCGACTCGCCGTGCGTGTAGTAGAGCTCGTCGCTGAGATTCTTCACGAACGCCGCGACGTCGATGCCGCTCTTTGCTGCTGTATAAGTGAGGCTGAAGTTCCAGATCCCGTAGCCATCTTCCCCAACCGTGTTGTTCGCGTCGAAAAAGAAGCTGCTGCGATACGCCCAGTCGAGGCGAGGCGTGATGCGCGCTCGCCCGGGCAAGTCGAAATCGTATGACGCGCCGGCATTCAGGGTCCATTTGGATGTGCCGGGGAGTTTGCTCGCCAAGGTCAACCCGGTCACTCGCGCGTCGAGCCGGTCATATTCGGCATCGGTGTACCCGACGCCGAAATTCAGCCGCATGTCCCCGACCGGAGCGACCTGGCCTTCCAGTTCGAAGCCCCTGACGCTCGCGGCGGCCGCATTCTGAGTGGTCGGCGCCACCCCGACCTGCACCGTCACCTGCAAATCTCGATAGTCCGTATAATAAGCCGCGCCGTTCAGCTGCAGCGTGCGGCCAGGCGTGCTGACCTTGAAGCCGGTTTCGTAGACGGATGCGGTCTCAGGGCCGAAGGCGGGTGGCGGCAGCAGCCGGCCTGTCGGCCCGGCCGGCCCAAGCTCCAGGTTGGCCGGGAAGAGCCGCTGCGCAAAGCCGCCGCTTTTGAAGCCGCGCGAATAGGTGGCGTAAAGCAGAAGGTTGTCGCTGGGTTCGAAGGACAGGGTCACCATCGGCGTCCACTCGCTGCTGCGGGAGGTCACCCGGCCCGGCGCGACAAGCGGCTGACCCGCGAGGAAGTTCAGCACGGCCGCTTCGGGCGGAAATGGCGGGATCGGCAAGGTCACCCGCTGCTCAAGAACCCTTTGATCGGGGCTGAAACGCCGGGCCTCATCGGTATAGCGAAGGCCGGCGGTCAGGCTGAGCTCGTCCGAGAGGCGATACGTCCCTTGCGCGAAGGCTGCATAGGATGTGTTGCGCACGCGGCCGCCTGAAAGGAAGCGCACGAAGCCGAAGTCCACGATATTGGGATTGCTGCCCTTTTCGTCCAGAGCATAGGCACCGACGATGTAGTTCAGCCGGTCGTTCGCCGCGCGCCCCAGAAGCTGGAATTCCTGGCTCAGCTGACGATAATCATATCGATCCTCTGTGGACTGCACCTGCAAGGGCGAGCCGTCGCCGTCACGCGAGAACTCGCTGCTAACATCGCGATAGGCGGTGATCGATCTTATCGTCAGCGGGCCCGTTTGATGCTCGACGTCCAGCGACGCGCCCCACATATCGGCGTTCGAGTAGACCGGATAGGTTCCCTCCACCTCATAGGGGTCCGCCAGCACGAATTGCGCATTGTAGAAGGCGCGACTGCCGAGCGTCGGGGCGAGCGTCGGCGCTACCAGCGCATTGTGGATCGTCGGGAACAGCGCGTTCGCATTGATCTCGCGCGGCACCAGCGGCGCACCATTCTCGCGGGACCGCATATAGTCGGCGTTGAACCGAAGTCGGGTGTCCTCGGTCGCGTCAAACAGCAGGCCGAGCCGTGCAGCCGCTTTGTTGTCGTCGCCCAACATGACGCCGTCGTTCACGCGCTCGACATAGCCGTCCCGCCGCTCGAGCCGGGTGAAGAGCTTTGCCGCGAGGCGGTCGGACAGAGGACCGGTTGCGTTCGCCGACAGAAGCACCCACTGGTCCGATCCGTAAAGAGCGGAGACCTCTCCCCCCGGCTCGAACGAAGGCCGGCGCGTCGTGATGTTGATCGCGCCGCCGATGGTGTTCTTGCCGAACAGCGTCCCTTGCGGGCCGCGCAGGATCTCGACCCGCTCCACGTCCGCGAGGTCAAGCAGGGATCCGACGGCGCGAGATATGTAGACGCCGTCGACATAGATGCCGACGCCTGGGTCCGTGTTGAGCGTGAAGTCGGTTTGACCGATACCACGGATGAAAACGGATGCGCTCTGGCTGCTGCCGGAGAATGCGGACGAGGTGTTCACCGTCAGATTGGGCGTGAACTCGTCCAGATCCTCGACGCCGAATGCGGAGCGTGCCTCGAGCGCCGGTGCTGAGAAGGCCGTGATCGAGATGGGTGTGTCTTGAATATTCTCTTCCCGCTTGCGCGCGGTGACGACAATCTCCTCCACGCCCTCGGCTGCGGGAGCGTCCGGCTCCTGCGCCCAGGCAGGCGCCGCCAAGCTCATGCAGCCGGTGAGCAGCACGAAGGCCCGAGCAGGACCGTTCAATCTAAACGCAGGTCTCGACATAAGATTCATGATCCTCCGGGAAAGCGCGAAGGCTCGTCGCCCACTTGATCGCGCCGGTGATGGAAAAGGGTTGCAGGAAAGGCTGGCTGTCAGACCCAGTCAGCAAAGGGGGCCTTTGCGAAGAAGCAGGTCAGCGCGATTTGCGCCCCGGCCGGACGTCCCGATCAGTCGCCCAGGGCGGCCAGAATTCTCGCTTCGCTCATGTTCGGATCGGCTAGGGGATGGGCGCGGACCTGTTCACGCCAATCCCACACGATCTCCGGCTTCGGCCGCGTGAAGCGTATCCAGTCCACATCCATCAACATGTCGACGCGCGCCGTCTTGTTCACCGTGCGGTTCATCACGTTCGCGTCCTCGGGAACGGGCGGCAGATCCTCGCTCCCCGTATAGGCGATCACGCCCACCTGCATCGCGCTGCCGGGATCCATCCGATAGAAGCGATCTCGAACCTGCCATGTGCCCCCTTCGGGGCGGGCAAGCGCGAACAACGTCATGCCGACCCGCACCAGCCGCAGCTCCACCCAATCGCTCTGGAACGGACGAAGCTTGAGCGATGAGTAGCCGTTATAAGTGCCTTTGGTCTCCGTGACGGTGACGCCGCGCTCCAGCCCCACTCCGGTCGTGATGAAATGCCAATTCTCGCGATGCGGCTGCCAATTCGCGGCAGTGATGTTGTTGGGGACACGCGCGAGCAGGCCGCCCAGGGACCATGTGCCGGCGGGCACCGCTCCGCTTGAGCTCCGAACCCGCACCCGCGCGCGCATGTCGAAGTCGCCTTGGATGTCCTGGTAGAGGAACGGCGCGACCTTGTCCCGGATCCAGCCGGAATCATAAGGCTGGAGGTTGAGCGCGCCTTTCGTCGTGCGCCCTACATCGTGGCTCTTCACCATATCCGCCCAGCCATGGGTCTCGTGAAACCAGCGCCATTTCGGATCGACGCCGTCGCTATCGAATTCGTCGTTCAACGCAGAAAGGTCGGTTCGCGGCGGCTGCTTCTGTGCGTTGGCCGAAGCTGCAGCGCACACGACCGCAGCAGCGGCGAAAATCAACAGGCTCTTCACGATGTTTCTCCTGAGGGGCAATGACGGGCAGCCAGCGCCTCGACATCCTCCAGGCTCTGCATGGTCGGGGACAGGATGGCGGCGTGGAACAGGCGAGGATCGAAGCGCGGACCAAGGCAGCGGGCCTGGCTGGATCGGGCCCGCTCGATCGCATCGAGGCCGACCATGTAGGCCAGAGAGTGGCCGGGCCAGGCGAGATAGCGATCAACCTCGATGGCGATCTCTCGCTCCGACAAGGCGGTGTTGTCGCGCATGAAGGCGATGGCCCGGTCGCGCGGCCAGCCGTGCACATGGAGGCCGGGCTCGACGATCAGCCTGCTAGCGGCCCAGAGATGCTTGGCGACCATGCCGATCCGGTCCTCTCTGGTGGAATAGAGCCCCATCTCGTCGGCAAGATGCTCGGCATAGATGGCCCAGCCTTCGACCAAGCCGGAGTTGATCGCGGCGGGCGGTGCGGCCGACAAAGCGAGGTGATGGCCCGGAATGCCTTCATGAAAGGCGATGACCTCGGCCATCAGGCGCCGTTCGCCGGGGCGGGACAGGTTGATATGGTAGGTTGCGCCTGCCCCGTCGCGGGCAAGCTCATAATAGCCTGCGGGCACGGTCTCTTCGATTTGGGCCGGAATTGACCGAACCGTCAGGGACGGAACTTCCCGCACATCGAACCATCGCGGCAGCGCCGCTCGGGCGCGAGCGATGGCGGCTTCCGACACGCGCACGATCTCTTCACGCGACGCCGTTCCGCGATCGCTGCGACGATCCGCCAGATAGGCAGCTAGATGGCGATCAGGGAGGCCGGTCAACTCGGAAAGCTGCTTGCGGTAGCGGGCGAGGAGTCTTCGACCCAGCGCCTCGATGTCGGCCGGAGATAATTTCAGGGACGTCCAATAGGCTGTCGACTGCTCGAAGCAGCGGTGCCCATCCGGGTGGTCGGAGAGCCCCTTATCCGAGGCGAGGGGGAGGTAGACGTCGCGGAGGAAGGTGGCATAATCAAGGATGGCCGGACGGATTTTTCCGTCGAGCAGCGCCCGCCATTCGGGCGCCTTGAGGCTTGGCGCGAGCGGTTGCTCGAGCAGACCGTCAATCTGTTCGAGTACGCGGCGAACCACGGGCGCCGGGGCAGTCCTGCCCCCGGCAAGACCCGACCTCATCGCCTCCTTGTCCCGCGCCAGAATACCGGCAACAGCTTTCCAGCGCCCGAGCGCTTCGGCCTGCGCCTCCGGCAAAGCCTCCGCCAGCGCGGCCCATTCAATCGGCCAGCTCTGCTGCCAGCCTGTGACCTGGTTGAGGTAAATGAGATCCGTGTCGCAGCCTGCGAGCGCTGGCGCGGCCACCCCTGCTCCGCTGACCTGGGCCTGAGCAGTGGCGGGCGCGAACATCACCAGGCAGGCCGCGAGCCTCGCTCGTGCGTTGCTCACCCGCCTGCTCTTCCCGATGATATGCTGTTCGCGACCGGCGGAGCTTTCAAGCTGCTCTCGATCCAGTCAGCAAGCAAGGTGACCATCTGCGGATTGAACTTGCCGCCATACATGCGGCCGCCGCCGGCAAGATGCTTGCGCACTTCTTCCAAAGTGCCGTCGTCGGTCATCGCATGACTGGTCCGCGGCACTTCGACGAAGCGCGCAGTGCCGGGCCGATAATGGTTGACGACCCGGGCGATCAGCTCGTGGTCGGCGCGGCTCATCGCGGCGATGTCGCTCTCGCCGAAGATCGAAAGCACGTTGGCGTGGGTATTCCTCCACGCCTCGATCAGGCGAATGTTCGTCAGCTGGTGCCAGTATCGGAAGTTCCGGCCACCGATGATCTCTTTTCCGTCCCACTCCTGGAATTGGCGAAGAAGCGTCTCGTTCTCAGGGCCTTCCGCGGCAAGCGCAGCGGGCGCTTCGCCGTTGACGTAGATGCGATGAAAGAGGGTCCTCAGCTTCTCGCCGTTGCGTTCATTCTCGGCGGGGTCCGCGGCGAAGCCATGGAAGCCCTGATATTTATAGACGTCCATCAGATAGTCCGCCCAGTTGCGAACCACTGTCCCGAACATGGCGACGCCGCGAGGAGACGGCCCCTCTGCGGCGAGGAGGGGCGCCTGAATGCCGCCCATCGAATGGCCAAGCATGAAGAGGCGGTTCGGATCGACCCCGTGCTTCTCGACAAGATTGCGATAGCCGGCGCGGAACGCGTCCAGTTCGGTGTTGAAGTCGATGTCCATGCAGGCGGGGCCGCCCCGGCTGTCGCCAACCTGGGGCTTCTCGACTCGGTAGACGGATATGTTCCTCCGCAGCAGCCCTTCGATCAGGAGCCGGTACGGGCTCTCCGGGCTGCTCGCCTCCATCGTCGTGCAGGTATAGCCCTGGATCAGGAACAGCACCGGCCCCGCGGCGCCACCGGGCGGGGTGACCAGAATATCCCTGAGCTGGCCATCGCGGAACGAGACCGTTCCATAGGCGGCTGTGCCGTGTTGATAAGTTTCGCGCGGGCGCTCTGGATAACGGCCGCTGAGCCGCTTCACCTTGCCGCCGCGCACCACGTCGATCCGGGCGGGCTCGCCGCCGTGCTTTGCCCCCAAAGCGTCGAAGACGGCATCCCTCGTGCTGATGGGACGACCGTCCATCCGAAGCAGAACATCTCCTTTTTGAAATCCCAATTGCCGGGCCAGCTCAGGCGCCGCGATGTCCTCGATGAGGACTCCGGTGCCTTCCGGCACTTGCAGCGGCGCGCCCGGAACGATGCCAAGCGCAGCCTGGCGCGGAAGATCCCCCATCTCTCCGCTTCCGGTAAGAAGAGCCAAGGACAAGATCGCGACCGAATGAAAAAGCATCATATCCTCGAGGACGCCGACGGCAGAGAGCCACAGGCGAAAGGTGAACCGGACCGCATCACCTGCGTGCGGCGGTTTCCATCACATCCACAGCGGGCCTCGAAAGAGCGATCAGCAAACCGACGAACCGCGCAATCGCTCGACGGATGCGAGTGGACAGGCCCTCAGCTTTGCGGGAGGAGCACGAGGATGTTGAGCAAATCGATCGTCCTGCCGACGAACGGGGATGCGGTTGCGATCGGCTGGCCGGCGCGCATTCTTGGCGCCGCCGGTTTCTGGCTCCTCGCGATCGGCAGCGCCACCGCATACCGAATGTCAGAGACGGACTTCGTCTACCGGGCGTCCTATTTGGCCAAGGATGCCATTCTGTCGCTGGTCGGCATCACCTTCTTCCTGCTGCTCCAGGCGGGGATGCTCCGGGCGGCCCGCTACCGTTTCCCGCGGCAGGCGGCGATTGCCACGACGCTGGCGGTCATCGGCGTTCTGCCATTTGGTATTCTACTGATCGTCCTTTCAAACCTCATCAATTCGGCACCGATATGGGAGGGCTTCGCCGTCCGACGGGTGATCGCTTCCAGCTTCTTCTGGCTCGCGCCTTCGTCGGTATGGATCGCGATGAACCTGGCACTGATCAACGCGCAGATCGCCAACCAGCGGGAGCGTCGGCTGGCGCGGCTCGAGGCCCAGGAGCGGGAAGCGCAGCTTCGGGCGCTGCGCTACCAGATCAACCCGCATTTCCTCTACAACACGCTCAATTCCATTTCGGCGTTGATCCTCGACAATCGTGCCGAGGAAGCAGATGAGATGGTCGGGCGCCTCGCACTGTTCTTTCGCACCGGCCTTGCCGTCGATCCGTTGCACGACGTCTTGCTGGCTGATGAGCTCTCGCTACAGCGTCTCTATCTCGACATCGAACGGGTGCGGTTCTCGGATCGGCTCAATGTGGTGGTCGACGTGCCGGCCGAGCTCACTCAAGCACAGGTGCCAAGTCTGATCCTCCAGCCGCTGGTCGAGAATGCGCTGAAGCATGGAATGAACCCGCCGGGGTCGCAGACGCGCGTCGAGATCGCGGCGCGCCAGATCGGGGATCGGCTGGAACTCGCGGTCACGGACGACGGACCTGGAGCCTCCGGAGCATCCGGAACCGGCATAGGCCTCGAGAATATACGCCAGCGTTTGGCGGCGCGTTTCGGCGAGGCCGCCTCGCTTGCAGTCGAGAGGTCGGCGGTTCGGGGGTTCACGGTGCGCGTGCGTATGCCGCTGCGGCTGGCTTCATGAGAACGTTGAGCATTCTGATTGTCGATGACGAGCCGCTGGCGATCAGGCGCCTGGAGCTGCTGCTCGATCGAATTGACGACGTTTCGATCGTCGGCCGCGCACAAAGCGGTGAGGATGCCCTCCAGATCATCAAAAGCCATCGCCCTGACGTTGTGCTGCTCGACATTCGCATGGGTGGGCTCGATGGGCTGGGCGTGGTCGAGGCCCTCGCCGGCTCATACATGCCGCAGATCATCTTCGTCACCGCCTTCGACCATTTCGCCGCCCGCGCCTTCGACATTCGAGCGGCCGATTATGTCGTGAAGCCGGTCGCCTTCAGCCGCCTCAGCCAGGCTCTGGACCGCGCACGGGAGGCACTCAGGGCCGCAGATTCAGCTGAGCGCGCACGCGACCTGCAGAAGCTGCTGGCTGCTCTGCGTCACGAAGGCGGTGCTCCGGACACGCCGCGTTTCGAGACCCAGCTTTGGGGGGAGCGGCGAGGCGCCTTCGAACCGGTGCATGTCGTAGATATCGAGTGGATCGAGGCCGAGCGTGATTATGTGCGTCTGCATACCAAGAAGAGCACTTTTCTCCTGCGCGAGACTCTCAGCGGGATTGAGACCAGATTGGATCCCGCGGAATTCATGCGCGTCCGCCGCTCGGCGCTTGTCCGGCGATCCTCGATCGCCGCCATTCGCAAGGTCGGCTACGGCGATGTTCGCATCGAGCTTAGGAGCGGGAATGAGGTGCGGGTCGGCCGTACCTATGTCTCTCGCATTCAGGCGATGCTCCGTTCCAGTGGCCGTCACGCCCGCGCTTCGGCCTGAATGGGAGGCCTTCATTGGTCGACGATTTCGTCCATCCGTCGGCACCAGCCTCACGCTGTCGGCTGGCAGTCGAATATCCCATGACGATTGATGATATTGGGAGTGAGGATTGGTGCCGAAGAAATTCGTTGGTTTCACCTTTGCTTGTGCGTTGACGCTGCTTGGCGCTCCCGCCTCCGCGGCCGAAATCTTCTTTGCGGAGAATCTCAGTCCTCGCGCAGCCGTTTCCGGCACGCCGCTGGAGGCTCGCGCAGCATTTCTCGCGGAGCTCAGCGGCACAAGCACTGTGAGCTTCGATGATCTCACAAAAACGCCCACCAGTCTCACCTTTACCGGGTCGGCCGGAACGATCACGGGAACATTCGCCCGCGATGGCGTAAGCCTCGGCGCAGGCACCAATGCGACAGGTCGCTTTCCAACTTCCGGAGGGCGCTACCTAGCCGTTGGCAGCGACGGATCCTTCCAAATCAATTTCGATCAGGCGATCGCTGCAATCGGCTTCTACGGCACGGATATCGGCGATTTCGCAGGACAGCTCTCGATCGAGTTGCTGCGTGCTGGAAGCTTCGAAGCGATCACCGTGCCGCACACGCGCGAGGCCAACAACGGATCGCTGCTCTTCTTCGGTTTGACCGACCGGACAAACCCCTTCACCGGCGTCCGGTTCGTGAGCAACTCCGCTGGCGCGGTCGACAATTTCGGTATCGACGACATCACCATCGGCGATCCACAGCAGGTGATCAGCGCCGTTCCCGAACCAGCAACCTGGGCCACACTGATTGTCGGATTAGGTCTCGTCGGCGCCTCGATGCGCCGGCGAGCAGGCAGCCGCCGCTGCGAGGCTTGAGCAGTCGACAGCTAGGTCAATTGCGGCAGTTTCTCTGTCGCGACCCTCGGCAGTGAGTATTCACCGGCTGGTGGATCGCCAATCAAAAACTCGGAGAATGAGAATGGCTCAATCAGGGGGGCTTGGCTTGATCATTGCGGCGGCGATGTCGCCTGCCCAGGCCAGCGATAAAGAAGCGAACGCAGTCTACGAAAGGTTAACCGCGTCCTATGCCTCGCTCGACCCGGCGGGTCTTGAGAGGGTGTATGCGCCGAACGCCACCTACAGTTCGCGGAACCCAGGTCTTACGATCCATGACCGGAAGACGCTGATGAAGGGGCTCACGGGCTTCCAGCAGCAGGTGAAAGACAAGGGCGGCGCTGTCGACATCCGCTTCCGCATCGTTGAGCGTAAGCGCTTCGGAAACCTCTATGTGGACCACGGTTATGTCCGGACTGCCTACACCCTTGGGAAAGACGCCGCGCCCACGGTCACAAATGGTAAGTTCATGACGGTTTTGATGAAGCAGCCCGAGGGGCATTGGGCGATCGTCAGCGATGCCGATTCCGAGGCGCCCGCCGATGCCTACGAACGAGCGGCAGCGGTCGATGGACTGAAGTTCGATCGATGACTGCGTCACGCTGAGATGCGCCAGTGCACGTCCACCTGACGAGCCGTCCGCGGCCGCTCAGGCCCATCGACATTGAAACAGTGACAGAGGCTCATCGCATTAGCGCGTGGCCATGAACGTGGGCAATGGAAGGGAAGCTGGCGCTGAGTGTCAGCCTGAACGAACGTCCGCCTCGAGGTAATCCTCGGCGAAGTTGAGCTCCCGGAAAGGGCGCGCAGTCGCCGGTGGTCGAGGGATGCCGCTCAGGGCGTCCCAGTGATCCACTTGGCCAACGTTGCCGTCCAGGCCGTCGACACCGGCTTTTTCCACTGATACTCGGCCGGCGTCATTCTGCCCGTGCCTTCCTGCATCATGTGATTGAGCGCCGGGAAGCGCTCCATTCGAACGTGTGGATTGCCGGACAAGGCGCTTTGAAAGCCCTTCCAATCGACCTCCGTCGTCAAATAGTCTCGTGCGCCCTGGGCGATCAGGACGCGCCCACCGCGGCCCGTCAAAAGGCTGATGTCCTTCAGGCTGTCGATCTTCCTCATTGAACGCCAGAACCACATCGGCTGGTTGAGGATGACCTCATCGTCCGCCGGTTCGTCCCGTCTCAGACGCTCGACTTCGAGAAGCATTGTCGCTTGCCGTGCCCGCTCCTCGAGCGACGGGTTCTCGGATAGGGAGGCGACATACTCCATCTGCTCCTTGATCATGTCGCCCGCCTCGCGTGTGGCGCCATTGACGATGACGGCACCGGCCGCGCCGGAAAGCAAGGCGATCCTGGGCGCCATGCCGCCACCGGCGCTGTGTCCGACAATGTAGATGCGCGCGGGGTCGACCAGAGACATGCCCCTCAGCTGCCTCACCGCTGCGACCGCGTCGTCGATCCACTCCTCTTCGATTGTTGCCCGTCGCTTCTCGGCGCTGAAGAGCTTGCGGTGAGTGGTCGTGCGCTTTGCGAACCGAAGCGCCGCTACCCCCTCCCGGGCGAGACCGATCGAGGTTTCCCGCATCACCTTGTTGGGCCCGACGTCGCCGTCGATCGATCCCGGCCCGAAACCGTGCACGAGCACGGCTACTGGATAGCGCCCCTTCCCCTTCGGCGCCGTGAGGATGCCAGGCACGGCCCACTTCCCCTCGCCTATGGTTACAGGAATTTCGAGCAGCCCGTCGAGGAGACAAGCATCGCACTGTGAAGCACCTAACGGTAGTTCCTTCGCATCTTGCTGTACGGCGGCCGCAGCTGGAGGCGTTGCCAATGCGGCTGATAATAGCAGAGGCGCGAGCGTCAAAGTCACATGTGTCATAGTTCCCCCCTGCGATGCGCCGCTGCCGCGCTGGCCCCGGAGCGCCAGGAGCATCCCTGAGCCCGGCTCAACGAGCGACGCTGCAACGGCAGACGAGGCTCATTCAAAGTCGATATACCCCGAGCATGCTATACAGATGGACCACGGGGAACCTCGCAAACGGCGAGCGGTGCAATCGGTCGATGAATGCGTTTCGACAGGTGTCGCGCGTCGCGTCGAAAGCCAACAGGCACAGCTGGCTGAACGTTCGCTTGTCGGCCCCGGCCGATTGGGCCCGAGCGGCAAAGATGAGCGACATCCGAAATACACCTCCGCCACACGCAATGGCGCTTCCTTCGTGCTTACACGGCGCGCTGATCGCGCGCCTTCCGAGTGGCTTGCGCCGGTGAATAGCTTTCGAAGGAGGTGCGCCGAAGATTGGAGATTAGCGGCGCCTAGCGATCCTCATATGGCAGGTTTGTCGGCTGCTCTGTCGAAAGGACTTGGCCCTTATCCGAATGCAAGGAGGTGCGAACGTCCGCTTTCGACCCATTGCGGACATTCAATTGCCGTTACTCAATTGGCTCTGAGGGATCATATCCCCTGATGGTCGCCAGAAGCAGACGCCTCACGGTGGCGCAGTAGGGTCGTCGGGGCGCGGTGGCGTCCCTTGAAGCGACTATCCCGTACCATTCTTCCCTGCGTCCTGAGAGATAAGCTTCCCGCTCTTCGGAAGAAACCTCCACACCTTCCGCCCAGGCGTTTGAGTAATAGAGCCATGCATCACCGTAGCGGTCGAAAGCCGTGGTAAGGATGTGTCTGTAGCGTTGACGATGGGACGGCATAGCTTGGACTATGCGGATGAAAGTCCGGTTTCCACCCATTCCAGAGGCTCAGAACGGTTCTGCGACATATCCAAATTGCCAAGGTCAGGCTGCTGGTTCAGGATATCGCAGAACGATTGGAGTAGGTGATGCTGAGCCTCGTAGTTGCGATCGCGCTGGCCGGTCCGAGCGACGATGCTGTTGAGGCTGGCTGGATCTTCCCGCCTGATTACCCAGCAGCCCTCCTTTCTCAACGCGCGGAAGGCACCGTAGAGTTTCAACTGACATTTAGCGCTGAAGGCCGCGTCTCTGCATGCGACATTGTCAAGTCGAGCGGCACTCCGCTGCTTGACGCTACCGCCTGTCGCATCTCCGTGCGGCGGGCGAGAGCCAAGAGCGGAGAACCAAGGGTTCAACACCTTCGGCATACGTGGAGCTTGCCGGCTCATCGTTAAGCCCCGGCCTGCCTTGCAACGGCGGGCATGGGCAAATGTCGCTTTTCCGACCCATTGCAGACATCAGGGGACGATGCGAGACTTGGCACATGATTTCCGTTGGAGTGCTCATGAGCCTTACTTCGCCGAGTGAGCCCGGGATGCTTTTCGAGCAGATCACCCCTCAGGTCGCGGCAGAACGCATTTCGCGATGTGGTCTGGGAGAGGTCACGATCCGTTATGAGGAAGTGCTGCAATCTGAAGTGCTGACAGCGGCAGGGGCAACATCGGTTTCTGATGAACAGCTCGCTTGTGCCGATAAGGCCGCTAGCTACTACGATCTCGAACTGCCACCCGCTGTTCAGCCGCGTTACGATGCCACCAGGAATGCGCGTCTATCCGCACATTCCTTGCGAGAAGCTAAGGCTTGGCTAGCTAAGCGCGGCCTGCTTGAACGAGTCCCAAAATACCAAGCCGGGGTGACAGACGACGGAGTTTTCACCCGGGAGCTAGAAGCACTTTGCGGCGCTCGGGCCAAGGGGGCCTTTCAGTCTGAATATGGCTTCCACGCTCTCAGCCCAGACTGGGCACAGGGCAACTTGGAGCCGTTCGAGGAGGGTGCGGAGGTGCTGGGCTGCCTTATGAATGCCGCTCGCGTAGCTGGCTTTGAATTTGGTTTCATCGGGAACGAGGCGGCTGCGACCGATGATTGACTGAGGAGTCTCTGTGTCCGCTTTCCACCCATTGCCGACATCAGCGGCTTATGTCTGCTCCCGACCCTAAGCGGTCGTTCGTTGCACAGGCTCTGGATACGGCCCCACCTCAAGCTGAAACTCGCACGGCTCTATGTTGTGAAGCTCCGTCGCCTTGGGAAGGATGCCCATCAAATGCACGCGAGCGTCATCGCGACGAGCAAACAGTCCGGACGGCGGGTAGTCATTTATCCAGTACGCTTCATAGTCATGGTCGGCTCACAGAGCCTTTCCGTGACGACCTGAAACCGCCCATCGTCGCGGCGACAGAGGCGCGCCCGCCGCTGCCCTGAAGGTGAAATGAAGGTCTCTTCGGCGGTAACTTGCATGCAGAGGGCGTACATACGCCAATATCCGATTTCCACCCCTCCGGACGTTCAGCAACATAACCCGCTTTCGACCCATTGCGGACATACAGCACAGACGGCAGACCTGAGAAATGAGCAGAGTTCAGCAAACGGCCGCCGCCATTCTGCTAACCTTGAACCTTGCGCTCACCATCTTTTTGACATGGCATCAAATTACCGTTGCTCAGGCCGGCCGCAAGTATGGCATTGAGGATGATCCACCATTCATTTTCTTGCTGCTGATCGCGAGCCTCGTGATCGCCAGCGGCACTGCATTTAGATCCCGAAGGTATCGGAGTGCGATTATAGGGGGTACCGTACTCGCTCTCTTCTTGATGTTCTCATCCGCCGTTGCTTTAGGTGGAGGGGGCATGTGATCGAAGGTTCCCCTTTCGACCCATTGCGGACGTTCACTCGTCAGGGAGAGGAGCTATCCTTACCGGTGGCAGAACCTCGTTCACGAGCGGGATGGTGTCACCCTCGGCTCGTTTCCGAAGTCGGTCTCCCGCCGCCCTGAGGCGCTGCTCAGATACCTCGTCCAGACCAACCATCTCCCCTACCACGCTGCCGTCCGCGAGCTTGATCGTGCAGTCGAGCCTCTGGTCCCACTCCTGCGCCGTGCAGAACGCACCGGGAGCAATGGAGGAAATGAGCCGCTCTGCCTTCTTCTCAAGCTGCACCCACAGGCGAGTGACCTTCTTCCAATCGACATCCGGATTTGGTCCCTCCGGATCGATCCTGGATAGCTCAGCGGCGTATTCCTCAAAGGTCATCAAGGCAGAATAGGAGGGTGCATCGCGTGCGCCAATGTCTGGTTTCCACCCATTGCGGACATCGCGCGGCCGTGTCAGCTTCGCCCCATATGAAAGTGATCAGGCTCGATGCGAGCGGCTGGCGCTCGACCGAGGATTTCTATTCGGAGCTACTGCCGCAACTTGGAGCGCCAGGTTGGCACGGACGAAACCTCGATGCGCTCGAGGACAGTCTCTATGGCGGCATCAACCAGGTCGAGCCACCGTTCAAGGTTGAACTCCAGGGCGCTCAGGGTCTCTCGCCCGAGCTGCGCCAGTTCGTGTCGGACGTGACTGCCGTATTCAACGACGTGCGCAACGACACTCAGGCAGAAATCGCCTTCGAGATCATCTGAGCGAACGTCGGCTTTCCACCTAGTGCAGACATTCGCCGCTGAAGTGCGCTTCGAGATTTGTCCGC
>NZ_JCACEU010000021.1:0-5412 GCF_059502505.1 Allosphingosinicella sp.
ATGGCGAAGGAAAAGTTTGCGCGGACGAAGCCGCACTGCAACATTGGGACGATTGGTCATGTGGACCATGGCAAGACGTCTCTGACGGCGGCGATCACCAAGGTTCTGGCGGAGTCGGGGGGCGCGACGTTTACGGCCTACGACCAGATCGACAAGGCTCCGGAGGAGAAGGCGCGCGGCATCACCATCTCGACCGCCCACGTGGAGTACGAGACCACCAACCGCCACTACGCCCACGTGGACTGCCCCGGCCACGCCGACTACGTGAAGAACATGATCACGGGCGCCGCCCAGATGGATGGAGCCATCCTGGTGGTGTCGTCCGCCGACGGCCCCATGCCCCAGACCCGCGAGCACATCCTGCTGGCCCGCCAGGTGGGCGTGCCCGCCCTGGTGGTGTTCATGAACAAGGTCGACATGGTGGACGACTCCGAGCTGCTCGACCTGGTGGAGCTGGAGGTTCGCGAGCTTCTGTCCAAGTACGACTTTCCCGGCGACGACATCCCGATCGTGAAGGGCTCGGCCCTGTGCGCCCTGGAGGACCGGCAGCCTGAGATCGGCCGCGAGGCGGTGCTCAAGCTGATGGCGGAGGTGGACGCCTACATTCCGCAGCCGGAGCGTCCCATCGACCAGCCGTTCCTGATGCCGATCGAGGACGTGTTCTCGATCTCGGGCCGCGGCACGGTGGTGACGGGCCGGGTCGAGCGCGGGATCATCAAGGTGGGCGAGGAGGTGGAGATCGTGGGTCTTCGCACCACGCAGAAGACCACGGTGACGGGCGTTGAGATGTTCCGCAAGCTGCTCGACCAGGGCCAGGCGGGCGACAACGTGGGCGTGCTGCTGCGCGGCACGAAGCGCGAGGACGTGGAGCGCGGCCAGGTGCTGTGCAAGCCGGGCTCGATCAAGCCGCACACGAAGTTCAAGGCTGAGGCGTACATCCTCACCAAGGAGGAGGGCGGACGTCACACCCCGTTCTTCGCCAACTACCGCCCGCAGTTCTACTTCCGCACCACGGACGTGACGGGGGTGGTGACGCTGCCCGAGGGCACCGAGATGGTGATGCCGGGGGACAACATCACCATGGAGGTGACGCTGATTGCGCCGATCGCCATGGAGGAGAAGCTGCGCTTTGCCATCCGCGAGGGCGGCCGCACCGTCGGCGCCGGCGTCGTCGCCGCCGTCATCGATTGATAAGGTTCCAGGTGGCGGAAAACCGCCACCTGTCGACCGCCGGAGGAGTGTAGCTCAATCGGCTAGAGCACCGGTCTCCAAAACCGGGGGTTGGGGGTTCGAGTCCCTCCACTCCTGCCAGCGGTCGACAAAGCGGGCATTTTGCTCTAAAGAGCGCCCCGCAGATGGTTTGAACAGGTGGCGCGAGGCTTGAAAAAGCAGCCTCGCGCCCCTTCAATTTGGGCATGAGCATGCCCTCAGAGGACGTTCGCAGCCGCCCTCAAGGCGGTACGGACGCAGGGAAATGGCGAAGACGAACCCGTTCGATTTCATACAGCAGGTCCGCTCGGAAGCCGCGAAGGTGACCTGGCCGACGCGCAAGGAGACCATGATCACCACCGCCATGGTGTTCGTAATGGTTGTGCTGGCCAGCATCTTCTTTTTGGTCGTCGATCAGGCGATCGGCTGGGGCGTTCGCTCGGTGATCCTTGGACTTGGCGGTTAAGGGGTGGATGCAATGACGAAGCGTTGGTACATCGTCCACGCCTATTCCAACTTCGAGAACAAGGTCGCCCAGTCGATCAAGGACCAGGCCGCCCAGCGTGGCCTTGAGGACAAGTTCGACGAGGTCATGGTCCCGACCGAGAAGGTCGTAGAGGTGCGCCGCGGCCGCAAGGTCGACACCGAGCGCAAGTTCTTCCCGGGCTATGTCCTGGTGAAGTGCGACCTTACCGACGAGGTCTACCACCTCATCAAGAATACCCCGAAGGTGACCGGCTTCCTGGGTGCCGACAAGTCCAAGCCGGTTCCGATTCCGGATCGTGAGGCCGAGCGGATCAAGGGCCAGGTGGCCGAGGGCGTCGATCACCCGAAGCCGTCCGTGAGCTTCGAGATCGGCGAGCAGGTTCGCGTCTCCGACGGTCCCTTCGCCTCGTTCAACGGCGTCGTCGAGGAAGTCGACCACGCCCGGGCCCGCCTCAAGGTGGCGGTGTCCATCTTCGGCCGCGCAACGCCGGTCGAACTCGAATACGGTCAGGTCGAAAAGGTCTGACCGGCGGGAAGTGGCACCTGATTGGTGGCGCTTCTCAGGTCCTCTGAGAGGGCCTTTCATCCGCGGGAGGTCTGCCCGGTCGCCAGCCGGGCCTTCAAAGGCCGTACCGCGATCTGCAACTGCCATGCCGCCCGGTTGGCCCCGGGTGCGTGGTCCATTAGGAGCAGTCCTATGGCAAAGAAAATCTCGGGCTACGTTAAGCTTCAAGTGCCCGCAGGCGCAGCCAACCCGTCGCCGCCGATCGGCCCGGCGCTGGGTCAGCGCGGCCTGAACATCATGGAATTCTGCAAGGCCTTCAACGCGAAGACCGCGCAGATGGAGAAGGGCACCCCGATCCCGGTGATCATCACCGCGTATCAGGACCGTTCCTTCACCTTCGAGATGAAGCAGCCCCCGGTCTCGTACTTCCTCAAGAAGGCCGCGAAGATCGACAAGGGTTCGCAGACGCCAGGCAAGGGCGGCAATGTCGGCCGCGTGACCCGCGACCAGATCCGCGAGATCGCCGAGAAGAAGATGGTCGATCTGAACTGCGATACCGTTGAATCCGCCATGGCCATGATCGAGGGCTCCGCGCGCTCGATGGGCATGGAAGTGGCGTAAGGAGGGCATGATGGCTAAAGAAGGCAAGCGCATCCGCGCCGCCCGCGAGGGCATCGAAGCCGCCAAGCTTTATCCGATCCAGGATGCGGTGAGGCTGATCAAGGAACGCGCCAAGGCGAAGTTCGACGAGACCGTCGAGATCTCCATGAATCTCGGCGTCGATCCCCGTCACGCCGACCAGATGGTCCGCGGCGTCTGCAACCTGCCGAACGGCTCCGGCCGCACGGTTCGGGTGGCGGTGTTCGCCCGCGGCGCCAAGGCCGACGAGGCCAGGGCGGCCGGCGCCGACATCGTGGGCGCCGAGGACCTGTTCGAGACGGTCAACGGCGGCACCATCGAGTTCGACCGGTGCATCGCCACCCCGGACATGATGGCCATCGTCGGCCGCCTCGGTAAGGTTCTGGGCCCGCGTGGCCTAATGCCGAACCCGAGGGTCGGAACGGTCACCATGGACGTCAAGGGCGCCATCGAGGCCGCCAAGGGCGGCGCGGTGGAGTTCCGCGTCGAAAAGGCCGGCATCGTCCACGCCGGCATCGGCAAGGCCTCCTTCGACGAGGGCAAGCTCGTGGAGAACATCCGGGCCTTCGCCGATGCGGTCTCCCGGGCCAAGCCCACGGGGGCCAAGGGCACCTACATCCAGCGCATCGCCGTCTCCTCGACCATGGGCCCGGGCGTGAAGGTCGATCCGTCCTCGATCCTCAACGCCTGATCCGGCTTCCGCCGCAAGCTCGAAGCCCGGCGCTCGTCGCCGGGCTTCTCTTTTGGGCCGACCCTGCCGAAATCGGGCTCGGCTGGCCCAATCTGCAACATTGTATCGCGAATATACGCAAAAAGCCCTGCAAAAGCCTCTTGGCATTTGCCTCCAAAGGGCTTAATAGAACGCGTTGAGTTTCCAACATAGGCCGAGGTACCGCTTTCGAGCAGGCCTCTGGCTGCCAATCCGCCCTGGAGACGGGGCGGTGACAAGCCGGCGAGCCAAAGGGCAACTTTTGGCGCGTTCCGGCTATGTCCTGTCCGAGACTGCAGGTGCCGGCTTGCCGGCATAATTCGAGAGGGCCTGCATAGACGGGGAAGCCGAATTTGATGCCTGTCAACGCAGGCAAAGGGTATCGGTTCGAACCATCTCACCCGGTGCGCCGCCAAGGCGTGATTTGGGGGACAGGGCTTGCGAGAGCGCCGTTCAGGTGCCTCGGGCGCAAGCCTGAGCCTTGAATGGCAGATGCAACCGGCGGAAATCCTATCCGCCAACCGGAGAGAGCCCAGTGGAAAGAGCAGCAAAACGCGAGCTCGTCTCGACGCTCGGCGACGTGTTCAACAACACGAGCGTCGTCGTCGTTGCCCACTATGCTGGCCTGAAGGTCGCCGAAATGCAGAAGCTGCGCGCGCAGATGAAGCAGGCCGGCGCCACCGTCAAGGTCGCAAAAAACAGCCTCGCCAAAATCGCTCTCGAAGGCACGGACGTCGCGTCCATCTCGGGCCTCATGAAAGGCCCGACCCTGATCGCTTATTCGAGCGATCCGGTCGCGGCGGCCAAGGTCGCCGTCGATTTCGCCAAGGCCAACGACAAGCTCGTGATCCTTGGCGGCGCAATGGGCGCGACCTCCCTGAACGTGGACGGAGTCAAGGCGCTTGCGACCTTGCCGTCCCTCGACGAACTGCGCGCCAAGCTGGTCGGCCTCATCCAGGCTCCGGCTACCAAGGTCGCTCAGCTCGCCAACGCGCCGGCGGCGAAGCTCGCCCGCGTTTTCGGGGCCTATGCCAAGACAGGCGAAGCGGCGTGAGGCCGTAACCTCAATCATCGAACCGTTCGAACCGAACCTAAGGAACTAAGAAATGGCTGATCTTGCCAAGCTTGTTGACGATCTTTCGTCGCTGACCGTCCTCGAGGCCGCCGAGCTCTCGAAGATGCTGGAAGAGAAGTGGGGCGTTTCCGCCGCTGCGGCTGTTGCCGTCGCGGCTGCCCCTGGCGCTGGCGCTGCCGCCGCTCCTGTTGAAGAGCAGACCGAGTTCACGGTCGTTCTTGCCGCCGTCGGCGACAAGAAGATCGAGGTCATCAAGGAAGTCCGCGGCATCACGGGCCTGGGCCTCAAGGAAGCCAAGGACCTCGTCGAAGGCGCGCCGAAGCCTGTCAAGGAAGGCGTGTCCAAGGACGAAGCCGAGAAGGTCAAGGCGACCCTCGAGAAGGTCGGCGCCAAGGTCGAGCTTAAGTAATTTTGCGGCCTCGGCCGCAAGGTTGCCCCCGATCAACGGGGTTCAAAAACACACGGTCCCAGGCAAATTCGCCTGGGGCCGTTGTGTCGTCAAAGAGGTCAAGCTTCCTGCAGGCTTCCTGACGGCGCGCACAGGGCTGAAACAGCCCGCCTTTTTTGAGATTCGCTGACGGGTTCCATCCCGTCGGGCGGCTGATCGAGGCTCCTGAAAAAGAGCAGGGATCCTCGATCAGCTGTGCATGAGGAATGAGGTCCAGATGGCCAATACACTGATCGGCCGCAAGCGCATTCGCAAGTTCTTCGGAAAAATCAGGGAAGTCGCGGAAATGCCGAACCTCATCGAGGTTCAGAAGGCATCCTACGACCAGTTCCTGATGGTCG
>NZ_JCACEU010000022.1:0-4448 GCF_059502505.1 Allosphingosinicella sp.
GGCCCGTCCGGATCTGTGCGGGGGGCGCCCAGTAATGGGTGTCCCTACCGCGATTAAGGTTGCCAAATCTGCGCAAGCTGCCCCGTCCCGACCGAAGCGCCCGTCACAACAGGAGCTTGCCGGACCAACTCGCAGCGCCAGCTGGGACCAAGGTTGCCAAGTCTGCGTGGCATCCGCGCCGCAGATTTGGCAACCTTCAGTTGCTAGCCAGCGTCCCGGCCGGCGCCAGGGCGGCCCGTCTGCCCCTCGACCTCCGCCACTAGGTCGCCGATTCGCTCCGCTAAAGTCTGCACGATGCTGTCCTCGAGCGAGGTGGCGAAGCGGAACACCCACTGACCGCCGTTACGGGTCAAGGTGCCGACCCGGCGTCCGTTGTGAACCACATGGCGGCGGTCCGGCACCGGCGCCCGTGTGCCGGACGAAGCCTGCTCCCCTCCCCTCCCCTCGGCGGTCCGGAGCAGGACGTCGATCTGACCTTCGGGATCCGGCCCGCCCTCTCCAGACGATGCGCGGGCATGGGCATCAAGTGAGGCAAGGATCCGGTCGAGCGCGGACGGATCTACCTCCAGCGCCTCCATCACGCGGCGGGCACGCAGAACTGACAACCTTTGTGGCTCCCGCAAGCGTGTAACAATGTCGGCAGGAAACCGGGCAAGGCGGAGATAAAGGCTCAGGGTGGACGGGTCGATGCCGAACTGCGCCGCGATGTCCTTGGACGGCAGGTCCAGCCTGGACTTCACGGCAGCGAACCAGCGGCCGCGCTCGAGTGCCGAGATGTCCTCGCGCCGCTCATTCTCGGAGAACTGGACGCGGAGCATGGCTGGCTCGTCCAGCGCCCGTACACGCGCAAGGACCTGGCGGCCCAGCCGGCGGCAGGCTTCCAGCCGGCGGCGGCCGGCAGCCACCTCGTAGCCCTCGCCATCCGGGGCAGGCCGGACGGTGATGGCGTCATTCTGGCCGTTTTCACGAATATCCTCGACCAGAGCCTCGAACTCAGTCCCTTCGAAGGCGCCAGGCAGGCGGTCCCGCGGTAGGGTGTCCCGGATTGTGAGAGGATTAAGGAAGATGAACTCGTCCAGCGGCGCGCCAGCCCGGCCGGCCGCCGCCCGTGCCTCTGCTAGGGAACGCTCCAGCGTCGCGTTCCGACCATTGGTCTGGGCAAGCTCCGCCTCAAGCCGGGAGATGCGCTCGCGCAGCCCTTCGGCCAACGCACCGAGCGCAACCGCAGGCTTGTGGAGGCCGGCGCCCGGCACCGGCTGAGGTAGAACCGGCTGCTCCTGCACCGGGGCCGGCGATGCGGCGGCAGCCGCAGCCCGCTCCTTGACAGCCTCGGCCAAGGAGCCGAAGCGCGAGGGACGCGCCGTCATACCAGGGTCTCCTCGGCGCGCGCAGCGGGTGCCCTGCCCCAACTGCGGAGAACGTCCTGCTCGACCGCCCGGTTGACGGCATTCGCGCTGGCAAGAACGCGGTTGTAAGCCGTCCTGTCTGTTGATAGCTCGTACTTATAGAGCGTTTTCTTGCCGAAGCCGGCCGTGCCCATAACGCGCGAATGCAGGAACTCGCCAGGCAACACGGTGTCGCCAAAGCGCTCGCGCAGCAGGGCGACGAGGGCGTCCTGGCTGCGGTCGGTCGGGTCGTAGGCGGTCACGAGGATGCGGGAGAAGGCGAAGTCGAGCTCCCGTCCGAAGGCAGCCCGGAAGTCGGACACGTAGCTGGCGAGGTGTGCGAAAAACTCGGCGGTCGAGGCCAGGTCGGTCATGGTGGCACGGGTCGGCACCACGATGCCCGTCGCGGCATGGAGCGCGGCCGTCATCAGCATGTTCACGTCGGGTCAAGTATCAATGACCGCGATGTCGTAGGCGTCGCCGAGGCTGCTGGTGAAACTTGCCAACTCCTCAAAATACAACACTGTTTCGGCCTGCCCGGCCGTCGCGCGGCGTGCGAGGTTTTCCTCTGCTTCCGCCAAGACGGCACCGGCAGGTACGAGATCAATGTTAGGCCAGTAGGTCCGCTGGCAGAGCGCGTTGGCGCTCACGGGGGTCCCATCGTTCCGCGCTGCGGTCCAGGCGGCGAAGCTGTTTGCCCGTCCGACCTCCGACGAGGGGTCGATCCCGAATTGCGCCGTGGCGCTGCCCTGGCTGTCGAGATCGATGAGGAGGACCCGGTACCCGGCAAGCGCTAGGTACTGCGCGAAATGCACGCTACTGGTTGTCTTGGCGGAGCCGCCCTTGAAGTTGGTGAAGGCAACGACTGCGAGCGCCTCGCTTTACCCGGGCCGCCGGCCGACGTTATGCCTGCCGCCCCGGCCATCCTCGGCGAGGAGGCGCCGCACCGCTTGCACTTCGTCGAAGCTGAGCCGACCTGTTGCCCGGACCACGCGACCCTGCAGCCCTTGGACCGCGCGCAGCTCCTTTAGCGTGAGGCCTAGGAGCGATGCTGCCTCCTGTGGTGAGAAGGTCCGCAATCGCTTCCGCTGGTCGGGAGCATTTTCCAATTCGATAGCGGCGCGTTGTGCTGAACGCAGCACCTCGGCGATGTGCCGGAAGGAATCTACCTGCCCCATTGGTCACCCCCTACTACGGCGCCTGGTCCCCCTTGGCGTCGCGAGCGTCGTCTATCCAATAAGTCGCTGCCGGTGTAAGTCTGGTCGGTTGGATGCGTCCAACTTGTTGTTCGTTGTGCCTTGGATGCATCCATTCCTTTCGGAGAGGATGCTTGGCAGGCGTGCCTTGGGTAATTACCCACCCCCTCTGGCTTCTGCGGCGTAGCGGTCAGGCTGTGACAGTCGTCAGGATAGTGCCGAAGGCGCTGGTGTTCGGCGCGAGGCGGGCGGTGTCGACCACGGTGCGCACGTCCGCCTCGCCCTGAGCGGCCCACATCGCGCGATAACCGTTGGTGACCTTGCGCTGGATCACGGCGGGGCGGAGGTCGCGCTCGCAGGCGTTGTTCGTTGCCCCGACCTGGCCAGGCCAGTCGACAAAGGTCAGGAGCTGGTCGCGCGCTCGCCGCAGCTTCGCTTGTAGTGCCTGCGTCAGTTCACACCCGCTGGGGGCGGCCAGGATCGCGTCCAGCCTGCGTTCGAGCGCCCGCCGCTTGGCGGCCCGGGTGGAGGCGGCCAGACGTGTGGCGGCATCGGCCAGGTCGAAAGCTGAGCTCAGCCAGAGCTTGAGCCGGAAAGGGATGGGGTCGTCGCTGGCCTCGAGCGCATACGCCACGTCGCGGGCCAGGTGCGCCAGGCAGGTCTGCTGGGCCAAGCCGTGGCCCTGCTGTGCCGAGTAGCGATCCGAGAGCCAGACCGCGGGGCGATGCCCGTCCATCATCGCATGCACGACGGAGGCGGCGCGCGTCGGCGCGGCCTGGTGCACCACGGTGTCCTGGCAGCGAAACACCCAGTGATAGCCAGTGCAGCCCTCGATCCGTACGCCGGTCTCGTCGGAGGCCACCACCGCGGCCCGGCGCAGCGCCGCGACGGCCGCCTCGCGCCCGGTCTGGAACCGGCCTTGGGCGCGACGGAGCAGGTTCATCAGCCCGCCCTGGCTGAGGCGCAGCCCGAACAGGTCGGCGAGCGCGGCCTGCAGCCGCTCGTAGGAGAGCGCCTGGTAGGTCTTCAGGTAGGTGGCCACCGCGTGCAGGCGCGGGCCGAAGGGCGTGCCGCTAACCGGCACGGAGGCCACGGCCCGCGTGCCGCATCCGGGGCAGCGCACCGCCAGGCGGTGATGGTGCACTACCTGCGGCCGGACCACGGGTAGCTCGATGCGCTCCCAAACCCCGGCTTCTTCGGCCGACAGATCGGCCGCGAGCGCCATCCGGCAGCATGGGCAGACGGCGGGGCGATGGGCCACCCGTTCGGAGACATCGTCGCTCAACGGTCGGCTGTGGCCCTCGTGGCCCGGCTTGGCGCCGCCAGGCTTGGCGCGCTCGCGCCTCTCCTTCCGGTCCGTGGACGGCGGCTTGGAGGATGTGCGTGAGGTTTTCTCCGGCCGCTGCAGTCGCAGCACCAACTCGATCAGCTCTGCCTTGCTCAGGTGCTCAAGCTCGTCCCGCCGCATGCCAGGATCGAATCAGCCAACCCACTTCCGCGCAAGAGAGGTGGGTAATTACTGCCTTGGCGTGTTCTGGTGCCCTATTGTCTCATAGTGGCTCAGGAGCATCACGCCATTACTCGCCCAGAGGTCCGGACCTCTGGCCGTAAACAGATGTCCTACCCGTCTGGTACTAATGACCCGCTGTCGAGGCTGACGGCTTGCCTGGCACCACGCAATGGATCGCGGAAAGGGCAGCATCAGGTTCGGCGTGTTCTAGCGCGGCATCTGATGGCTGGCCCTGCCATGCCGCACTTGGATGCATCCAAGTGCGGCCGTGAGACGCCTTGCGCAGCACCATGGACCAACACCTATCGGTGGTTTGTTAAAGCGGGAGATAGAGGTTGATCGGCACTCCTGATCCGA